>CAIWCC010000269.1 GCA_903911085.1 uncultured Bacteroidales bacterium | reverse complement strand
TTGTCTGGGGTTAGCATAGCTGAAATAATGGGGTTATTAGTTTGATTTACAGCTACTAAGGTAATACTTTTTATTCAGTTATGCAACCCTTTTTATTCAATTATGCAACTTTTTTTTCTTTTCTTATCCCGAACTCAGGTTATTACTGTTCCGTTTATCGAAAACGCAATGGGTGGTTTTTATAAGCAAAACAGTTTTGTGAAGATTGAATGGTTGAAAACCCTTTTTGACGAAATGGATAAAAACAACTCGTTGAGCGTTGCACTGACAGCTATGAGTATGAAGCCCATGCTTGACGATTTGCGAGTTGCTTATACCGAGTTGGTGGATAAAAGGAATCAGCGAACCCGGGAAAAGTTGCAGCCAGCAGTGGAGAGTAATCTGGTTCAATTACAGTATGCCAAGCGGATGCTGCGTAATTTGTTTACGGCGATAGAAACAAATGCCATGCTTGAAGCTGAACTCAACTATGAGCCACTGATTATCAATATCAACAGCATTTTAAGCGAATTGATGCGTGTGGTAAATATGCGCCGAAGTGCCAAGGATGCTATTGTTGTTGTTAAAAGCACAACAGCTTCGGAAGCTGTTAAACCATCCGAAGCTGCTCGCGTAAATCAAGAAAACCCAATTAAACCTTCATTGTAACTGGAATTACAATGCTTTTCAAAATTAGCTCTGTTGCCATTATGGAACAGGGCTTTTTTTGTGCTTAAAACACTCTTTAAAAATACAAAGGTAATATCTAGTGTGTTAAAACGTACTTTTATAACATAAAATTTATGATTTTTAATTAATGTTGTCCGATAAACTTTTTATTTTGCATCAAAAAACCGCTTCCAATAATGTTTTGAGATAATTTCGCCCCGATGGGGCTTAGACTTTGTTTTTGAATGTTTTCTACCATAATTTCGTCCCGATGGGACTTTTTATTAATAGCTTCAGAGAAGCGACATTATGGTAGCAATGAATTAGAATTGTCAATAAGCCCCATCGGGGCGACATTATTTTATATTCTCTTTTTATCGGACACCAATAATTTTAATGAAATATCGAAATATTATAAGAACTTAAAGTGCTCATCTTTTGGGGTATTGCCATAAATAAAGAGAAAATAAGAATGTTAATTAGCACACATATTTAAAAAAGTTTCTTATCCAATCTGGATAAAGCAGAATTAATTGAATTAGAATTATGGTTCTACCACTTTTCGTGTGGGTTGATATATTTAACCATATCAAGGCAAACAATAAATCTAAGAATAGTTAACCACAATAGGCACAATAGTTCACAATAGAATAAATGCTTAAAGCATTTATAATGAATCATACCGATAGGTATTTATCTATTGTGTGTTTTTTATTTTTAAAATATTTTCTATTGTGCCTATTGTGGTTTCATTTTCTTATTTATAAAAGTTTGTTTCAAACAAACCCACACGATTTAGTGTAGAACCAAAATTATTTACTCCCAAAGTGAAGTTTTATTGCCGCCAAAAGTGTTAGTATTTGAAATTTCTCGCCAGAATTACCTGTTTTGAATAATTGTTCGCAGTCTTTTTGTAATTGCGGATAAGCAGCAACTAAGTCGATATGTTGATGATAATATGCTTCTACTACATCATTCAATCCCTTGTTTTCGCGCAACCAAAAATCGAATGGATTCATGCCTGACTTTAACTTCCCTGAAAGTCTATCAAAAAATTTCAGACTCATCCGACGGTAATAGCCCAAATCAATATACTTTTTGTAATTATTTGATTTCAATGGTGAAACACCAGTTTTTTCCCATGGATACTTACCAAATTCAGCATGTTTTTCTGCTATCCATTCCAAATAAATTTGTTGCTTGTACTTCATTTCGTCGGGAATAGAATAGCAATACGACAGAAAATCTATGTCCAAAAATGGACTAACCGCTTGGGTATAAATGTCGATATAATAATTGCCATTCAACGCACCTAAAAATCCACGTCCATAGAATTTATACAATTCCTCACTTGGATATTTGTCTGCCACAAATTGTAAATAGGGTTCAATACGATGAATCAATTTAGTGGAATAAGCGCCTGCTGATGCAGTAGGTTTCACCACATAAGGCTTTGACAGAAAAGAACCTAACACCGCATCGCCAATTTGTCCTGTATGAACTAAACCATACGATTCGAAGTTAATATTACCAATAGAATTGAGTAAATGACAAGCTCCAGAATATAAAATCAAACCATCATTGTGATAAACCGTTTTTTCAATCTCCTTCAAATAGTTACCATTATCGAGCGACTGAAAAAGGAAATCGTGCCCATAATCGGATGCAATTTGCTTCGATATTGTTTCGTCCAAATAGTTTGATTGCGAAAAAGTAAAATTCAGCTGCTTAGTATAGCCAAGTTTATGAGCCGCCAAAACAGTCATTCGGGAATCCAAACCGCCACTTAAAGTAGCTATATGTTTATAATTATATTCTTTATCCTTTTCAAATTCGAGTCTAAGTGCTTGATTGAATAGCAAATCAATTTTCTCAATTATTTGCTGTTTGGTGTCTTTTGTACGCTCAATGTTCTTTAAATTAAAGTACTCCCATGAAGTCAATTTCTCGTTTTCGTAAGTAAGCAATGTGCCTGGCGACAGTCGCTTTACATCGGAAATAAGTGTCTTGTCTTCCAACATATATCCATAAGTGAGCAAAAGATATGCACCGTCCAAATCCAATTTTATTGGAATAGATAGTTCGTGAAACAAATTGGTAATATCCCTCAATTCGGACGAAAACATAAAATAGCCTTCGTTCTGAAAGAAAAAGATGCGCTTTGAACCTGTTGGATTATCGAAAACCAACCATTTTTTTGACGCTTTAGAATAAATAAATCCCGAAAATTCGCCTTTAAGGTCTTTTACAAAATTATCTCCTTTTTCTAAAAACAAACTTTTGATCACCGAAAATATATCATTCTGCTGTGTAGAAAGTTTCAATTGCTTCAAATTCAACAAAACACCTTCAATACCAATAATAATATCATCATCTTCTTTAAAAGTTTTATCGTGCTCAAACTTACGATGAGTAAAATGCTCAATACTAAAGCTATCGGATGATAAAACTGTTGTACTATATTCACGTTCGTTGCCGAACAAATTCTTTTCCCTAAATTTGAAAATTGGTATAGAAATATCTTTTTTACAGATAATTGCGGTAAATCCTGCCATAAAATAATAATAAATTATTTTCCTTTGATAATATCGAAACCTTCGCCATACACTCCAATAACAGAAGATTGGGAAACAAATGCATTAGGATCTATGTTCTTTACTATGCGAAATATTTTTATTGATTCGTTTTTTCGTGCCACCACGGTTACAACTTTTACAGGTTCTTTTGAGTACCAACCCATTCCGTCCAATACAGTTACTCCTCGATGCACATCTTCGTTTATTTTATCAGCAATTTTTTCATATTCCTTCGAAAATATAAAAAACTGCACTGATTGACGTACACCATTTATAACCATATCGACTGCCACAGTGGAAATGGCCATAGCTGTAAGTCCATAAACTATTTTTTCAATGCTTCCAAAATTAAGAAAATAAGAGGAGCAAATAATCAAAACATCACAATACAGCAAAATGCGTCCAAGAGTGATATTCCGATATTTATTTACCACTTTAGCAATAATATCGGTACCGCCAGAACTTCCATTAGCTAAAAAAACTATGCCAACACCTGCACCAGAAAGTAGTCCGCCAATTACACAAGCCATAAAGTTGTCATCTTTGCCCACAAAAGTGCCCGATACTGCTTGCGGTAAAATAGAAAAAAAGAAGGTCAAAATAACAACTCCATAAATTGTTCTAATACTAAACTTTAGCCCAACAGAGCGAATAGCAATCAACAATAAAATTGCGTTTATTGAAAAATATGTAACCGAAATTGGAACTCCAATAGCATAAAACACCAATGCACCAATGCCCGTAACACCACCTCCAGTAATTTGGTGAGGCAGCAAAAACGCCTTCCAAGCACCTGCGTACAAAAGCAAACCGAATGCTATAATTATATATTCTCGGATGTTTTGCCATGAATGTTTGGCATTTATTCCCGAAAAATATTTAGTGCGCAAAACACCGTTAACTCCAAAAAAAGAACTAAAAAATGTTTCACTTTTATTGTTATTTTGTTTATCAACCATATTGCTTTCTTAACATTCAGTTGTTTCAATAAGATTCATACCTACTAAAAAGGGAATTTCTAACATTGCACTAAAAAAAGCAAAGTTAATCTTTTTTTTTTAATCGGATACAAGCAAAGAAAATAGGGCTACTTCTTTTTTCGGTAGGGTCTATTTGAAATAAGTATCAAAATCAAACAAAAACCTCAATAGGCACAATAAAAAAAGTTAGTATTAAAAAAAGAGAACACAACAGATTAACATCTTTCGGCATTATGTAATTCATTATAAATGCTTTCAGCAGTTACTCTATTGTGAACTAATGTGACTGGTGTGGTTATTTTTTTCTATACATGTAGTCTTAATAAAATTAAAAAATATCAACCCACACGAAAAGTGATAATACCATGTTTGATAAAAGGGTTAAATATTTATTTCTCCAATTTCATTTCCTTCAATACATATTTCGATGGTGAGTATTTATCAAGTAGAAAGAGTATATAACGAATATCCACACTTATACTTCTACTCAACTGAGGCGAAAAACAATAATCGGAAGCAACGCCTTCTACTGTTCTATCAAAATTTAGACCCACAATCTCGCCTTTAGCATTCAACACTGGACTTCCAGAATTACCACTACTAGTCTGACAATTAGTCAAAAAACAAGTTCGCAAAACGCCCTTTTCGGCATAATTACCATAATCTTTATTTTTGTAAAGTTCACGCAACTTTTTAGGAACATAATAATCTTCGTTTCCAGCATTTGTTTGGTTTTTTTCGAACACACCATCAAAAGTTGTATAATAATCGTACCTCATACCATCAGCTGGAACACACCCTGTTACCTTTCCGTAAGCTAATCGTTGCGTTTGGTTAGCATCTGGACATAAAATTTGACCTGCATATTTTTCCAAATACGCTTGCATGTAAATTTTGTAATATTTACTTTGTTCCGATTGCAAGCGCTTCATCTGATTTGCAACACGTTCGGTATAAATTTTATAGTAACTTATCGCCAATTTGTAAACCGGATCGCTTGTAAAAACTGCCATCGACACTGAATCAACTTTGGTCAAAAAACTATCAACCTGCTCTTTATGCGTTAAAATAGATTTGTCAAATGCTTCAATCGAATATTTATCAACATCACCGCCATGAGCTACCAAAGCCTCAGTCATTTCTTTGGAAATAAACTTTTTATCTACACTCTGATAATAACGGTACAAAAGTGTGCAGTACATTTTGCGATCTAATTCAAAATCCCAGTCCTTAAAAAATTGAGCAGCCAAGGGCTTAAGCCTATTGGCTTCGGCAGCAACGGCTTTTTCACTCACCTTTTTGCGCGAAAACATTTGCACCATTTTCTCAAATTTCCCTGCAAAAGGAATAATTTCGGCTCCATTTATACCTGCTTCATTGAAATAGGTATCAGCCACTTTGTATGGTTTTAGGTCGTCATATATTTTCTTTTGCACCTCAATAATATCGCCATACTTGGCTTTACGTGCCGCATCGGCATTTATCCAATCCAACAATTCTTTTTCCTCTGCTTTTTTTTGCGACACTAAATCCATTTTCCGTATTCCTGCCAATTCACCTTTCCAACGTAAATACTTATTAGTAATAGAATTAACGCGAGCGGTGTATCTAAATTTAATATCTGGATTGGCGGCAATTGCATCGTTAATAATTTTCAATTTATCTCCTCTAATTGCTAACTGAGCTGGAAGTTCTTCTTTTTCTAAATAATCTATCGCAAAAGACGGAATGTAAAGTTTTGAACGAGCTGGAAAGCCCATTAGCATTACAAAATCATTCTCTTTAACGCCTTTTGTTGATATTTTCAAATACGGATTGTTCTTCAAAGGCACATTTTCTTTGCTATATTTTGCAGGTTCATTATCTTTATTGACATAAACCCTCAATAACGAAAAATCGGCTGTATGACGTGGCCAAACCCAATTATCGGCATCACCACCAAATTTACCCATTACCATTGGAGGAGCTGCCACCATACGAACATCTTTGTAAATTCGGTAAACTGACAGAATAAATTGATTGCCTGCCATAAACGAAACAACCTGCGCTTCCAACTTTTTCCCCTTTGTATAACTTGCAACAATTTTCTTGCTTCTTTCGTTAATCACTTTTGTTTTTTCGTCGGCTGATAAAGTATCTGTTCCTATCGTCAATTCGTTGGTAACATCAACCATTTGAACCAATTGCGACACTTGAAGATCAAAACAATTTGTTTCCTCTTCATTTTTCTCCGACCAATATCCAAATTTCAAGAAATCATTTCCTTTGCTCGAAAACATCTCTAAATATCGCAGAATTGGGTGATAATTGGTCATTATCAAACCATTATCTGAGATAAAACTGGCTGTACAAAAACTATCAAAGTCGGTATCGGTAGTTGTAAGACCAACCACTGCATCTTTTATACACACTTTATTAATGCTGTAAATATCTTCGGCTGATAATTTAAGACCAGCTTTACGCATTTGCGCAATGTTTTGTGAAATGTTTAATGGTAACCACATTCCACCATCTGCTTTTGCCTGAATGCTAAATGAGCAAATTAAAATTACTAATACAATATTTCTTACTTTCATTCTATTTGATTTTATTTTGTATATTTTTCTATTAAGTTCAATATCAATTTATAATGTCCTGCATTTTGTGGTTGCGCTTGCATCAATTCAGTAACATGTGCAGTGGTTGCAGTTAGTTGATTGGCCACGGCAGATGCCCACAAAGTTTCGTTCATCGACCGGCTCTCCAATTTTTCGGAGTAAACAAACATTGGGTGAACCAACGAAAGCAATTTGTCGACATAAACCAACTGAATGTGCTTATTCATTGCAGAAAGGCTGATATTACCTGTTTTATTCCAAATTTCGTTATCGAGATCTTTGAAATATTCTACCAAAGTATAACCATCTTTGGTACTGAGAGTTTCGGAAGTATTGAGCCTACCCAACACAAAATTGCCAAGTAATGAGGATATTACCGAAGACTGCCATTTCATTAAATCTTCGGTTTGAGTGCCAATCAATTTATTTAAGTCTGGTTGAATCAGCCAATCGCAGTTAGTAATTTCACTTACCACAAATCGAATTGTTTCTTGCTGTTTCGATTTTTCGACAGGAAGATAATTGGCTGGAAATTGACCAACAGTGCCCGAAAAAGTATATATTCCACCAAGGTAGGAAATTGGCAAAGTAACCAACCGAGTGTACAATTTGCTTATACCATCAAATCGTTTATTGAGCAAATCATAGTTATCACCGTCATTTACAGTCCATTTCAATAAATTTTTAGTAATAACTTTAAGATTAGCAATGCCATATTGTCCTGATTTTATGATGTCATTTCCCAATGCTTCGGTTTGCGAAGATGGATCGGGTGCCACAGGCGAAATTACAGCTGGCGCATATAAAAACAATGGATTATTGCCTTTTTCTAAAAACCATTTATTCAACACAGGAAGTTCTTCTTCGGGTGTTTTGGCCTCATATATAGGCAAATAACCAAATTTTATTGAAAACAAATCATAAGGTCCCATTACCGGAGGAGTAAGTTTCACGCCTTTTTCTTTATCACCTGGCTGAGCCACATAATTGAAACGAGCATAATCCATTATACTGGCAGTGGTACCATATTTTTTAGTAAACGCTGGCGACCGCAATGAATCCGTAGGCAAAGCATACGAACCTCGCATATTATGCTGTAATCCAAATACATGACCAGTTTCATGAGCAACAGCATATCGTATGGTTTCTCCCATAATTTTTTCGTCTAACACTTTTTTTCGTGCTTCGGGGTCTACTGCTGCGGTTTGCACAAACTTCCAAGTCTGCAACAAATCTATCACATTATGCCACCAAAGTATATCGCCCTGAATAATTTCACCACTTCGTGGGTCAATCCACTGTGGTCCAGAGGCATTTGCATCGGTAGAAGTTATGTATCTAAAACAAGTATTACGAATATCCTCCGAATCGAAATTTGGGTCGCGTGGATAATCTTTTGCAATGATAACTTGCTTAAAACCAATTTCTTTGAATGCAATATTCCAGTCTTCGATACCTTGACGAACATATTTGCGCCACACTTCGGGCATTACGGTATCAACATATATAACAATCTGTTTTTGAGGCACTACCAATTCTCCTTTTCTAAATTTTGCAATATCTACAGGACGAGGTTCAATGCGCCAACGATCAATTATCTTTTGATTAACAACTGGCTTTTCTGATTCATATTTACGTTTATTTTCGGAACTATAACCAATTCTATCGTCGGCAAAACGAGTTTTCATTGGAGTTTTTGGTAACAACACAAAGGAATAATTGATGGTTGTACAAAATGGCTCTCTCCCACCCGAATAATTATAAAACGATTTAATTTCGACGTTTTGAGGAAACGATTTCATATCGATTATTTGACTTGCTTTAGTGTCCAATCGGCCCGTATTGCCAATTCCCGCAGGAAAAACCAAATCCACTTCAGCCGAAAATAGCTTGGTAACATCTATCAACGAAGCATCATTTGTAGCGTTGCGGCTTGTGATATCGAACGACATAACTATAGGCATCATATTATTTCGAGCAAGTGATGTCGCTATCGGATCGTTGGCATTGGCGTATGAAGTACCAGTAGGCTGATGCATAAACAAAAACTTATCGCGCCTCGAAAATGATATTAGTATGGGATTGCTCCGCATCTGACCAGCGGATATTTTGTTATTATCACTGATATTCACCACTCTGGCGGCAATCAACATTGGTCGACCCAACAACGAATCCGGAATTTCAAAGTAGTAAGTTCCCGTTTTTGTTTTGTAAATATTGAAAAGTCCTGAACTAAGTTTTGCTCCCGCAGTTATTTTCGAGAAATCTTTGGTTTTTGGGGTTTGAGCACTATCGGTTTGACTGGTTACTTTATCTTGATTTTCACCAGCATCAATCTTCTTTCGTTGTGCGGTGGCAAATGTAGTAAACGCAACTAATGCGCAGATAATAAATGTTTTATTTGTCATTATTTGTATTAATTTTGAAGAATAAATTGTATGTTAATATCATTACAAGGTAATAAGTCCAAGCGAGAAGCCGAACATGCGCCATGAGCCTAAAGTTCCACTAATCTGATTGTTATAAAACACTTTAGTTTGTCCAACAAAATTGCTTTTTTTTGACTTAAGTGGAAAACTATAAAGCGCATCAACACCATAGTCAATTACATTTTGCTTATAAAATTCTAAATCAGGCTTCATAATTTCATTCGCAATTTTGAAAGTTGCTTTTTCAAAGGTACTCGAACCTAAGTTTGGAGTGGCATTTGCAATACTGTTTAATTCCAGTTTATTGTTCAATCCAAAACCAAATCCACCTTTTGCAGTGAGACTTATTCGATGTCCCTTTTTATTCAAAACACGTACTCCAGCATTTGTACCAAAACGCAAACGTTGCGATTCGAAAACCGAATAGGGCAACTGGTAACTGTTGCTGAATCCATAAAATGTTCCATCAATAGCTGCCATCCATGAATAATCTTTACCGTCATTAAGCAGATTACGCAAACTTATATTTAAACGTGCATTGTAAGAATTTGATGAATATCTATTTTTATAGATATAAAGGGTGTTCCATCTTTTTGAAACATCGTGATTAATAGTGTCTCTGGTTATTACAAGCTCTTGCAGAAATTCGTTAGCCGTACCAAATTGATAATTTGATTTTAAATCAATTATAAGTAATTTTTTATTTAAAAACACATTTGCTTTAGAGTTAAAACGCACGTTTTGGGACTGAAATTCTCCAGGACTTTCTCGTTCACCGCCAAGCACCTGTTGTTGGCGGGATGTAAATCCTAAAGTTGTAAACCAATCAAGTTGTTTATTTACAAAATTATATTGTAGTTCTGCAAATAATTCTCTGCTTACAAACTGTCTGTCGAAACCTAAATAAGCATTCTTCACCGCATTAGCATTTTCATTGCCTAGAAAAAAGAAATAGTTAATTTCAGGATTGGCTTGAACAGTTATTACCGACGGCATTTTTTCCTTTTCAAAACGAAATCCCAGTGTAGTGCCAAAGATATTTGAGCCATTAATCTTAAATACTGTTCCGGGAGCAATGGCATAATCAGCAATAAAAGTACGTGTACGGCCGTCGCGAAGTCGCGACATATCGCCTGCATAATAATCAAAATTTACCCCAAAACTCCATTTTTCATTTATTTTTCGACAAATCTTTGCTCGAAGGTCAAAAGTCTGTTGATCATATCGTCCAGGAATACTATCTCCAAAAAGATAAGGCGAATTGTTATAGGTATGAAATGCATTTGACCATGTACGGTTTTCTTCAGTATTCATTCTAAATTCGAAACTTCCCCACGACATCCAGTTTTTATCAATTTTATCAAATCGTTCAGAGAAAAAACGAATTCCATTTTTTCCATCACCTTCCTGAGCTCGATGCAAATTACCACTTTCGTTGCTGTAGCCCAATTCTGAATTTCCATGTTGATGAAAATTAATAAAACCTAAACCAGCAGCATTGTCGGTATTTAACCAATTGTTTGTGAGTTTATGTAGTTCTAGTTGCTCAGAATTGTAACCAATTTGTGCCGTAAGTGGTATGTATAAAATTAAAAAGAACAGTGTGTTAAAATATCTTTGCATAATTCTTATTTTGTTTAATACGCCAAGCAGTTTTCTGCATTTTTACTGCAATAATAAAGTTTTATCGTATTTCTTTTGTGTTGGGTCAGTTATTGTTACCATATCATTCTGACTATTATTAGTGTCAATTAAATATACTCTAACAATGTTAGACCTTTTGGTATCTACCTTACGTTCAATACTTTCATGCGTATAACCAGATGTAGAGGAGATTGTTTTGTAACCTGCATCAATAAAATTCTGAAATCGTTTTGAATTTGGATCAACACCTGTGCTTCGATAAGCAAGAATTTCAACACCATCGAACACATATTTTGCGGGTATTCGTAAAAATTTGTTACCCGATGTTTTTCCTGGAGGATAATCCAAAGTATATGTACCCACATTATCGGTTGTTTTAAATAAACAAATGCCATTAACCGAACTTCTTTGTAAATTCAAATTATTTAATCCAACATAACTTGTTTGAATCAAAGTCATTGCGGTTATTGCGGGGTTGTTAGTTGGTTTAGATGCTATTGTTTTAAATTCAAAATCAGCTTGTTGCAGATTTACAGTATTTGTAGCATTGGCTGTATGGTCAATTGCACTATTACAAGCCACAATGCTCTTACCTGGCAATATAGGATAATCTTTACCATTGCCTGGAAATTGAAAAACCTGGCGTGCATGAATATTTGTCGGATTATCCTTAGCAGCAAAAGCTATGGGAGAATCTCCTTCTACAAGCGCCAAATAAATACCATCAATGTATTGAGTTTCGTCGGAGTTGTTGAATATTTCAACATAACCATCAACAGTATAAGCAGCGTTATTCAAATCGCGGGTACCTGAAGCGTACACTTTACTTATTAGCAAACTTTGCTTTAGAGTTAACAATGTTTTAAGATTAATAGTACTGTCTGAAAATATATTATTTAACGGCATAATTGCTGAAATAAGTGCCGGTTTGTTTTCTACGAGAGAATCACTCATGTTCACATATTCTTCACCTGTAATATCCCATGATGTGTAAACATCATAAATATCCGGAATAATATTTTCGAATTTGGCAACACCATTTTCATTGGTGTATGATGTATAAGTAATCCGCTGACTTCTCAATGTAACAATATGATTTACATACAAATAACTATCTTTCATTTCGTCTGGCATAGTAACCTGAACTGTATATGCCGATACAAGTGGAAGTTTCTGGCTATCCACACAACTCGTTATCATCTCAAAGAAACAGACAATAACAGTAAGATGAAGTAAATAACTATTTTTTTTCATTTCATTTTATCTTAAAAAAAAGTACAATATTAAAACTTATAATTTCAAGAATAACTCCATCCCAAAGCTAAAAGTTCCAGTGTTTCGTTGTGTTAAAGTTGTAGATGTTGAAGAATGCAGCCAAGGTTCATAGAACAAAGTGTTATTTACAAAAAACGAAAATCCGGCCACTTTCGAAATTTCCTTCGTCAATCGGGTCGATATATTCCAAATTGGTACATCAGATCTGGTAGGTATTTTGTCTGCATTGTTAATAATACCTTCAGACAAAGGATGTTCTTTTATTTTTGTTTCTTTATTGTCTAACATTTCTTGGGTAATCTGATAACTATCAAATCCACCTGTTTGATTAGCAACAATATATCCTATAGGTACTTTCAAATCATTAGATTCCCAAGTAGCAGTTGAAAAACTTACAAAAACGGTATTAGACATTACCATCTTTAGAGCAGGTATATTTGTTACAGCTCTAAAAGTAGAGTTTAAACTGCTATAATAATTAACTTGAGTTCCACTATTATATATGTATTTAAAAGGTGGAGTATTGCTATCATAAAAATAGTTTTTCCATTTTATCGATGATTCTCTTTTAGGGTTAGAATATTCTGTTCCAACCGATTTCGAACTTGTTTCGGAGTAAGCAGTACTAAAATAGAATGATGTATTCAAGAAATAAGACCGTCCTAAATTAATTTCTAATTCAATTCCCCTATTTCGCGACCACTCGGTATTTCCAAACAAACCTTTAGTAGCATAAACAGTATCAACTCTGGTGGGTGAGGTGGATGGATCAAGAACCGGTTTATCATTTGCAATGTATTTTAAGCCATTGTCAATTGCATAATAATCAGCCAGATAGGTGAAGTATTCAGAATTTGATCCAAAGCCGTTGGGAGTAATATCTTGAAAAGCCACAATATTGATGCTACGATCTTGAGGTAATTTTATATCAAACCCTATCTCATATTTTGTGTTAATAGCATTTTTTAGTCCAATGCTACGTTGTACATCGTACACCATAGTATTATACAATACCATTCGTTCCGCAATATTTGGCTGATATGCAGTATTGGCAGCAATTCTATCGATGTATTTTTTTTCGGGATATAAATGAGTCAAACCAGGAGTTTTGGCATTTTTTCCATATCCTAATCTAAGATATATATTTTTTGATAATTCAACAGATGCGTTAATACGTGGCGATAATGCCGAAACTTGTTCCTCTTTACCAGGTTGTAACATATTAAATCTCAATCCGGCACTCAAATTTGTTTTCATTCCAAGCATTTTCCATGTCATTTTATCTTCTAGATAAGCAGAAAACTGATTAATGGGCGGTATATCATAGTAAGGTCGAGGGCGTCCATCTTCGTTTGTTTTTAAAGGCAATAATGAATCATCGTTGTAGTAGCCCTGCGCTTTATTTTGTTCATAACGGTATTCTACTCCCATTCCAATTTGATTTGTCCACGTATCAAGTAATTTGAATCCAAAACTGTTCGAAACTTTGAAAAACAAGTCCTGAGGATTACTTTTAACGCCTCCACTTCCATAGTAAGATACAGTTTTATATGGCACTTCAAAATAACCTGTTTCGAGCGATGAAATAATGGGCTTGAAACCATCTGCAGCAATTTTCGCTATTTTATGCGATTCACTTATTTGTGTAGAATAGCCAATTACATAAGAAAGTGTACGCATCCAAGGTAAATTAAGTGCAATTTTCCCATCGTGACTGATTTTGAAATTGTTATTTGTTTGCTTATCCTCAGTACCTTCTAATAAAGCATCTGCGTCCTGTCCAGTCCAATCAATTAAACCACTATAATTAAATTTGGTGTTTGTTTTCCATTTTTTAAAAAAAGTATTGCTGTAATTAAGCGAAACTGAATACCGATCGAACGATTCCGTTTTTTTTCGAGGGTCACCCCAAGCTTGTACATAATCAAAATTTGTATTTAAAAAACCTGATTTTTCACCAAACGAAAAACCTTTCCCAAACGAAGTGTTAATGGTAGTTGGATTTACTTTGGTGCGAATTTCATAAGGAGTTTTACCCGATTTAGATTTTACAATTACTGCTCCCGAAGTTAAATCGCCATATTCGGCCGATGGTATTCCTCTTATAACCTCAACCGACTCTATATTGTCTGCCGAAATTTGTCGCAAGTCGATACCCTGACCAGCAGTATTATTATTTCCACCCAACTTTGAATCAATATTTGCATTGTTCGAAACAGGCACACCATCTACAATAATTGAAGCACCAAATGAATTATTTTTGTCGAAACCGGCATTCGAAGCATTTCTAATTTGTAAACTGCTTGCTACGGTGAGGTCGGGTGTTTGCATAGTAGCTCCTGGCAGCAATTGCATCAAATCGCCTAAGTTGGTGGCTTGCAAGTGTTCAATAGCTTGCCTACTAATTAGGGACGAGGTAGAAGAACCTGCAGCACTACTTTTTGCCACCACACTCACTTCTTTGAGTTGTAATGATGTAGCTACAATTTTGATTTTTAAAATCAAATCCGCTTTTACATTTATCATTCTTGAAACAGATTCGTAACCAAGGTACGAAATATCAATCAAAGTTTCTCCTTTGCGCAGATTCTTAAATACAGCCAAACCATTACCATCGGTTACTGCAAATACTCCTTGACTTTTAATCTGACATGGCGCACCAACTATTTTTTCGCCCGTTAAACTATCCAAAACTGAAATACTCACACTGTAGACATCGCGTTTAGTCGTGGTATTCTGACTCGTAGCTTCTGTAGTAAAGATAAGCAACAAGATTATTACTGAAAAATGAATGAAATGTTTGAAATACACAATATCCTTTTTTTTGATAAAACAAAAGCACAGCTATTTATTGACAAATTTATTCGTCTACAAACAAAAAACATACTAAATACTACAAAATAACTTTAACAATTCTATCTCCAATGCGGAATAAATAAACACCATTTTTCAATTCTATAGAATTCATTCCTATCGAAGACTTAACGCTCTTAACAAGCTGTCCATTAATAGAATAAACAATTACTTTTTCAACAGACGAAGTTTCAAAATATACTTTATTGTTTGAAACGAAAAGATTATTTAGTCTCAAAGTTTGTATTCTGGATACTTGAAGGTCTAGTTCTGCAGCATTTCGAACAAATAATGAATAATCAGTAAAACTAGTTTCTGATTTAGACACTATTCCCACTATATTTTTTGTAGTTGTTGGAATAATTGTTCCTTGAAAATCTGGTGCAATTGTCAATAATGAAGGAATTCTTAGTGGAAATGTACTAACTGTATTAGAACCCTCTTTCAGAAATATTGAATTGTTTACCCCAAAAGTTTTCGTTCCATCTGCACCATCAAACAAAACATTATTTAACTGTACTAATTGATATGGTTTAGAGGCAATACTTGCAATTGTAGAAACTACAGGTGTTAGAATGTTATTTGATGAAACTATTGTAAAATCTGCGTATGGATATATTTGAACTGTATTATTTATATTATATACTTGTAGAATAATTCCCGTAATTTTATCACCAGTAGCATAATTTTTAGTAAGAACTTTATTATTGTCCTTTAATGAAACTCCGGCTGTATTGTCTTGCAAGAAAGCGTATTTTGTGATGGTTGTGCCATAACCAGCTACTGAAGAAGTAGTGTAATAGTAGGAAATAACTGCTTCGCCAGTATATTTAAAATAAGTTATATTTGTTCCAGTTGTGGCCAATTTAGCAGTAAACTCAGCTAAAGTACTAATTGATATAGGAAAACTAATAAGCACGACTTCTTCGCGACTATCCACTTTTCCGGTTGCCACTGCAATAGCTCTGATTTTTGTAGTAGTTGTTACATTCAGTGGAGTTGAATATATCATTGACGAAGTAGTAGGTGCCGTTCCATCGGTTGTGTAATAAATAGTTGCACCCGATGTTGCTGAAGTAATTGTAACCGTTTGTGGAGTTTCGTAAACACCTGTAGCAACGGACGAAACTGGAATGGCGGTTTGCTCAGATCCAAAATCTGTGATCTGAAAATCGTCAATATTAAACTGTTCGTTTGGGTTATTGACAGCACGACAAGTAACTACAATTTTAAAACGAATATTTCCATTGTAATTTATTGGCAATGAATAGCTTAAAAAAGTTCCGCTCCATTTTGGAACAGTCACTGGAGTGCCAACATTAACCCAATTTGCGCCCCCATCAGTCGATTGCTGAATTGTAAATTCACCATTACTGTAATTGCTATACGAACCATAATTGAACGAAAGTATGCCTGCACCTGCTTTATCAAATTTCATAAACATAAAATTTTGACCCGTCAATCCTCTCATTCGCATGGAATATATTCCATTTATTCTGTCATTTTCTGTTGCTGTTGTAGGTTTAGTAATTGCACACACATTCCACACACCTGAAGGATAGGTAATGTCTTTTGCAGTATTATTTGTAGAAGCCGCAGATGGACTATCAAAATTTTCGAACAAAGTAGTAGCTTGTAATCCATTTGCAATAACAATTATAAATGCAATAATGACTGCAAATTTGAGATTGAAGTATTGGGTAGTTGTTTTCATATTGAACAGAAATTGTGAATTCAATTTATGAATTGAAATAAGTTATCTAATATTATATCTTTACAATCGTGAAAATTAAGTAATAACAACCGTCTTTCAAAAATAAAGAAAGACGGTTGCTAAAGAATATTCCTCATTACTTTTATAACCTTTAATTGAAAAAAAGGTTGGAGCGAGTTGTTATTTTACAAACTTAGTTGCTTTACCATCTATTCGAATAATATAAACGCCATGATCAAGTTTGCGTGAATAAAAACCGTTAGCAACAGTTTTCTCAATTAAAACACCATTCACATTTAACAATTCGACAGTTGATTGTCCATTAAGTAACACATCAATACCTGATGCCGTAGGCATAATACGAACATTAGCCACAGAATTTTTAACACCAGAAACAATTGCTGTAGTAAAGCGAGCTATTTCATCATTCATTACTGGGAAAATGCTCCAACGATTATTTCTAAGTGAGTTATCGGCATTCGATTCCCAATTATCAGCAATCTCATCATTTGTATAATACTTATACTGAGTATTGCTAGGAATTTTATTAGCAAGTAAACCACTTAAAGTTGTTGAGAAAGTATTGTCAGTTTTTGTCAATTCAATTGGTGCTGCAAAATTATCCCAACTACCTTTCACAAATAATTTTGTTGGTACACCTGTTGCAAAACTAACATTAAGTGTAACAGTTTTCATGTTCAACCAAGCCACTACCGCTGGGTCTGCAGCATTATATGTACGATTTGCTTCAGCAGCTCCACCTGCAGATACAGCAGCTTGATAAGCAAAGTCGCCTGTATCACACAAATATTTATATGTTACATCGTTAGTACAAGCAAATGTTCCCGTAAACTCATTTGGATTTGAAGTAGCTGTAAGTTCATGTGGAGTAGTGATATTCCATTTCTTACCTGTAAATGTTCCTGCAATATAAACCTTTGAAGTTCCGCTTGGTACAGTAACAGTAAATGTTTTTGTTGGAGCAGGTATAGTTAAATCACTTGCTTCGTGAGCACCCATATAAGTTGTACCAGCACGCGAAGTTGTGCCAGAAATATCCTTATCAACAACTCCGGTTAAACGAGCTACACCTAATTCCGCATCGTTTATTGAGGTGCCTGTAAGACTTAAATCTGTTGTGCTTACAAATTCAACATCTTTAGATTTTGAATTCACATCTTGACTAGTTGCAATCTTCCAAGAAGCTAGTGTGCTACAATCTGTGGTTAAATTACCAAGAACGCCACCAGTACCTGAAACATAATAATTATTTGCATCAATTGTCAAACCAGTAAGTTGTTCTATTTTAACAGCATAATGAGTTCCTGTAGCTCCATTATTTGATCGAGTATTATAACAAATATTATTTTTATAATCTCTTCCCGCTGTTGTTCCCGCAGAACCTCTTAAAGCTGCACTTTCAAAAGCACCTGTTGTTACAGTACCTGCTAATAAAACAGTGTTGTTGTAAACTTTTCCTAATCCTGTATTTTGTAAAATTCCATATACAATTCCTGGATTTGAATTGCCTAATGAAATAAAATTGTTATAACAATTCATGGCAGTAGAAGTGGAAGTTACATCCATATTTACACCAATTACACGTGCTGGCAAGGTAGTATTCGATGCTGTAAGACCATAAATTTTATTATTATTTATACTTCCATTTAAATTAGCAGTGCTACAAAAAACACCATAGGTTGAGTTTAACACATCAGTTCTATTTGAACTGTTATTCAAATTCCGAATTGTATTTCCAGAAATAGTAACTTTAGAAGTATTATTTCCTGTTAACATATAAACACCTGCAACTATTTGTGTATTAGCAGTACTTGTTCCTGTTACATTAATACTATTGGCAGTTGCACCACCAATTATATTATCGCTAAAGTTAACTTCACCAGCGGAATTGGATTTATAAAGACCATAAAAACTAGTGCCATTAGCTCCATCTGGATTGTTAATAGTTATGTTTGAAATGGTATTGTTTTGTACTGTATATGATCCTGTTGAATTTTGAACATATATACCATAGAAAATTGAGGCACTAATAGCACCATTTTCAAGTACAATATCACTAATATTATTAGCTGTAGTAGTACCAATATACATGTTACCACCAAATGATTGTATCCCGGTAAAATCTTTTTTGGTAGCACTGTTTTTCCAATTGATATTCTGAATATGATTTCCTTGTATGTCACTGAAATTATTTAATGCTGTTGAAGAAACTGAAACAAATAACCCTATAAATATATTTGAATTTGCATTTGTTTTTCTAAAAGGCAAACCAGCACATTTGGGCTCACTGCCACCAATATAATTATTTGAGATATTAAACTTTTCACCTGGACCACCAGCTCCAATATTTATTGAGTAGTAATTACCAGTACCTGTTGGAACTACTTCATTTGGCTCGTAAAAACTATTATTTGTAATTGTAAATTCTGCATTATTTATTCCTAATTTTACTCCATACTGACTACTTAAACCATCATATAAACCAAAGAAATTATTATTATCAATTGTGTTTTTAGAATTAAATACAGCTGCACTTGTACCATTTGAATAAACTGCATTTAATGGACTAACCGTGCCAGCTCTGGTGAAGTCATTATAGGAAATAACATTGTCGCTGTTTCCTGTACCCGTTGTTGTTAATGCCGTAGCGAAATATACAATACCACCGACAGAACTAGATGATTGAACAGATCCTTTAAGAGTACAATACGAAATAGTGTCATTTTTAGCATCGTTTATTAGTCTTATAGTGCTTGACAAAGAATTTGTTGCCTCTTGTTGCATAAAAGTTAATGATTTAGGTGTACCAGTTTTATTAAGTTTACCGGTAATAGTTACTTTGTCAGCACCATTCAAATCAATCAAAGCATTTGCAAAATTGCCACTTACTGTAACTCCAGCATTAGTGGGATAAATTTTAAGGGAATTCCAGCTTGCCACTGATGGTTGGTTAAGAATAGCTGAAGCAGTTTCAGTAGTGCTAGCACCAATTAGAATTTCAATATCTTTTCCGGTTTGATCAGTTTGTAAATTAATTGCATCAAAAGCATCCTTTAATGTAGCGTAAAAAGTGCCATTAGCAATACCATTTGCACCAGTAACCATAACGGCAGGTGTGGTAAAAGTTGCCCTATAATTTCCATTTGAGTTTGAAAGATAGTTATCGCCAAGTGCAGATCCCCAGTGTTTAGCCCAAACATGTAATTCGTAAGTGGTACCAGGCATTAAACCTGTTAACAAATTTATAGTAGTGGCTTTTGTTCCTTGATAATCATTGGCTGCAGGAAGTTTTGCTTGATCCCAAATAGTTTCAACGGGTGCTACTATTTGTGTTGCTCCATTAGCAGACATAATTTTGTAAAAAAATGAGCCGCCTGTTCTCTCTTGGTTACTGCTCCAATATTTCATATCGCAACCATTAATAGTTAAACTACTAACACTTCCAAAGTTCACACCTTGAAGTGCTGTTCCTGTCCCTGAAGTTCCAATCCAATATGATGTTGCTCCAGAGCCATTTGCGTTAATTGATAAATAATCGTCGTACCAACCTGTAGTGCCCCCGGTTATAGCATTTGCAAAAGAACTTGCCATAATAATGGCAATAAATAATAAAGTAATTTTTCTCATGACCGTTTAATTTTTTAAGTAAATAATTTGCTTTGATTAAAAAATAAAAATATATGAAAGGATTAATATCATTATAAAGAGAAACTAATTTAAATTAAACAAACAATTATTCATTTTGTTCTAAAAGACTCTGTTCTTAAACGAATTAACTTTAAATTAATCAATCTGAGAATTTTATCCAGTGAATCACAAACTTGATAAATGCATAGTTATAAAACAAATATGTAAAAATTAGACTGCAAATATATGAATTATTTTCATATAACTATCATAATTATGTTAATATGTTTGACATTATCATCAGTCTCATATATCTTTTAATCATGTAAAAAATACAAATCTATTTGTTTTTTCCTAAGTAGGTAATTATTTAATCATACAAAATTTCAATTCAAGCTGACATCGGCGTTTTTAAGAATTTTGTTCAGTTCACTTTTTTTTACTACTTTTGCACAAAATTTTCTCAATGGTATTTGACATAAAAATAATTGGCTATATAGCAGGCTTTTGCACTGCAGTAGCGCAATTTCCACAGGCCTATAAAGTAATTAAAACAGGCGAAACTCATAGCATTTCTGTGGGAATGTATACAATAATGACATTTGGAATATTATTTTGGTTTTTATATGGAGTGTTAATTCCTGACTTACCAATGATTCTTGCCAATTTTATTTGTTTAATACCCTCTGTTTACATCCTTATCATTACTATTCGTAATAATATCAGCAAAAAAAAGCAAAAATCATGAAACAAATTCAGATTATTAATGGACCCAATTTGAATTTACTGGGCAAACGCGAGCCAACAGTGTATGGTAATCAAACTTTTGAAGATTATTTTTTGGAATTAAAAGCCAAATTTCCGGATGTTAAACTTGATTATTTTCAATCAAATACAGAAGGATTGCTTATTGATAAATTACACGAAATTGGATTTACGTACGATGGAATTATTTTAAATGCTGGAGCTTATACCCACACATCAATAGCTATTGCCGATGCCATTAGGTCTATTTCAGTTCCTGTTATTGAAGTTCACATTTCCAATGTTTTTAAGAGAGAAAATTTTCGACATCATTCATTTTTATCAGAAGCTTGCAAAGGATGTATTGTTGGTTTTGGATTGGATTCTTACCGATTGGCAATTGATTCCATATTAAATAATAATTAATGAAAGATAAAAATAAGTATTAAATATTAGTTTTTTTAAATCAGTCCTTCTTAAGATGTTTAGCTTAAGAAGGAATAATAAAATCAAAAAAAAAGATTGTATGTCTAAGTCAACAAAAATTGTCGCAACGATTAGCGACCTGCGCTGTGAAGTGGATTTTCTAAGAGAAATGTATGCCGAAGGTATGAACGTTGTTAGAATGAACTCCGCACATCTACAAGCCGAAGGATTTACCAAAATTATTAACAACGTGCGCGCTGTAAGTAAAAATATTGCTATTCTGATGGATACCAAAGGTCCAGAAGTTAGAACTACCGTTGTAGAAAATGATTCAATTGAGCTTAAAACTGGTGATTTAATAAAAGTTTGTGGAAATAATGATTTGATTTCAAACAAAGAATGTATTGCAGTAAATTATCCACATTTTGTAAGAGATTTGAATGTGGGTGATAACATTCTTTTTGATGATGGTGAGATTGACTTGGTTGTAGAGTCGAAAGATGCCGATTTCTTGTATTGTCAAGTATTAAACGATGGAGTTTTGGGAAGTCGCAAAAGTGTAAATACACCAGGCGTTCGAATCAATTTGCCTTCATTGACTGAAAAAGATCGCAAAAACATTTTGTTTGCCATCGAAAATGATATCGATTTTATTGCGCACTCATTTGTACGCAACAAACATGATTTGATGGATATTCAGGCCATTCTTGACGAGCACAATAGCCCTATTAAGATTATCTCAAAAATTGAAAATCAAGAAGGTGTGGATAATATCGACGAAATTCTTGAACACACTTATGGAGTAATGATTGCCCGTGGCGATTTAGGAATAGAAGTAGCTCAAGAAAAAATTCCAGGCATTCAACGTCGATTGATTCGTAAATGTGTTGTGGCTCGCAAACCAGTTATTGTAGCTACTCAAATGCTTCACTCGATGATTAAAAACCCACGTCCAACGCGTGCCGAAATAACAGACATTGCGAACGCAATCTACTATCGCACCGATGCTGTAATGTTAAGTGGTGAAACTGCTTATGGTAAATACCCAATCGAATCGGTACGTACAATGGCTAAAGTGGCTAAAGAAGCTGAAAAAACAAAATTGATTGAAAATGATATTCCCGTAAATATTGGCACAAATGATTTAACTTCATTCTTGGCCAATGCAGCAAACGAAGCAAGTATTAAAGTAGGTACTAAGGCAATTATAACTGATACTTTTAGCGGAAAAACTGCACTTCATTTATCAGCATATCGAAGCACAAACCCTATTTTGGCACTGTGTTATCACGAACGCTCAACTCGTGAATTGGCTTTATCTTATGGTGTATTTCCTGTTTTCCAAGAAGAAAAAGACAATACTCAGAAATACTTTATAGCTGGTTTACAAGAATTTATCAAACAAGGAATGATTCAACCAAATGATTTTGTAAGTTTTCTAAGCGGCAGTTTTGGTTCAGGATTTGGAACCACCTTCTTAGAAGTAAATCGTGTTAGCAAAATTCTTGAATCGAGAGAAAAATATCTTTTGCCTAATTTTTAAGCAAAAAAGTTTATTGTAAAAAAAGGCGTTAATATTAACGCCTTTTTTTATAATAAAAACAAACATCCTCTACATAATTAAACTATTTAATTGGCTTCAAGTCAAATCAAACCTGTATGTAAAATCATGCAAGCATATTTCACTTTTTATTTCTAAACACATTTTGTTTAGGGGTTAATTCTTCAAAATGAACATTCTATCATGAAAAAAATTCTTTCCTTTATTATTTTTCTTTCCTTTTCTTTGTCATTATTGGCTGCTGTAAGCGTAGATGGAAAAATTATTGATGCAAACACTCAATTACCGCTCGATTTTGTAAATGTTACCTTATTTGTTCAAGGCGACAACAATCCTGTTGCAGGTGTTTCTACCAATAAAAACGGAGAATTTAAATTTCAGTCTGTTGCTAATGGAAAATTTGATATTCGCGTAAGTTACATTGGATACAAACCATATAATCAGAAACTTAACATCGACAACAAAACAATTAATATTGGTACTATAAAACTATTTGAAGACAGTAAACAGTTAGGTAATGTAGAAATTGTTGGGCAAGGCTCTCAAATGCGTTTTGATATAGACAAAAAAATCTTTAGTGTAGATCAGAATATTGCCGCAGCAGGTGGTTCTGCATCAGATGTTTTGAAGAATATTCCGTCGGTAAAAGTTGATAATGAAGGTAATGTATCGCTCCGCAAAGATGCAAATGTTGAAGTCTGGATTAATGGAAAACCATCAGGATTAACTGCCGACAATCGTGCACAAGTATTACAACAAATGCCTGCCGAAAGCATTGAATCAATTGAGATTATGACTAATCCGTCGGCTAAATTCAATCCTGAAGGAACTGCCGGAATAATCAATCTAGTAATGAAAAAGAATAGAAAAGCAGGTTATTATGGAAGCTTATCAGCTGGGGTGATGTATCCTACTGGTGGAAAAGTAGGACCAAATGTTGGCGCAAATATTAATTATAGTAGTAGCAAAATAGATGCTTATTTGAATATTGGTTACCGAGCAATGAGTTTCAATGGTGGTGGAAATTTCCAAAGATTCAACTACAAAGGAGTTGACACCACGTTATTGAGTCAAAAAACGAATAGAGATGTATCGTTCGGCGGATTATTTTTACGTGCAGGCGTCGATTATCATTTCGATGACAAAAACTCACTCAGTATAGGTGGTTTTGGAATGTCGGGCTACGGCGACTCCAAAAGTACAATTGACTATTTACTCACCAATGAAGTTATACATTCTACACTTCGTGATTACACACGAATTAACACTGGCACTGGCACTCGTCCAAGTTTAAACGTAAATCTTGACTACCGCCACGATTTCAACAAAAAAGGCACTCATAACATTTTGTCAAGTCTTGCGTATTCCGAACACAAACGTGGTAGTGATAACAAGTTCGAACAAAGCTATTTACCAACACCAATTAACGACATCACTCAAAGTTCGGTGAATAATAACAAAGAGCTTGTGTTTAAAACTGATTATACTAATAAATTCAGCGAAACAAGTCGTTTAGAAGCAGGTTGGCAAAGTACATTAAACAATAGAATTACTGATGCTTATGGTTTTTACACACAAACCAATGCTGAAATTTCGACTTATAAAGATAAATTTGATTATAATGAAATGATTCATGCTGCATACCTAACTTACGGCGATAGATTTATTGATAAACTTAGCATTCAAGGAGGTTTAAGAGCTGAATATATGGACAAAAAATTTACGGATATAACGGATTTGGCAACGCAAACTATTGAACCTAAAGCTACAATTCAATTTTTCCCAAGTTTATACTTAGCTTATACATTGTCGAAATCGGATGAATTGCAACTGAATTTCACACGCAGAGTAAATCGTCCAAGAGGTCGACAACTTAACCCATTTCGCGATTTTTCCGACTCAACAAAAATTGTTTACGGAAATCCAAACTTATTGCCCGAATATTCATCTGCTTTGGAATTCAATTATATGAAAACATGGGAGAACCACTCCCTTTCAGCATCGGCTTATTATAGATTCACAGATAACGTAATAGAGAACGTTCAGTTCATGAATGGCGTAACAATGGAAAGCACCTATATGAATATTGCGAGAATGAAAAATTCGGGGGTAGAGCTAGTTGCAAAAAATAGATTGTTCTCAATTTTAAACCTAACTTCTACTTTGAATTTGTATTATAGCCAAATGGATTCGTCGGTATATGCAGATAGATACACATCTGCCACAACTACTATTCCTGCGCAAAGCACTTTCTCGTGGAGTGCAAATGTAATTGCTAACTTCATGTTGAGTAAAACATTGTCGGGCCAAATAACTGGTGAATACTCCGCTCCTACTCTTATTGCACAAGGAACAGAAAGTGCTGAATATCAAGTTGATTTAGGACTACGCAAAACTTTTTTCGACCGCAAGCTGAGCTTAAGTATCATGGCCACAGACATTTTCAACTTTAACACAGAGAGAACAATCACTTGGGGAACAGGTTTCTATCAAAAAGATGAATCATATTTTCACAGACGCATGATAGGTTTTACAGTAAGTTATAATTTTGGCAATATGAAACCAAAACAATCTGAAATGAAGAAAAAAGAAGGATCTTCGGATATGAACATGGACGGTATGGAATAATAATTTTCTGCATATTAAATTACTAATTTGATTGACTAAATTTTCAATAGCATTATATTAGAAAAACTGTAATTTTAATTTTCAAATATTTGAATTACAAAAACACATAAAAAGTTTTATAAAAATAAACTGCTGTAAGAACTTTCTTAGAGCAGTTTTTTTTTCCTATTTATCATTTGACAAGCAATTGAAAATCAAAAAAAAAGAATATTTTATACATAATTATTGATTAAATGAAAAATATCATTATCTTTGGCGCTTATTGATATTTACCAAAAATACAGCATATTGAGTATTTTACAAATTAAATAAACTGTATTTTTTTATTCAGATAAGTAGTTTTTTAAACCAATTAAAAGTAAACTCTTATGAAAAAGCAAGACTTATTTTTTGAATGTGTTTTCTTATTATTTGTAGCTTTATTCCTCCCTCTGAAATTAACCTCATCACCTGCTTATCCAGGATTAATAAACTTTACCCAACCAGATGGTGCCATTTTACAAATTCATCTTTATGGAGATGAAAAAATGAACCGAGCAGAAACTGTTGACGGTTATACCATTATGTATAATTCCAAAGGATTTTATGAATATGCTGTGAAACAAAACAATGGAGATTTGACAACTTCAGGAACAATTGCTCAAAATGCAAAACAACGAGTTCCACAAATTGAATCAATGCTCACATCAATACCAAAACACATTAAATATAGTGATTCCCAAGTTTCAATAATGAAACAAATCAGACGAATGGCCAAATCTCAGCAAAGTAAAGTTGCCAGGTCATTTCCATCGTTAGGACAACGAAATCTAGTTTGTTTATTAATAGGATTTAAAGATAAACCATTTATTAAATCTCAAGCAGAATTTAATAACTTATTCAATCAAGTAGGTTATAGTGAGAATTATGCAACTGGAAGCGTTCATGATTTCTTTGCTGAAGCATCGTATAACAAGCTAAATTTAAACACCACAGTTGCAGGTCCTTTTGTGGCCGCCAACAATATGGCATATTATGGTGCAAATGACAAAGATGCAATAGATTTGAAAGACCTGAAAGCTTATGAGCTTATTACAGAAGCCGTTAATTTGGCTGACCCGACTGTAAATTTCGCTAATTTCGACAATGACAATGATGGTTATGTGGATGGAATTTATGTAATTTATGCTGGATATGGTGAAGAATCAGGTGGTAGTTCCGATTATATTTGGGCGCATGCCTCAAGTATAGAACCTGTTATAAAGGACGGAAAAACAATTTCAAATTATGCATGTTCTTGTGAATTATCAGGTGTTCCAGCAGATGGAACATGGACAACTTCAATAGGCGTGATTTGTCATGAATTTGGTCATACACTTGGCGCTCCCGATTATTACGACACCAACTACGACAGTGATGGACAATTTGAAGGTACTGGCGGTTGGGATTTGCAATCTGGTGGCAATTGGAACAATTACGGACACACACCAGCTCAACCAAACCCATTTACAAAATGTTACATTTATAATTGGTCAAAAACCACATTGATAACGACAACTCAAGATATTACTATGAAAAATTCTAATCAAAATTCAAATAGTTATTATCGATATAACACAAACTCTCCGAACGAGTATTTTTTACTAGAAAACAAACAAAATTTAGGTTTTGACACCTACGTTCCAGGACATGGATTATTGATATATCATGTTGATGGAAATTTTATTGACGAACATTATTTTAGCAATGACATAAATAATGGAAGTCACCAAGCTTTATATATTATACCTGCAAGCTCAACCGTGGCAAACGGAATTGAATCACCGTCAACAAGTTTAAATACAGACGGTTGTCCATATCCAGGAAAATTAAACAAAACTTCGTTTACTGATTTCACCACACCAAATTCGAAATCGTGGAATGGAACAGAAACATCAAAAACAATTACCAATATTGCCGAAAACACAACAGACAAAACCATCTCATTTAATTTTAATGGTGGTTATATTTGTACAACTCCTAGCATGCAAGCTACCAATTTAGATGTGTCGGAAATTACTAACAACACGATGAAACTAAGCTGGTCACGTGGAAATGGAAATGCAGTAATTGTAGTAGCAAGAGCAAACAATGCAGTAAATAGTAATCCAATTGATGGCAAATCTTACGTTGCAAATGCAGCTTTTGGTAGCGGAAATGAAATAACAACAGGCAACTATGTAATTTACAACGGAACTGGCACATCAGTCAATTTAACTACACTTACAACAGGAACTATTTATCATTTTGCTATATACGAAATTAATTCAGCAACGAATTGTTACTTAACACCTTCATTAACTGGTAACGCATCTACATTATTTAACTACAATGTAAAAGTGCCAATTGGCACAAAAACTTGTTATATTGCAGGAGAAATGAATGGATGGGTTCAACAACAAATGACAAAAATTGATGACACTCATTACAATATTGTAATTCCAAATGCAACCACAGCAGATCAATACAAATATTGCTCTGGGCCAAATTGGAATTTCTGTGAAGTAAATGCTGATGGTAGCGAAACTCAAAACAGAACTTACACAGTTAGCGACGAGGTTGCAAAATGGAGTGCTGTATATGACCCAACATCAATTGGCAGCTTAACCTACTCTGTCACAGTTCCTATTGGTACAAAAGCATGTTATCTGGCAGGCGATATGAACAATTGGAAACAACAAGCCATGACAAAAGTGAGTGAAACTCTATATAAAATTACTATTCCGTCACTTTCGACCTACAAATATAAATATTGTTCAGGTCCAAGTTGGGATTACGAAGAATTTGACGCAAATAGCAATCCAATCTCTAATAGATTATACGCCGAAAATGACATAGTTGTGAGATGGAAAGCAATTTACGAACCACCAATAGCATCGCTAACATACAATGTAACAGTTCCTATTGGTACTAAAGCGTGCTATATTGCAGGGGAAATGAATGGATGGAATCAACAAGCTATGACAAAAACAGACTCCACTCATTACACACTAAGTATTATTGGAGCAACAAACACACAAAAATATAAATATTGCGCCGGACCAAATTGGGCTTTCGAAGAGTTAAACGCTGACAATACAAAAATTACAGATAGAAATTATTCAAGCAATGACATTGTAATTAAATGGACAGCAATATGGGATCCCAACTCACCAGTTATACTTTTAAATAATCAACCGATAGTTTCAGCAGGAAATTTAGTGCGATATTCATTTACGTCACAGTATGTTGACAGCCGCCTTGTAGATATATGGTTACCACAAGGCTATTCTGCAACAAAAAAATATGCAGTTTTATATATGCAAGACGGACAAAATTTGTTCGACGGACCAACAAATAGTTTTAATGGTCAAGAATGGAAAGTAGATGAAACTATTACACAGCTTATAGAACAAAAGAAAATTAGAGATGTAATTGTTGTAGGAATTTGGAATTCTTCAAAAAGATATCCTGAGTATTTTCCTGAAAAAGCAATTAGTTACATGCCAGAGCCAGTAAAAAGCAATAAAATAAATAGTATGTCAGGCGATCCAGAAGGAGATGATTATTTAAAATTTTTAGTTACAGAATTAAAACCTTTTATAGATAAAACTTTTTCGACTCTCACCGATGCTAATAACACTTTTATAGCTGGATCGAGCATGGGCGGATTAATTTCATGGTACGCTGTATGTGAATATCCACTAACTTTTTCGGCAGCTGCCTGTATTTCAACACATTGGGCAAACAATTCTATTGACAGCCCATTAGAGCCCGAAGCTATGAGAAATTACATGATTGAACATTTGCCATCGCCAACAAACCATAGTTTTTATTTCGATCACGGCACGGTAGGACTCGACGCCAATTATGCACAGCACCAAGATTTAGTGGATGTAATTATGCAGAATAAAGGCTATAACAGTAAAAATTGGACTTCAAAAGTATTTAATGGTGCTGACCATTCCGAAACTTGGTGGGCTGCAAGATTAGCCACACCGCTTGAATTTATTTTAAAACCATCAATAATAAATTCGAACATCGATATGAGCTCGGAAATCAATGTAAGATTATTTCCAAATCCAACAAACAAAGTACTTTTTATCGAAGGAATTTGCAATTCCAACAAACTGGATATCATTAATTTGAGTGGCATCAAACAGCAAGTAATAATAAACAAAATTGATAATACGATTGATATTTCGAACCTGCCAAAAGGAATCTATTTTATTGAGATAAACGGAAGAAATCATAAAATTATCAAACAATAAATTCTAATTACAAGCATCTAATCACCAAATATAAGCGTTTAAAGTCTTGGAATAATTAGAAATTCTAGATTCAATTTTGCACAAAAAGAATACCTCAAATAGTCTCATGAGATAATTCATTTGACCATTTGATTATTACCAAAATTAGCACATAACAATTAGAAATCACTTAATTTTTAATTCATATTGACTTTAATATACAAACTTAATATGTAATCTTAAATTTCAAATAAAAAGCTCTAAGAATTTTTCAGTGATTAAATTATTTACTACATTTGTTGAATATTTCTAAATAGGCAAACCAATAAAAACAAAAAATATGAAATTCATTGTTTCCAGTACTGAACTATTGAGTCACTTACAAGCAATTAGCCGTGTAATAAACAGTAAAAACTCATTACCAATTTTAGATAATTTCTTGTTTCATCTCGAAGGTTCAAAGTTAACACTTACTGCATCAGATATAGAAACAACATTGATAACTTCAATGGAGGTTGATAGCAGTGAAGGAAATGGGAAAGTTGCAGTAGCTTCACGTTTATTATTGGACACCTTGCGAGAATTTTCGGACCAACCGCTCACTTTCAGCATTAACGATTCTAATTTGGCAATGGTTATTACTTCATCCAACGGATCTTATAATTTTATAGGTCAGAGTGGAGATGAATATCCTCGTTTACCAGAATTACAAAGTGATGCACGAACTTTAGATTTATCAGTAGCGAACCTGCTTTCAGGAATTTCAAAAACGCTTTTTTGCACTGCCGATGATGAATTAAGACCAGTTATGAACGGTATATTCTTTGATATAACATACAACAATTTAACACTAGTAGCAACTGATGCTCATAAACTTGTGCGCTTCAGAACTGTGCAAACTTCAACATCAGTTCAAGAAGATGAAGGTTCGGTTACATTTATTTTGCCAAAAAAACCAGCCACAATGCTTAAGAATATTCTTCCAAAAGAAAGTGGAGAAGTTCAAATTCATTTCGATAAAAAGAATGCACATTTCAAACTAGCGAATTACACTATTATTTGCCGTCAAATTGAAGGACGTTTCCCAAATTACAACGCAGTAATTCCAAACAACAATCCTAATAAAATAATTATAGATCGCTCTACATTGCTTAATGCAATGAAACGTGTTTCTGTTTTTGCCAATCAAGGCAGTAATTTAGTAAAATTATATTTTGCTGAAAATAGTATTCATATTTCGGCACAAGACATTGATTTTTCAATTTCTGCTGAAGAAACTATCAGCTGTCAATACGATGGAGATCCAATTAAAATTGGTTTTAAATCGCCGTTTCTAATAGAAATTTTGGGCAATATTAATTCCTCGGATATCATACTGGAATTATCTGATTCATCTCGTGCAGGATTAATTCTGCCATTTATAAATGAAGAAAACGAGAATATATTGATGTTATTAATGCCTATGCTTCTTAATGACTAAACTAAGTGATAAACGATTATAAATAAAGGTCAAATGTCAATGATATTTGACCTTTATTTTTGAGATATTTTTTTTATTCGAACAAAAAAAGAATCAAACAATTTGTTCTAATATAAATGACTTTTGAAAATGTAATAATATGAAACTAAAATTAAAGAACCCAATTGTATTTTTCGATCTTGAAACTACTGGAACAAATATTGTTTCTGACAGAATAGTTGAAATAGCTTATCATAAGGTATCTCCAAATGGTCGTCAAGAAACTAAAAGTATGAGAATAAATCCAGAAATTCACATTCCAGAAGAGTCATCGGCAATTCACGGAATTTACGATGCGGATGTTGTGGATTGTCCTACATTTAAGGCAGTTGCTAAAGAAATAGCTCGTGATATTGAAGGCTGCGATTTGGCTGGTTACAATTCAAATAGATTCGACATCCCAGTATTGGCAGAGGAATTATTGAGAGCTGACGTAGATATTGATTTCACAAAACGGAAATTTGTTGATGTACAAGTGGTTTTTCATAAAATGGAAGCTCGAACTTTGGGAGCTGCATACAAGTTTTATTGCAGCAAAGATTTGGTTGGCGCACATGGTGCCGAAGCTGACACATTAGCTACATACGAAATACTTGAAGCTCAACTAGATCGCTACCCTGAGCTTCAAAACGACATTGAGTTTTTAGCAAAATTTACTGCACAAAACAACAATGTAGATTTTGCAGGACGCATGATATACAATGATAAAGGTGAAGAAATCATTAATTTTGGAAAATACAAAGGAAAAAAAGTTACTGATGTACTGAAAACTGATTTGGGCTATTATGGTTGGATGATGAATAGCGATTTCACATTACATACTAAGAAAATGCTAACCAATATCAAGTTGAGAAATTTCAACAAATAATTGCAATCAAAACTTTTTAATTTTTTAAATATTGTTGTCCGATAAACTTTTAATTTTCATCTGAAAAACCGCTTCCAATAATGCTTTGAGATAATTTCGCCCCGATGGGGCTTAGACTTTGTTTTTGCATATTTTCTACCATAATTTCGTCCCGATGGGACTTTTTATAAATAGCTTCGGAGAAGCGAGACTATGGTAGTCAATAAGTTACAAGTATTACCAGAGCTCCTTAGGAGCGACATTATTTTTTCTTTTGTTTTTACCGGACAACAATATTTTAAAAATAAATAAACACCCCGCCAAATAATAACTTAGCGGGGTGTTTTTGCATACGAATATCAAATTGAATTTTATTCAAATAATAGTTTATTTCTTTTTATACACAGCTACATAATATTTTTTTTCACTATTGGTAAATTCTCCTCCAGCATACATATTTCCATTTTTATCAAAACAAATTGATTTAATTTTGCCATTGGCATTCAAATTCCAATAATCGCTCCATTGATCTCTATCTAAATGATATTTAGCAATATATCGTTTATCAATAGAGTTTGTAAAATCACCTGCAACATAAAGTGTATCTGCCGAATCAAAAGCAATTGAATTTGCTTCTAAAGAGTTGCCATGTGTGTACATAGCACTTGTTTTATTGCTTGCTTTGGTCCATTTATATATGTTATAAGCTTTGGAACCATCGGTAAAATATCCACCTGCATATACGTTTCCTTGCGAATCAGAATTAATACATAGTAAATAACCAATACCAAAATTTGCACTATTTTTACCACCAAGTTCATCCCAGCTGGTTCCATTCCATTTTGCAATATATGGCGACGCATTGTCATTTATACCAAACGAACAATAAATGTTATTTAATTTGTCTATATACAACAGAATTTCACTTCCAGCCAACATCTTTGCTCCCAATATGTTCCATGTGCTTCCATTCCATTTATAAATATATGCACCAGATTCTATTCCTGCAATATGTTGTGCTTTGCCAGCTACATACAGATTTCCATTAGCATCTGTTGCTATTGCATCTATGCCATTATCGAACAACACTTTATCACTTGTAAGATTAATCCATGTATTGGTTGATTTGTTCCATTTTGCTACATTATAGGTTGAATTTGCCTGAGGCACTCTAATTCGTCCAACTGCAAAAACATTGCCTGCATTATCAATTGTTATAGGCCAATAAACGCCGCCACTAAATGTTTCACTAGCATTTCCTAACTGGCTCCAGTTTGCACCATCCCATACCGACACATTCCCAATATCTCCACCAGAAACATAAATCTTTCCATCTTTATCTGAAATTACATTGTAAATAATGCTTTCAAAAGATTTACCCAATTGCTCCCAATTAGATGTAGATGAGTCATTAAAGATTTTATCACAACCAACAGAAAACAACACACAACAAAACATAAGAATCTGACTCCTAGTCTTTTTCACTTGATTATCGTCAGTGTTTCACGTGCTGACTCCGCACTTTTTAAGGATTATTTTGCATCATCAAATAGGAAACAATAAATACTTATCTCAATAATTTAAAACTAAGAATGTAAATATTATGATTTTTACATTACAACTTTCCAAGTATTAAACTTAGTTTTTACAAAGTACACATTGCTTAAAGGCAGAGAAATTGAAATCATTTTACCTTGTGATTTTATTGTGCGGAGGAGTCTCCCATTAACACTGTAAATGCTAATCACCTCATTCTTGGAGACACCTTCAATACAAACCTTCGATTTTGCACTATAAATTCTAATGCATCTCTCACTTATATTTTGCATTTCTGTACTAAAGTTCTTCTCTGAAATCAACAAAAAACTACTCCAGTTTTCAGCAATTTTATATGCTGAACTTGCACCAACAGGAACATATAATGTGCAGTTTGATTTATCAAATCCGAATGAATTTCCAGCAATTGAAGGCGGTAAAGCACGAGCGATTGAAATCTTTTTTAAACCGTAGCAATCTGTAAAAGCCTCGCTTTCAATAGAACTAACCATTGAACCCATAACTAATTCTGTAAATCCTGCACACCATCCAAATGCACAATTTTTAACTACAGTAAGAGAGTTTGGAAGGATTAATGACCCATTGAGTCCAGTACATTCTTGAAAAGCACTATTGCCGATTGAATTAACTGACGACGGAAATGACAAACTTCCAATTAATCCCACACATTGAAAAAATGCTTGATCTCCAATAGAATTAACTGTTGTTGGAAACACAATACTCGTTAATGATATTTTAGAGACAGAAGGTCTGATATCATTATTAAAGAATGAGTTAGCTGGAATTTCATTAGCTGGATAATTGATATTTGTGCCTGATATTGTTCCATCAGATCCAATATATCCCTGAATGATTGCTCCACCTAAATCTAGAATCGACAACGCTTTCAAAGTATCCCGCATGCATTTAAAGTCACGTGCATCTATTGCTCCCGTAACTGTAAGACTTGTTACAGTCGTTTTTTCCAAAGTACTAAAAAAAGTTCTTAGGGTTCCTGGAGTGGACACATTTACTACTTTAACACCTAAAACAGCAAATATTCCATTTGAAAACAAGGCAAAAAAAAGAAAAAGTAAAGTTTTTTTCATGACAATCTAATTTTGGTGATTATGAATCAAATTTTTCGGTAAAAATAAGTATATGTTTTGATTTATGTTCATTTATTATTATAATAAATGCTAATTCAATAAAAGACATATAATTACTAGGTGTAAAACAAATTCAGTATTAACTATCAGAAAGTAGTGAAATTCATTTATCATTCAATCTCGATAAATAAACCAATGCAACTAGTGCCATTACTGCGCTAATTATAAATAATGCCTTTGCCCCTAAACCAAACCAGATTACACCCGCCAAAGAACTTGCTACCATTGTACATAAACTTTGTAACGCAGTGAAAGTGCCAATTGCTGTTGCTGTATCTTTTTGGTTTGATATATTGCTAATCCAAGCTTTTGACACACCTTCAGTTGCCGAAGCATATAACCCATAAAGAAAAAACAATCCCAAAAAGAGGTAAATATTAGTATTGAAAGAAAATCCAAAATATACAATTGAAAATAATGCCAAACCAATCAAAAACATGCGTTTAAGTCCAATTTTGTCGGCCAGTAAACCAACTGGATAAGCAAATAAAGCATATACCAAGTTGTAGAAAATATATATGCCAATTACATAAGTGTCATCGAGTCCTGCATCTTTGGCTTTGAGTAAAAGAAAGACATCCGAACTATTGAATAAGGTAAAAATGAGAATACCTAATGTTAATTGACGATAGGCAGCAGAACTTTGTTTCCAGTATTTTAGAAACGAAAAAAAAGTTACCTTTTCATGTGTGGGTATATCATGTTTTTTGGTTTCTTTGAGCAAAAGTGTTGTAATAATGGCAATAAAACCAGGAATAAATGCAATATAAAACAAGGTAATATAATCTCTTGGGAAATAATAAAGATATATCAAAGCCATTGTAGGTCCAATTGCAGCGCCAAGAGTATCCATTGCACGATGAAAACCGAAAACAGTGCCCTTTGTTTCTGGAGTGGCTTCATCGGAAAGTATAGCATCGCGTGCTCCTGTGCGTATTCCTTTGGCAAATCGGTCGGTGGTTCGAACAAAAAATATCCAAATTGGGTGTACAAAAAATGCTGTCATTGGCTTTGCTACAGCGCTGAGAATATATCCAAATTGCACAAACGGTAATCGTTTCCCAGTAGCATCCGAAAGTTTACCAAAATATCCTTTACTAAGTCCAGCCGTTGCCTCGGATACACCTTCCAAAATCCCTATAATCAAAATTGAAAATCCTATGCTCTTGAGATAGATTGGCATTATTGGATATAGCATTTCACTCGCTACATCTGTAAATAAGCTTACAACCGATAAAATCCAGACTACTCGTGTAATGTGTTTAAACATAATAGTTTGAGTATAAGAAAACGTTGTAAAACAAAGTTTAGAACACTTTAATATTTTTTTTCAGTAAATATAATATTTAATCAGAATTGAGGTAGGTGTATCACAAAGTTAATCATTGAAGTCCACTCCGATAATTATAAATTGAATCCTATGAAACTTGTGCCCAGGGACACAAACAAAATCATTGTATATCTAAACGTTGTGCATACAACTTTAACAACTAATTTTATAATTATAAAACTAACCTAGTTATGTATTACATTCTTACTAAGATATAAAGCGTATGCTTATTCTGTTATTCACATATAACCAGACCGTACTCACCAAAGGAAAACAAAAAACTCCTATTAAAACATATGTCATTGATATACTTCTAATTGACACAATCATTAATTGAATAAATCCAGAGTTGATTCCCATATAAAGACTGATTAAAAATCCCATACACGCAAAAAACCAAACAATCCAATCTTTATCATCACGTTTAGGGATTTTGCGCATTACACCTTGAGTGAATCCGTTATCAGCAATATCTTGTTTTTGAGAGCTAAAAAATTCTTTCAGCAATTTATCATTTGTTTCCATATCCAGCCTTTGTGAGATAAACACTAAGTTTCTCTTTCCCTTTTAATAAATATGTTTTAACTGTTCCAAGTGGACAATTCATAATTTTTGCGATTTCGTTCTGCGTTTTATCTTCCATATAAAATAAAAGCACTGCAGTCTGTTCTTCTCTTCTCAATAATTTTAACGCTTGATAAATATCCATTTTCTCCGCCGAAAATTCATTGAATGTACTATGTTGATTGTCCACTACTTGCTCATCGAGGTCTACAAAATGTTTTTGAGCTCGCACAGAGTCGTAAAAAACATTGTACGCAATTCGGTAAAGCCATGTAGAAAATCCCGAAATTCCTTTGAATGCATTAATATTCAGATAGGCTTTAATAAAAGTCTCTTGAGCTAAATCGTCACTCAAAGGACCATCGCCCATAGTCAAATTCAAAAAAAACCGACGTATGGGCGACTGATATTTACAAGTCAATTTATCGAATGCACTCTTGTCGCCCAGCAAAGTTAGCTGTGTAACCCAGAGGAGATCATCCGCGTTGCTCATCGTTTTGCTCGGTTGTGTCAGTTTTGGGCTTATCCAATTTGTGCACTAGCAAATACCCAATTCCTACAAACACTGGTATTATACCGACAATTAATCCATCAGTTTCTTTCATTACAATAAAAGAAACCACTATTCCCAATCCTACAACAAGCCAGAGAATGCCTTTCTTTAAATTGGATGGAGCATTTGCTTTTTTGGGTTCATCAAAAAAATGTTCGGGAACCGTTTGTCCCATTTCTAGCGATTTGTTATATAAATCGTATCTACGTTGCGATTCACGATTTTTTGCTCGTGTTGTAACAATTATAATTGTAGCTACAAATAAAAATGGCAACAAGCAAATCACCACAATTCCAAAACTACTCAAAGGCACATCATTCTCACTTTCGGCATTTATCCGTTTTCTTTCGAGTTCAAGTTTGGCTTTTTCGAGTTCCATAAGTTGATCGGCAGATAATTTGGACATAAGCATTGAGTCTTTAATTGACTGACTCAGTGCTTGCTCTGAATTCGAGCTGATATTTTCGATACTATCCTTTTCTACAATATTTTTCTTAGCAGCATTTGCTCCAACAATTAACGTTAAAGCAAGCAATAATAATCCAAGTCGTTTCATAATAATTTGTTTTGAAGTTTACTATAAATGTTTATTTTTCTATTAGACGTAACCATTCAATGATTTGGATTTATAAAAACAGAAAAAAACCAAACATTAACACATACAAACAAATCGGCCGTCTAAATTAGGGTATTTTTAAAAGGTTATTTATAGCTACTTCATAATTATATTGTTTGATTTTATGACGCCTTCCTACTCCTTTGGTTTCATAACCACTTCAATTACATTTCCTTGTGTAACAATTTTCTTTAAAGTAGTCTGAATAATTTCAGGGGTTAATGAATTTACAGCAGGCTTATAATCATTCACCATGTTCAAATTATCATGGTAATAACGCTCAATGGCAGCTTGCCACCAGGTATTTTGCTCTAAATCTTCAGAATATTTCTTCAACATATTCTCCTTCACTTTTTGTAAATCATCAACTCGCGGTCCATTTGCTACAATTTCAGCAACTTCGGAATGTATAATGCCAATTAATTTGGGTTGTTTCAATGGATCAGTATCAAATTGCATCGTTACAGTAGCTTCATTAATTGGGGTATTATTTATTCCACCACGTACACCTACTCCATACGAACCACCCTCTTTTTCGCGAATACTTTCGAGGTAACGAATATTTAAGATATTTCCAATTGCAGACATTGCTGTCCTATTTTCTATATTAAACAGAATATCAGCACTATACACAATCATACTAGAAGCCTTTTTTACTTTCATTTCTTTCACGAAATAATTACTAACTTTCCCTTTAGGTTTACGAATGTTGTTATCTGTATATTTTTCATTGCCTTTTACTGATTTTAAACCTCCCAAATAAGTACAAATAGCTTTCTTAACAGCCGAATTTGAAGGATCGATATTTCCAGTAAAAATGAAAGTAAAATCGGCAGGAATAGCAAAACGTTGTCTGAAAATGGACAAAGCCTTATCTTGATTTACCAAATCAAGTGTTTTTAAATCAAACAAAATTGTACGTGCATTATGGCTGGTCAAAGTAGTGTTTATTGAGTCTGAAAATGCTTTGCGTGGGTCAGTGGCACTATTTGCCATACTAGCTTTATATCCATTCATCATTGCAGAAAAAGCATTATCATCCTTACGAATTGCTGTAAAATTCAAATAAATTAATTGCAGCATAGTTTCGAAATCTGATACTGAAGAATTTCCTGAAAAACCCTCTTCATAAGCTTCAATACTTGGGTTTACAACAGCAATTTTTCCTGTCAATATTTTATTTAATTCTATAAGTGAATATTTACCCAAGCCGTTATTACTAACTATATCAGCAGCAAGCATTCCCGAAGGCAGGTCGGCAACATTTGTTACTTTCGAAAGTCCACCGTCGCTATAAGCAGTCATTAGAATTTCATCCTTTTTAAATGTTGTAGGTTTAATTATTACTTTAATTCCATTACTCAATGTCCACTCGGTAGTTGCAAGCATTTTGTTTTTTCCGGTTTTAATAACCGTTCCTGCTTTTGGAGTTTTACTAATCAACGGTTTATTCATCACCTCCTCTGCTCTAGCAACGAGTTGGGCTTTTTTAGAAAGAGATACTGCATTTAGTATTTGTTCTCGCGTAGGAATTTTTACGGCCTCCTTATCAGGTGCCATCAATGAAACAATCAAATTACTATCGGTAATATATGATTTAGCAATTTCATTAATCATCATCAATTTCAATTGAGGAATCATAATTTTTGTGGCTTGATATTCCCATTCAATACCAGGAATACCTTCTTGTTTCAAAAAGTTACGAACATATTCGTGCACTAAATCATTGTTTTTCTGATTCCCACGTTCATTGTAACCTTTCTCCATAGATTTCAAAAAATCAATTTTTGCACGTTCCAATTCAGAATTAGTAAACCCAAAACGTTTAATTTTTTCGGCTTCGAGCAACAAAGCATTTAATCCAGCAAGCTCTTTTCCTTCTTTTGGCACTGCCAATAATTGGAAAGCATCTTTCGACTTAACTAACTCACTATAATCGGCATAAGCACCCACAAAAGGTGCATCGGCTTGTTGTGTTATCTCCTCAAAACGATTGCCAACCATAGTTGAAATAAGTGAATTTGCCACGCCTTTCATATAACCATTAATTGATAATTTTTCCTCAAGTGGCATTATATCGTGCTTGTACTCCAATTCAATACGCGTCATCCGAGCTTCTTTGTCTTTCACTATTGAAACAATTGGTTCCGCATTGTCCATTATTTTATAAATCGGACGTTCACCAGCATTGCTTTTTTTGGGAATATCAGCAAATATTGATTTAATTTTAGCCTCAACTTTATCCACATCCACATCACCAACTATCAAAATTGCTTGCAAATCGGGACGATACCATTTTGCATAAAAATCGCGAATTGTTTGATGAGAGAAATTGTTTATTATAGCTGTATCACCAATTATATCTCGTTTTGAGTATTGCGAGTTAGGATATTTCAATTTGTTTGATTCTTTCCACATTCGACGATCGGCACCAGCTCCCGAACGCCATTCTTCGCGAATCACACCACGCTCCGAATCAATTTCGTTTGACTCCAGCGAAATAAAGCTCGACCAATCATGCAATACTAGTAAAGCACTATCTATTATTCCAGAACGGGTAGTTGGAACATCCGAAAGATTATAAACTGTCTCATCTAAAGAAGTATAAGCATTAATATTAGTTCCAAATTTTACACCATTCTTCTCTAAATAATTTATAATTCCTTTGCCTGGAAAATTCTTTGTACCATTAAAAGCCATGTGTTCTAAAAAGTGAGCCAAACCATTTTGGTTATCATTTTCAAGAATTGCACCTACATTTTGAGCAATAAAAAACTCAGCTCTCTCTTTGGGCTGCTGATTTGCACGGATATAATACGTCAAACCATTTTCAAGCTTTCCACAACGCACTTTGGGGTCAATAGTAAGTGATTGTTGAGAAAATATAACAATACTAAAAATAAGAAACAAGAACAATGAAACGAATTTAAAATAATTACTATTCATAATTTAAGCATATTAAGTGAATGATTATTTAATTGAAATACAATATCTTAATTATATATTATTACTTATTAAAGTAAATTACCTATTTCTTCTTCCGACAATCCTGTTAAATCTGATATGTCTTTTATTGGAATTCCTTTGGACAATGCTGATTTGGCAACTTTAATTAGTCCTTTTATTTCACCTTCAATACGACCTTTTATTTCACCTTCGATTCTTCCTTCATCTCTGGCAGTATCTATGGAGTTATTCAAATCGCGATAATACTTTAAACTATCCTCGTATGAATGCACTTGATCAATTGTAAATTTTGCAATCTCTGCTGTTTCAAATAATTTATCAAATATCATTTCACGGAGCTTATCTGGAATTCGGTCAAGTTTATGTAAATTGCGAAGCACAAACAACCATTTATCAAATCTTGTTTCAAGCTCGTCTTCAGTTTTATTGAATTTGGGCATTTCCAAATAAATAAATGTCAATTTATCATAAAACACCTTTTGTGTATCTTTATCAATAAGCTTAACATCGTAGCGAAATTTGTTAGGTTCATCTTTGTCTGCATCAAAAACAAAATCGAGTATTCCAATGGTGTACACGGCCTTTAGTTCAAAATTCCAGTCAGCGCGTTTGGCCTGCTCACGAATAGGGAAAGTGGAATAATAAACACTTCGGTCTTTGAAAAAATTTTGCTTTGTTTTTTGCAATTCTACAATGAATTTTTCTCCTTTTTCATTTTCGCAATACAAATCAAAAATCGCTTTTCTATCAATCTCAGTAGTGCCAAGTTGTTCAGTTTTCAGATAAGTCAAATTCAGAATTTTACCTTGCTCTTCTTTTAGCAATTCATTTAAAAAGTCCAAAAGCAAATCCTTATTTAATTCTTCTCCAAATAGTTTCTTGAATCCAAAATCGGTGAACGGATTTATATATTTTTCGACAAATTCTGCCATAATTAATTGTGTTTTAATGGAATTTTTCAATAATTAAAAAGAAACAGTTATAGAACTATTAATCAACAACTTCTGCAAAATCGGCGATATTTTCGTCTACATAGGCTGCAATAATGGCAGTTTGTTGTTCTTCAATTTCAAAATACATTTCTTCCAAATCGTCAAACGCCTCAAAATCAACATACATAGCATTAAATTCCGCCTCTGTGGTTTCTCGTTCTAACTCAACTTTATTAGGGTCATAAATCTCTTTAGCTTTATAAATTATTCGAGCTAATTCAGCAGCACCAAATTGTTTAATGGCTTTGGCAAAAGGATTTTGAAAAATATATCCCCCATAACCATTCTGAATTAATTGAACAAAACCACCATCACGCATTTCGTCTTGAAAAAAACGATGTGCTAACAAAGTATGTTGTAATCCGTTCAATTTCGACATGTTTTCGGCAGTCAAGTTTCCACCAATTGTTTCCAAATACGCATTAGTAAAAACTTGTAAAAATTCATCCATGCCTTTTTGGGCTGCTGCGGTTAATTGACTGTTTTTTAGTTGAATCATAATATTAATAAGAAGTATAAGAATATAAGAATATAAGAAAATATGAAGTTAAGAATATAATAAGTAAAAAACACTGTTATTAATTAGAATACTACAACCTCGGGTTTAATAATTCTACAACAAAATTTCTGCGCTAAACGCTGGTAATGTCATACTTATTCTGTTTTCTTTCATTGTAAAACGGTTGTTGAAAGTAGCTGTAAAAGTAGTAATTTTTAGCGACTTAGGCAATTCTACTTCAATAGTTTTAGATTTAGAAGAATTATTAATAAATATAACAACCTCTTTATCAAAGAATTTGCGAGCGTACACCCAACTATCTTTAGTGGTTTTGATATTAATAAAGTCACCGTAAATCAAAACGGGATTATCACTTCTTAAGTGAGCTAACTTTGAAACAGTATTCCACAATTTAGTTTCACGCTTATTCCAACCACCAAATTTCATCATGCGTCTACAATCAGGATCGTTAGCACCAGTGAGACCAATTTCGTCGCCATAAAAAATGACTGGAATGCCTGGAATAGTCAAGTTAAATGTATGCATCAAAGCCAATTTATCATAAGCGGTAGAATCTGTTATTCCAATAACACGTTGCCAACCAGCAGCTTTACTATCTTCGCCAAATTTCAAATCGCCCGAAGCATACGCCATAAAACGTGGCTTGTCATGATTTCCTGAAATATTACCCATCAAATTGTGGTTTCCGTAAATATACAAACTTGAATTGAGAATGGTTTGAACTTGATTTAAATCGCTTCCTCCAACACCAGCAAAAGTAGTATTTGCAACATCATAAACGTTAAAATCAAATTGTCCATCAAGCATTCCTGTAGTTAAATAACTACTTATTAATTCTGGACTTCCATAAGTTTCGCCAATTTGATAAAGATTTTTCCCTTTGTTTTGCCGCTTGATTTTTAAAGTTAATTCACGCCAAAATTGTTCAGGAATATGTTTACAAGCATCGTGTCTGAAACCATCCAATTTGAATTCGTTTAACCAAAACATTGCCGAATCAGTCATCATATCTGTCACTTTCGGATTTATTAAATCGAGTGTTGGCATAAAAGTATCGAACCAAGTTGTAAGCCGATAATCGTTCCAACGTTCTGTATTTAATGTACCATCTGGCAAATATAATGGCGTTGTCCATTCGGGATGTTGTTTGTAGAATGGGTGCTCAATATGAACATGATGCGCCACATAATCGAGCAATACATTCATGTTCATTTTATGGGCATCGGTTACCAAATTCTTAAATTCAGCATTTGTACCAAATCTAAAATCTACTTTCGAGGATGAAATTGGCCAGTATCCGTGATAGCCCGAAAACTTTGTTTTCATAAGTTCATTAAATCCGTAAGGCTCGGTTGGATTTTGGTTTATAGGTGAAATCCAAAGCGTGTTAGCTCCTAATTTTTCAAAATATCCATCATCGATTTTTTGTTGCAATCCAGCCAAATCTCCACCCCAATAATCCACTTTTGGGTTTACATCAGGTCTATTCATGGGTTTGTCGTTGGTTTTATCACCATTATTAAACCTGTCAACCAACATAAAATACATAATTTGAGCCTGTTTATCATTACGAGTTATTTGCTTTTTATCAGTCAACACTTTTCCTCTTTGGAGTGGTACAAGCACATCATTGCTAACGCCATATCTATTACAAGCCCAAACCCTTATAAACGAACGCTCCAACAGATTGGCTTCGGCTGGAATACTTATAAGAATCTCATTTTGCTTAATAATTGAATATTTGGCTGGCATAAAATAATTCTGCCAATAAATAAACACTTTATCAACTTCATTTTCAGCTGATAATGTAATAGTTGAATAATTTATTTTATCAGTAGTCAGTTTTGGTGTTTTGTCATTTTCACTAGCTACTTGAAGTATGGAATTGAACTTTCCGTAACCATTATCCACCTTATTTGGATTTGTTGCGTCGTGGCTTTGATCACCATCGAGTACCATTTGATATAAATACGTACCAGGGCTCAGATTTAACGTCACTGTATATATACCTTTGTTATTCAGCTTTAAATCGGGTGACAGCGTTGGTACCCAATCGTTCATCTGACCCGCAATTTGTACTTTATTGAAGATTTTTCCATTTGGATTATAGGTGAAAGTGTAATCAATTTTATCCGTTTTTCGGCAAGGTATGGAAAAAGCTACTCCTTTCGTCCAGAGTTTTACATCCACAAAATGCTCCAAATCATTAGGCACAGAAAGCGTTGCTGTGGTTTTATTGCTATCAATTTTACAAATCAATTTCTTTGACGAACTTGTAATAGAATCAATATCAGCTGGTTTCAGAATAAAGTCTTGTAAAAAAACCGTATTCTTCCCTATTTTCAGCGTTATTAGTGAATTCAGATTTTTGTTATTTTCAGCATCTGAAGGAAGATTTAGCTTTGGCTGACATGAAGTTAAAGCTAAAATTACAATTAAATATAGATATTGCACTTTCATAATAAAAAATTTTATTTATTTTAAAAATAAGTTTGCTTCAATATTCGTAACCGTTATACTATCTGACTTTTGATAATAAAATCCAGTTAAATTACTAATAATCAACTTAAAATTCATTCCATCAATTGTAAGATCCTTTGGTGAAAAATCATAGCCTTTATCCTTTTGCTTAGTAATTTCTTTAAGTTTAGCTTGTAGCGGAATGCTTATTTTGAAATTTTTATCAGTCGGTTTATAAATTAGAAATGAATTATTTAAATACTTCACAATCAAATCATCACCTTCGTAAACTTGTTCTGTATCATTTTGCCGACTCAATTCTATATAAGATTTAAAATCAGTTCCGATATCAATCAACTGATTTTTTGAACTTAATTTGGCAGTAAAATACTTGCACGAGCTACTGCTTTTTTTGTCTGGTAACAAATAAGGCGCATAATAGTTTGATTCACTAATTCCTAATCGATTATTGATTGATAAATAATTTAAATTACCAATAGAATCCTTAAAAAATAATTGAATACTATTTGTGCCATAGGTATTACAAATATATTTTACGTCTTCATATATTTTTTTCGATAGAATTGAATCAACCTTTATATGAGCTTTATAATTGTCAATCACTTTTCCATTTTCAATCAATTTAGCTTTGTTGAGCAGTTGTCCAATTTCCTTAATAAGTGATTGTTTGGTAATGCTAAACACGCTCCATGGACCAACCGACGAAACAAACATAACAACTGAAAATGAAATAATTATCCATTTTAAATGATTGGCTTTTGATAAAAAAAGATAAACGCTGATGCCAAACAACCAAAGATTGAGAATAAGCACATAACAGCGATTTATTGTTAAACCATAATCTCCCAAACGTCGAAAAATACCCACCGACATTAAAACTAAAAGAGGCATTAATAAAAGTGGGAAATAGCGAAAAAGAAAATTTACAAACTTATTTTCATCATTTAATCGCAATGGATAAGTAATAAGCATACTTAAAAAACCACCCAAAGCGAGCACCGATACAAGCAATGAGACCCAACCATTTGGCAATTCCCATTTAATTATTATTTGAAATAAATACACATATAAAATAAGTGAATACAAAGCCAATATGGGCATCAAAATATACAACCCTAAGACTTTCAATAATTTATCGAATGTATATTCTTTTTTAAATTTATCAATTTTATTAGGCAAATTGGCAAGAAAAAATATTGGAGCAAAAAACACGTAACATATAACTGCTAAATTTTTATAAACTTCTATTTGAACATCAATTTTAAAAAGTTCTTTCAACGATAGTATTGCTAAACTTAGACCTACAAATAATACTTGGGCAAAAACATTTGAAATAATAAATTGCCAAATGCATTTTTTGCTGAACTCCCAAAATGCAATATCATTATCTTTGGAGACAAAAGACACCACAAATGTTGTCAAGACAAAAAATAACACAAATATAAAGACCTGATAAAACTGAAATACAAATAAATCTTCGGGTAAAGAAAAGCTATAAATACTCAAAATAGGAATAGGCAAAACGAAAAGCAAAGCACTAAATATTCTATTTTTTGTATCCTCTATCATTAAAGAAATTGGGATATATGCCAATGCGCAGAGAATGAAAAAAACCAAAGTACTGTTTTCTAATGCATGTTTAGGATAGTTGATTTTCAGAAATAGATACAAGCCTACTCCAAAAATAAACACCAAAACTAAGTGAAACCTAACAGTAACCATTAACAATTTATTGGTAACTTCTCTTAAAGATATTTTTTTCATGATTTATAATTTAATTAATTGACATCTAAAACTATAACTGACTTTGCAGGTATTAAAATTGCCGTTTGTAGACTATATGTCTTGTTAGTAGTAATTTCAGTTCCAACGTTTTTGCCCTTAAGCATTTCTGAGTAACGATTTAGACTTAACTCTTTATCGTCCAAGTTATTATTTGAAATTATCATAATCATTTTTTGGTCGTTGTATCTAAAATTTACATAGATTCCATTTTCGGGAATAAACTGCTTCATTTTACCATTTTGCAGCACGGGGTTATTTTTTCGATAATTCAAAAGCGTTTTCAAATAAGTAAAAACTTCATTTTCTTTTTCAATTCTTCCTTCGGGTATAAATGCATTTCGTTTATCGGTAGCCCATCCACCAGGGAAATCGAATCGATGACCTTCGTAGTTTCCAGGAATTCCGTCCAACATTATTTCGGTGCCGGCATATATTTGTGGGTAACCTCGCGATGTAATTAACATTGCCAAAGCCATTTTAAATTTTCTAACATCGCGATTTATAGAAGTTGAATAACGGTCAATATCATGATTATCAAGAAAGTTCATAATCATATTGGGATTTGCATAAACAAAATCTTGGGCAAAATGTGCATAAAATCTAGCCATACCACCATCCCAACTTTCGGATTCGTTGAATGCAGCACTGAAAACATCTTTCAAACAAAAATCCATAACACTTGTCAAACGCGAGTCGAAACCATCTTTATTATTGTTACCCGACTGATAATAAGCAATTTCTGCTGGCGATTTCACCCAACATTCGCCTACAACATTCATATTTGGATATTCATTACGAATGGATTGAATAAATCGAGCAGCAGTTTTCAAGTCATTATAAGGATATGTATCCACACGCATTCCATCAATATTTGCATTTTCAATCCAAAAAGTGTAAACTTGTCGCAGATAATCGAACAGCAAAGGATTTTGCAAATTCAAATCGGGCATATTAGGCGCAAACCAACCGTGCGATAGTCGATATTTATCAGATTCTGAAGCATGTGGATCTGTCCAAGTTGTCATTCGGTAATTTGAGTTTGTAAAAGTAGGCCAAGTGTTAAACCAATCCTTAGCGGGCAAGTCTTTCATCCACCAATGTAAAGAACCACAATGATTTGGCACTACATCAACAATCAATTTCAAACCGTTGGCGTGACAGGTTTCGGACAGACGTGCATAGTCGTCGTTATTTCCAAACCGAGGGTCAATTTTATAATAATCGGAACAAGCGTAATGATGATACGAATAATTTGTATCGTTATTGTCAAAAAGTGGTGTAGTCCACAATGCAGTGATTCCTAAATCAGCCAGATATGGAATTTTCGAAATAATGCCTTGAATATCACCACCATGACGCATACCTAATTCCTTTCTATTCACACCTTGTATATAGCCTGTTACGGAATCATTTGCCATATTTCCATTTGCAAAACGGTCGGGCATAAGTAAATAAATTGCATCTGCCTCAGTAAAACTTTTTCGAGCAGCCGAACCATTTCGTCTTTGCTTCAATTCGTAACTTACTATTTGCTTTTTCTTTCCTTTTTTAATTTCAAAATTAAATTTGCCGGGAATGGTTTCTTTAGCAATCTTCAGATAAAGAAACAGATAATTAGCATTGTCAGTCAACTGTTTACCAACAATGCTTACTCCTGGATAATTTACAGAAATTTCGGCGGATGCAATTCCTTCGCCATAAAACATCAATTGCAATTCAGACTGTTTCATATCCGTCCACCAATTTGTAGGTTCTAGACGTTTTACCCAAGAGTCTGTTTTGGCTTGGATATTAAAAACTAGAATATTAATAAATGACAATAATATAAATATGTACTTTTTCATCGACAAAGAACTTTTGTGTTAAATAACAAATTCTACTTGGCTTTCGGCTTTGATATGAATTATTTTCGCATTAACATACAAGTCAATTCCCTCACCTTTAATGTTATGAAGAATAACTTTTTGCTTTTCAACTCGAATATTTAATTGATTTCCTCTAAATAGGATATTAAACGCAAATGCATTCCATTTCTCGGGAATTTGTGGATTGAAATGCAGTTTTCCGTCTTTCACTCTCATTCCTCCAAAGCCTTGTACAATGGTTAACCAAGTGCCGGCCATACTTGTAATATGCAGGCCATCAGCTACATCATTATTGTAATCATCTAAATCGAGTCGTGCTGTACGAAGATATAATTCGTAAGCTTTTTGTTTATTGCCTACAGCACTAGCCACTATGGAGTGAATACATGGCGATAGTGAAGATTCATGAACAGTAAGTGGTTCATAAAATTCAAAATTTTTACGAATAGTATCTTTATCAAAGTTTTCCTCGAAAAAATAAAGTCCTTGAACAACATCGGCTTGCTTAATAAACGAAGAACGTAAAATTCTGTCCCAAGTCCAGTGCTGATTAATAGGTCGTTGCGTTTCTGGAATTTCTGCAGCATTAGTTAATGTCTTATCCAAAAATCCATCTTGTTGCAGAATTATACCAAGTTTTTTATTTTCGGGTAAATACATATTTTCAATAATATCTTTCCATAGAAAAATTTCATCATTGGCAAAATTTATATCTTGCGATAAATCTTCAAAAGCTCTAAAATTTGATTGCTTCACTTTTTCTACACATTCTATAGTATATTGAAGTGTCCAAACGGCAATATAATTTGTAAACCAGTTATTGTTAACATTATTTTCGTACGTATTAGGTCCAGTAACACCTAGAATTACGAATTTCTTCTTTTCATACGATAGATTAACACGCTGAGCCCAAAATCTAGAAATACCAATTAAAACTTTTAAACCAGCTTCGGCTAAATAGTTTTCGTCGCCAGTATAGCGAATGTAATTGCTTATAGCAAAGGCAATAATGCCATTTCGGTGTACTTCTTCAAAAGTTGTTTCCCATTCGTTATAACTTTCCACACCATTAAAAGTAGCAATTGGGAAAAGCGCTGCTCCATTTATAAACCCAAATTTCTGAGCATTTTGAATGGCTTTTGGCAAATGACGGAAACGGTATAGCAACAAGTTTTTGGCAACGTTTTGAGGCGAAGTACACAAATAAAATGGAATGCAAGTTGCTTCAGTATCCCATCGTGTAGCACCAGCATATTTTTCGCCAGTGAAACCTTTTGGGCTGATATTCAGTCGAGAATCATCGCCATTATAGGTCTGATTGAGCTGAAAAATGCTAAAACGAATGGCTTGCTGTGCCTCCAAATCACTATCAATTATTATGTCAGATTGTAACCATTTTTCTGCCCACACAGCTGAATGCTCTTCAAAAAGTTGATTCCAACCTTTTTCTTTAGCTGCAAGTGCCAGATTACAAGCACGCTCTGTAAGTTCTTCGCGAGGATGATTGAGCGAACTTATAATGGCTACATATTTATTCAAACAAACAGTATCACCAATGCGCACATCGGTTCCAACACTAAAACCAGCCACTTTTTCTTTCTCAATTTTAGTTGGATTTACTTTCAGCTGCTCATTGTTTTTATACAAAACATATGTCAATGCTCCACAAACATGAAAATCCATTCTTCGAGTTTGAACCCAAATATGTGATACATCTTGTTGTGTTTTGGTCTGTAACATATTCCAGAACTGTTCATTATAATTGGTATGTTTATTCTTCACATCTCCATCAATAAGCGGTAAAAACGAAATTCGTCCTTCATAGTTCAATGATTTAACAGAATAACTAATAGCTCCAATTTCAGTTTCGGCCATACTCAAAAACCTTTTTACCGACACTTGAATTCTATGTCCTTTTGAAGAAATTGCCTCAAATGTACGCTCCAAGAATCCTTCACGCATATTCAATACACGCCTGAAATTTTGCACATCCCATTCTGCCAAATCGAGCCTATCATCATTCAAACGGACGCTAATTCCAGTCCAATTTGGCGCATTTACAATTTTGTCGTTGGCATCCGAATATCCATTTTTCCAATTACCTCGTTCGGCTCGCTCCGGAAAATAAATTCCAGCAATATACGACCCAAGCATTGTTTCGCCCGAATAATACTCTTCAAAATTAGCACGTTGACCAATATGACCGTTTCCCAAACTAAAAATACTTTCGGACACCAATTGCTTGTTGGGATGAAAACCCTCTTCTATAATGCACCAAGGGTCAGTTTGTAGGTATTTATTCATGATAAAAAATGTTTTGCGTTTCGTGTTTTGCGTTTTGTGTTTTGCTTACCAAAATTCGGGAATTGTAACTTATTCTTCTTCAGGGGTTAGGGGTTTTAATCAGCAACGACAAACCGCTAGCAATAATAAATGATGCACCCGCCATTACAATACACAAAATTGGATTATCTGCAAATAAATATTTCAAAATTAATCCTGAAAAAATTCCGCTTACAATCTGGGGAATTGTTATCGACATATTAAATAGCCCCATATACATACCCATCTTTTTGGGTGGAATAGAATTTGCAAGCATTGCGTAAGGCATAGCCAGAATGCTAGCCCAAGCAATTCCAATTCCAATCATTGGAATAACAAGATAATCAGCATCTTTAATAATCAGAAATGAAAGCAATGCTAATCCACCAACGAATAATGCTATGGAATGTGTTACTTTTTTTGAAAATTTGCGAGTCAAAACAGGCAACGATAAAGCCAATACTGCTGAAATTCCATTATAAACTCCAAATAAAATTCCAACCCAATTGCCAGCTTCTTGAAAAGCCACAGAATTAGCATCCGTAGTGCCAAAAAACTTTAAAGCCACTGCTGGTGTGGTATATACCCACATAGAAAATAGTGCAAACCACGAAAAAAATTGAACCAACAATAATTGTATCATTACTGGTGGAATAAAAAACTTTTCATTTTTTGCTGCTACAGTCTCAACTTCAATTTGTTCTGGTGGATATTCATTGGTACTGAATATAGTCCATAAGATAGTTGTTATCAGTACAAATGCACCAAAATAAAAAGAATATGTTACATTATCTGGTACAAGTCCGTTTGCGCCAGCATCTTTTGAAATTCCAAACCAATTGCCCAAAATATAAGGTAACCATGATCCTATAACAGCTCCAATTCCAATTAATAATGTTTGAACCGAAAATCCCAAAGTATGCTGTTCTTCAGGTAGTTTGTCGGCAACTAAAGCCCGAAATGGTTCCATCGAAATATTTATGGATGCATCCATAATCATCAATAAACCTCCCCCAACAAACATTGGTGCCAAAAAATTAGACAAATGTGGTGCATTAGGCATTAGTATTAATGCAATACTAGTAAGAATAGCACCAACTAAAAAATAAGGCCTACGGCGACCAAGCTTTGTCCATGTTTTATCGCTATAATAACCCACTATTGGTTGAATAATCATTCCGGTAATAGGTGCAACCAACCAGAACCAACTTAAATTATGCACATCAGCACCAAAAGTCATTAATATTCGAGAAGCATTTCCATTCTGCAATGCAAATCCAAATTGAATTCCAAGGAATCCAAAACTCATGTTCCATATTTGCCAAAAAGTCAATTTCGGTTTTGCGTTTCGCGTTTCGCGTTCCGCGTTTTGGCTTCCTTGTTTAGAGTTATTCATCTTTCTTATTATTATCATTTTCTTTCTTAAATTTAACCCCCTTATAATCTGAACTTCTTAGATAACTAATAAATTTACCTAATCTTTCTGATAATGAAACAGTTTCTTTTATCAAAAAATCAAACTCTTCTTGATTAATATACCCATAATCAAATGCCCTATATGCTTGAGACCGAACTTCACCAATTGATCCCTTTGATATTGATAGGAAATTAACAAGTTCTTTATTTCCCTCTCTTTCAAATCCTTCTGCAATATTGTCCATAACTGAACCACTAGAACGCCTAATCTGATCTTTAAGGGAATAATCTCTTGAAAAATTTTCTCTAATGGTCAATTGAAAAATAAATTTACAAATTTCACGTGATTTTTTCCAAACTTCTAAATCTTCAAATCTTTGAATGGTTGCCATTTTTAAGTTATATAGTTATAGTTATAATTATGAATTATTTAAGTTCTCTAAATTATTATAGATTTTCAAAAAACTGGAACACGGAACACGGAACACGGAACGCGAAACACGAAACACGGAACGCGAAACACGGAACACAAAACACGGAACACAAAACACGGAACGCAAAACACGGAACGCGAAACAAATTTATCTTGTCGTCCCCCTAATAATCAAATTCGTTTTTACAATCTTATTTGTATATTGTCCATGTGTTACACCATTAATTTTGTCGAGCAGTAATTTGGCAGCATTTTTTCCCATTTCGTATCCATGTTGTTCAACCGTACTAAGCATTGGATCACAGGCTTTTGCTAGTTCTCCATCCGAAAAACCAAAAATACCAATATCTTGAGGAATGCGAAGTTTGGCTAATTTAACTGCATAAAGAATTCCAGCTGCACAATGATCATTTATGGCAAAAAAACCATCGGGGCGGTTGGGTCTATCAAGTATTTCGGGAGTGATAATAATGGCTTCTTCACGAGTATCGCAGACACGAATCAATGATTCATCAACAGTCAATCCATATTTACGTAAGGCGTCCATATATCCATTTTTCCGATTCTTAGAAATCTCTAAATGAAAAGGAGAACTATAAAATGCAATTCGCTTACAGCCCGTCTGAATAAGATATTCAACAGCAGCAAAAGCGCCTTTATAATCGTCAACAACCACACGGTCGGTACTTATACCAATGCAAATGCGGTCGAAAAACACTAGAGGAATGTCGCTATCAATAATTTCCTGAAAATGATCGTAATTGGTGGTATGTTTACACAAAGAAGCCAACACACCCGACACGCGTGTAGCTATTAAGGCTTGGGTGTTTCGCACTTCTTTCTCGTAACTTTCGCTTGACTGACATAGAATTACATTAAAATCGCCTTCGTTGGCAACTTGCTCAATACCAGAAAGAATTGAAGAGAAAAAATAATTGTTGATTTCAGGAACAATTACGCCAATAGTATTGTTTCTACTCATACGAAGGCTCAATGCCAATGTATTGGGCTTATAATTAAATTCCTTGGCATATTTATTTACCGCATCTTTAGTGCTTTGGCTTATATCAGGATGATTTTTCAAAGCACGAGAAACCGTAGAGGGTGAAATATCTAGCGCACGACCAATGTCCTTAATCGTAATTTGTGGTTTATTCATAAAGTAAATATTTAAGGTTAAAAAGAATTATCCAACAAAACCAGAATATAGACATATTTTTTAGGTCAACAAATACCCAAACCACAAATAAAGTCTAATATACAAATAGTTATACAAACATTTTGTTTTCAATCCGTTTTTTTCTGACTTTCAAATTCAATATCATTTGCAAAAGTAAATTACTTTATCCGAATAAAAAATTATTTACGCTATTATTTCAAATATCTTTCGCAAACGTTTGCAGGGTTTTTTCTATTTATATTTATTATTTACAGATTGCAAATAAACATTAATACTATAATTTTGCCGTCACAAATCACTTAATAAAAAACAAATTATTTTATCATACAATTTATTTTTTGTTATGAATATAATCTGAAATTTTCGAGTGATTATTTTATTAACCTTAAATAATTTAATACATGAAGTACAGAGACTTTAAACTAAAATTCCGAGCTTTAGTAGCTCTACTTGTGATGTTAGTTTTAAGCACAACACTAAGTGCTCAAAAAACACCAATTACCGGAATAGTAAAAGATGCCAGCAATGGAGAAGCAATTCTTGGTGCCAATATTTTTGAAAAAGGCACATCCAATGGTACAATTACAAATTTTGATGGACAATTCACTCTTTCCGTAGCTCCAAATGCAACATTGGTAATCAAATATGTTGGCTATCTTACCGTAGAAATGCCTATAGCAGGTAAAAAAAATCTAGTTATTCAATTAAAAGAAGATGCAGTAGCACTGGGTGAAGTAGTAGCTATTGGCTATGGATCGCAAAAAAAGAAAGAAGTAACGGGTTCTGTTGCATCTATAAAAGCAGAAGATTTTAACGCTGGTATAAAAACAAGTCCAATAGGCTTATTACAAGGAAAAGTTGCAGGTTTAAATGTTATCAAAACAAGTAGCGACCCAACAAATACAGGCTATAACATTCAAATTCGTGGATTTTCGACCCTTGACAAAGGTGCGGGAACTTCTCCACTATTTATAGTTGATGGTATCCCTGTAAATAATATTGATAATATTTCACCTGATGAAATTGCATCAATGGATGTTTTAAAGGATGGATCAGCAGCAGCTATTTATGGAACTCGTGGAACAAACGGTGTTATCATTATTACAACAAAAAGAGGTGGAAATTATTCTGAAGTTGCAGTTACAAATGTAGAATATTCAGGCTACGTTTCAACATCGATTAGAAACGATAATAACGGCATGGCAACACCTGATCAATTTAGAAATCTTTCCAGCATTTCAAATGGAAAAGTAATTCCAGTATTGTTTTCTGACCCTGAAGGAAATACTTTCAATACCGATTGGATGGGAGCATTAACAAGGGATGTCGCATTAACACACAATCACAATTTAGCAATTTCGGGAAGCGCAAAAGATTTTAATTATAGAGCCGCTATAAATTTTAAAAATGCCGAGGGAATAGCCAAAGTCTCAAATCGTCAGGAAATTATTGCAAAATTAGCCGCAAATCAAAAAGCTCTTAATGGCTGGTTAGATTTACAATATGATTTTTCGTATATGGATTATAAAAATGATTACTTTACTGGCGACTTCAAACAAGCTGCTATCATGAATCCAACCTACCCTATATACGATGCATCTACCGCTAATGGTTATTACAAACCGACTGGAACTGGTTTATCAAATCCGGTAGAAAACATGAATCAGCGTGAATCAAATCAGTCGGGAAATTATTTCCGTGGATCTATAAAAGCCTCAGTTAATATTAAAAGCATAAAAGGACTAAAGTTATCTACTTTTGCTGCTTTGGAAGAGGGTGATAATAATAGATACTGGTATAATGGTTTAGTAAACACCGATTTATCGGGATCTGGAAAGGCTGGAAGAACCTCTGATTCAAATCAAAACAAACTTTTTGAACTCACAGGTGATTATATTGCCGATTTATCGGGAGGTCATTCTCTTGTAGCTGTTGCTGGATTTTCCTACCAAAATTTTGTATATGATGGTTCTGATATTTCAAATAAAGGCTTTCCTACAGACGATGCAAAATATTTTCAGATTGGAAATGGAGATGCTACAAAGAAATACTTAAATGTATCATCGTTTCGTAATTCAAACACCTTAGCCGCAGTATTTGGACGTGCTAATTATAATTACAAAGATCGTTACTTGGCATCGGCTTCGGTTCGCCGCGAAGGTTCATCACGCTTTGGAGTAAACAATAAATGGGGTATTTTCCCTGCTTTGAGTTTAGGTTGGAGAATTACTAGTGAAGAGTTTATGAAAGGTGTGAAAAACATCGATGATTTGAAATTAAGAATTGGATATGGCGTTACTGGCAATAATCTAGCTTCTGATTTACGTTCTATTGCTATGATGTCAAATGGAGGTACATTTTGGTATAATGGAGCTTGGGTTTATACTTATGGAGTAGCACAAAATGAAAATCCAGACTTACGCTGGGAGAAAAAATACGAATATAATGTTGGATTAGATTATTCAATTTTAAAGAAAAGAGTTTATGGTAGTTTAGATATGTATTACAGACAAACACGCGATTTATTATGGGATTATGAAGTTCCAACACCTCCATACCAGTTTCCAACACTTTTGGCTAATGCAGGCCAAATGGATAGTTATGGTGTAGAGTTGGCATTATCGGCTGTAATTCTTCAGGCAAAAAATTTAACTTGGATTTCAACACCAACAATTGCTTTTAATCAAAACACAATTACTAAATTGTCTGATCCTACAAAAGGATTTAACTACAAACAGACAACTTCTGGCGGTATTGGCGAGAACGGAATTATGAATACAAATACTCAAATTCTGGTAGAAGGTGAGACTGTAGGAACTTTTTATGGATATAAATTTTATGGATTTAAATCAGATGGTACTTGGATGTTCAGCACTCCAGCAGGCGGATTTACTTCTGATCCATCTGAAAATCAACGTCAAGCAATTGGAAACGCACAACCTTGGTTTACATATGGTTGGAACAACGTTATAAAATATAAGAATTTTGATATTACTGCATTCTTCCGTGGGGTGGTTGGAAACAAAATTCTTAATGTTACACGTTGGGCTTATGGACCAAATGAACCATCAAAACCTGACACCCCAACTGAGTCGATGAATATTTTCATGAAAGATGTCGCTGGTGGAATATATACAAATAAGAAGAATTTTAGTGATTATTATCTTGAAGATGGATCGTACTTAAAACTTGATAATCTGACAATTGGATATAGTCTTCCATTAAAAAACAATAAGTATTTACAATCACTTAGAGCATATGTTACTGGTCAAAATTTATTAACTGTAACAGCCTATAGCGGACAAGATCCAGAGGTAAACACTACTAGTGTCTGGAATTCAGGTATAGACTACCCAAGTTTTTATCCAAAAGTTGCCACATTTTTAGTTGGCGTGAATTTTAGTCTTAAATAATATCACTTAAAAATAACTACAATATGAATAAGTCAAATATAAAATTACTTTTTGCAATTATCACACTGATAATTGTATCTGGCTGTGATTCGTTGCTTGATGAAAAAAACTACGGCAATCCTACAGTTGAAGAAATGGTTAAACAAGAAAAAAATGTTACTTTACTTGTTGGTCAAGCTTACGCAGATGTAAAATGGCTTCATGACCACTGGGGCTATTGGGGCGTAAATGCCTTAGTATCTGACGAATGTGTTTGTCCTGTAAGAAATCCAGGTAAGCATTGGTCTGATGGCAGTTATTGGTCAAATTTAAATACTCATAATTGGGATGCATTTGGAGACGCATTCAAAAATATTTGGAACACAACAATTTCAGGAGCAGTATTATGTAACAAGATACTTAAAACTATTGACACAAACAAAGCGACAATGAGTGTTTCTGTTTATAATCAATATGTTAGTGAACTTGAAGTATTAAGAACATATTATTATTTTAACTTGTTTGATTGTTTTGGACGCGTTCCATATCTTGAAGAATTTAAAGAAGAGGCAGTTCCATTAAGTGAACCTTCTGTTGTTTGGTCAAATCTTGTAAATTCTCTTGAAAAAAACGCACCTAATTTACCTATTGTTAACGATGGCAATAGGGCTGCAAATTATGGACGAGTTACACAAGGTTTTGCTTATGCGCTTCTTGCTAGACTATATTTAAATGCAGAATCATACGGTTGCACCCCTGCAAATATTCAAGTATCTGGCATTAATTCTGTAAGCGATTTTTATACCCGTTGCGCTGCAAGCTGTAAAAAAGTGATAGATTCAGGCTCATACACAATTGCAGACGATTTCTTTAAAAACTTCACAATTCAAAACCAAGATAGTAAAGAAAATATTTTTGTTATTGTTGAAGATGGAAATGCAGATTTTGATGTACGCTCTAGTGGTAGTATGTCTAATAAAATGAGAATGATTTTGCTTACACTTCATTATTCTCAGCAAACCACATACAATATGATTGAAAAACCTTGGAATGGATTTGCGGCTCGTCCCAAATTTATTCAACGTTATGAACCTACAGATGTTCGTGGTCCAGGAAATGAAGGAAATGGAACTAAAAACACAAAAAAATGGGGTTGGTTTGTAGGTAAAGTTTATAGCGAAGATGGCACAACACAATTGCTCGACGACAATAAAAGCCCTGTAGAAATAGTTCCTGAAATAACTTCACTAGACAATGCAACTTGGAACGAAGGCGCACGTTTATTTAAATACGAAGTTGATAAACAAAAGAAATATGCTTTTGCAGAGAATGATTTTGTTCTTTTTCGTTATGCAGATGTACTTTATATGAATGAAGAAGCAATTTTACGTGGTGGTACTGGAACAAGCGTTAAGTCTAGTCCAGACTTTCAAAGAATACGTACAAGAGCTTTTGCTTATGACATAGATGGCGGAGTTTCTAAAGTTTACACTGTACTTACACTTGATGAGATAATAAATGAACGTGGACGTGAATTTGCGTGGGAGAATGTTCGTCGTCGAGATTTAATTCGATTTGGGAAATTCAACGATCCTACTTATATTGATTATGTAAGTGCTACTGATAGCTATAGGAAATGGTTTCCAATTCCATTTTCCGTAATAGAAAAATCACCAAGAGATCAGGATGGAAAACCAATATGGACACAAAATAATGGATATTGACCTTTATATATAAAACAACTTTCACGAATTTAATTATCAAATCAAAAAACAATTATTAACAACAAAAAATTTACGATCATGAAAAAAATTAGTATTTTCTTAAGTGCATTGGCACTATTGTGTGTTACATTTACATCTTGTAAAGGCACCGACCCTGTTGTAGAAGGAATTGTAGAAGACGGTTTCTATGTGGCTGGAAGTGCTACAGGTGCAGATGTATTGAATGTAGACTATAGGCTAGCTCCTGGAGTAAATGAAGTAGAAAAAGATGTTACAAAACAAAAACGTGCTGGAATGTATGAAAAATACGTAGCATTGGAAGCAAATAAAGAATTCTATTTATTATTGAAAGAAGGTGCTGTAGAAACCCGTTATGGTGCAACGTTGGCAAACAAAGAGCTTAAAGGTGAAAATGATCAAGCTGGCTCTGCTGAAAAACCATTTATTATTCAAAAAGGCTCTTTAGTTATTGGATCTACCGCTCCTGCTCTTAAGGTTACAAAAAGTGGCTTGTATCACATTGTTCTAGATTTAAATCTTGACAAAGCACTCGATTTAACAGGCGGTGCTCAAGTTATTATTGCTCCTGTTGAATGGGGTGTAAGAGGTGTTAATGGTGATTGGGGTTGGAAAAAAATGAAATCTCCAACAACTTTTAGCAAAACAACCATGGTTTGGGATACAACTATCGCTACAACAACCGCAGGTGAATATAAATTAGCTTATGGTGGTGGATGGAAAATTCAATTGGATGATGCTGGTAAAGTAAAAGCAAACACCAATTTAGGTGGTGATATGAAACAAGGTGGTGACAATATGAATTTGCCAAAAGGGACGAATATTAAGTTGACTTTAACTTGGAACTTGGCAAGTGGAGAAATTTCAAAAAGCTATACTTACGCTGTTACTGGAAACATTATTATTGAAGATCCTAAAGTATTTGTAGTAGGTTTTAGTGGAAATGCCTTTGGAACAAATACCACGCCTCCAGCAGAATGGAGTGATCCTGCAGGTGCAACATTAGCTACCTACGATGCTGCTGCAAGTACAGTTACAAATACAACTACTAAAGCAGGTACTTATGTTTACAACATTACAAATTTAAAAGTTGTAGCTACAAAAGAATTTAAAGTTCGTTATAATGGTGCATGGATTGGAACAAGTGGTGCAACCATGGTTGGTGAAACATTTGGTGGAACTGATAACTTTATTGTAAATGCTGATGCTACTTATACAAAAGTTAAATTTGAAGTGATTTGGACAGGTTCTAAAGCAAGTACAATTAAAATTACATTCACAAAATAATCATTCAAATCTAATTCTAAAAGCACGGCAACTGCCGTGCTTTTTTTATAGGCATCATAAACTGATTATCTCGCAAACGTTTGCACTTAAAAAATTACTTTTCTTAGAATGTTTCATATTTCAAAACTTAATTTTAGCTTATATTTGTCGTGAATTAATAATCAACACCTTACCTACCAAATAAATGTCATGAAAAATAGCATATTAATGTTTTTACTTTGTATTGGAAGTTCTATTGGAGCTGCTAATCCACCTATCTACATTGCTTTTCAATGGCATTTACACCAACCTATCTATCAACCAGGACAATCGGTTGTAGAATCCCAAAATTCTAACACATTTTCATATAATTTGTACGACATATTTAACACACGGTCTGGTCCTTACACATCTTGGCCAAGCAATGCTGTAAATAAAATGTCGTCAATGAGCAACGCAGGTGCGCAAGTAAGTTTTTCGGGTTCGCTAGTAGAAAATTTGAATGCAATGGAGGCAAGTGCCAAAGGTTTTTCGGGCTGGAAAACAAGTTGGAACAGCATGGTTTCTAAAAAAACATCGTTAGGAAACCAAAGATTGGATATGGTTGCGTTTGGTTATAATCACCCATTAATGCCGCTCATTGACAATGCTGATATTCAAAAACAAATAGAAAAACACAAAGCTTGTTTTGCTGTCAATTTTCCTGGAACACCTTATTCTAAAGGAATTTTTCCACCTGAAAATGCTTTTGAAGAACAAATAATTCCAGCGCTAAAAACCTGTGGTTTAGAATGGGTTATGGTAGACAATCAACATTTCGACCGTGCTTGCATTGGTCAACCATGGGCAAAGGGTTGTAATGTAGTTGAGCCAAATAAAGCAGACCAAATAAACCCAAATCCAGCCGATTGGAAATCATTAAATGGTTTGTGGGCACCCATTCCAATTTCTGCTGCTTGGGGACATCGTCCACATTGGATTAAATATGTAGATCCTACTTCGGGAACAGAATATAGAATGATTGCTGTTCCAACATCCACATTTTTCGGTAACGAAGATGCACGTGGAGGTTTTGGAGCTTTGAATTACGAAAATACCATGAGCCAGTTAGAAAGTTTCAACACCGATCCATTACATCCCATTTTAGTAGTTTTACATCACGATGGAGACAATTATGGTGGCGGAACCGACAGCTATTATGGTAGTAATTTCGACAGTTTTGTAAAATGGATTAACGCTAATTCTGCACGTTTTGCATGTACTACAATTCAAGATTATTTACAGCAATTTCCACCATCGAATGATGATATTATACACGTAGAAGCCGGAAGTTGGTCTGGTGCGGGCTCCGATCCTGAATTTTTGAAGTGGAATGGCGACCCCACAGTTGGATATAGTCCCGACAGAAATAGTTGGAGTGTAATTACTGCCGCATCAAATATCGTAAAAACTGCTGAACAAATTAATCCGTCAGCCGCTGAAACTAAAACTGCTTGGGATTATTTGATGACAGGCGAAACGAGTTGTTATTGGTATTGGGATGGCACCGAAGATTGGGATTCAAAACCAACTCGAGCGGCTAATTTGGCTACCGAAAAAGCAATAAACATTGTAAACACGGGAAATGATTTAACGCCACCGTCTATCTACCATCCACAACGAGAACCTTATAATCCGGGTGCTACCGAATGGGGAACAAAAATGACTTCGGACTTATTAGTTTGGAGCTACGTTTATGATTTTAGCGGCATGACATCAGTAAAATTAAAATTTCGCACAGACAAAGATGGATTAAATCCTCTAAATAGCAATGAGAATGAGACTTATGCAGGTGGAAATGAAGTTTCGGCATGGCAAGAATTACCAATGTTGAGTAAATCCATTGTTAGCACTACTATTTTGAAACCAAACTACAAAGCAGACGAATATTCAGCACAAATTATAGGTTTAAAAGACGTATTAGTAGATTATTATATCGAAGCAGTTGATGCAAAAGGAAATGTTGCACGCTCATTAATTTCACATGTATGGATTGGAAATAAAAGTACAAATAATGGTGAAACCACTCCACAGTTAAACATTGGGAATTATCTAGTTACACCCAATCATCCTACTGTTAACGATGTGATAACAATTGAAATACCAAACGGAAATACAGGTGATATTTTGCATTGGGGAGTCAATAAATTTGAAAAGCCCAATAGCGTTTATCTGCCCACAAATTCAACTTTTTTTACTGATGGCAAAGCGGCACGAACTCCTTTTGTATTAAATAATGGCAAATATCAAGCGCAAATTGGACCTTTTAATAATGTTACTCAATCAGTTTCGTATCTAAGTTTTGTGGTAAATAGAACCACCAACAACACATGGGATAATAATGGTGGCATCGATTATCAAATTCCACTTATTCAAAATCAAACACCTTTAAACCAAATTATTAACACGACTTTACAAATATATCCAAACCCAACAACCGATAAAGTAACTATAATTTCAAACAATCAAATAAAGTCGGTAGTTTTGTATGACCTGTGCGGAAGTTTGATTAAAACTAATTTTAAAAATTCAATTATTTCAATGAATGAGTTACCTATAGGAATGTATATAATCAAGATTGAATTCAGTGATAATAAACAACTTACAGAACGCATTTTTAAAATATAAAACAACTTTAATAATTCACATAAAAATCAACATCATGAAAAAAATTACTACTAGCTGCCTATTGCTATTTTTCTCGGTATGGAGTTGGGCACAACTTGTAACAACCAATCCACAGTTTATTACTCAGGATAATGGAGTTACCGAAATCACATTTGATGCCGCATCTGCCGAAGGTAACTTGGGCTTGTTAACACCAACCGACGTTTATGCTCACATTGGCGTAATTACAAATTTAAGCTCTGGTAATACTGATTGGAAATATGTTGTACCACCCACACCTCCTGGCGCAACAAGCGCATGGCCAGATACAAAAAAACCAGAAAATTATTCTCTGGTTAACTTATCAAAAAACAAACTTATTGCGCTTGGCAACAACAAATATAAGTTGACAATTTCTCCTAGCTTGCGAGAGTATTTTGGCGTGCCGAGTGGCGAAATAATTCAAAAAATTGCGGTAGTATTCAGAAATGCCGATGGAACAAAATCATGTAAAACGTCTGGTAATACTGATATTTTTATCGACTTAGTTCAAGCGGGCATTAATGTAGGTTTTACAAATCCAACAACCAATCAGGCAGTAAGTGTAGGTACTGTTATGAATATACAAGTTGGAACATCGGTTGCAGCCAATACTCTGAATTTGTATGTAAATGGTAGTGTCGTAAAAACAGTAAATGGACTTAAAGCATTGAGCCATTCATATACTTTTGCTACAGCTGGAGATTATACATTAGTGGCAGAAGCTGTATTGGATAAAACGGTTCGCGATACAATACTTATTTGTGTGCCAGCTACAGTAGCAAATGAAGCTCGACCAGCAGGTGTTAAAGATGGTATCAATTACAATAGCGACAATACTTCAGCCACTTTGGTAATGTATGCACCTAGAAAAACAAATGTTTTTGTTATTGGCGAATTCAATAATTGGACACAATTAAACGCTTATCAAATGAAAAGAGATGGCGACTATTGGTGGATTACAATTACTGGATTAACTCCGTCCAAAATATATGGTTTTCAATATCTTGTAGATGGAACTTTAAAAGTAACAGATGCTTACACCGAAATGGTGCTTGACCCATCGGAGGATAAATGGATTAATGAAAAAAGCATGAGATATCCAAATCTAAAAGCATATCCAGATGGTAAAACCGAAGGGTTGGTTGCAACATTACAAACAGCCAAACCCCAATACAACTGGGAAATACCGAATTTCAAAATGCCCGCTGCCGAAAATATGGTAATCTACGAATTGCTATTGCGCGATTTTACTAGCGAAAAATCGTTAACAGCAGCTATAACTAAACTCGATTATTTACAAACTCTTGGAATCACTGCTATCGAACTTATGCCAATTCAAGAATTTGATGGGAATAACAGCTGGGGTTATAATCCAAGCCACTATTTTGCAACTGACAAAGCTTATGGTACACAAGAAATGTATAAAAAATTTATTGACGAATGTCATAAACGAGGCATAGCAGTTTTTCTTGACATAGTTTTAAATCATGCTTCAGGAGCAAGTCCTTTTGCAAAACTATATTGGAATAGTTCAACCAATGCACCATTAAATAATCCATGGATGAACACTACAGCAAAACATCCATATAGTGTTTATAACGATTTTAATCACGAATTTTCGGGAACAAAAGAATACTTTAAACGAATGGTTCAATACTGGATTACAGAGTATAAAGTAGATGGATATCGTCTAGATTTGACTAAAGGACTCACGCAGACACAAACTACAGAATCGAATGCTAGTAATTACGACCAATCGCGCATCAATAATATTGCAACTTATTACGATGCAGCAAAAGCTGTAAAAAGCGATGTTATGTTTATTCTGGAACATTTTTGCACCTATGATGAAGAGTTGGCATTAGCAAATAAAGGTATGTTTTTATGGCGTGAAGTAAATGAATCTTATTGTCAATCGGCAATGGGATATCAAACTGGGTCAGATTTTTCCGCTATGAACACATTACCAAGAAGATGGGTCGGTTTTGCCGAAAGTCATGACAAAGAACGTAATTTCTTTAAAGCAAAAATGTATGGCGATGGAAATCTTAAAACCGACTCTGTAACAAGAATAAATCGTGTTCCTTTAAATATTGCTTTCGCCACACTATTACCTGGCCCAAAAATGCTTTGGCAATTTGGTGAATTTGGATTCGACTATTCTATCGATTCGTTTGGTGGCAGAACCAACGAAAAACCTGCTGTTTGGAGCTGGTTGACTTTAGCTCACAGAAAAGCTGCTGCAGATGCATCTGCAAAAATTATGACTTTGCGCAAACTTTATCCAATTCCATTTACTCAAGGTTCATTTGGTTTAAATATTGGGGCTAACGATTGGAGTGCTGGAAGACGAATTTCACTATCTCACAACGATTTAAACATGATTGTACTTGGAAATTTCAGTGCAACGGCCTCCATTACTGCGAATCCAAATTTTCAAAAAACTGGAACTTGGTACAATCTTCTCACTGGATTGGAATTGAATGTAAGCAATACTCAAATGACAATTTCTATGCAACCAGGTGAATTATTGATTTTTACCGATAGAAAAATCAATTTTCCAAGTGGCTTATCACAACTAAAAAAAGAAGCTAATTGCAATGTTTTCCCTACAATTACCAATGGCAAAGTATATGTTTCAACCTCTAGTGCTGTAAAAAGCATTAGCATTTACAATTTACAAGGAGCCATAGTAAAAACTGTCTTTAATGCAACTGAAGTAGACCTATCAAATTTAAGTAATAGCCTATATATGATAGAAGTAAACACTGAAAATGGGAAAGGAATATACAAAATAGTAAAAAACTAACTCAAATTAAACAGAAACAAAACAGGCATAGCAGAACATCTTCTATGCCTGTTTTGTTATAAAATAAATTAACTCTATTAGAATTATATATTTGGTAAAATGTAAATTAAAAGTAAGACGACAAAACTACATTATCAACATATAAAAACACTAGATTCAATATGTCGAAATTAACAGAGTTTATACAGATTAAACGTTTATAGCTATCAAAAACAGAGATTTAAGATTAGACACTAAGTTACTCTAAATTACACTAAGTTTCACTAAGAATATTTTAAAAAATTAAGAACACTAAGGAAAAAACATAAATATTTTTTAGAATAGTCGTTTTATTATAAAACATTTATGTTTTATCTTAGTGTTTTCATAATTAATGATTACAAGAACCTTAGTGAACCAACGGTCAGCGTAGCTAAACTTTGTGCCCTTAGTGACTTAGTGGTAAATCTTTTATTTTAAATCACATAGTATACTAATATATATAAAGTCTATTTTATTTGGCTTTAGAGGATAAGTCATTTTACAAATCAAAAATCACCTTTCCATCCCTTACTAACTTTACATCTGTGCGTTTGTCGTTTCCGATTTTGAAATAGAACTCATCTTTCTTCTTTGTTGGAAGAATTGGCAACAGCTGTTATCATTTTTCCCAACAGTGTTGTTTCAAGCCTCTTACGGGCATCAGCAAACTCTGCCGGTGAAGTGAAAATACGGGGATGAATTCCTTTAGCAGGGGTTTTTCCTAACCTGGAAAAATCAAATCCATTGGTATCGTATTTCAGTTCTTCTTTGTATGGATTTGTCCATTTCAATGTTCCGTTCAAAACTTCTTCCACCGTTGCCTTTCGGGTTGGCATTTCGGTTAATCGGGGATCGGTGGGAGCTAGCTCAGTGTTGCTGAATTGACGGAATTTATCGTCAATATCTTTGTTCTGGGCTGATAAAGAGCTTGCTATAAACAGGCTGATAAAGAAGACTGTATTTGTTTTACACATAACTAATGGAATTGCTTATTTGTTTTGAAGAATTTGAAACGTCTGTTTACTAATCTCTGCCATTTTTATTTTTGGCTCTTTTGACTGTCCCCATTGCCAGGCTGCAACAGTTACCTGTATCGGGAACTTCGATTTTGGTGGAATTTTGGTAAAGATAAGTTTTTTGTTTTCAATAACAGCAGGACCAGCCACTACATAAAACTCTACAGACAAACCTGAATCCGAAGTTGCTGAAAGCTGAATTGATTTTGTTCCGGCTACTACATCCTGTATTTTTTCAAAAGTGATTTTTTGAGGTTTACCTGAATTGTTTTTGGGAAGTATTAAACCGCAAGGCTGAAAAATACTTCGGATACTGTCGTTGCCTTGTTGTCGAACACCGATATAATTTGCAGTATTTGGCCACGAGCGGTCAAGCGAAATACGGAATTTATTATTTCCCAATGGTTTATATTGCCCGCATACCCATTCTAATACTGGTGTTCCAGATGTTTTAGCCAGTTTTTCGCCTGCACCTACTGTGAAATTTGAAGGAATTTTATCCAGCAATACAGGTTTCACCGTAAAAGTAATTCCATCTTCGCCCATGTCCGAAGGAGTCAGTTTGGAAATTCCATTAAAAATAAAAGGCGCAACTTTGCCACTGTCATTCAGAAATGCGGGAATTTGTGTTGAAGCTTTCCAGTTGATGGCCGCAAAAGACTGTGCTTCCAGCGCGCTTTCCTTGTCCAAAAACCAGGGCCATGACATTGCTTCGGGTTTTGCTTCGGAATAAGCGGTAGCCGGGTGTTTTTCATGACCTGGAACGGGCATATCGGCAAGATATCCTTTATTCAGATTGAGCGGTTTCAACTTTGCGCTACCATCGTCGGACAATCGGGCCCTGGTAATCAGATTAATGTAGTTGGCGAAATAGAGTGCTAACTTTTCCGAACAGTCAAAATGGCCGCTCGAACCATCAATAATGTAACTCAATGGCCAGTTTGGGTTTTGTTTTCGCTGATTGAGAATTCCTTCGTATGCTGCGCCCACATCATTCCAGCGGGTACGGATATCCACTTTATCCTGTCCCCACTCCTGAGCAGTACCAAAAGCCACCAACGTAGGTACATCACGGTTTTTGGGTTGCATATGGTTGTTTTTTATAAAAATGCAGGCAATACAACGTTCGGGACTTTGCTCTACTAATGCATCCACCATGAGTAAATGACCCGATTCGCCCATGGGCAGCCAAGGAACCGTAGCCACTTCGGTGTAACCTGATTTTTCAGCCAGTCCATAAAGCATTTGTTGTAGAAAGTCCACGGTGGTTTTGTATTCCAATGCCATATTCAGTGTTTTTCCATCTTTGGTGGATTTGCGAAAGTTCATAAAAGAGGGCGTGCTCCAGATTATTCCTAAATCATTTGTTTCGCAGGCTTTGCGGATAGCTGCATGACCCACCAGCATGTGCTCAGGCACATTGGTACACATAATAACTAGCCCGCGTAGTTTTTTGCAGTTTTCGGGAATCCAGAGATAGAGCGTTGCATTGGTTCTGGAACTATCAGCCCAGGCAGTGCAGGTTCCGCTTTGCATAAACTGGAAAACCTGATTCTCTGGTGTGCGACATGATTCCGGAGTAGCTGCCAATGCATAAGTATGTACAACTACTGTGCAGAATATGTAGATAATCAGTAGTTTAATGTGCTTTTTCATGTTTGTAACTTTGAATGTGTGATAAAACTTATTTGCTTTCAAGAATCATTTTAGCACCCCGAACTACATTGATTTTTGTTCGGTTTTCTTTTATGGTGAAATTTAATTCATCGGTCTGGTCAGCCCATTTTACAACGGCTTTTCCATTGGCAAAGGTTATTTTGGGAAGTTTCTCTCCGTAATAAAACGGAATTAATAATATTTTGTCGTTCAACTGAATAGCTTTTTTTTCAATAGTCAGGCGGTTATAGTCCTTTCCATCTTCGTCTTTCAGTGTGTTGACAACTACTTCCGCACCGTTTGCGGCATCCAGGGAGCAAACCAGCAGCAATGGATCGCCAGCAGCCGGAATAATTGGCTCGAAAGTCTCTTCTTTCTTCATGTTGATAAATTTTTCGTTGAAGCCCAATACAGTACAACCAGTCGAAACATTTTCATATTGAGCCTGATAAACTCCTTTCGCCAGCATGCCTGTCCATTGATAAAGGTGCTCTTTATCGTCTTTTTTCAGGTCATCCACAATCAGTCCGTACGAATGTTTGCCGCGAATAAGACCAGTCGAGCGGTAGGCATATTCTACCGGATTCCACAAGGCACGAAGTGTAGGGATAAAATTGGAGTAGTTGAACGAAGGCCACCATACTCTCATTTTATAATGTGCTGTTCCTTTGAAATACTTCAAAATCTCCGGATCAGGTTCAAGTTCCCAACCGTTTTTGGCTACTGTACTATCGATTTTACTGAATCCAGTTCCCCATTTCTGCACCTGTGTACACCATTGCCAGGTATAACAGTAGGTTTGATCAACCGTACCGAAAGCTCCATTATCATTCATGTTGGCGCCAAGGTAAACGCCTTTGGCTGCGGGACTTTCAGGTTCGGCTTTTCCATCAATAACTACTTCGCTGTGGTAACGACCCGAATAGGTTTTTGGCGTCGGTTCGGTAATCCAGTTTACGCCATTCCCTGAGAAATAGAACATCCCGATATCGGCATGATGATGACCGGAACCGATATAATGATTGGGGCGCACATGAAGACACAGCCACACTGCTTTATCGGAATTATCGCTCGAAGCAGACAGAATTCCATGGACATCGGTATTCCTGTTGAGCGGCAAATTCAAATCGGCTTTGGTGGTTGGTTTCCAGTCGGTAATGTAAGGGAAACCTATTCCAAATCCCGGATAAGTTGGTCCGGGAAGACGAACTCCTGATATTTTCTTTTCAAGGAAAGCGCGATATGCCTCCAAATCGAATTTTGTAGGGTCTTTACCCAACTGTTTGTGGTAAGGATAATAGTTTTCGAACACATTGGAAATCAGAAAATCTGCATTGCGGTCTTCAGGAAAAAAGGCTTTCAGTTCGCTAACTAACTGGAGCGATAATGGCGTACCGCCCCACGTACCGCTACTAAGCGTCTCTTTACCGTTGGGAGCCGTGGTGTAGGTCTGAGCGGTAAGCATTTTACGTAAATGTGGATGACCGAAAAGGTTATCTCCGCGACGTGCCTGAATCATCATTGCTAAAAATTCGAACTGCCAACCACCTCCGCTTTTGCCATTGCTCTCAAACATTTGTCCGTTTTTGTCGATACCCCATTCTAAGAAATCACGAGTCAACTCGCAACCCGATGTGTATGCTTCAGGGTCAAAACCATCAAGTCCTTCGATGGTAGCCATGGCAATGTGGTGCGTCAAATGCCAGGTCATGTGGTTGATGTCGCGCCAGGCTCGTCGTGGGCCATCACCGCCATTGGTTCGCCGACCATAGGTAACTTTGGCAATAAAGGTTTGCATAAACTTTTTTTGTTCAGGCGTCATATATTTGCCTGCAAAATCGAGTGAAAAAGCTAAATCCATGTGTGGCAACACCCCAACCATGCCACGCCATTGTGTAGAAGCACTACCGGCTTCTTCCACACTTGTTCCAAACTCAGAATCGGAAGTTGCAATGTAGCTTTCGATGGAAGGCTCAAGGACTTTATAAAAAGTGACCAATGCATTGGCTACCCGCTTACCAAGCTCATCGTTATTGGTCAACAGGGCATAAAGTGCCATGGTTGTGAGGCAGTTGGTGGTGTAGTTGATATGTGAATTATGGATTCCCGGTTTGTGGTCTTTGATAAGTTTAGCCACATGATAGGCAGCAGGTCCTTCGTTTTTGAAATTTTGCTGACTGCGGATTTCATCTATTTTTCCTTCTTCCAACAGTTTGAAAACCTGTCCGTCGCTGGTGGTTGGATCCCACCATGTTTTTTTGAAAAGCACCTCAATTTCAATCAGCGATTTCTGAGCCGATTTATTTTCTTTGATATGTTGCATTAGCATCGGAATATCTTCGGGACTAAACAGCAATCGAGGATACACGCCCGGTGCAGGCACTTTCGACCCGAGCAATTTATAATTGAATCCTGTAAAATCATACGCGCTTCGAGGAGTTTCGGGCCACACAGTTTCGGGGGCATCCTCCAACTCTTTTAATTTTTCGGGAGAAAAGCGGGCATGTTCGGTCCATTTTCCCTGCTCTTTCAGCAACGGAATGTATTTCATGGTCATATCCGGTTCCATCAGCTTTTCGGGTGTATCAAATGCAGCCACAATGCAATCGGACAAAGTCTGTTCATTGTCGGAATAATTAATCGCTTTATCGCTAATCAACAACAATCCGCGCCTCGTTTGCATGGTTTGTTTGCCGGCGCTTTTTGCTAAATCAGTGGCTGAGATATAATTTGTACCGTTAATTTGAATGGTTCTAACCGAAGCCGGAATCTCGGTTTTGGTGCGTTTAAAGTCGTACACCCAACGGGATTCGAGAATTTCGAGTCCGGCAGGAATGGGTGTTGGCTGAAAGGTTTTGGAAACAATCAGGCAGGCAGAACTTTCCGGAATATAGATTACTCCGTCTTTCAGAATGGCATCACCACGCAAAATATCTTTATCGTCAAGCCGTACTTTGCATCCGTTTATATATCCATATTTGCTTCCGGCAAAAATAGCGCTGTAATTTTTCAGTGCATTCACTGCTGTAGCATGTGCCGAACGGGTGTAAGGTAAGCCTTTATCCTGCGGTGGTGTGGGTAGTTTTTGAGAGTGTATGCATAAAATTGAAAGACCTGATAACAGGAACGTGATAACTTTCTTTCCTGAGAAGTGATTTTTTTTCATGATATTAATTTGGTAGTTAAATTTACAAGGCAAAAATACTTTTATGTTCGGTGGTAAAAATAGTACACCTAAACCGATACTTCTTTTAAAATTGACGATTTGTATTATTCAATTTTGAGTAACCTGTAATCCATTGGTTTAACAATGCACGATTGAGTCAGTTTTTCATTAGTCAATGCATCAGTCATCGGTTTAAGGAGTTTGATAACCTGATTTTGATTCGAAAAATTAATGGCATACATATATTTTCCGTTTTGTCCACCCACTTCGGTGAGCTCCAGCAATTCATTCTCCGAAATTGCCACAGGTTCAATGCCTGCTGATTTCTGGGCATCAGTCAGGATGATGGATGCCACTTTATCTTCCACAATTGAACCAATATAAAAAACATTGCCATTTCCAAAGCTATTTTTAGCAATCACGCATTTTCCTTTCAGAAACCTACTATCGTACAATGCAATAGGTTTGGCTGTTTTCAACGAAAATACATCGTGCCATAAGCTACAATTGTATGAAGTAGTATCGCTGTCAAACTTCAATTTGGTGGTTTCCACGCCAATCAGCGCATGTTGTTCCTCCATCTGAATGCCGGCTAGCTCCTCGATGGAACGATTCATAATTCGTCCAAACGATTTTACATCCTCGTTACGCAAACCGGTCATGCAGGTAATAACAACCGTACAACCATTTCGGGCTGCTGATTTAAGTTGCTCGCAAACGTCTTCGTTCACCAACACCAGCGACGGAACCACAATCAGTTTATATTTAGCAAAGTTATCTTCGGCTGATATAATATCGGTGGTAACTGAAGAATTTCGCAAGGCGCGGTAATACTCAAAAACAGCGCGCATATACCTGAAATCCATTGCAAAACGACCATCTTCAAAAGCCCAGTCGCATTTAAAGTCGCGTATAATGGCCACCTGAGCAACCGGGAGGGTTTGGCCGGTAAGTTGTTTTATCTTCTGAGCTTCTGTTGCCACTTGCCGTGCCTCCAGAAAGCGTCGGCGTGGAACGTTGTCTTCATCCAGCACACCCACCATCACATGTTCGTGACCGGCCGGAAAAGTTTTGAACGGGAAGAAGTTGATTCCCATTGCACCCTGAGCCATTTCCTGAATAGACCACAGGCGTACCATACCGGGTTCAACGATTTTACGCTGGTTGCCCGCTGTGCGTCCTATTTGTGCTTCGGTAACCCAAAACTGTGCCTGTTGTTTGGCTCCGCGCAACTGCGAAAGTGCCAGCGAAACCATGTGAGGTGTAAATGTGAATGGACCTTTGTTGCCATATTCGTTTTCCAGCGTCCAACCATAGGGATAATTGTCGACAGACATAAAATCGCAGGTCTTCGATAATTTGTACAAATCCAGTAAATACAGAAAACCGCTGGAGCAGATATTGTGCGACACTTTCATGGTCGGGTCAACAGCTTTGATCGCATTTCGTTGCAGGTTGTAGAAATCGATAGCGCAGTCGGAGTTAAACTCCTGATAATTCTGAAAACACGAAGGATTATCGCCTTTTCTGGGCAGGTAAACCTCGTCAAACGAACGTACATTCTGACTCCAGAAATCAAGGTTCCATGCCGTATTCAGCTTGTCAACGGTTTTGTATTTTTCTGCCAGCCATTGCGAGAATTTCTTCTGACAAAATGAACAATAACAATACGGTTCTTCGGCCATCAATTCATTATCTATCTGATAGGCAATTACATCATTATTCTCTTTAAATTCAGTTGCTAAGGCGGTGGCAATTCTCAGGCAATAATTGCGGTAAACGGGATTGTTCAGGCAAGCGTGGCGGCGTTTTCCGTAAGGTTTTCGTTCGCCGGAAGCAGTAACCTGCATTATTTCAGGGTGCTTGTCGTACATCCATCTGGGAATAGCAGCTGTAGGAGTAGCCAAAAAGCTTTTTACGCCTGTTTTGCTCAATACGTCAACTGCCGAATGCAACCACGAGAAATCATACAGACCTTCCTGTGGCTCCATTAAATCCCAGACTAAATCGCCTAAACGGGCCACATTAAATCCGGCCTGTTTCATAAGCTCAGCATCTTTCTCTATTTCATCCTTCGACGATTTATTGGGATAATAGTCAGAGCCGATAAACATTTCTTGATGTGAGACTTGTTTAACTGTGTTCTTTTCTTTTGTCGCAAAAATATTTGTACAAATGAAAATCAATAAAATAGGAATGAGCGATTTCAGGTTGATTGATTTCATACACATGCTCAATTTTTGTGTTTAAATACCGACAAATCCCATGTATCCAGCCACGAAATGCTGAAACGGTTTTTTTCAAACCTGATGGGTAACCATACATAACCACTGGCAATGAGGTTTTCAGGTCGCCATACATCGAATAGGACAATATAAGCACCAGGTTTCCCCTGAACCGGAAGTATAAAGGTGCTCTGACCGCCAAAAGTAAGTTGAGGTCCTAAATGATTGCGTGGAGTGGCGCCGGTACAAGGATTTCCCAAATCTTTCCATGGTCCCCAAATGGAGTTAGCCACTGCCGAGCGTGCAGCATTAGGATTCCAACCAGTGCAATTGGATGATAGCATCCAGTATCGACCATCGTGCTTACAAATAGCCGGTGCTTCGTGCCAAAGGTATTCAAAAACGCGCGCCCACTTTCCTGTGTGCGACAAATAATCGTCGCTCAGTTCCGAAATATGGAGCGTGGCATTTTCTTCCGACGAGAAAATATGATATGCTTTTCCGTCATCGTCCACAAACAGTGTCATGTCCTTTGCCATTTGCCCACCGGCAAAATCGCGTGCCATAAATGGCAGAGCCGCCCTGTCGGGATGCGGACTTCCGATAAAAGAAGTACCAGCCAGTTTTTGAGCTTCAACCAGACTTGCCTTTTGTTCTGGGGTTACATTTATTGGCCAATATCCGGCATTCGGGCGGACAGAATGTAAATATTCGAAAGGTCCTGATGGTTTATCGGAAACAGCAACCCCACTTCTACCCGACTTCCGAAGTTGATTTTTCAACTCCAAATGAAACCACATTACAAACTTATTGGTTTTTTTATTGTAAATCACTTTGGGGCGTTCAATGATACAACCTTCAGAAATTTCAGAGTTAGGATTATCGGAAGTCATCAAAGCAGCGCCTTCATCTTTCCAGTTGTATAAATCTACCGACGAATAGCAATGAACGGCAATTTTGCCAACTGTTTCGCCGGCAAGTTTATGCTCGCCATACATGTAATAAATGCCTTTGTGAAACAAAATACCCGCACCGTGGGCATTTAGATGTACGCCATTATTGTCTAACCATAGCTGATCAGGAAGAAATTTTGTTCTTATAATCAGAGGATTATCCTGTGAAAAAAAGGCAGAAATGTTACAAAAGAGAATAATTATTGATACCAATATTTTCATAATTTTATCAGCTGAAAACCAAAAATTGTTTTGCATATTTAAAGATTATAGATAAATTCACTTGAAACACTCAGACTCCGAACATCTTTCAGCGTAAAGAAACCAATTTTGAATTCCGGTCTTTTGGAAAAAACAGTTTTATTCTTATTATCAATTGTAGCTTTCAGTTCTATCCATTCCCGTTTTGAATTTGTTGTTTTCAAATCATTGGTATAATAAAATGAAGCTGTAGAAATGGTAATATTGGTTTTAAATGATACCGAAAGTGCAGAATCTTGAACCTCAACTTTGCCAACTTTCATTAGTGGAAAATTATTGTTCAGAGCATTATCGAAAAAACTTTTGATTTCTTCGGGCGCCCAACCATCAATGTGACTGTGTTTCATATCGGGAAAAATGGTAACAGTTCGTTGATTGGGCTTAATGAGCGAATAAGTTTTATGAAAGGCATTTACATAAAACCATGCATCTTTATTGCCATTGATAAACAGAAATTTTGGTTGGGCGAAAGGTAAATACACCGAAGGATCAAAATAATTCAGCCACTTCAGACTATCTTTTGGAGTCATTTTTGTTAAATCGTTTTGAAACACACAGTCGCTGTAAAAACCACAGCCATACACCGGTGCAGCTGCCTTAAACCGATTGTCGAGCGAAGCCGCCAGGCAAGTCAGATAACCACCCCAACTTATACCAGTAATCACCGTTTTATAAGCATTCACTTCGGGGAAACTGAGCAACAGTGAATGTGCCAAAATAATATCAGCCACCGCATGATAACTCCACATATTGTTTAAATCACCTAGCGTAATGTCTTCAAACTTCTCTTTTTTATCCTGCCGGGGGCCGTTTCCATTAAAAGTGTCTTCGTTGCCACCTGTGCCACTTAAATCCACAGCCAGAGCTGCATAACCATCAGCAGCCCATTTTTCAACCCATTCTTTAAAGGCTCTACCGCCACCACCATGCACCAAAATTATGCCTGGATATTTGTTATTTTTAGAGTTAATGCCACGTAACAATGCCGGATTGGAATAATAGGCAAAAATGCGGATTGGTTTGCCTTTATACATCAACCCGTTGAACGCCAATGACCGAACTAAACCGCTCTTGTTAAGCCATGAAAATGAGGGAGTTTCGCTTAAATGTTTCAAATTCCATAACAAACTATCTGTTTTGATTGCTGACTCATCAATTGGATAAATTTGTTTTGCATTTACTTGAACGGATAACGCAAACAAAGAGAAAATAAAGAGACATTTAATTGTGAAAAGCTTCATTATTTAACTTGTTTATATAAATTAGTTACTTCATTTCCGTCTAACAATCTATCAAAAACCTGCAATTTTGCCACTGTAGCATTGTGGTTGAGGAAGAAATCCAGCGCATCAGTGGTAATGTCTTTTGTTCCATTAGCAGTAGAAACTTTTTCGCCGTTAAGATATAGACACATTTCCTTTTCGCTGGCGGTTAATACCACAAATTGCCATTTATCTGACTCAATTTTACCGCCAGCCAATTTATTTGGATTAGCAACAACACGTAAATTATCAATGTTGCACGAAACAGTTTTATAGCTTTTTCCGAAAGCATTGTAACCGTCTTTGCCAAATAATTTGCCTGATTTTTCAGATGTTTTAAACCATAAAGCAATAGACATGACATTGTCACGCATTTTTAAATGATGTAGTTTAAAACCTGGTTTTGTATTCCCTCTCGACACATTAACATCTACTGCGGCAGCAAGTTTCGATTCATTTGGTCGCATTTCGAGTGCTTTACCAAACGGACTATCAACCAATTTTCCAGAGGGATTTATCCAAATTTGAAATTCTCCATCCACAGCAAGATTTGGAGTTTTTTCGTCCCATTTTGCAAATATTACTTCACCCAACGAACTAGTTGGTTGCTGATATTCTAATTTAATATTTGTTTTTCTGTAGATATTTAATCCAGTTAATTCAACAGTTTGACCATCTGGTAATATAGCTTTTACAGTGGTTTCGCTAGACCCAAAACGAATAGAAATTGGATACCAACCTTCTTTCAATCCAATTTGTCCAGATGGATTTCGACCAAAAATACCATGCTGCACAACGATATTATTATTTATGCGCACTTGATTCTGACAACTAGCTTGTTTGGCATTCAATCCAGCACTTTCACCCACACGATAAGTAGTTAGAAACTGGTAAATTCCATTCATTGGCGCATAAAAATAACCAGAAAATTCGCGAACTACATTTCTGCTTTCGGACGATTCCATGATTTGTGAAATACCCATCTTATATGGTGTTACACCATCAATATCCAAAAAATCAGCATCACGTCGTTTGCCTGTGCGATCAAAATTTTGTACCACAAAACCTGGTTCTAGTGTTGGCAAATTCTGTATTGGTTCAAGCCATTTTACTTGCAACTGTGGCAAAATGGAAATATTTACATCCGGTACAAAACATAATTCTGCATCTTTAATGTCACGTATTGCACCTCCATTTATTGAATAAGTAACTTCAAAAGGCATTCGTTCAAGACTATTAATATTCCAAAACAAGGGATCGCAAACCACCAAATCGAGTGTATGCCAACCTTTATTCAACACCACCTCTCCTTTTCGATGAGCCTGTTGTTGATGGAAAATGCCAGTATGATCAATTACCACTTGTTTGGCAATATCCAAAGTTACAGGTCCACATGAATTTACATCAAAATTGTAAACGCCTTTTTCAGGTGCAAAAAACAAACCGTTAAATCGATAAAAACCTTTGGTTTGTTGCTCTAATGCTTGCTTTGAAATGGCTCTTGGAAGCACAAAATTCAAAACCGCTGTGTTCAAAATAGCAGTTTCTTTATTCAAATCGGGCATCATCACTTTCGAAGCATCAAAAAAACCTTTGTCGTTGTACATCTTGGTACATTTTTCATAAACTCTTGCCAATAAGCCAGATTGACTTTTTTCTGGTACAGCCGACAAACCATTTGCTGCTGATTTTACGGCAAATTTAACTGTTACAATTTCACTTTTCTGAGTTCCAAAAATCCAATTAGGATTAAAAACCAATGCTTTGAGTTCACAACTTTTGTTGACAACAATAGACTTTTCGTAAAGAGTTGACTGTTCGGATGGTTCAGTTCCGTCAAGCGTATATCGTATTTGTGATGGAGCAGCAACACGTTCCAATTGAATATTTTCAGACTCATTTATCAAATAAGTCGGTACTTTGCTTTCATCACGAGTATAACGTAAGTCGTTGATATCAAAACGTTCACCACGCAACAATACAACTGGTCGTGCAGGTTTAGCATCGCTTGATAGAACTTTTTTCTCTGTGCGATTCATAACCATTACAGTCCGTCCTCCATCAGTTTTTGCAAAATGATAGGTATCTGTTTTGTCCTTAATCTTAACTGTCAGTTCGGTTCGGTCGCTAGTCCAGGTTGTAATAGGAATCGGCTCTCCAAATTTGTATGGATAAACTAGGATTCTAAATTCGGGTGAAACTGATTTTGCTGGAACCACAACTTGATTGTATCCTTGGTATTTTTCGAAACGTGGTACAGGAAAACCGTAATCGGTATTGCGCCACAATACTCGAATTAAACACAATGGGTCACCTTTTTGCGGTTTTATTTTACCTGTTTTTGCATCGCGCTCCATGCCAATTTTCCCTAAAATCAAATCGTCAGACCTGCTATCCGAAGGATTTGTATTTTGAAATTGAATTTCGGGGGTAAAAGCATCAATCAATTCCACATCTAGCGGCACAGAAATATTCCATTCGAACAAGTGCGACTGATTGTCTTTTTTTGCATCGTCAATGACAAGAATATAAGGATTTCCGCCTCGTGCCAATTGCACAGTGCGATAAAACTGCTGCATTGGATTCCATGAAGTGTATCCTTCTACCAAACGAGTTTCACCACTCCATGGACCATAATCGGTATGCGCATAACCATCGTTAAACTTTATAGTTCTTGGATTGAAAGCTACTTGAATATCACGACTTAAATCAAAATTCCCTTCAGCAAAAGGAGCATAATAAGGAATTTTTGTTGAAGGATAGTATAGCGGATGCACCTGCATACTTTTGGAATAAGAATAACCGTCTTTTCCATCGCCCACTGCCAATAAACCATCGGCAGATTCTTTGACGCCCAACCAAGTTCCAGCCACTGGCGGCCAATGACAACCTTTACCATCTATGGTCATCATATTTTGTAAAAAAGTGGCTTTTGTGGCTAACATATTATTATCCTGAATCCAATTTACTCCATCTTTCCAAAGTGTAAGTCTATTATTTTCAGACCCTTCGTGTCCACCATAGAAAAAATCCTGTTTACACACAAAACCCAAATGTAAATCATCTTTGCGCCACGAATTACGTGTTTCTACATAACCGCGTTGATTATCTTGCCAAGTAAGAGGCAGTTTGAGGCGGTCGATATTTATTTGACTTGTCCAATCAATTGGTTTACTCGTTGTCTTTTCAGTAATTCCTGCATCGGCATAAAGTAGTAATAATTCAGAAGAAATTCCTACCGGATTAGGCCATTTTATATCTGGGTCTGACAGAAAATCGTGCGTTGAAAAAGTTGATTGATATAAGAAATCGATAGCTTCGTTTGTTGGATGATAATAATGCATCATCCAAATAACGTGAAAAGCCGAAGCACGCATTTCGTCGCGAATAGCCCATTTTCCATTTTCCCAACGAATGGCAGCTTGAAAAAAACGCATTTTGGCTTGCAAATGGTCGTGTTTCAGCAAATTGCGCTGACGCAACCCCACCGCTGTAAAGGCTGAAACATTGAGCCAGCCCTTAATTGATTCAAAACACATACCATCTGGACTCAAAAACCAGTCAATCATTGCATTTGCTTTGTGGCTCGATTGCTCAAAAAGAGCTTTATTAAATCCTTTTTCGCCTTCAATAAGTAACATTAAGCGAATATACTCCATGCCAAAACCTTGATGATTATTTATCATAAAATGGTCGGGATAAGCAAGAAAGTTGGAAATTCGGCGAGCCGTGATGCGGGCAATTATGCTCCTTGCCAATTCACGTTCAGAATTTGACATCCAATAGTATAAATAATCGTAATCTAACAAATCCCAAATTTCGGTAGGAGGATCAGGGTCACCCATGGCAATTATCGAACGATCTAACGCCCATATATTTTCGCTGTCAGGTTGCTTATCCATATAATCAAGTTTAGGTGCAAGCGTTTTTAGCTTTTCAACAAGTTGAATAGCCAGTTCTTTTCCTAACGCCTCATTCTTAGTTACTAAAGCATAAAAAGCATTTTGTTTTCGTTTTTCTCTTTCCCACATTACTTTAAAAGCAAGTGGAGCATTTTCGCCCAAGGCCACTTTGTCACGAATTTTTTCAAGATCATCAGGAGTAATTAAAACCCGTGGATGAATTCCTGGAGCTGGTACTTTACTGAGTCTTTGTTCATCAAAACTAGGGTCGTTGTATGTGTTTAAAACTGCAGGAGATGCTGGCCAAAAGTTCTCTTTTATGGCATCATCGTAAGGCAAAATTGCTCTTGGTTTCCATGTCGGTTCCTGATAAAAAGAGCGAATTGGAGATTGTGCCGAAATACTTAATAATGAAATAAATGTGAGAAGAATTACAAAAATAAATCGCTTTAAAGATATCATTGGTATTTAGATTTTTTTATAAAATTAGTAGTGCTCAAAATTAAATGAAATCTATCTATTAATCAAAAGTTTCTTACTAATTAAAATGTTATTTCTGTTAATATTCAAAATATACGTTCCGGGCGCAATGTTCGATACATTTAAAACAAATGAATTTCCGTTACATTTAGATTCCAAAATTATTTTTCCTAATAAGTCAACGATTGAAACATGCTCTTTATCAACATTTTCTATCGTCAAAAAATCAGAACATGGATTTGGAAAAACTTTCAAAAGAGTATCTTTCCCATTAACAATCGGTGTAATAGTTTTATTCGCAACAGTTAAAGTTCCATTAACCATTTCAAATTCATAGTTAGAAGCAGAAATTGTACCTTGATTAATAACTATAGGATATGAACCAACTGTCAGATTGGGAGTAATAGCATTGAATGTAGGCAAACCACTTAAAACAGTGGCTGTTTCACCTTTTTTATATCCAGATATAGTGTAAGTTAATGTGGGTAATGTTCCAATATCAACACTTTTATCGTCAGCCTTAACAGTTAAAGTTGATTTGGGACATACAACTAACATTTGTGGGACTGGATTTGCTGCTAAATAAGTTGCATTTCCATCCTGATAAGCAGAAATAACTGTATAAGCACCCGTTTTTTTTATAGTGACAGTATTTCCACTTACCGTGGCAACGCTTACATCAGAACTTACATAACGTACCGTTAAACCAGAACTGGCTGAAGCATTTAAGGTAAAAGTTAAGTCACCATAACCTTTTACCGAAATTTCCGGAAAAGTAATAATTTGAGGTGTTTGAGCCATTAGGCTAATAACACAAAACAATAAGAATGCAGTATATTTTAATCTCATTTTCCTAAATTTTAAATCAATTATTCTCCATAGTCTGTCGTCCATAGTCTTTCATCTTTGTTCTTTGCTCTATCTCACGACCCATACACTCCCGAAAGCGATGGATTTACATTATAATTTGCTGGCTTTGTTTTCGCAATTCGGTATGCATCAATAAATAAACCGACACTGCTATTAGGAAAATTTACAAAAGTAGGAATATCTTTGAAAATCTGAGAACCTTGTAACAAACTAAAATCCAAAGCTGTTTCATCGGTAAATTTCAAATTCATAGTGTTGTAAGTTTTATTGGAAGCATCCAATGTACCATCCAGCATTGTAAATTGTTTGGCATTTCCTATGGCCACATTGTTGGTTGCATTTGCACCTGGAAATTCCATTGCTAATTGAAACCCTTGTTTACACTTATAGGCAATATTATTATCCACATCTTGGTTCCAATGAACTCGATACAAAAAACCACGATTTAACTGATATGCCACATTTGAATATACTTTATCATTTATTCCAAAATGGTCGAAATAAACACCATCGCCTTGCAACGAATTGTGCATCAAGTTATAACGAAGCGTATTTCCACCGTTGGCATTAGAGTCGGTGAAACAATAAAATGCGCCCATATCGTCGGAACATTTTGAAGTGCGGAACACATCATTGTATTCAAAAATATTGTTAGAGCCACCATGTAAAACACCAGCATGTGGACAATCGTGAATCAAATTATGATCGGCTTTTGCGCCAAAAAGTGCTATGTTTTTGTATGCCAAATTAATGGAAGCGGCATAAATATTATTCAAAACACCAAAATTATAAATGTGACAATTGGACACAAAATGGTTGGATGGCAAAGCTGCACTTCCTGCTGCTCCCATCAAAACACCAGAAGCCCCTAAATCATACATGTTGGAACTCATTATACCACAATTCGTTCCACCGTTAATTACCACCGCATCATATTCAATATCATGAATTATACAACCATTAAATTGCACATTATTGCAATTGGTCATTTTAACAGCATTACCCAAATTATCCATTATTTCAATACCAATAAATTGTATATTATTCACCGAATTAAAATCAAGCATTGGACTTTTATTATCAGAAATAGTTAAATTTGAAGTGGTTATTGCAGTTGGTGGATAAAAATACATTTTACCATCTAGATTGTCGATACACCATTCGCCTGGTTGGTCAATTTCTTCGAGTAAATTTACCACATAATATGGTTCGTGACCAGAGCCTAATGGTAATTTATATTTATTGCCTAATGTAACATAGGGTGTTACGGTCATTGTTTTAGCTGCCAAGTCAATAGCCGTAAGTTTCAGTGTTGTTATTTGCCAATTGCATCGCCAGTAACCTTTTACATAAACTCCGTGGCTTAATGCTGCCGCCCAAGCTGCCTCACGACCCGAAACACGATTCATATTTACATCATACAATTCCGATGTAGTTGTTTTATACTGAAAAACTCCAGCAATCGTTGCATCACCGCCAGTAACTACTTGTTTTACTTCCATATAATTTGGAAAATCGTTAGGAAACCGTGACAACTTCTGACGCGCACCATTCCAATAAATACTTGGCAAATTGGTAAATTGGTAATAAGCATTATTTACGTCATTTATTTTATCGGGCATCAAACCTGTCACAGCCATGCCAAGATTTGCCAATGTACATTCTTGAATTTGACCTGCTACAACAGCAGGATTCAACCTTGATGCTGACCCAGAATAACTTGTCCATTTAGAAGGAGACACCGATTTTGCACCAGTAAATATCACATTTTCATTGGTATAAGCACGGTAAATAATTGGTTTTCCGGCTGAACACGCATCGGAACTTGTAAAAGAATTTGTTGTGGGCATTGAATAAATACCAGCTCTAAACCAAATAGTTACACCATTTGTACTACTTGCTTTTGCGGTATTGGCCATGTTTTTTGCTTTCGTCAATGTCAGATAAGGTTTTAAAATTGTGCCATCACCAGACGCATCACTACCATTAGTAGCAACATAGATATTCTTACTGGTTACTATGGTAGGTCCCCAACCAATATCGGTATCACGGGCAATGGCCATAAGTGTTTGTAATACAAGTAAAAGTAGAATATATTTTTTCATAAGCATGTATAATTATTTATATTTACTGTATAAATTTTTCAAAATATTTAAAACCGTTTGGAGTAGAAACCTCCAATACATAAACTCCACGCTGTAATATTGGTGAATGTAAAATTGTGCATCCTTCGTTTAGCAAAACCGAACTATTGAACATCGTCTTACCATCCATAGCATATATTTTAACGTTTGAATTCATTGGAATTTTGCTTTGTATAGAAATTCGTAAAGGCTCAAGATTTCTGTTGGGTGATGGATAAACAGTTATGCCACCATCAATATTTTTATTTTCAACCAATTTATTTGGTGTAATAATTGAGTTCACATTTTGCAAAATTCTTGAGCCATAAGGTTCGAGCGTGTATGTTCCAGTATATGAATTACCATAAACGTCTTTGTAAACAGCAGAACCCAGACTGATTTGCATAGCATTATCTGTTGGATTTACATCGAAACGCATTGATGATGTTGGAGTAGTTTGATTTACTGTTACTTTTTGTAACGAAATATTATCCAGCCAAACTTTTGCACCTTTATCGTGCAAAGTAAAATACAAATATTGGCCTCCACCACCATTATTATCGTTAAAAGTTATTGGAATTGAATAGTCTTTTCTAGTAGTATTTGTGATAAATGTCTTAGGGCTAGTACCGGTGCTGCTGGTATAATTTATGTTCAATTTTGCTATATTAGAATTTGAAATGGCTGAAAAGTTTAGTATATATACATCTCCTTCATTAACAGAGTTAATTATTCGGTAAAACCTAACACTAGAAAGAATAACAGGAGAAGAATTGGCTGTTGAAAGGTCGAGCAATACACAACCGCCATCCAGTCCGCCTGAACTCACCCAACTTCCAGGGTTTGTAACGTTTTCAGAATCAAAAAACCAACCTGAATTATTTGTATTAAATGTAGAATTTGAAGCAAAAAGATTGGTTTGCGGCGAACTGAAAGTAGCTGGATATTCGGCATATTTAAATATTGAATGAGGTTCAAAGTTTTTTTTCCATTGATTTACACCATAAACTTCTCTTCGAGTTTTCACATAACCGCTATCGACAAATGAAGCTACCATAGTATCAAGCGCATAAGGTTGCCAGTAATAATTACTATCTAATACATTGAAATACTGAGGATATTTTTTAAATCCAGAAGTAAAACTCATTGCTGGCTGGCGAGTATTGCGTGATGAATAAAAAATATTCTGAGTTACTCTGTGTCCTTGATTGGTCATTGGCGGGATTGTGTCTAAAGCTCGTCCCACATTAAAACCAATGTATGGATTAAATGTTATTTTAAAAGTAGAATTGAAAAAGGTATTTTTAGTAATGGTTTGATTTGACGAAGTGGCTTCCATCGAAATCGTTAACTTATCGGGATGTGCAGTATTAAAAGCATCGCTGTTGTAAATGGTATTTTCTGTTACTGTGTGGTGATGGTTGGATGCCAGCAAAATTCCATGTGTATTATAAAGTACATTTTTTCTTACAGTATTGTATTCAGTAAGTTGGTCATTATAAATTCCAGGACGACGATTGTATGAATCGCCTTCATTTGTACCAAGCAAATAACCAATACCATCATGAATATAATTATTTTCAATCAAATTATTTCCATATTTATTTGTGCCTAATGATGGAACATAAGACCAAGTGCCAAAACTATAAATACCGCCTCCATCAAACATTCTCATATTAAAATAACCAATTTTATTGTGAGAAATGATATTGCCCCATCCATTATAATATACGCCAATATAACCACAACTGTCTATATCGTTGTAAGAAATAACTGCGTTTGTACAATAAAGCGAAATTGCCGCTTTATAAGCATTATTGTTAATATCGCTCATGCCCGGATTCAGAAAATTCCGTTTGATGGTGTTGTTGGTAACTGTTACATTCAAACTCATGGCAGTTGAACCTATCGACACATTGTAAATATCAGTGAAACTGCAATTTGTAACACTAATATTGTTACTGGTTGCAGCCCAAACTCCATACAAAGTATTTGCAAAAGTACAATTATCAATATTAATATAACTTCCAGTTGATATAGAAACAGCAATACTATCAGCATTCTGGAAAGCTAAGTTTTTGATAGTAATTCCGTTAATTCCAGAATTAAACAACACTCCATATTTTGCTGAACATGCTTGAACCTTAACTGTTGAAGGATTGTAAGTGCTGTACAAATATACCTTTTTAGCTACTTTATCAAAATACCATTCTCCTTGTGTGGTCAACGTAGCGATATGATTTTGTATAATATAACCATAACCAGCATGAATGGCAGCTGTGGTGGGTGTAACAAAAAAAGTATCCAACTGATGTTTAATAATTTTTGAACCTTCAATTCGATAAGGTTTAGTGTACATTACTGCAGTGGCACCAGTCCAATCTTGATTGGAAGCTGGAAGTGTGGCATCTCTAAATTTGTCAAAACCCCAACTTGCATCACTATATAGAAAACCATCATTAGCAGCTGTTACGTCGGGGTAACGACCAATTTGCTGAATTTTATCATTAATGGTTACAAAACGAAAATCGGAGAGTGAACCTGTATAGTTGGCCACCCAAATATTTGAATTACTCGTAATCGTCCAGCCAGTAAGGGTTGCAGCCGAATTCAAAATTGGTTTTGCACCAGTTCCATAAGTTGCAAAAACAATTGGAAAAGTAGAAGTTCCAGATTTTGTAATATTTAGCTGTTCGGTAAACATATCACCACATTTAAACAGTACTGAGTCCTTTATCACAAATGAACTCATCATTGTATTTACTTTAGCAATTGATTTCCAAGCTGCTATTGCTGATTTACCATTATTCCCGTCACTTCCAGATAACGAAGAAACATAATAATTGGTAGAAAATGTATTGATAAAAAAATTGCTTGCAATAATGGCAATAATAATGTGTTTAAATTTATTCATATTTCATGTTAAGTATATTTCTCCATTCCTTCATATCTTCTTATCTTCTTATCTTCTTATCTTCTTATCTTCTTATCTTCTTATCTTCTTATCTTCTTATCTTCATTCCTTAATTCCTTCATTCCTTCATTCCCTCATAATCAAACCAATCGTAAACAGCTGTTGAAGTTGATTCCAATCCATTCCCAGTTGCGTATAATCCTAGTACTACACCATTATAACCACCAGTAACTTCGGCACTCAAAAACTGTATATTCAATTTACCAACAGTTTGAAAAGGTTCATTATCTTGAGAAAATTGAAATGTATAATTTTTTTTGTCACCAATAATTCGTAAGTTTACTAATCCAGATTTTAAGACAACTTCACCTGCCAAATTTTTCAGATCGCCCAAAGTATAAATTACCTTCAAAAATCGTTTATTTCCGCTTTTTGATATAACAAATTGGTAATGAAATCGATTAGTCATTTCTATCAACAAACCAGCTTGTTCGTTTTCCATTTTGGGATTAAAATCAATCAATGTGGTGGCTGTAAAATTGAAATTAGTTTGACGACGACCAATAAATGTGGGCGATTCTAAATCATAAATTGTATATTTACTACCTGCAAGACTCAGAAAACCATTGGCTATAGAATAATTTCTCATTTCGGGATTACGCAACGAAATCCATTCATGTCCTAACTTTGCTGAATTAAAATTTTCACGAACAGATTTTGCAGGAAATGGTTTTAGCGGCAGTGTTTCAGTATTGTTAAATAACGAGTTAGTGCCATTATTATTAACAATAGGCCAGCCTTCTTCACTCCATTTTACAGGCGCCAAACAGGTTTCTCTTCCCAATACTTGAGGTGTACGAAAGCCCAAATGAACCATCCACCATGAGCCATCGTGCGCTTGAATCAAATCGCCATGACCAGTTCCATAAAGCTTTTCGTAGGCATTGCGATTGGATAATATGGGATTGTGCGGACAAGATTCGTAAGGACCCCAGATATTTTTACTGCGTGAAATGGTGACCATGTGTCCATACATTGTTCCACCCTCGGCAATCAAAAGATAATAGAAACCGTCTTTTTTATAAGTATGCGGTCCTTCGGGATAATTTCCACCAGTTCCTTTCCAAATCAGTTTTGGTTCAGTAAGGCGCTTACCAGTTTTAATGTCAATTCCCGACTGATAAATGCCACGCTCAGTATTAAAAGTCAGCCCACGATTGCTCACAAAGTAGGTTTTTCCATCTTCATCCCAAAACAAGGATGGGTCAATTCCACTTTGATTTACAAAAATAGGTTCCGACCACGGACCAGCAGGATTGGTGGATGTAACATAAAAATTCTGTTTTTCTTGCCCTGAGTTTACCAACGTTACCACCATATAAAAAATCCCATCGTGATAACGCAAAGTTGGCGCATAAATACCATCCGATGGCAAAGTATTTTTAAGAGGCAGTTGAGAAGGTCTATCGAGCACATTCCCTATTTGTTGCCAATTGATAAGATCTTTGCTATGAAATATAGGCACTCCCGGAAAATATTCGAAAGTACTGTTCACTAAATAATAATCATCCCCTACCCTACAAATTGATGGGTCGGGATAAAAACCTGTATTAACAGGATTGTTATATGCTGAAAGTTTTAAAAATATTGAAATGTAAAAAAAAACTAAGAAGTAAAATTTATTACTCATTGTGAATTGTGAATTATTAATTATTTTCCAATTTTCTGTGTCAACACACTTCTATTCAGCATTTTATGCACGTCAATTCCAGCAAACAGTACGGCAAACAATCCATGCGTATCGTCTTCGTAAAATGGTCGATTTATGTAATAATTCTCGTCTTCGGAACACATTGTACCCACACAAATATTATGTACTTTTCCATTTGGCTCAATATCTGTTTTAACTGCATTCCAACCTTTCATTACTATCGGTTCATATTTTTTTGCATCTAACCAACCATAAGTTACACCCCGGGCAATAGCCATTGTAAATATTGCAGTACCCGAAACTTCTTCAGGAGAATCCTTTCTATCCAACACATTACGCCAAAAACCGTTTGCTGTTTGCCACTTAATTAAACTATTTACGTGTTTTCGATAATGCTCAAGTATTGGTTGATAATATTGATTATTTTTATCCAGCGTCATTAACACTTCGGTAGTTGCCCAAATTCCCCAACCATTAGCACGCGACCAATGAGGTAATTTTAATTGCTTTTCTTCTGAATAATTGGCATGCATATATAAATTTGCATCATTATCCCATACAAATTTATTGAAATTCAAAACCATCATTGCAGCATCGTTAATAAAAAAATCTTTTTCTTCTTTAGTTCTAGCATATTGCGACGCTTGAACCAAAAAAGGTATACCCATAAACATATCATCCACCCAAGTGGTATATTTTTTGGGAGTAGTGCGGGTATAAATATTACTACCTGGGTAGCGTAGTTGTTCGGTGCGAGCATATCTAATCATCTCATCAATAAATTTCACATACTCTGGCTCCATTGAGAAATTGCTTTCTTTGCGTAACTTGTAGATAAACGGCAATGCAGGTGCCAATGTAAAATCGAGTAATGGCACTTTTATAAAATAATGATTTGCCGATTCAACCTCATTTAAAGTTTGAACCTGGTATTCAACAAACGATTTCCCTTTTAGATGATATTCACAAAATTTTGTTGCCCATTCGTTATATTTTGGATTTCCCGATGTTTCAGATAATTGTTGCATAGCCCATGCTACACCGCCGTTGTGGTAATTCCATTGATAAGTTGTCCCCCATTCTTTGGGATCAATCACATTACCAACAATTTCAACTTTGGGAATTGTCCAAGTTACATTTGCATTTAAACCTTCATACATCTGACCAAATTCCAAACGTTTTTCAGGCATATTAACTTTATCTATATTATCTTGAAAAGGACCTATAACCAGCCAATTAGTTAAAGTAGAAATCTTACTATCTAGGTCTTTAATTTTTTCAATAACAAATTTTGGATATTCAACCTTATTAACAGTAACAGCACCTTTAGTTGCGGGTGGTTGCATATAAAAACACCAATCTTTTCCACCAGATGTTTCCGATTTTACAAGTAAGGTATTAACACCTTTTTTCAGATTTAGAACTGTTTTGAATGACATCTCAATGCTTCGTTCTTCGTAAATTAGATGAATATTTCTATTTCCTTTTGTCTCATATACAAGTTCATTGTTCAACCAAATTTTACAACCATCATTGTGCTCCAAATCAATATACATTTTCATATCATTTTGCGCTTCAAGTAAAGTATAAGCATAAGCAATAGCAGCTTTTTCGGTTGAAAAAGTTCTTCCAAAATTTACAAATTGCATTTTGTTGAATTCCTTCTGACTTTCTGCCAATTCCAAATTGTAACGAAATGGAGTTTCTCGTATCAATTTATCGCCGATAAGCTCTACCACATTGAGTGGATCGGTAATGCTAACCACATTGTTTTCTCTGGCAAACAAAGAAAAAGTTAGAAATGAGCAAAGTAATAATAATATCTTCATAATATAATTGTCTTAACAATAAATTTAATAATATAAACCTCAAAATCTTTTGATTGCAAATATTTGATTATAATACCTGTGTTTCAGAAAATGAATAATAGTTTGCAAATTAAGTAATTATTTAGAGACGCAATACAATAAAATTGTTTCATAATGCAGTAAAATTGTTTCTTATAGACGATAATAATCATCAAAAATCTTCATTACCACTTATATATCAATTACAATTAAGACTTAACAAGAAAAACTACTTTTTTGATACTCAAATTTATGCTTTCAAAAAAAGAGAAATAAATTAATTTCAAGCTCTTAAACTCAAATTTTTAAAAACATTCAGCCCTATATTCTGTGATTTATAATTGACTCAAACTCATAATTATTAACAACTACTTTTTCATATTGAAATATTTTACATTACTACAATCATATTTATAATAATTTATAATGTAAATGTCAAAAACTATTTCTATCTTTGGGCGTTGTTTACAAAAAAACTGAGAATTTGCTTTCAATACATGCGAATATTGACATATTTGATTTCAAAAAAATACAATTTCAATTACTCAACTAACATTTTTTAAATTTGAGTTTTAGTAAATTCATTTTCAAAATGGAGTATTACCGCAAAACGAGAAGATGTTAATTGAGAAAAAAGGGGAATCGATTTTCTCATTTAGCTCAAGTTGTGTTTTGAAATTTCATTATTGGAAGTTATTTTGTATGCAATTAAAATATTACATTTAACCGATTATGTATTGTTATTTTTTTAGGTTTACAAAAAAAATAACAGATTTATATAAAAACCAGATTTATTGTTATGTTATTAGATTTATCTATTTATGCTCCCACTTACCTATCATTAACTTGGGCTTTCATACTATTATTTTCGTCAAAAACTAACCGCGCACGTTTCTTTCTAGGCATATTTATGTTTGTGGTGGCAATGGTATTTATGTCACACGTAGTTTATTATCATCATTTAAATAATATCTATATTTACTTCGATTTGATTTTTATTTTTGGATCACTTTCCATTTTTCCTATCTATTATTGGTACATAAAATTACTTACTTTTCGATCAAAAATTGATTTCAAGGATCTCAAACATCTTATTCCAGCAGTAACTATACTTGTTGCCACAATAATAACATATTTACTTATGTCAAAAGAAATGAGGGATTTGTATATAAGCAAATATCTCTACGGCACTGGTAATTGGAATGATGCGACACCTTTGATAAAGACTCAACTTATTTTGTGTTACACACTTCAAATTGTATATTTTACTCAGATTATTTTCACCTTCCTAAGAGTAAGAGTTTTTATTGCTGATTATAATGATAATATTGCAAATTTTTATTCTAACTTAGACAATAAAACACTACGTTGGCCCCAAATAATACTTTATTCATTTGTTGCAACTTCAACATTTACCATTTTTACCAATTTTATGGGACGGTCATTTTTTGATAAATACCCTTTTATATTGTTATTTACATGCATAGCTTACAGCGCATTTTTATTTGTTTTAGGATATTTAGGATATTTGCAAAATCACACAATTGTAACATTTGAACAAGACAATAATATACTAGTCGATAGTGAAAAAAAAATTGAAATAGAACCCGAGAATGTAATTGAAAATAAAAATAAAGATGCAATGTTAGCTCAGTTGAAGTATCTATTTGAAACAGAGCAAATATACAAAGAAAAAGACTTGAAAATATCAGATATAGCAACAAAACTTAATACCAATCGTACTTATATTTCAACATTTATCAATAATGAATTCAGCATTTCGTTTAACACTTTCGTAAATCAATATAGAGTTGAAGAGGCTAAAAAGTTGTTGTTAAATGAAAGTAATAATTTCAACACATTGGATAATATTTCCAATCATGTGGGATTCGGATCGTTAAATTCATTTATCCGTGTTTTCAAAGAAATAACAGGAACTACTCCTGGTAACTTTAGAAAAGATGAAACAAAAACAATCAACTTTACTTCAAAAACTGGAAGACATTACCCCTACTAAAAAGCGTTAATTTTTAAATGCTTAATTTATATATTTCACCCCTCTGTAAAATAATCAGAGGGGTTTTTTATTTCAATAAGTTTACTACTATCAGAATTTAACTCTATCAGTCTTGATTTCAAAGAAATTGAATCCTAAATAAAACCTCTAGCATTTAACAAATAATCAATCAAGATATAATACATTTTAGACCTGAGATTTTTTTACTATAATAAGAAGTTTGAAACTAATATTCCGTCAAAAAAAGACAATAAATGCATAAAGACCCAAATTACATCCAGAATTTACGATTTGGTGATAAAGTTTATACGATTTGCACAAAAGTTTTACAAACAGGACAGTCCTTAACACTTCTGAATAGCTATCTTTGCGACATTAATTTTATAAAAAGAACTGAAAAAAGATAACTCTTTTATTAGTTTTTTCATAATGTTATGTGAATTCATATTTAACAATATCTCTTGTTTGTTTACCCAAATGTTGCAGTAAGGTTGTGAATGACTTACTGCAACATTTATCAAATGAGAATTGAGAGTTATAGGAAAACAACATTTAAAAATAATAGTCAGCGGAAGCCGAAAAGTTTTAAAGTAGGCAGATAAATTTAAATTATAAAATCATGAGAAAATTAGTCTTCATTACGGGCGCATTGTCATCTTCATTATTTAGTTTTTGGTACTTATGCGATATGTTACATTTCAAAAATGCTGGGTATTTAATACTATTAAGTGTACTAACATTTTCGTTTGTATTTGTGCCAAGTGCTGCTATATATTATTATAAAAGAGGGAAATAAAAGAATTTACTAAATATAACATCAAAGCGAAATGAAAAGTAATCAATTATTAGGGATCTCAATGGGATTGATTGTTAGCGGTTTTACATTGTTACACTCACAATCAATTTCTGTAAATGAAAAAAACGGTAATGAAACAAATTACACGATGAAAGAAATTAGAAAAATCACATTTTCTGATAGCGTCTTAATTATCAATAAAAAAAATGGAAAAGTTCCAACATATCCATTAGCATCTATTAAAGTAATTGATTTTCAGAACATCTATTCTGGAATCAATCTTTTTGATAAGGTTAATTGTAAATTGATTAGCTACCCAAACCCTGTAAAAAATGCATTGAACATTTTTCTACCAACAGTCTATTCAGAAAAAGTTGAAATTACGATTTCAACATTGGTCGGAAAAGTAGTTTATGCTGAAACAATCATCAATATGTCTGCTAATAAAACACATACAATAAATACTGCAGAATTTGCAAAAGGGATTTATATATGTAAATTACAATACGGAAATGCAATTAGTACAAATAAAATAATTAAACAATAAATCTATAGCATTAAACAAATGAAAAAGTTATACATTATAATTTTAGTCGTAGTATTAAATAATTCTTTTTTGGTCGCACAGGATACTTTATATGTTCACCAAAGAAACGGGATAGTTACTAAAACATTATTACCAAAAACTGATAGTTTAAAATTAAAACTTGGTATAATTAGTTATGTTGAAAAAGAAGAGGAAATATCCAAACAATCTTTCGCAAAATGGAATGGTGACCCCAAAATCCCCTATGAGGAGTATAATAGTAGTTATAGTATTAGTCAGATTTGGAATAAGAAGTGGGGGGCACTAGTAGGTTCTGACTGCTATAGTACCAGATCTGGTGGGAATTCTACGCCTAGCATATCATTTGATTTGAATTCAAAGGCTAACAATATTACTGGTATGGGGTGGATAATACCAACACGAATGAAAATATATGCACGCACAGGATATGGTTATTCAACAATTGGAAAGAATATACGTATATGGGGATCTACGAGTCCAAATGTATCAACTACAAACTCTTCAGGTCCTGATGCTTGGGTGCTTTTGAGTCCTGCTGATGGTTTCATGCTTGCACCACCTTCAGGACAATCTGGTTTAGCACCAACCCAAGCTGACAAAAAATACATTGAGGAAGATGGTTATGAATTAATCTTTAATTCAAACGCTCCTCCAATTAGGTATATACGTTTAGAAACTGTAAGTAAATGGGATGTTGCTGCAAATATCAATTCCTATACATATGCAGAAATTACACTTTGGGGAAAACAAAAAAAACAACAAGATACTCTTTGTATTGTACAAAAAGCATCAGAAACAATTAAAATTCCAATTTCCAACATAGACAGTATAAAGTTTGAAGGTCCCTTATCACCAAATTTAATTTATGATGTTGATTGGAATGCATATCATACCATTAAAATTGGGACTCAAACTTGGATGGTTGAAAATCTGAAAACCAGTCGTTACCGTAATGGAGATGCAATAGCCAATATTACTGATAATACCACATGGGCAGCTTTAAATACTGGCGCATGGTGCTATTATTCCAACATCACAAACATCAACGAAAAGTATGGATACTTATACAATTGGTATGCTATCAACGACATACGTAAAATAGCTCCAGTTGGATGGCATGTACCTAATGATAATGATTGGACAACATTAACAGAGTACTTGGGAGGCGAAAATTTAGCAGGGGGAAAACTGAAGGAAGCTGGTACACTTGATTGGCAAAGCCCTAATTCAGGAGCTACTAACGAATCCTGGTTCTCAGCTCTACCATGTGGCACGCGCAGCAGCAATGGTACTTTCAACGGACTAGGTAGCACAGGTATTTGGTGGAGTAGTTCAGATGGAGGTAGCAGCGGTCCATGGTACAGAAGCATGAACTCTACTGACAGCAACGTATTAAGAAATAACGATACTAAGCTAAATGGCTTCTCTGTACGCTGTATACGCAATGAAACGCCAACTCTTACTACTATTGCCGCATCTAATATTCGTGGAACAACAGCCACTTTTGGGGGAAATATAACATTCGATGGTGGCGAAATAGTTACCGATCGCGGTGTCTGCTGGAGCACTAGTCCAAATCCAACTATAAATAATAGTAAAACTAGTGATGGTTCAGGCTCAGGAATATATTCAAGTTCGGTAACTATGCCTATAGGACTCACAAAATACTATGTACGTGCCTATGCTACCAATATAGTGGGAACCTCTTATGGAACAGAATTATGTTTTACAACAGCAGATAACAGTGTTTACGATATAGATGGTAATGTTTACCATTATATTACCATTGGCAGTCAAACATGGATGGTTGAAAATCTGAAAACTACTCGTTACAGAAATGGTGATGCTATAGCCAATATAACCGATGAAACAGCTTGGGCTGCTTTAACCACTGGTGCTTGGTGCAATTATTCCAACTCGTCTGCAAACGGAGCAAAATACGGACACATATACAATTGGTATGCTGCTACGGATGTACGCAACATTGCTCCATTAGGATGGCACATTCCAACAGATGCAGATTGGACTACTCTTACTACATATCTTGGTGGTACAAGTATTGCGGGTTATAAACTGAAAGAAGCAGGTACATTAAATTGGAATTCCCCGAATACAGGTGCAACTAACGAAACTGGTTTTTCAGCCCTTCCTGGTGGTTTCCGAAATTACATTGGTGCATTCAGTCTCTTAGGAGATGCTGGATACTGGTGGGGTTCAAGCGAACTTTCAGCCACAAATGCTTGGTATAGAGGAATGTATTACGATAGTGGCAATGTAAACAAGCCTAATTTAATTAAAGCGAATGGATTTTCACTGAGATGCATTATGGATTAATTAATATCTATCCATCGAAATTGAGATTGGGCGATTAGTATGAAATCCAATAATCAAAATTATCACTTTCAGAAAGTGATAATTCTATAGAGCTAGATTTTTCATATTTATTGAGAGTAAGTTTTTTACAATCCTTTTTTTGTAAATAACTTACTCTCATTATTTTAATCTTAGTAATTTATTTGAAACAAAAGCTCGATGCGTTTTTTTTATTTTCTTCTTGAATCCTTAAATCTCAGTTTCCTTCACTCCTATTGAATTGATAAATTTATTCAATTGTTCATTTCTTCAACCAATTCGCAATTTAACAAAATCGTATTCATTTGCTCTTTGACTTTTAGTTAATATTTGCTTTCAAGTTAATTTTGAAATTGATTAAAGAAATTTTTCCGTAATGTCTTGTTTAGTTGAAATCAAAGTAGTACTTTTGTGGAAAATTTCAAAAAGACAATATTTTTTCCGATTTTATTGAAATAGAGCGAATTGGTAAGCCAATTATTTATCAAAATTGCGATAAAAATTTACTGAAAGACATTTTAGATTTGTAAATATGAATAAGAAAATTCGATTTTAGAATAAATTATTCAATAAAATCAATTCTTATTGACATTATCGTCTAAAAAAAGTCTTAAGTTCAGAACAATTTTCAGCTTATATAAATCGTAAAAAATTGCATTTTCAATGCATTGAACAATAAAAGTAAATAATATATATACACGAGAAAAAACTAAATTATGACAAAAGTAACATCTTTGGCAGATCTCAAAAAAATGAAGGAAGTGCTTGATGCTGAAAGGGCAAAATACACTAAACATCTTCATGTCTGCGGAGGTACAGGTTGCCATGCTGCTCAAAGTATTGGTTTAGATGCCAATCTAAAAGAAATACTTGCAGATAAAGGGTTGAACCAAGAAGTACAAGTAACTATGACCGGTTGTTTCGGTTTTTGCGAAAAAGGACCTATTGTAAAAGTGGTGCACGACAATACTTTTTACACAGAAGTAACTCCAAAAGACGCAAGAGATATTGTTGATGAACACATTGTTAAAGGCAGCAAAATCAACCGTTTATTGTATACAGACCCTGTTACTAATGAGCAAGTTAGCGATTCGCAACAAATGGGATTTTACAAAAAACAACATCGTATTGCATTGCGTAACTGCGGTGCTATAAATCCCGAAAATATTGAAGATTCTATTATCAATGATGGCTATTTAGCACTTGGTAAAGTACTTACACAATTGGATGCTCAGCAAACTATCGATATTATTAAGAAATCAGGTTTGAGAGGTCGTGGTGGTGGCGGTTTCCCAACCGGACTGAAATGGGACATAACTAGCAAAGTAACGGCAGACCAAAAATATGTGGTTTGTAATGCCGACGAGGGCGACCCAGGGGCATTTATGGATCGTGCTATTTTAGAAGGTGACCCACATTCAGTTATTGAAGCAATGGCAATTTGTGGATATTCAATTGGTGCATCTATTGGCTTGGTGTATATTAGAGCTGAATATCCATTGGCAATTACTCGTTTGAAAATGGCTATAAATCAAGCTCGCGAACTTGGTTTATTAGGAAAAAATATACTTGGAAAAGGTTTTGACTTCGACATAGAATTGCGTTATGGCGCCGGTGCATTTGTTTGTGGTGAAGAAACAGCACTCATACATTCAATGGAAGGTTTGCGTGGTGAACCAACATTTAAACCACCATTTCCTTCCGTATCAGGATATTTGGGCAAACCAACTAACGTAAATAATGTTGAAACATTTGCCAATATTCCTGTAATTATCAATAATGGTGCTGAATGGTTTGCAAGTATCGGAACTGAAAAGTCGAAAGGAACAAAAGTTTTTGCATTGGCAGGAAAAATCAATAATGTTGGTTTAATTGAAGTGCCAATGGGTATTACTTTGCGCGAAATTATTTTTGAAATTGGCGGTGGAATCAAAGATGGAAAAAAATTCAAAGCTGTACAAACAGGTGGTCCTTCGGGCGGTTGCTTAACTGAAAAACATTTGGATACGCCTATTGATTACGACAATTTGGTAGAAGTAGGTTCCATGATGGGTTCGGGCGGTATGATTGTTTTGGACGAAGATGATTGTATGGTTTCGGTTGCAAAATTTTATTTAGATTTTATTGTTGAAGAGTCTTGTGGAAAATGTACTCCTTGTCGCATCGGTAATAAACGCCTTTATGAAATACTTGAAAAAATTACTCAAGGTAAAGGCACTATGGAAGACATGGAACGATTGAAAAACTTAAGTTCTGTAATTAAAGATACTTCATTGTGCGGTTTAGGTCAAACTTCACCCAATCCGGTTCTTTCAACTATTCAAAACTTCAAAGAAGAATATTTGGAGCATATAATTGACAAGAAATGCCGTTCTGGTCAATGTAAAGCACTGTTGCACTACGACATAGAAGCTGAACTTTGTGTGGGTTGTACTGCATGTAAACGTTGCTGCCCTGTAAATGCAATAACCGGTGACAAAAAACAACCACATGTAATTAATCAAGATATTTGTATTAAATGTGGTGCTTGTGAAGAAAAATGTGCATTCGATGCCATCAGTATTAAATTAGAAAAAAAAATACATACAGAACATGGAAATGATTAAATTGACAATAGATAATAAAATCGTAGAAGTAGAAAAAGGTACAACTGTTTTAAAAGCAGCACGTAAAGTAGGAATTGACATTCCTTCGCTTTGCTATTTTGAACTTTGCGATATGAAAATTGAAAACAAACCAGGTGGTTGCCGAGTTTGCGTTGTCGAAATTGATGGTCGCAAAAATCTGGCTCCATCTTGCGCTACCGAAGCCACTGAAGGAATGGTAGTGAATACTCACAATATCAGAGTATTAAACGCAAGACGCACGGTTGTGAAATTGATGATTTCCGATCACCCATTCGATTGTTTAGTATGTGCAAAATCTGGTAATTGCGAATTGCAAAACATTGCTACCAAATTTGGTATTCGTGATATTCCTTATCAAGGCGAAAAATCAACGTATCGCAAAGACACTTCTCCCTCAATTATTCGCGATGTAGATAAATGTATCATGTGTCGTCGTTGCGAAATGATGTGTAACGAAGTTCAAACTGTTGGCGCATTATCTGCCATTAACCGTGGTTTCAAATCGGTAGTAGCACCTGCATTTGAAATGGATTTAGAGAAATCACCTTGTACTTATTGTGGTCAATGCGTTTCGGTTTGTCCAACAGGTGCATTAACTGAAGTCGATCATTCAAACGATGTACTTCGTGCATTATCTGATAGAAGCAAAACAGTTATTGTACAAACAGCTCCAGCAGTACGTGCAGCATTAGGCGAAGAATTTGGTCTTGAACCTGGCACTTCAGTTACTGGAAAAATGGCAGCTGCATTGCGTCGTTTAGGTTTTAAATATGTATTCGATACTGATTTTGCTGCCGACCTGACAATTATGGAAGAAGGCACAGAATTGCTTGGACGCTTGAATCGTCATTTGAGTGGCGATACAACCGTTAAATTACCTATGTTGACTTCATGTTGTCCGGGATGGGTAAATTTCTTTGAGCACAATTTCTCGGATATGCTCGACATTCCATCTACAGCCAAATCGCCACAACAAATGTTTGGTGCCATTGCTAAATCATATTTTGCAGACAAAATTGGTGTAAATCGCAAAGATTTAGTCGTTGTATCAATTATGCCATGTTTGGCAAAAAAGTATGAATGTCAACGCGACGAATTTAAAGTTGATGGAAATCCAGATGTTGATTTTTCACTTTCAACACGTGAATTAGCTCAATTTATTAAACAAGCAAATATTGACTTCATGGATTTGCCAGATGAAAATTTTGATAATCCGCTTGGTGAATCAACTGGTGCTGGTGTTATATTTGCAAATACTGGTGGTGTTATCGAAGCCGCATGTCGTACTGCTTATGAGTTACATACTGGCAAAGACCTTAAAAAAGTAGAGTTTGAAGCTTTACGCGGAATGGATGGAATTCGTTCAGCTACAATTGATTTCGATGGTTTGCCAATTAACATTGGTATAGCGCATGGTTTGGCCAATGCACGCAAATTGTTGGATGATGTTAGAGCTGGAAAATCAAAATATCATGCAATCGAAATTATGGCTTGTCCAGGTGGTTGCATTGGTGGAGGTGGTCAGCCATTTCATCATGGTGATAGTGAGATTTTAAAGAAACGAGCCACTTCAATTTATGCCGAAGATGCTGGAAAAACCATTCGTAAATCACACAAAAACACTCAAATAATTAAATTATACGAAGAATTCTTAGGCGAGCCATGTGGACATAAATCACATAAATTATTGCACACTAAGTATTTTGATAAAAGCGACGAAGTATCTATAATAGAATAATTTTCTGATAGATAACACCTTCAAGTTTAAATAAATAATTAATAAAATTCAATCGTATGATTAGTAAAATAATATCTGAGGAAAAAACAAATATAATAGAGGAAGTAAATTTAGCATCGAAGAAGGAAGCTGGAGACACTATTCAAAAGCTAGATAAAACTGCCACAATGTACACTTATGCTTCAACCGAAAAAGGAAACGTAAAAGTAAAGCTCAAATTGTCGGATGAAAAAATCAAAAAGATTCAAGAAATCTGTCAGTTATTCAATAATGAAGCTGGTGAACTTATCAACGTTTTACACCAAACTCAACACGCTTTAGGTTATTTGCCTGCTGAAGTACAAGAAGTTATAGCACATTCTTTAAATGTATCCACGGCACATGTTTATGGTGTTGTAACTTTTTATTCGTATTTCACAATGATTCCAAAAGGACGTTTTCCAATATCAATATGTACTGGTACAGCTTGTTATGTACGTGGTGCTGAGAAAGTATTGGAAGAATTCAAACGTCAATTGGGCATAGTTGTAGGCGAAACTTCCGCCGATGGCAAATTCTCTTTAAGCTGCTTACGATGCGTAGGTGCATGTGGATTGGCACCAGTAGTACTTGTTGGTGAAAAAGTTTACGGACGAGTTTCACCAGATGGCGTTAAAGCAATTATTGAAGCATATAAAGATAAGTAATTAATAACTAACTATTAGTGATTAAAGATAAAAGCCTGAATATAATTTATTCGGGCTTTTTTTTGATAAATTCATCATAAACTAACTTCAATTACATAAATACTTGTTTTCAAGATTTTTTATTACTTTTGTAAATCTATGAATAAAAATTTTGACCATGATTACAAAATCCACATTTACCCGTAATTTACTAATTCAATTAATATTACTTATATTTGTATCTAACTCATTATCTTCACAAACTGGAAATAGTTCAGATACAATACACGAAATTACAATTTTTGCTATACCTACACTTCATCCTCTAAATTGGGAAAGTCCTGCCTCATTATACAGTAGTATGAAGGATTGTTATATTAAAACAATTTTTGAATCTGATAACTATCTGCTTGGTCATGTGGCAGTTGAGATAAACTCACCATTACTCACAAAACCACTTTTGATAGCAATGAGAGCTGCTGATGCTCAAGAAAGAATTGATTTAGTTCTAAAGCAGAAAATTGGATTTGCCATAATGGGTGCAACTTTAAAAGGTAGACTCGAAACCGAAACTGAGTTGATTCATAAATTTAATGTTTATGCCAAGCGAAAAAAAATGGCATTTATTACATATCGAATCAACGAAAAGGCAGCTCAACGTATCATTTCCTTTATTGAAACTTATTCAAAAAAAACGAATAATGGTACAGCGCCTTGTGATTTTTATGGTGGTGCTTTTTGGCCACGTTACCGAAATGAAGGTGCAGGTTGTTCTGCTTTTGGCATGGCTTTGTTAAGCACTGCTAATTTACTTAATTCCGAAACTGAAGAATGGCGCATAAGTGTGAAAATTCCAATGAAAATTATTGGTGGTGAGTATAATCAAAATAAAAAAATAAAATACAGTGAGATAAACAAAACAAAAGAATGGTATACGGGTGAAGGAGTCGAAAATATCGATTATGTAATCAATCGCGTTTACGAGCCAAGTGTAATTTTTGATTGGATTTTGAAGAAAAGAGAACAGGGGAATTCAGATATGAAACCTATTGAAAAATATGGCGCACCAGGTCTTTGGATTGATTGTAGAAACATTCATGTGCCCGAAAATGAACCAATTTTTAAAGAAAGAAATGAACCATCCGATTTATTCATTAAGCATTTTCAAATAAAAACAAACACTGCCAAACTAAACAATTAACATTATTTAGTTTGGCCATTTCACTTTGTATTGACTTCTTAAAGTAGATTTTAATTGCTCTAATCAAACTTTATAATCGCTAGGTGTAACTCCAAAGTAGATTTTAAAGCATTTTCCAAAATAAGATGAATCGTTAAACCCAACCTGATACGCAATCTCATTGATATTGTTATCAGTCTTTTTTATAAGTTCGGCTGCAGCTATCATTCTAATTTCAAGAATAAGCGAACTTGGAGTTTTGCCAGTAATGGATTTTATTTTTCGGTAAAACTGAACACGGCTCATTCCCACATCTTTACTAAACGAATCAATTCTCAAATCGGGATTATCAATATTCTTTTTGATATAATCAAAAACCTTATTTATAAATTTATCTTCAGCTGACGGTAAATCGGTGTTGATATTCCCATAAACTGTATGTTTGTTAAATGAATCTCTAATTCTTCGTCGAATGCTAATAAGGTTATTTACACGCAATTGCAATAATTCAGGATTAAATGGCTTTACAATATAATCATCCGCCAATGAATTTAATCCTTCTTTTACCTGCTCCAATCCTGACAAAGCCGTTAAAAGAATAATTGGGATATGATTCGTTACTTCATTATTTTTCAGCTCATTACACAGTTCAATTCCACTTTTATTGGGAGTCATAATATCACTTATTATTAAGTCTGGTACAAATTCAATTGCCATTTTACAACCAATAGCGCAATCTTCTGCCTCCAAAATACGATAATTATCTATTAACAAAGATCTTACGTAATGACGGACGTCCTCGTTATCCTCTACAACCAACACAGTGAAATTATCTTTTTTCTTTAATTCTTGTTGTGTTGAACCTAAAACTACTGGCTGAATATTATCCGGCAAATCGATTATTACCGACCTATCGTGCTCTACAGTTTTTAAACTAGAAAGCTCCGAAGCAGAGAAATGTGCATTACCAAGTGGCAATAAAATTTTAAATGTAGAACCTTTACCCAATTCACTTTCAGCCCATATTTTACCTGAATGAATCTCTACAATACCTTTACAAAGATTTAAACCGATACCTGTTCCATATATATTAGCTCCTTCGTGATTGTGAGCTTGATAAAAAGGTTCGAATATTTTTTCAATCTCGTGAAGTTCAATTCCATTACCATTATCCGAAATTTGTATAAATAAAGCACCTTGCAATGGAAAAATTGCATTAGTTATTTTCTTTATTTCCACAGAATCAATTTCGTCAACCAATATTTTAACTTCACCATTTACATTGGTATGTTTAAAAGCATTGGATAATAAGTTAAAAAACACTTTCTCAAGTAAAATGGGATCAAACCAGGTATCAATATTTTTATTTTTGTTTTCAAGTTCGATAGAAATCTCTTTTGTAGTAGCTAATTCTTTGAACGATAATAAAATATCCTCTACAAAGAGATTAAAATCTACCTGAGAAACATTTGGTTTCATAAATCCAGATTCTAATTTACGAAAATCCATTAATTGATTTACTAACCACAATAATCGTTGAGCATTTTTAAAAATAAGTTCTAGTTTTGGACGTAACCACTGAGGCAATTCATTTTTGGAAAGTATTTCGTTCAATGGTCCAATAATTAAAGTAAGTGGCGTACGCAATTCGTGTGAAAAATTGGTGAAAAGTCGCACCCTCAATTGGTGGTTGTCTTCCAAATTTCGTTGTTCTATCTGCTTGATAGTTATATCCGTTTCGAGTTTTTGCTTATTGAGTATGTAATAAATAAAACCACTTAAAATAGCCACAATTAAAATAAAATAAATAAAGTATGCCCACCAAGTTTTCCAAGGTGGTGGAAGTATATTTATATCAAACGAAGTCCCTACATTATTCCAAATTCCATCATTATTACAAGCTTTAACATGGAAAGTATAATGTCCGGGAGGTATATTAGTATAAGTAGCCGATCGTTCGTTGATAACAGAGTTCCAGTTTTTATCAAATCCTTCGAGCATATAAGAATATTGATTTTTATTGGGGAACACGTAATTCAAAGCAGCAAAATATATTGTAAATGCCGCCTGATAGTACTTAAGTTGAACTTCCTTGTTGGGATATATTGATTCTGAGGTAGATGCAATTTCAGAAACATTATCTGCCCATACTTTGAATTTGCTTATAACAATGTTAGGAACGATGGGATTCTTTACAATATCTGACGGATTAAACGACACAAAAGAATTAACACCTCCAACAATTATTGTATTATCAGCCAACTTTATAGAGCCATGTGGAACCGTTTCTTGAATAGGATATCCATTACTATTATTATAATTATCAAAGTTTTTGGTTCGGGGGTAAAAATGCGAAATTCCTTCGAGTGTTGATATCCAAAGAGACTGATCTTTATCCTCAACAATTCCACAAATTGCATTATTTAACAAACCATTTTTATTATCAAAAGTTCTAAATGTATTATTTATAGAGTTATACAAACAAATACCACCACCATAAGTACCAACCCAAAGATTATTTTTAGAGTCTTTAAATAGCACACTCACATGATTGTTACTAATTGATGTTGAATCGGCTATTGCAACAAAATGAGATAGTTCTTTAGTTTTAAAATTGTATCGATAAAGACCATCTGCCCGTGTTCCAACCCATATAGTTTGATCTTTTTCCAGAATCACATCTTGTACATTTACAGGGGCAAATAATTGTTTTGAACCTTTGATTTCGAAACGTTTAATCAATAAATTATTTTTATTATCGTACATCAAAAAAGGATCATTCGTACCTGTTGCAATCCAATAATTACCTACGCCATCTTTAGTCATTGATTTTACGTATCCAAAATTAAAGTTGGCTATTGTACGTTCTATTTTCTTTGAATTTAGATTTAACACATGGAGTCCACCCGCATAAATGCTAACCCAAAGCTTATCATTATCTCTGAAAATTGATTTTACTTCATTAAATGCTGATTCTGATTTTAATGGAATTACTTGATAATTATTTGTTTGACGATTGAAAGCTATCAAACCATTATCGGTAGCCATCCAAAGAAGTCCGTTAATTTCTGTAATAGAATTTATACAACCAACTAACTCTTTGTCAGGCAATATGGGTGTAACTTGTTTAAAATAATTGCTGAACGGACTATAAAAATCTATGCCACCATTCCAACTTCCAATCCAAATATTCTTACTTTTATCTTTATATAAAGTGATAACTTTTTCATCTTTCAACTGATTATTTTTACTGCTAAGTCTCTGTATTACAGTTTTAGATTTTGTATTATATATCAGAAGACCTTTTCTGGTAGCCAACATCAAAAAACCTGGTTTATATTCAACCATATAACCAATTTGCTCATGATCAAACGATTTACCTTTAGCCATATTAAGCGGCACCTGTTCAAATTTCTTAGTAACAGGATTCCATTTTTTTAAACTATTTGACCACATTCCTGCCCAAAGATCATGGTTTGAGTCTTCGAAAAGTGAATAAATATAGTCATTGGCAGGTAAAGGATAATTGATTAGCTGGCAATTACTTGTATTATAAACATATAATCCATCGCGAACAGAAGCAAAACATATATCTCCATTGGCACGTTGAGTAACCCATATTACAGCATCGTTGGTGTAAATATGTTTGAAAGTATTAGTTTTTTTGTCATACAAATCTAGTCCTTTTGTGGTACTAATCCATGTATTTCCCGATTTGTCAGTCAATAGAAGTTTAATGGTTGAACTTGAGGGAGAATTTTTGTCTGTTTCGGAATGAAAATAACGAATAAACTTATCTTTTTGAGGATCAAAATGATTTAATCCATTGTGAGTTCCAATCCAAAAAGTACCATCTTTGTTTTCCGAAATACTTGTTACATCGCTGCTGCTTATACTGTTTTCATTACTCAACGAAAACCTATATACTTTGAAAGATGTTCCATCGTAACGGTTCAAACCATCGCGGGTGCAAAACCACATGTAGTTTTTACTATCTTGCAAAATTCGTATTACAGTGTTTTGCGACAATCCATCTCTAACTGATAAATTACTAAATTGAAACGACTCAACTTGTGCAAAAAGACAAAATGGAGTTATTAAAACCCATAAAATCAAGATTTTTAAACGCATGTGTTAGATATTTTTTAAGGTTGGATGCAAATATAGTTATTTTTTTTTATTCAACTAATAATGCAAGTTTTTAATTCATCTAAATCAAAGGTAATTTATTAATTATCAATAACAGTTATTACAAAGATATTTTTTCATAACATAATTTATCGAATAAATGTTTCCAAATTTTTGGTATAATGTTACATTTATTTTTTTTAAACTTCATTCTATCTATTAGCTTGTGTAAAACAACTTTGGTACAATAATCTGTATTTTTGAAACAATAATAATACTCTGTATATTTTGGAATATTTATTTTTGCATTTGATTAAAACCCTTAAAAAAATGTATATGAGAATTTTACGATTTCTACTTATCGAATTATTGATAATGCAAGTATTACAAGCTCAAAACTGGGAAGCCGACCAAAGTAAAATTGGTCAAACGCAAGTAGGAGGATTTGATTATCAATGGAAAAACTTCAATACTGCCGAACTAGGCACACGAACCTGGACTTTTGATTATTCTGGGGTTCGTACTTTGAAACATGCACCTGCTGTAGGCATACATCCGCGTATTTTTTTCAATCCTGAAGACACAACGGAAATTCGCAACAGATTAAATTCCACTATAAACGGAAAAGAGTTGAATAGAAAACGTCATGCTTTTACCACTTTGCTGCATTTAGGTTATACAAATGGCACTTACAATAGAAATGCGTCATACTCCAAAAACAGTTTGGGGCAGGCCTATATTGCAAATACCGGATATTGGGACATGAAACCAATTTACGATGCTTTTGCAGCTGGTGATACTTCGGGATATACACTTGTAAAACTTAAAAATGGAGGTGCAACTGGTGCGTTTTCTAATATGTTATCAATGGAAGCATTTGAATGCTTGATTTATAAAAACAATTACGACCCCGACACAAAAGTGACTTATCAGGCCAGAGCTAAAAAGCTTGCCAAAGCAATGACAACTTATGCATTTGCGGCATCCTGCAATGGTTTGAGTGCAGTAAATTACACCAAAATTGGAGGAATGGCTTTCCCTATTGCCTACGATTTAAATTATTGGGCAATGACTGACGGACAGCGCGATACTGTTAGAAAAGCAATTGCAATGATGACTCCTGAAGTACCTAGATATGGGAATACTGTGGAGCCTTATGCCACTTTAAGTAACTGGACTGGATTGAATAGCTTTGAAATTATTCCAAATCTGGCAATAGAAGGCGAAACCGGCTACAAACCATCATTGACTCACGATTGGGCAAAAGTTTTTTACAAATTTGTATCATACGGTTTTTACGAAAGTGGTTGTGGCTGGGAAGGACTTGGAAAAAACTACATGAATACAGGCTACCAGATTGCACTTGCACGTCGAGGTTATAGTATGCTTGGTCATCCCCATTTACGCGCCTTTGGAACTAATTACTTGCCAGCTTTGTGCCAACCGTTTGGGTACTCATTTACTGGTGATGACGCCTTGGGTGGAAGTGGAACAAATGTGCAACTTGGAAAATACAAATTTTCAGTAATTGATGCTGTCGGTTTTAAATGGGCTTTTCCAAACAACGATGGTGCAGATTTTATGTGGAGAAATTATGTGGGAAATATCGTTAACAATCAAGAAATGGCGGATTATTCGGGCGGTATTTTAGATCCATGCACCACCAGTTATCACGATTATTATTCTGTACTTCAAGCATATATAACTGATTGGGAACCTACTGATTTTAGTACCAAAGCACAAACAGCACTCAAAAATCTTGATTTTTTTGAAACAGACCGTGGACAAGTTATTATGCGTAGCGACTGGAGTACCAATGCGCTTCAAACCATTTTCAATGTTCGTCAAAACCTTGGTGGTCATACCAATGCGGACCGCAATAGTTTTACGTTGAGTTCGCACGGACGCATTTGGGTTCCATTGCGTAATGCAGCTGGTGGTGCATACTATGATGTTTCCGAAGCTCACAGTTGTATTTTTGTAGATGATATAGCCACAAAAATTACCAATCTCGAAGGAAATAAATTACGTCAACCGGGCAAACTTCTAAATTGGACTTCAGGTTCTATACTATCAAAAGCCACAGGAGATGCTACTTATGCTTACTCATGGGAATGGAGTTGGAGTGCTCAAGCACCTGGAAAAGACAATCCGTTACTTGGTAAAACCGATGCAGGAAAACAACCGTGGACAAAAGTAACTGAAACATTGAATGATTTCAAAACAAATACTTCTAATGAAAATTTCTACAACATTCCATTTTACGATTTCGCAGCTTGGAATTCACCTGCCGGGTATCGTGAAACTATGATTAAACGACCTTATAATCCAATGGAAAAAGTCTATAGGTCGATGAATATGGTTAGAGGCAAACATCCATTTTTATTGGTAGTAGACGATGTAAAAAAAGATCCTCAAACTCATAATTATAAATGGACCATGCAGTTAGCAGCTGATGTTGTTATAGAATCAACTACCGAAAAAGGAAATGGCATATACGATATAATAATGAAAGAAAGTGCTGGAAACAGACGTTTGCTCGTTAGAATGTTGAATCAACGTGATTATCAAACAGGAACACCACCTGCTAAATTAGACACAACTTGGTATGTCACTGGCGATGGAAAAAGCTACAAAGGTGACCGTTTGGTTTGCGAAAGCAATTCCATTTCACCTGATTTTAAAGTATTGCTCTTTCCATTTTTAGACGGCGAACAATTACCTGTAACTACTTGGAATACTGATAAATCAAAATTAAATTTTGTTTGGAATGACGAAGTCACAAATTTTGAGTTTTCTGTATTAAACGGACTTACAAATGTAAATTTACTGGCAACAAACACAAAAAAGTTGAATTCAGAAAAGCTAGATTTTTCAATTACTCCAAATCCAGCAAGTGATTCAATTCGGTTGAAAAATGTTGGGAATTCAACAATTTCTATTATTAATTTAAGCGGAAAAGTTATTCTAAAAACTTATTCACCAAACAATGAAATAGTTATAAACACTTCAAAATTAAAGGAAAAACATTACATCGTAAAAGCTACTAATGGCTTGATAGAAAGGACTAACAAGCTGATTATTTGCAAATAAAAACATCTAATAAATAGTATTATGAAAAAACTAAAAACAAAATTTTTCCAATTATTATTCACAGTCTTATTTTTTTCAGTTATATCTGGAACAAAAGTTATGGCTGCCCTACCCGACCTCGGTTGGGGACCAAATATCAAAACAGGTTTAGAACTTTACGTTTCAACTACTGGCAATGATAATAACGATGGAACCAATAGTAAACCATGGAAAACCATTGCGAAAGCACAAAATTTTATTCGTGCCCTAAAAAGCAATTCTGATTTACCTGCAAATGGCGTTACAGTTTGGCTTCGTGGAGGTCGCTACGATCTTGCATCCACATTGGCATTTACTGCTGCCGATAACGGAACAGTAGATAAACCAATCATTTACAGAGCTTTCAATAAGGAAGCGGTTTCGCTGTTTAATGGTAAGATAATTCAACCCGAACTTTGGAAACCACTCAGCAATGATGCACGAAAACGAGTTCATCCAAAAGTAAAAGCAGATGATTTACGAGAATTGGACATCAGTTCACTTGCCGTTAAAAACTCAGCTACTTTTGCCGATAAATTTATAAATTGGACATTATTTGATTTGTTTGTTGACGATGCAAGACAACCGATAGCACAATGGCCAAACTTGAACGAAAATATCCGTGGCGCGAACGAATCTGGTTGGACAACTTGCAATGGATCAAAGGATTTAGTTTCATTTTACTTTGGTACAGGAGGAAATCCAACTGATAAAGATGCCACCAACGAAATAGATTTGGACGGAACAAATCGAGTTGAACGTTGGAGAAAATCAATTGAAAGCGGACACAATCTGTGGTTAAAAGGATTTTGGCGAATTCCGTGGGAAGCTTATACAGTGAAAGTTGCGGAAATAAATAGTGCCGAAAACTGGATTAAAATGTCGGTAAATGCCAACCAAGGCATGGGCAGCAAGTACAGTCCCGCCGCTGATTTAGCAAAATCGTACCGTGTTGGAGATGGCAAAGAAAAATGGTGTGCCATCAATTATTTGGACGAAATAGACCAACCAGGAGAATGGGCTTTTGACTTTAAAGACAAGAAAATCTATTACTTACCATCAAAAAACTTGACTAAAGTAACCACTTATATAGCCGATAAAAGTGAAGCAATTGTTACACTGAACGGAGCCTCTAATATTCAATTTATAGCAATAACTGTAGAAGGAAGCCAGGGCAATGGTTTTGACTTGAAAAATGCTACAAATATCACAATAGCAGGCTGTTCTGTCCGTAATGTAGGTGCAAGTGGCATAAACGAAGACAGCGGATCAAACAACATTTTTCAATCGAACAATATTTTTGAAACTGGCGGCGTAGGGTTTAATATTATCAATACAGGAAATCGGGCCAAATTATTTCCATCGAACGATTTAGTGATAAACAACCACATTCATCACACCGGAAAACTGACTTATTTATATGCTATATTTGTAAAAAACAGCATCGGAATTCGATTTGCAAATAACCTCATTCACGATATTCCAGCAGGTGGTTTCAGCACGTTATTAATCAATAATTGTACGTTTGAATACAACGAAATTCACAATGTGGCATTGAAAGTGTACGACATGGGCGCATATTACGGTTATGGTGGTTGGACATGTTACGGAAATGAAATACGTTATAATTTTGCACATCATTTGAATCGTGCCAACGGACTTTATTCCGACGACGGCACGAGTGGAAAAAATTTCCATCATAACATTGTTCAGGGTGCTATCAAACCATTTCTCTTTGGAGGAGGTCATCACAATATCGGCAAAAATAATTTGATAATTGACTGTTCGTCAAGTGGTTCGGCTGACGACCGTGGTATTGCCCGCAAATATTGGATTTCGAATAATTATGGCAAAGCAGTGCGGGACATGAAACCAGATATGGAACCTTGGAAAAGCTACGGAAAGCAGTTGATGGCAACATACAATTATCCTCCAACTGATTCGTTGTGGAAAGCTACTTTGGACACACTTTGGCATCCCGAATATCCAAATGGCTGTAAACTAATTGATAATGTGGAAGTTCAAGGAAAAGGTTTCACAAAATCTAAAAATGGAACAATCACAATTTCGGATAATATTTCCATTCCAAAAATAGTTGATGCAGGATTTAAAGATTATTCAAACATGGATTTACAAACCACCAACGCTCAAATTATCAGCAAATTTCCAGATTTGAATACTGCGTTACCAAAAATTGGATTGCAACTGGACGCCTACCGAACTCGCATTGTTAGCAAAACCGAAACTGGAGGTTTATTCAACCGTGGTACTGCTGGTGATAAGGCGTATGAGGATGCGGTGAATAGATAAAATGAAAACATTGCTTAATGAAATGCGCAAAAGTCGCATTCATAGTAAATTTAAACGTAAAACAATCAACAAGGACAAATCCTAGTTGATTGTTTTTTTTCACCAGTGATAGCATGATTTGAATTCATACAATCACTTTTATAACGACAACCCCGATAGCTTTCTCGCGAAGGCGGTTGTCCCAAGTATGACTTCAATTTTTCTTATTACTACAGTGGATTTCAATCCTTTAAAAAACATAATCGGCTGAAATTCAATTTATGAATAACTGCCAAATATGTTTTAATATTGAAAGCAAAGCTTTCATAATAGCCGCAATGTGGGCGAAGCCATGCGCTTAACCTAAACTATGTGAATTTGTTAATGCCTACGAACAACTGAGGTGGAGATTTACAAAAATGTAAGTCCTACTTTTCTATGTAACCCTTGCTCAAAAATCCGTATTAAGGTTGATAATTGAATATTCCCTTTCGCATTTTCAATCTTTGATATATAGCTTTTCTTTGTACCCGACAT
>CAIWCC010000268.1 GCA_903911085.1 uncultured Bacteroidales bacterium | reverse complement strand
TTGTCTGGGGTTAGCATAGCTGAAATAATGGGGTTATTAGTTTGATTTACAGCTACTAAGGTAATACTTTTTATTCAGTTATGCAACCCTTTTTATTCAATTATGCAACTTTTTTTTCTTTTCTTATCCCGAACTCAGGTTGATAAATTGGCATGTTTCATTAATGTACAGAAATCATATTTGATTTAGAACTAATGATAAAAATAATTGCAGTTAATTTATATTCTAAGAACTTAATACCGAATTGATATTCAGTAAGTAACAGAAATACAATAGCAGGAGAGGATTGTTTTGGTAGTATACTAAAAAGTCGAAATTGCTTTCCAAAGTAGTTGCCCAATATTTACAAACATCAAATAACCATAGACCAATTACTTTGGAATTTTTAAGCATACACTGTTATTTTAAACAGTTAATTGCTTAACCCTTGCCACAACCCCTATTGTTTTATAACTTTACGTTTAATAACGCCATCGTTATTAGTCATTTTCAACACATACATTCCTTTTGGAAATGAAATTACTGAAGTGGCTTGATTTACATTAACTTGTTTTTGAAGTAAAATTTTGCCATTCATATCGGTTAGTGTAATATTTGTTAGACTATTCAACCCTTTTATTCTAAATGCATCAATTACTGGATTTGGATAAATATCAATATTCTCGTTGTTCAAAAGATTTATATTGGTTATCTTTTTAGCGAAATCTATCGAATAAGGATTTGTTGGGGAGCCTGTTATGCTTTCTGGAATAAATTTTAATGTTGTATTAATTGCAGTAAGTTCATTGGTAGTAGTAGGATCGTAGCTCTTAAAAGAAATAGTTTTATTAAAATCTTCTGCATTGCCCCATACCATCAAGAATACCATGTATCGCTTGTACGATTCTACATATTTTAAGGTTGTTGTTCCTCTGCATTCGCCATCAATAAATGCCGATAGTTGAATGTCTCCATTTGAAATTTCAATATCATCTATGGTTGCAATAGAAGTTACCGTCATGTTTAGCTGGTATTTATTCTCCGAAGTTGTTTGAATAACTTTAATTGAAACATCTGTAACTCCAGCTGCTGAAATTGTTACAATTGCTTGCCGAGTTGAGGTTGTAGCATTTGCTGCTGAAAAGGAAAGAATACCATTTGCAGAATTTACGCTTAACCAGTTTTGGTCAGTTACAACATTCCAAACTGTATTGGACGAGATATTTACTGAGGCAGTATTATTTGCTTTTGGGTCTAATACAACAGAATTGTTGGTAACAATGACAAAAGGCGCACTTGCTTGCTGTGTTACCGTAATAGTTTTATTAGTTACACCAGTAGCTTTAACGGTTACTATTGCCGTTCTGGAGGTAATTAAAGTATTTGCAGTAGCAGTGAAAGCAAGAATATCATCGCCATTTCCACTTGGAGTAACTTTCAACCAACTTTGATTGGAAGTTGCAGTCCATGTTGTGTTTGAATATACGGTTACCCACGCTGTGCTGTTAGATGTTTCAAGGACACTTGCATTTGTTGCCGAAACAGAAAGATTGGGATTGCCAGCAGCTTGCGTTACTGTTATCGTTTTATCTGAAGTTCCTGTAAATTTGAGAGTTACTGTTGCTGTACGTGTTCTAATCGTTGGATTGCTTGTATTGGTAGTCAATGTTAATGTAGAATTGCCAGTTCCGCCTGAAGTTATTGTCAGCCATTTTTGGTCAGATGTTGCCGTCCAAGTGGTATTTGAAATTACAATTATTGATGCACTACTATTGGCTGTTTTTAATAAGCTTGCGCTGTTAGCCGACGTTGATAAAGTAGCATCGCCTGCTAATTGTGTAACTGTTAATGTTCTATCGGGTAATCCTGTTACTTTGAAAGTGATAATTGCTGACCGTGTGGCTATTGTTGTATTAGCTGATAAAGCAGTGAAAGTAACTGAACCGTTACCAGTATTTCCAGACGACACAGATAACCAGCTTTGGTTAGACGCTGTAGTCCATGTGGCATTTGAAGTTACATTAATAGAAGCGGTAGCATTCGCAGTTTTGGCAACAGTGGGTTCCGTATTTGGAAGTTCAAAGGTTGGAGTAGCACCAGCTTGTGTAACAGTAATGGTTTTATCGTTTGCACCACTTACTTTTATAGTAATAATTGCTTGTCGAGGATTAGCCAGTGGGTTGATAGATGTAGCACTAAAAGGTAATGGAAAGTCACCATTTCCATACGATTTTACTAATAACCAACTTTGATCGGATGATGCTGACCATAGAGAATTAGAAACGATATTTATTTTTGTGGTAACATTAGCTGTGTTAGTTATATTGGCTGTTGCAGCCGAAACAGATAATGTAGCGTCACCAACAGCTTGAGTGATTGTAATGACTTGATCGTCAGTTCCAGTAGCTTTGATTGTTACGGTGGCAATACGTGTTGTAATTACAGGATTAGTAGTATTTGCCGTAAAAGTCAGTGTGACATTGCCAGTTCCACCAGAAACAACAGAAAGCCAATTTTGGTCTGAATTTGCTGTCCAAGTTGTATTTGAAATTAGGTTAATACTTGATGTGCTATTGGCTGTTTTAATAATGTTGGCAGTGTTAGCAGAAACAGATAAAGTTGGGTCTCCCACTGCTTGAGTTACTGTTACTGTTTTATCGGCTACACCTGTAGCTTTTAGCGTAACGGTTGCCGAACGTGTTGTAATGTATGGATTTACGGATGAGGTTGTAAATGTAAGTGTTCCATCTCCTGTAGCACCACCAGATACATTTAGCCAGGATTGATTGGAAGTTACTGTCCATGTACTATTGGAAGTTACGGTAATACTAGCTATACTACTTGCTTCTTTTGTAACACTTGCAGTTGTAGATGAAACTGTTAATGTTGCATCGCCTGCTTCTTGGGTTATAGTAACAGTTTGGTCTGTTATGCCTGTAGCTTTGAGTGTTACTGTAGCTATTCTTGCAAAAATCGTTGTATTGGTTGATGCTGCAATACAAGAAAGGTTGCCATTTCCTGTCGCTCCAGAGTTAACTGTCAACCAAGATTGGTTAGAAGTGGCTGTCCATGTACTGTTGGAAGTAACAATAATATTGACATAGCTGTTGACAGTTTTAGTGATTGTAGCTGTGGCATTAACCGATAAAGTGGCATCGCCCACCGCTTGAGTTACAGTTACTGTTTTGTCAGACGCTCCTGTTACTTTGATAGTTACAATAGCAATTTGAGTTGTAATGGATGGATTTGCAGATGTCGTGGTAAAAGTAAGAGAACCATATCCGTTACCTCCTGGAGTTACAGTCAACCAAGTTTGATTAGAGGTGGCAGACCAAGGGCTATTGGAAATTATTGTTATACTTGCAGTGCTATTTGCTGCTTTTGCTATACTGGCGGTGTTTGCTGAAATTGAGAAGGTGGCATCTCCCACCGCTTGTGTAACGATAACTGTTTTATCTGCAGCTCCAGTTGCCTTTATTGTTATGGTTGCACTACGGGTTGTAATAAATGGATTGTCAGCAGTAGTAGTAACTGTAAGTGTTCCATTGCTTGTACCTCCAGGTGTTACAGTAAGCCATGTTTGGTCTGATGTGGCTGTCCAAGTACTATTGGACGTAACAGTCACACTTGCAGTGCTATTTGTGGTTTTGAGTACACTAGCTGTATTTGCAGAAACCGATAAAGTGGCTGGGCCAGCAGCTTGTGTTACGTTTATTGTAGTATCTTTAGCACCAGTGCCTTTTAATGTTATTATTGCTGAACGAGTTGTTATTGCAGGATTGATCAATGCCGTTAATGTGAGATTCCCATTTCCTGTAAAACCTGTGGCAGGACTTGCTGATAGCCATGCTTGATTAGAACCAGCAGTCCATGTGGTAGTGGAGGTTATGCTTAATTGAGTGGTACTATTGTTCGTGCCACCAATAGTAGCTGTTGGTAAAACATTCAGTTGCAAGGCAGTAGTTTTAAATGTAACTTCAGTGCCATAGTTTGTTCCCAGATTATTGGTTGCATAAGATCTAACGTAATATATCACATTTGGCAATAAGCCAGTCAAAGATGATGTAAAAGTGCCTGGTGTTGATAAAACTCCAAGTGTAGTTTTGGTTGATAATACAGTCGTTGGATTTGACATCGTACTCCATACAACCCCATATTGCGTGGTATTTGGTGCGCCAACCATAACAACAGTACCATTGGCAGTGGCTGTTGTAGTGGTTATGTTCGTTACCGTCTGTGTGCTTACTACTGGCAAAAAAATCATAGATAAAGCATCGCCACGACCAGCACCACCTATAGAAAAGTAATTATCGTCAAGATAACCTAACCCACTAGATACCATAGCATCACCGCCACCAATACTGCCTGAATATTGACCTAGTAAAGTAGTGGGAATTGCCAATATAAAAGTTATATAAATAATGATTTTTTTCATAATTGTCAATATATTGTGAAATATCAAAATATCCTATTGTGTTAAGTTCTTAATTTTTTTGCTTATAAAGTGATTTGTTTCTTTTATCATCCAGTCTAATATCGCTATTATATTGTAAAGCATTTTATCCAAACATTTCTAAAACTAAATTTATAGACAGACAATTGGTATAGAAAAGCTGTTTATATATAAATAAGAAATTAAGAACAGGTTTTGGAATGTGTAACCAGCTGATTTTATGCTTTAAGAGATTAGATTAGGGCGCCAATCGAACGCCTCGTCCTCCTTTGTACTGATCTCTAACATCACTAGTTAGTGCTGCAGATTGTCGATCGGAACACCTATTGCTACCAGAAATAAGTTGCCAACTTCCGCCTCGTAAACCCGCACCCAACCCAGCAACAGGCCAAAGTGTGACATTGGCATTGCCCGAAACGTCAAGCACCCCATTTCCATGTATGCCAGTAAAAGCTCTTCCGCTAGCATTTCCAATTGTAATGGTTTGCTCCGTAACGTTTCCACTCAGTTCCATTATTCCATAATAACTAGCACCTGCACTCTCGGGTGTTGTGGCAGCAGATGCAAAAGCACCTACACGCATTGGGCCAGCTATTACTCCGTTTACGTTAGCATTTGCATTATTTGTACTTGAAGTTTCATTGCTTGTTCCGGGATTTAACAATGTAGTTGGGGGCACTGTTAGCGTGTTTCCCCAAGCATAAATGTTCTTCAGAGGAAAGTTATTTCCTTTACAGCTTTTTTCATATTCTAGTTCTGTCATAGGGCGCAATCCACTCCAATCGAGATAGGCAAGTAGATCTGAACAATTTAGATAATTACAAGCAATATTTTGACCATCAGTGCTTTCACCTCCGATACCATCGCCGTCATAATCGCAATAAAATGTAAGAGGGTCGGAAGTGTGAATTGTAGCATTGCAACGAATGCCATTGCGATATGATAAAGTTGATGTATTAGCCATTACATATCTATTGGTAATACTTGTGGTTCCTACTACCAGCGAAGTAGCTGTTCGTGCATTTTGCTGAACACGTGTCAACGAATTCAAGAAATCGACATATCCTTGTTGACTAATTTCATATTTCATACTATAATAGGCAGAATACCCTTTTGGGAAAGCTGCAACAAGACTACCAGTTTGGTCGCCAGAATAGGTTGAACTAGGATAGTATAAATTATTAATGCTCCCACTTACTGTTATTTGCGCTTCACTTGTAACAGGAAATGTAGGAGTTTGAGAAAAACTATTGCTTAAATAAAATGCACTCGTTTCCGTTCCTTCAGTACCAAGGTAATAACTTCCTAGTGGTACATACACCATTTCGATAGCATATACCTGAATTTCTACTTGAGCAGCATCTGTTACTGCATTGGCACCATAATTCCAACGTAGTTGAACGCCTGTTTTTGAAAACAAGCCTTTCCCATTGGCGCTTCGATAAATAAATGCACCCATGCCAGGATTGGCGGTAATGTTAAACGCACTGCTTGGTGATAGTAGTCCAGTTTGAATAGTACTTCCTGTAGGTGCTGTATGACCAGTATTGTTGAGGTATGCATGTTGCCAAGCACCTCCTTCGGCTCTATATTTGATAAATAACCATGCTGCGTCCCAATTTTTACGATCATAAGAAACCCTCCAAGAATTTTCCCAGCTTATATCAAACTGAATGATACTAAAATTGGCCACATTGTTTAGTCCAGCACTGACATTTTTACTCGAAATTACTACTTTACTGACTGATATATTATTAGCATATATGGAGTTGCTATAAAGCAAGCAAAGCAATATTGTAAAACAAATAATGCTGTTTTTTAAATTGATAATTGACATTTGAAAACTATTTTTCATGATATTTGAGAATGAAATAGAAACGAGTAAATAATTTATTCAATCCTTTATTCTGATTATTGAGCCACTCTAACACCACGTCCACTCACATTGTAAGTTCGTGTTCCACAATCATTAGCTTCTGCATAAGCTCTTGAAGAAGTTCGCAAAAGTGCCTTGTCATTGTTAAATGCTCCTCCTCTTACGCCAATACCTGCTGACTCGGTGACTCCAATACCTGTAGATACAGAATACGCGGTACATGCGTTAGTTGCTGTATTATTTCCATTTATGCCTGGCCAAAAGTCAACATTTGCATCACCACTGGTATTTAGATTTCCATCGCCATTTTTGCCTGTAAAACTTCGTCCAGCAGCAATGCCCACTGTAACAGCAGTTTCCCAAAGATTACCACTTAGTTCCATTATGCCGTAATAACCAGCACCCGCCACTTCGCGAGTTGCAGTAGCAGTTGCAAATACACCCACACGTAATGGACCATTGCCAACTATATTATTGTTATAACTACTATTCTTTCCTACATTTGTACTTATTTCATTATTGTCGCCAGGGTTTGATACGTCGGTAATTGCATATATATTGGTTGTGCCCCATGCATATTCACCGTCAACAGAGGCTAAAGAACCACGACAAGCTTTTTCATATTCTAACTCAGTCATGGGGCGTAACCCACTCCAATCATAATAAGCAGCCAAATCTTGCCATTCTAAATAATTGCAAGCTATGTTTTGCCCATCATCGCTATTGTTGTAATTTGTATCATCAGTGTAATTGCAAGCATATACTGCTGGTGTAGTAGCGCTTACACCAGGTGTCATAATTTGAATTCCATTTCTGTAAGAATTTGATAAAGCAGCAGTTCCTGCTGCTTTATTTGGTAAATATGCCGTTCTTGTAACTTGCTGAGTGTAGGTAAGTGTGTTTAAAAAATTGACATACGCCTGTTGTGTTAATTCATATTTCATACAATAAAATGCATTGAATCCTTTGGGGAAAGAAGCTAAAAGAGATTTGGTAGTAGTGTTGTTAAAATCATCAGCGCCAGTTCCTACATTATTGCTATTTCGCATATTTCCAACTGTATTTCCACCTAAGGTTGAAGGTACTGATTCACTTGTTATTTGGTAGGGAGTTATAGTAGTACTTGTTGTGTTAAATTGTTTTGAATCGGTGTTACCGTCTCCTACATAAAAACTTCCTTGTGGTACAAATACCATTTCTATAGCATAAACATTTACTTCAATATTTGCGTCATCGGTTACACCATCCAAATTGTAGTACCAGCGGAGTTGTGTGCCAGTCCAATTATTAGTACCTGTGCCATTGCTACTTCTATACATAAAAGCTCCCTTTTTGTCGGACGCAATAGAAATGACACTTCCAGCAGGAACAGAATTGCCTGTTGTATTAAGTGTTGCATGTTGCCATACTCCACCTGCAATGCGATATTTGATAAATATCCATGCTGCATCGTAATTATAAGGTGCCGCATAGTTAGCTCCAGTTAGGTCTTTCCTCCATGAGTTCTCCCAACTAATATCGAATTGGATTTGCGAGAAATTGGCTGAATTATTTACTCCAGCCTCTGTGTTTTGCCCAGTAATACGTATATTATTTATGCTAATATTATTGGCATAAGTGGGGATGTTGAGTAAAAAAACAAGGATTGAAACAATTAATAAAATTCCAGGTTTGTTAATCAGAGTGTTTGGAGAATAGTTTTTCATACTGAAATGAAATTATAAAAGTTTTAGTATTTGAAAATATAAATGCTATCAAAAAAGTGTTTGAAACACAGTAGAACAAGTGGTTTTGGAAGCCACTTGTTCTACTTTTGTATTTCCATCACTTACTTTCTAACAAATATATGATTGGTCACATTTCCGTTGTATTTAATTCGAAGTGTGTACACACCAGGAACCAAATTGCTAACATTAATTGTGTTCTTGTTCACTTGAGTGTAACTAATTAATTGACGACCTAAATTATCAATCACTTCAACTTTTTCAATTCCATTGGTGTTGCAATCGAAATGTAACATATCACTTACAGGATTTGGATACAATTTAAGATTATCCATGTTCACAACGTTATTGCCAGCCACCATAAAGTTAATCTGATAGGGCGTTACTGGTGAACCAACAATATTGTCGGGCGTATAAGTAAGCGATTGTTCAGACAGACTTAGTTCTTGGTTATTGGTAGTGTTAAAGCTTTTGAATGTGATTTTTTTGTTCACATCGTCCAAGTTACCCCATACCATCATAAATGCCATATATCTGTTGTAACTATCAACGTATTTCAGCGAAGCAGTTCCACGACATTCGTCACCAACAAACACTGCAACTTGCATATCGCTATTAGCAACTTCCTTGTTGTTGATAGAAGTAACACAAGTAACAGTCATGCTCATTTGATATTTATTAGCATCAACTGACCAACGCATATTTTCTGCAACTTCGCTTTGTTTTGCAACTTTCGACATTGAAATGTACTGCGATGGATAATTGAAAGTACTTGGAGCACTATTTTTTGAATAATACAAATATCCAATTCCAGGTGTCAAGTATTGTAAGCTACCATACCATTTACCTCCAGAGTAGCTAGCAAATCCAATCTGACCCTTTATTTGGTCACCATCTTTGGCAGCAAGACCACCCAAAGCATCTTTAACTGGAGATACAAATTGTGGAACATAACCTATCCAGTTCCAAAGTGGGTTTATTACCATTGATAAACTTGCTGCTTTAGCTGTAGCACCTACCATTTTGATGGTTTTGGCTTGATTTGTTTTGACCATATACATTGAAGTTTGATTCAAGTTAAAGTCATTTCCAGTCCATAAATTGTTAGCATAATCAATATATCCAGTTTGTGATTTTAACTGAATACCTGCTGTTTCAATTCCTGTTTTGAACTGAGTTATCAAAGTGGGCAGAGTGCTTGTTACATTGGTTGAAATCCAATTCCAGCCTTGTTTTAAATTCAATTGTTGTTCTACTTTGTCGGTAGCATTGAAAATTTGAGGGGTAATTACATCTCCAACAATAGCTGAAGCAGTGTAATTGATTGTTTTACCTACTTCCACTCCTGGATAGATTCTGCCTGTTCCAGCATCCCATAAACTAAAGGTAAGCGGCGTATTTTCAGAATTGTTTCCATAAATATCCATATATAATATATAGCTATTTTGAGTTTTGTCGAATATAGGACTTGCAATACCAACACACTCAGAACCTTTGAATGCTGCCAACATATCTTCTGGATCTTCTTGATAAACACCTTCAATTGTTATTTTACCAATCACATTCATTGTCGATTCATAATTGTATGGATTTACTGCCCAATTTGGTCGTGGCCCAGTAACCTTTAATCTCACTGGTAAAATCTCATCAATGTTTTTGCTTCCTGTCAAACGTATGTCGCATTCATAAGAACCAATATTTGTAGAGTTATCAACTGTAAATACCAATGTAGTCTTGTTCAATGGACTTAGTGTTCCTTGCGTTTTATTAACAGACAACCAACTTGGAAGACCTGTAACTACAAAGTTTTCATATTTTCCAGAACTATTAGAAATCACTGCTTCGAATGTCAATGGCGCCAATACTTCTTTGGTTAAGTTAACAGTTTCTGTTTCCCATTTCAGACGATTCATATTCACAAACGCTGACCATTTTATAGGAGAAGCCAGTCGGTTAGAATTCAAATCCATTATTCTGTCCATTTCAAATTCCAATACGCAATTTTCAATTCTATCGGCATCTTCAATGATATTAATAATGATTTTGTTGTCGGACGCAGTGAAACTAGAACCTACTTTAACTCTTGTACGTGCAACTTTAATTGCTGGAGTATTATTGGAATAGTTCAAAGTATCGCCAACAGCATTACCACCATTTTTCATGGTACTAAATGCAGGTATTGAAGCATCAGCTAAGCTATAAACTACATCTCCTAAACTATTTTGTTTTTCGAATGGATAATAAGCTATCAATCCGGTTTCATTTCCAGTTAATTTTGAATGTAGATTCAATTTTACATTCTCAGTACTTATGGCATTATTCCAAATTCTCACTTCATCCATCCAACCTTTAAATCTTTTTGTGATGGTAGGTTTTGTAGCACCAATTGCTATTGAACGCAATGCGCCAAGAGTGATTGAATCGCATTCCATACCACCAATGTTAGTTGCAGAAGTTTGAAATTTTTGAATTCCATCAATGTAGGCATTGGCATTTCCACCACGCATTACACCGAAGGCAAAATGATGCCAATTATTATCCAGAACTACTCCCGAAGGTATTATAAATGAGTTTCCATTGGTTGCAAGAGTCAAATTACCAATTGAATTAAATGCTACCGAAAGGTTTTTGCGTGCTACTGTATCACCAACACATGAATAAATTGTGGTGTTTTTTTGATCGGCAGCTCCACGGAACCAGAATTCTAGTCCAAAGTCATTTTCGGTTGTAAGCGAGATGTGACTCGATTTTGCAATTATTTGGTTAGACCCAGATAATGTAGCAGCCAAACCCATAGGAGTGATAAACCATGAACTTCCTACAGTTAAGTTACGACCACGTGCTTTGTCGGCAGCTAATGTTCCATAACCCTCATCCATTGCCCAATATCCTACTAAATTCATTTCTTTACCAGTTTTTGATTTAGACCTGCTGTCATTAATGGTTGGGTATGTGCGTTCTTCGCTCCATACACTTATTTGACGTAACGCACCTTTAAAGTTTTCGCCGATTGTAAGTCGTCCAACTGGGGCAATTCCATTGGCTAATGTTTCAGTAAAGATTGTTGTTTTGTCTTTGTTGATAAGACTCCAAAGCATCAATGATAAGCTTTTGCTAGTTGCATTATAGGTCAAGCCAAAGTATTGGAAATTGGCATCGGCACTCAATGTGGTTTGTTTTGTGAAACTACCAGCAATAACCTTCAAATCATTACCAATCATTTGTAAAGCAACCTTATTTTCTCCTTCGCCTATACTGAATATGTTACCAATGGTATTGCCAGTATTAGCCAAGAATTTTCCTTCAACTGTAAATGAGCTACTTTGTAGGTTCAAAGGCAATTCTGTAAATGCTTTTTGAGTGCCGTCAAACGCTAATCCTACATTGTCTTTTTCGGTAAAGCCATTTAAAACACCATAAACTTGGATATCGGTTGTAGCTATCTTTTCGGCTTGTATATTTTCATTGAATGTAACCGACACCTCAGTTTCAGGAGTTAAAATTCCATTTGATGGAGATGGAAGTCCCATTGATAAAGGTTTTTTCATGTCCTTTATTACATCAATTGTGGCAGTTTCGTTGTAAACATTACCAGCACATACAGTTCTAGCCCTGAATTGATAGGTTTGTTCAGGATCGGTTGCCATCGGGAACTTATAAGTTAGCGATATATCTTCTTTGTTGATCTTTATATAATCTTTACTCAATGGTTTCATTATCGTAGTATCGAGCACAAATTCTTTTGCCAAACTCCAGTTCAAATCATTTATACCTTTGTATTGTAAACGTATACCACCAAAGTTTTTGTAAGTCTTATCAAAATCTTTCAGAATAACAGTAAGATTGCTACCAGTTGCTGAATTCAACGTTCTGTCATCAATCTGCAAAGTCAAATCGCTGCACGAAGGCACAAATTCAGCCGATACTAGTGCCGAAGCGTTAATGCTACTTTGACAAGGCGAAGAAAGTACAAAACGCAAATTCTTAAAGTCCAAGTCGTCGGTACTCGATTGACTAATTCTAGCAATTTTATGCATTGGTGTACTTGTTACTAAGAAAAGACGTGGAGCTGTTAATGGAGTTCCATCAATACTAATAATGGCACCATGAGGATTTGAAGCAGGGTCAACCGATAACTGCAACCAAGAAGCTGTGCTACTTGATGATAGGTTTTGTAAAACTAATTCAAAAGAAGCTTGCTTTCCACTTGAAATGCCACCTACAGTAGGTACTAGTACTTCTAGTCCAGGTTTTTCAATCTGTACTGTTGGAGTACTTAATAATTCTGATTTATTAGATGCATTTACGTAATATACAGTCGTATCACCTTTTTCGTATGGACAAGATGATGCTCCACCTCTGGTTACGAAAATAGGACCACCCTCTCTTCCAACAGCAGTTGTAGGTATATATACATCAACCGAGAAATAATTACCTGCATCGCCATCTTGTAAAGTGTAACCATATGATACAGTTTTTTCAGTTGTTTTACCTTGACTGGTTTCGAAACCACCTCCTACACTTTTCTCAGAAGTTTTAGTTACCCCAAAATCATTTACTGTAACTCCTGCTTCTGTATTGGTAACAAACTTAAGTTCGAAAGTTTCTTCTGCAGTTGATGTACTAGTAGAGGTTCTAGTTACAGATTTATTCAGTACTACGCCTGCATCAATCGACAAATTTGTTCTGTCATATTTTGTCTCACTATCATTCCCAATTGGTGATTTACCTGCTGCCCATAATTTCTCCATTTCATTTCGGCGAATAATATTTTCCCAATTGTTTATTTGGTTCGTGAAGAATTGAACTGAATCAATCATTAATTTTGGAACAATGGTAGGTTTTACCCATGTGTACGTTCCATTTGTTCCAAATCCAGGATCTGTTGGCTTATATGAAGTATTATAGCTCGAGTAATTTGTTTGTGGAGCTTTTACAATATTTTTCAGAATGCTTTCTCTCATCCTACGAAACTCGGGTATCATCTTCGTTACAATATGATTTTGGGTATATCGGAATGATGTTGTATCTCCCATGTCGATATACGTATAGCTATCTGTTTGCTTGAAATCCCATATTTTTCCATTGGGCACAATGCCCAATTGCTTACATTTTGCAAATCCGATATTGCTGGAGTTAGCAATAAATACATCGGCCATCGCTCCTACAAAATCAGGTGAAGAAGATGTGCTAATACTCTCGGACATTGTAAATGTTTCAGTTGTAGTTTTTGACCCAGACAATGACGATGATGATTCAATTCCAATACCACATTCCGCTTTTACTTCTGTTTCAAGGTCGACTGCTACTCCTATACCCGTCGAAATATTGGATTTAAATCCTAAATTTGCACTGACCTTATTATTATTTGATCCTTTCAATATTCCTTTATAAGAATTCGTATTCGTGACGGTTGTTCCTTTTTGCAAGGTTGCAAAACTATTTGATCCCGGAGGATCGCGCAAAACGGCTATTACTTTATCTGGTCCTTTGGTTACAAAATCAACACCATTGCCAGATCCTACACCACCTAAAACAATGCCTCTAAGTCCTATTGTTCCGTTATTCATCCAGTTTATGGTAGTTTTATTGTATGTCATTGTAGCAGTCATGCCCATAGTATAATCGCCTGTTAAAACTGGATTCCCTGCCCTAAAAGTATAAGAGTATTGACCCAACGAATCCAATGCATACTCAGTTTTGGCTGAATTAGGGCGGAGTTTATTCTCTATTTGAAAAGTCTTTCCGTTCAATGGTACTCTATCTTCTTTCTTAGTTATTGGATGTACATAACTTTCATAAGCTTCTATATTGAAAGTGTAATATTCTCCTTGAGTGAAAATTGGAAAACCCATTTTGTATTTCGCAACTTCATTTTCTTTGGTAACTAATACTAACGAATCTTTATTAAGAGCGTTATTTGGATCTTCGTACATTAATTTTGAATCTCCAAAAGCATTATAGGTATACGCTTTATCCTTTATTGTAAATACAGGACTTGGAACTTGATAAGTTAAATTCAATCTTTGGTTGTAGATGCATGAATCAATAATTTGCAATGTATCCAAGTTGACAACTTTCATACCTGAATGAATGGTATCGAAGGTTGTAATTGTAGGTTGCATGTCTATTTTAGGCTGATTGTCTAAATAGAATTTTGATTTGTCGATACCCGTTGCCACGACATTGATAATTTTCATTGGAATTGGCGGAACCATCACTGAAAATTCTCCAGAGTTATTATCAGTTGTGATATTAATAGTATCGCCTCCAAAATTCACTTTCGCTTGGCTTTTTACAATTAAATTTCCATTGCCTAATGTTAGGATACTTTTTCCGTATTGATCTTTGTTGTCTGGAACTGTTTTAGTGAAGTATAATTGGTATTTTTCTTTAATTACAGGTTGTATAGTCACTGTTGCTTGACCGATATTGGCTGTACTACGATTGAACCCGATTGGTTTGGCCGCTTGTACATCTCCTCCGGCTACTCGGCCTACCAATTTTACTTTGGTAATATCACTAAAATTGATATCTCTTCTTTTTACATTAAAATTAAATGATAGTCCTAATTTTATTGTAGGATTATTATTATCAAAAGTATGACCGTTTTTAAATAATGTTATTTTATGCTCGCCTATTGGTACATCAATAATATATTCTCCATTGGCATTTGATAATATTAATTCATTATCACGTGTACAAGTAACACCATCCACCTTAAATTGAATACCTTCTACTGGATAATTCGTGTTTTGATAATATACATATCCTCTTATTTCGAAAGACGAAATGTCTTTAAAATTAATTTTACTTTGTACTTCCGAACTTGCGCCACCAATAAATAGACGCTGGCTTTTGGGTTCAAATTCATGTGTTCCCAAGGCGGGTGTTACATCATAGGTCGATCCGTTTCCTTTGTAGGGTACGCCAGATATGAGGTAGTTGCCATTAGCGTCAGTGGTAGATTTTATGCTGAGTTGCTCTGGCGTTGGTACTGACTCCGAAGATTCTACACCCTTCAATGTAATGTGATTTTCGTTGTAACTTTTGCTCACGTTCGATTTGTCAAAAGCAAAACCACCAATGCCTTCGTCCATTTGCCAGTAACCAATCAAATCTGTTTCTGAGCCCGACAAATAACGGTCAAAATTGTTTTTGATATCTTTGGAAGTCAATTCGCTATTCCATAAACGCATTTCATCTATCAATCCTAGATAGTTCTTTCCGTTTGCAATGTATGAGGTAGCTAGCTTTGCTTCTATTCCATTTTTACAGGTATATGTGTCTGTTAGAATTTTATTGATTGCTAAAACTCCATCAATATATAGCGCTAATTTTTTACTAGTGCTATTATAACTAACTGTAAGTTGGAAGTATCTGTCTTTAGAAATGCTGCTTATGTCTTGACTTAATTGTAGTACTGGACTTAAATTTTTACTGAAATACACTCTTATGATATTACCATCCAATCGAATAGAATATTCATTTTTCATTTCATAAATAGTAGCATCTGTTTGTGTTCTATTTGCAGGTTGCAACATTGCTTGCCAAGTAAAACCTTTTTCAACACAACCATGTTTTGTTGCCTTGAGTTTCACGGTACCACCTTGAGCAAGGTCTGTACTACTGAATTTTAAACTTTTATATAGTTTCTGATCACCATTTTTATTATCTAACGATACATTTACACTATCAACAGAAGTACCGGACCCAAAAACTATATTGCCACTGATGGTGCCTATGGGTTGGCTAAATCCTAATCCATCACCAATTGAATCAACTGAAGGTACAGTGATATAAGTTCCAGTTGGTGGTTGATAATATGATTCAATTTTATATTTGTATAAAACTCCCGGAGAAATTGATAAATCTTCCCAATTTTCAATACTATTGGATGATTGTTTTTCTCCTATCATTTCATAATCGAACAAATTTGAATTATTGTCATACAGTTTTCTGTAAATCACAAATTTCTTGTTCAATTCGGGTTTATCAATTTCCCACGACAATCGGACGCGATCATTTAACACTCCTTTGGTCGTAGTTAATTTCATAAACTTACATTGATCCTCAATTAATACAGTCACCCATTCACTCGAATCTATTCTCCCACCATTATCAGCAACTAAACAGTATCTGTATTTTTTTCTATTGACAACTTTAGTGTCGACATACCTCAAAGAACTTCCTTTAACGGGTTCATTAAAGATATCCAAAGGATTTAAATCGTCTTTTCTGATAATATTTATCGTGTTAGGATTATTTGTACACCAGTTGGCCTTCCACGACAACACAACGTTGGCAGCACTAACATTTACTACTGCCAAATTACCCTTTGCAGTAAAGCTACTGAAATCAATTTTCTGACGTGTAGGAGTAATTGTTATTGTATCTTTTAGTTCAGGTAAAAAATTGGATGCTTTTTCATTAGTAAATGCAGTGGCAGTAGGTGACAAAAAATTAGGACATACTCGTACAATATAAGTATATACAGAATCAAATGCAGCATTTGAATCATCACAGGTGAATATGTCATTTGCTAACCCGCTAGGAGTTAGGAGTGTATATTGTTTTACACCTTTGCTTTTACGATATATATATGTTTTGGAATTATAATCAACTTTTGTAGGCACATTAATGCTCCAGTTGAGTGATACTTTATTGTTACATTTGTCAAACGATATAGAACTTATTTTGGGATATTGAAAACCACTAACTTGAACTTCAGGCATTATTTTTTCATAAATAATGGTATCGGTTGATATTGAAGTGAAAACAAGTTTTGGGTATACTGAATTTACCTTGTTTAATACATCTAACTTAATATTCAAGTTGCCTGCACCGCCATTTGCAATGGTTGCACCAGTAATTTTTGAATTGTAGTCCGATTTGCTGTGTAACTCCAAACTTGTAGTAACTTTTGATGCATCGTATGAAGTCCATGCAAAGTTAAACCAGTTACTATCTGTTGTTCCATTTATCGTTTTTAATATTGGGTTGACTAAGGTTGTTGGATTAAACGTATTTAATGTCACAAGTTTATCCTCTGTAAAATTCTCAGGTTTAGGCTTGCTTTGGTCATAATCTTTTATCCAGCTACCTGCTAAACGAAATGTAATTGGCAAACCAGATGCTTTTTGAGGGAAATACCATTTAAACGATACATATATTTGTTGCCCTTCATAAGCTATATTAATATTTTGTATCTTGCCTCTTAAGGTTGCTTCTTTGGTAGAGTCAGTATATGTATAACCTGTATTCTTTATAAAATCCATCGAAGAAGTTGTTATGTCATATTTAATCAACCCAATAAAATTTTTTCCATCAGTCGAATATGAAAGAACAAAGTTATTGGCTCTTTCATTGTACCCATCGGTATCAAGACCAATTAAATGTACTGTCACAGCATTGTATGGATTTGCTGCATCGGTTTGCACTACAAAATAATTGGCAAAATCTGTAGGCGGTTGATTGGCTAAAATATTTTGCGTGGGTAATAATAGCAAAATAGTAAACAGACACAGTAAATAAGATGTACACTTTTTGCTTGGAGTACTTTTAGCACTTTTTTGCTTGTAGCTTGAAATTAAATTCAAAAGTGAGACTTGTAGTGTTTTCATAAAAATTAATTATTTAGTGATGAATTTTATTTATCCTAATTGTTTATTGTGGAAAATGCATACAAATGTAAAATAATACTTTAATTAGCACCTGTACAAAACGTAAAAACTTTGGGACAAAAGGTATAAACTTTGGGACAAAAGGTACATACTTTGTGACAAAAAGTAAGAAGGTCGTCAAAAAACAAAACGCTTGTAGTATAAATTATATAACTATGTAGTAATAAATAGTGTGCATGTAGTAATTTATGTGATTTGCTGTAGATGATAGGGAATATTGATTATGCAAAATAATGAAGAAATTATTGTAAATATCAATAGCATCTTAGAATTATATTTTGTGTATTTTATGTTAATTGTTTGGCTTTACGTTCTAATAAATATCAATATTATTCTGTTTTTGACTTAATTCTATTGGTTAAATTTTGGTGTTCATCTAATTTGAAATATGATATTTTACACATGTAACTATTGCTAAAAAAAACATTGAGTCAACTCCTATTTTTATTTTCTATTTGTTCAATAAAAAATAAGAATAGAAGCGGACTCAATGATAATGTACTAAGCTTTGGGCTTTTTTTTTATGTGTTAAATGCAGTATTGTCTAATGATTTTGGCTAAAGCCAATTGTGGCTCTACATGTTTTGAATAGGCTGAAGCTCAATCATAGTGAACTTTTACGATTTTTATTTAATCGTGCTATTTTCCATACAGTAGCTGAACATTTGTTTTTACTGTTTCACAATTTTATGAACCGATATACTACCATTGCATTTTAAATGGAGAAAATATACCCCTTTTATAAGATGGCTCGTATTGATGTAGTTGGTATTCATTTTTGTGTATCCAATTAAGTTCCTACCTGTTGCGTCAGTAATTTGTATCTCTTGAATATCACCAGGTTGGCAGTTGATGTGCAAAACATCATTTACTGGATTTGGATAAATGCTCACATTTTCAACATTTTCATTATCGATAGAAGTAATCATTCTAAAAAAGCGAATAGCGTAAGGGTTTACAGCTGATCCAGCAATGGTTTCGGGCATAAAACTTAGTGAGCCATTGATTGCAGTATGTTCTTCATTGTTGGTAAGATCTAAACTCTTAAAAGTAATTGTTTTGTACATGTCTTCCTTATTACCCCACACCATAATAAAAGCCATATATCGCTTAGATGCTGCAACATACTGCAATTTCGCCGAACCTCTACATTCATCATCTATATAAGTGGACATCTGAGTATTGGTTGTTGCAAGCTCATTGTCATTGACGGTAACAATGGCTGTAACGGTCATATTCATTTGATATTTATTCTGTGATGTAGGCGACGATTGAATAACGTTTATTCTTCTATCAGAAATGCCTGCTACTGAAATTGTTACCACTGCCTGTCTGGTTTCTGTAGTATTTGCAGCAGTGAGAGTAATTGCTGAATTGTTGGAAGAATATGAACTTACAGTTAACCAACTTTGATTAGATGATGCTGTCCAAACAGAGTTGCTGCTAATATTCACTGAGGCTGTATTGTTGGCATTGGGGTCAATATTAACGGTATTGTTCGGGACTGATAAGGTTGGCAGACTTGCTTCTTGAATTACAGTAAAAACAATATCAGCTGTTCCCAAAGCTTTTAATGTTACAATTGCATTTCTAGTGGTTAATGTCGGATTATCGGAATTGGCAGTCAAAACAAGTGCGTGGTTTCCAGTAATGTCCGATTCTACAGAAAGCCAATCTTCGGTAGTAGTAGCACTCCAAGTAGTGTTTGAAGTAACAGTCTTATTGGCAGTACTATACTTGGTATTGGCAATGTTTACAGAAGCATTTGAAGCCGATAAAATTGGATCGCCAACTTGCTGATTTACAGTAATTGTTTTGTTGGCTAACCCTTCGGCTTTTATAGTTACAATTGCCGTGCGAATTGATACTGAAGGGTTTGCAGTGTTTGCTGTCAATGTAATTGCGGCATCTCCTGTAGCACCAGGGCTTACCTTTAGCCAGCTTTGGTTGGAGGTGGCTGTCCAAACGGTATTGCATGTAACATCAATACTTGCTACACTATTGATATTTTTATTTATTGACGCAGTATTTGATGAAATTTCTAACGAGGCATCTCCTGCGGCTTGAACTACAGTAATGGTTTGGTCGGTTGCTCCAGAAGCTTTTAATGTTATTATTGCCGACCGTGTCAATAATGATGGATTGGCAGTAAGTGCCGCAATAGTTAATACTTGATTGCCTGTTCCATTCAAAGTTACCGATAGCCAGCTTTGGTCAGCTTTGGCTGTCCAAGCCGTGTTGGAAGTAACTTTAATGGTTGCGCTGCTGTTGGCTGTTTTTGCAAGGTCTGCCGTACTTGCCGATGTTGACAAAGTGGCATCTGCTCCTGCTTGAGTTACAGTAATGATTTTGTCTGACACCCCATTTGCTTTGATTGTTACAATGGCTTGTCTGGCAATTACTCCAGGATTGTCAGACAAAGTGATAAAATTAAGGGTTGCGCTGCCATACCCATAAGATTTGAATTTTAACCAAGTCTGATTGGCTGTTGCTGTCCACGAAACGTTGTTTGTTAATTCTATACTTCCAATACTATTTTCAATTTTGTCGACAGAAACAGTGGCAGCTGATATTGACATTACTGGGTCGCCAGCCGCTTGAGTAACGGTTATTGTTTTATCGGTAAATCCATGTGCTGAAATTTTTACAATAGCCGAACGAGATGTTATCTTTGGATTTGCGGTTGCAATAAAATTAAGTTTTAAATTTCCATTGCCACTATTGTCACTTAATGATAACCAAGTTTGATTTGAACTGGCCGTCCATGTTGTGGAAGAGTTAATATCTAAAGAGTTACTATTGGCATTGCCTTCCAAACTTAAGGTGTTAGTGGATACCGACAAGGTATTATAAACTGGAACTAATACAACATCTTTAGTTACCGAAAAAGTATAAGGATTGGTTGTAGATGCTATGCCGGTTCCACCAGTAACATAATCCCAACAAACAAAACCTAAACTTGAGTTGGGAGTAGCTGTAAATGAAATAGTAGCTCCTGATGTATATAAATCGCCTTCACTAGTTTGTCCAGTAACAGTTCCCAATTCATTGTTTTGCGCACTAACTTTAAATAAATTGCCTGTAGCACTTTCTATTGCTCCCACGTTGGGTGGATTTGAACGGGTTGCGTTCACTTGGTCGGTACCAACAAAATTGGCTGCAACACCAACTCCAATAAGATTAACCCACAAGCTTGTTGTTTTGTTGTAATATGCAACTACTGGGTTGACATTGTTATTATTCGCAAATCGGGTTTGTGTTCCTTTATTACTTAACAAAAAATTGTTTGATTTTAATGTAGGGGCAACCGTTCCATTATAATTGTACAAATAGGGTCTATAAAGCATTGTTGTTGATATATCTTGTCCTATATGGTCGGTCATTTTTGTAAGTAAACCACCCGAAAAAATGGTGTTATTAGTACCATCCTTCAAACCAGCATATTGTACATTGCCTACAACGGAATTTGTTCCGCTGGGTAAATCAGCGTGATAAATGCAATAATATAAAAATATTTTTTGTTGATACCAACTTGGGTATGGATATTTAGCAATGTTTGCTTCAATATCATCCAACTCGAAGGTTGAAGTGTTTCCTTGTGTTCCACTAAGAATGTGATAATTATGTGCAAAAAGGGTATTTACAGCATATACATTTCCTCCGCTGTTCCCAATTCCACCACCTTTAGCTACCCATGCTTGGTAAGTTACATTGCCTGTTACGCTGCTGTTTACAATATAAATAACACCAGAACCGCTATTTTTGAGTCCTGCACCATAGGTACAACACCTATTGTTTGAAATACTTGAATTGTTGATATATAATTTTCCTCGGTTTGAGCCGCCTCCACCTCCGCCTAGTCCATTCCCAGAAATTTCTATGTTTTCGGAGATACAGCTATTTTCAATATACATTGTAGCATTCTCCCCATTTTGAAAGCCGCCACCTTCATAATTTGATAAGTTCCTTCTTATCAGCGATTTATTCAAATAAACTGTACCGTAATTTGCTATACCACCTCCTCTTGAATTTGAAATTATACAACTGTTTAATTTCAATGTACATAATTGTTGCACAAAAACATTATACCAACTTCCACCTTTGATTGTTAAGTTATTGATTGTTACAGTTGGAGTTCCTGTTATAAAAAATACCCTGTAATCAGATGCATCTGCAACCGGCAAGCCATTATCATCAATACCTGGTTTTAATACAGAAATAATATTTCCGTTTCCGTTTATTGTGACACTTATTGTGATGGTTTTTGGGGAAGTGATTACAATGTTGGAAATGATATTTATTATGTCGCCATTGTCAGACTTGGCATAAGCTATGTCAAATTCCGCCTCGGTAGCAGCATTGTATGTTGCGCCATTTGCTTGATGGATAGATGCTAAGAAACAAATAACCAGCACGAATTTTGCCAATGAGAAATGTTTTTGTTTCAAATTGGAGAATATATGTTTATGTTTATGACTTTTCATATCAGCTATTTTTTTTGAGCGTGATTTTAATTTTGATGCTAATCAGAAGATTGCCAAACTTTTGATTTTTTACAAAATCACCCGAATAGGAGTAAAGGGAGTTCATATTAGTGAAAACATTGAAATAATAATCATGGAAGAAGCGGTCATTTAAGTGACCAGCCTCTTCCTTTTGATTATTCTCAGCTAATTTTACTTTCTAATAAATAAGTGATTGGTCACATTTCCATTTTGTTTTATCCGAAGTGTATAAACCCCTGATGTCAAATGGCCAACATTGATAGAATTCCTAATCATTTGTTTGTCACTTAACATTACACGACCCACATTATCAATAATTTCCAATTGCTGAATGCTGCTAGGATCATACTCGAAATGAAGTACATCATTTACCGGATTTGGATAAATTTTCAGAGCATTCATATTCACTTCAGCATTGCTCGATGAAACAAAACTGATTTGATATGGACTAACCGCTGTGCCAATAATGTTGTCAGGAACAAAAGTTAGCGACTGGTTATCAGCAATTAACTCCACTGTATTGGCAGTATTAAAACTCTTGAAAGTGATTTTTTTGTTTGCGTCTTCCATGTTACCCCAAACCATCAAAAATGCCATGTAGCGTTTATAGCTGTCCACGTATTTCAGTGTGGCTGTACCGCGGCATTCGTCGCCAACAAACACTGCTACTTGCAAATTGCTATTGGCAACTTCATTGTTGTTGATTGAAGCAATTCCGGTAATGGTCATGCTCATTTGATATTTATTTACATCCACTGCCCAACGCATACTTTCTACTTCTTCGCTTTGTTTTGCCACTTTCGATGCAGAAAGATATTGAGTTGGATAGCTAAAAACGTCACCTTCGGTGTTGTTTGATTTATACATGTATCCTAATCCCGGTGTCAAATATGCTAAACTACCATACCATTTGCCGTCAGAATAGCTTGCAAATCCAATTTGACCCTTAATTTGATCACCTTCTTTTGCAGAAAGTCCACTCAATGCATCTTTTAACGGCGACACAAACTGAGGTACATATCCTATCCAATTCCAATTTGGTTCAATAATTATTTGGTTTTCTGTCGATTTTGCAGTTGCACCAATCAATTTGAGCGTTTTGGCCTGACTTGTTTTGACCATATACATGGATGTTTGATTCAAATCGAATTCATAATCATCTCCTATCCATTCACTATTTGCATAATCAATATACTTACCACTTCGTGATTTTAACTGAATACCAGATGCTTCCATTCCTGTTTTAAACTGATTTATCAAAGTGTTTTCACTATTGGTTACATTGGTTGAAATCCAGTTCCATCCTTGTTTTAAATTCAACTGTTGTTCTACTTTATCACTAGCATTGAAAATTTGTGGAGCCGTTACATCTCCAATAATAGAAGAAGACATATAGTTGAATATAGGTACTCCTAATACATCTACTTGTGGATAAATTCTACCCGTACTGGCATCCCACAAACTAAATGTAAGAGCCTTACCATTATCACCATTATCACCATTAACACCATCATTTCCGTAAATATCCAAGTATAGAATATAACTATTCTTGATGTTGTCAAACTGAGGACTAGCCATACCAACACATTTTGTACCATTGAATGCCGCTACTATATCTTCGGAATCTTCTTGATACACATTTTCAATCTTAATTTGGCCAATCACGTTCATGGTCGAAGTAAAATCATATGGATTTACACTCCAGTCGGGGCGTGGTCCAGTAACCTTCAAGTTGACAGGCAAAATTTCGTCAATGAATTTACTTCCAGTCAATCGGATAGCACATTCGTAAGAACCTACATTGACCGATTTGTCAACTGTAAATACGAGTGTTGCTTTGTTCAATGGGCTGAGCGTGCCTTGTGTTTTATTTACACTCAACCAACTTGGCAAACCAGTAATGACATAGTTTTCGTATTTGCCAGAACTGTTAGAAATTACGGCTTCAAATGTCAATGGAGCCAACACTTCCTTGGTCAAATTCACTGTTTCTGTATCCCATTTCAAGCGATTCATATTTACAAATGCTGTCCATTTCAAAGGAGATGCCATTCGGTTTGAATTCAAATCCATTATCCGCTCCATTTCAAATTCCAATACGCAATTTTCAATACTAGCGGCTGTCTCATTGATGTTGATAATGATTTTGTTGTCGGATGCCGTAAAGTTTGATTTTACCAAAATTCTAGGTCGTATAACTTTAATTGCTGGAGTGTTGTTTGTGAAATTCACATTCTTGCCAGTAGCTATTCCACCATTATTAAACTTGGTACTATCTGCTAAACTTGCAACAATATCACCAGAGCTATTAAACGCTTCGAATGGATAATAAGCAATTAAACCAGTTTCGTTACCTGCCATTTTTGAACGCATATTCAGATTAATATTCTCTGATGTCAATGCGTTTCTCCAAATACGAACTTCATCTATTGCTCCATTAAATCGGTTGGTAATGGAAGCTTTAGTTGCTCCTTCAGCAAAATACCTCAATGCTCCAAAGGTAATAGAATCGCATGCCATGCCACCAATGTCGGTTGCCGAAGTTTGATATTTTTGAGCACCATCAATGTAAATATTGGCATTTCCGCCACGCATTACACTTATGGCAAAATGATGCCAAACATTGTCCAAAACACTTCCTGAGGCTATTTGATAGGTGTTTCCATTGGTTGTTAAATCTAAGTTTCCATCTGCATTAAATGCTAACGAAAGGTTTTTGCTTGCTAAAGTATCACCTTCACATGAATAAATGTAAGCATTTTTCTGATCAGCTTTACCCTTGAACCAAAATTCCAATCCAAAGTCATTTTCATTTGTTAGTGGAATATGCCATGATTTAGCAACAATATGGTTCGTTCCATTAAATTCAGCAGCCAAACCCGATGGTGTGATAAACCAAGAGCTACCTACTATAAAATTACGTCCACGTGCTTTGTCTACTGCCAACTTTCCATAACCTTCATCCATAGCCCAATAGCCAGCCAGATTCATTTCCTTTCCGGTTTTAGATACTGTTCTGCCTGCTGCTATGGTATTATAGCTGCGAGCCTCGTTCCAAACGCTTAACTGACGGAGCGATCCTTTGAAGTTCTCGCCAATTTTGAGGCATCCTACTGGCGCAATACCATTTGTTAATGTTGCAGTGAAAAGTATATTCTTTGTTTTGTTTTCATTACTCCATAACATTAATGCTAAATTTTGTTTTACAGCATCGTAACTTATAGCAAAGTATTGGAAACTGGTATCCATTTTTAAAGGAACTTGAGTGAAAAATGATTTGCCAGCCATCACCTTTAAGTCATTATCAACCCTTTGCAATGTGATATTGTTATCCCCTTCACCAAGGCTGAAAATTGTACCTTCAGTATTTCCCTTTTTTGGAAGAAATTTACCTTCAATGGTAAATGAGCTGTTTTTAAAGTTCAACGGTAACTCGGTGTAAGCTTTTTGTGTTCCGTCAAACGATAATCCAACATTGTCTTTTTCAGTGAAACCATTCAGAACGCCATAAACCCTAATGTCTGTAGGTGCAATTTGTTCAACTTGAATATTTTCGTTGAATGTAACCGAAATTTCCGACTCGGGAGTTAAAATTCCATTGGAAGGAGATGGAAGTCCCATAGAAAGCGGTCTTTTCATATCCTTCACTACGTTAATTGTGGGTGTTTCATTGTAAACGTCGCCGGCACACACAGTTCTTGCACGGAATTGATAAGTTTGATCAGGATCAGTTGTCATAGAAAATTCATAGCTAATCTTAATATCATCTTTTCCAATTATTGCATAGTTTTTTGAGTCTTTCATAATTTTGCTGTCAAACACAAAATCTTTAGCCAAACTCCAATTCAAATCATTTATGCCTTTGTATTGCAATCGGATACCACCAAAGTTTTTGTAATTTTTGTCAAAATCTTTTAGAATAACATTAAGTCCACTTCCAGTTTCCGAATTGAGTGTTCTGTCATCTATTTGTAAAGTTAAATCGCTACACGAAGGCACAAAATTTGCCGAAATAAGCGAGCTAGCTTTAATAGTAGTATCACAAATTGATTGAAATACAAGACGAATACTATCGAAATCCAAAATGTCTAAACTTGATTGAGTGATTTGAATTGATTTGCGCAATGATGCTTTTGGTGAAATTAAAAACAAGCGTGGTTCCGTCAATGGATTACCGTCAATATTTATAATTGCACCATTTGGATTTGTCTTAGAGTCTACATACAATTGAAACCATGAAGATGTGTTGGCTTCTGAAAAGTTTTTCAAATCAACATCGTACGAAGCTTTCTTGCCACTTGCAATGCCCGAAACTGTAGGAATAAGCACTTCAATTCCCGGTTTTTCAATTTGAACAGTTGCAGTACTCAAAGCCTCAGGCTGTTTCGACGAGTTTTTGTAAAATAAGCTCTTGTCGCCTTTTTCATAAGGGCATGAAGTGGCACCACCGCGTGTTACAAAAATAGGTCCACCTTCTTGTTCTACATTCGAAACCACATAACTTATTATGTCTTTGTTGAAATTAGTTTTTGGTTTAACAATAACGGTTTGCGACTGAGGTGTAAATACATCCACCGAAAAATAGTTTCCAGCATCAGCATCTTCTAAAGTATATTTATAAGTTATAGAGTTCTCATTTTCGGTAGATGTAGTTTTTTCCTCCCCACCACCAGCTTTTGCATTGTTTTCTATAGTAAATCCAAATCCATTGACTTTCATCCCCAAAGTGGATGAGAAAACAGCTTGCAACTCCCATGCTACTTCGTTGGTTGTTAAACAATTGGAAGATCTGGTAATTGACTTAGACAACACTGTTCCTGCATCATACGACAAATTGAGTTTATCATATTTTATAGTACTCTTGTTTCCAACTGGAGTTTTGCCTGTAGCCCAAATTTTTTCCTTTTCATTATTGAGAATTATGTTTTCCCATTGGTTGATTTGATTGCTGTAAAATAATACAGAATCTATCAATACATCTGTATAAGTTATTGGTTTCACCCAATTATAAGTCCCGTTCTTTCCAAAATTTAGATCTGTTGTTGCCAAGTTTGTAAGATAAATTGATCTGTTGCCTTTATCATAAACAGCTGTATCAGTTACTGTTTTCAATATCGACTTTCTCATATCGCGAAGTGTTGGTAACAATTTGTTAACTATATGATTCTGTGTGTACCTGAATGATGTAGAATCTCCCATTGGAATAAAAAAGTAGCTTTCACTTTCAGTAAACTCTAGTTTATCCAATGCTGGTTTAAGTCCTAATTGTCTGCATTTTGCAAAACCAATGTTCGATGAATTGGCGATATAAACATCACCATTTGCTCCAATATAATTTGGATCGGCCGATGTGCTAATCGTTTCAGAGGTTGTAAATGTTTCCTTACGTGAAGTTGCATCCGATCCTTTCACCGACTGCTCTATTCCCCCTCCAATGTCTAATTTATTGTCAATTTCCAACATTCCAAAGCACATTTTCATGTTGCCTCCTAAGTTTGCAATAAACTTATGTCCAGTGGATTCTGTACCTATACCCTTATAGGTGCGTGTGTTTGTTATAGTTGACCCTTTTTCTAAACTAGCAAAGCTTCTAGTGCCTGGAGGGTCGCGCAAGACTGCTATTACTTTATCAGGTCCTTTTGTAATGAAATCGACACCACCCACTGGTGCAGCACCTATCACAATACCCCTGATGCCAACTTCTTTTCCATTTTTCCATGAAACGGTACCACCATCATAGTCTATAGTAGCAGTCATACCCATAGTATAAGGGGACAATAATACAGGCAAACCTGCAGTGAAACTGTATATAAATTTACCGGTAGAATCTAGCGCATATTCTGTTAACGCAGGGTCTAAACTCAATTTGTTCTCAATATTAAAAATCTTGTTGCTTAATGGCACCTTATCAACTGCCTTTGTAATAGGATGATCATATTTTTCATACGATTCGATATTGTAACGGTAGATATTTCCCTGTGTAAATACGGGGCTTCCCAATTTGTAAATCACACTGTCTATTGCAGTTTCTGTTGTTTCTGTTGTAAATAAAGATACTGAAGTGTTATTTTCGCTATTATTTGGATCCACATAATTATAAATAGTATCGCCATAAGCATTGCAAATGTAATTTCTGTCTTGAATGGTGAAAACAGGAGTTGGCACTTTATATGTCAAATATATTCTCTGGTTGTATTTACAAGTATCAATTACTGTTACAGATTTTTCATCTACAATCTTTGTTCCCGAATGAATAGTATCAATTTGTGTAATAATAGGACTCATGTCAATCATCGGTTGATTATCTAGCTTAAATGCCAATTTGTCAAGTCCAATTGTCCGTACATCTATTATTTTCATTGGTACTGGCGGTACTTGCACCAAAAACTCACCTGTGGTTTCATCGGTTGTAATATTGATAATATTATTTCCTTTTGCCACTTTTGAAATACTATTTATTTTTGAATAGTTATTAGTTAATACAAGTGAGTCGACATTTGTAGAATTTAACTGATAGGCTGTCAGTTTGGGTTGTATTTTCAATTTTGCCACGCCTATATTTGCTACACTTCGGTTAAAACCAATTGGTTTTGCTGCTTGTATGGCGCCGCCCACCACTCTACCTACCAAAGTTACTTTAGTGAGGTCGGTAAAATTAATATTGGTCTTGTTTTCCTTGAAGTTGTATTTTGTATCCATTTTCAATGTGGCCGATGGATCTTTGTCAATAAAGGTATGTCCACTTTTGAATAAACTAATTTTGTGCTCGCCAATTGGAACGTCAATTTCATAAAATCCATTAGCATCTGTAAAAAGTTTTTTATTCTCTCTTGTGCAGACGTTTCCATCTACCAAAAACTCTACATCTGCCACTGGATAGGTTGTGTTTTCGTAGTAAATATATCCACTTATGGTAAACGAAGAAATGTCTTTGAAGCTGATTTTACTTTGAACTTCCGAGCTTGACCCACCAATGTAAATTTGCTGGCTACTAGGCTCAAACTCATGGGTGCCCAATGCTGGCACAACGTTATAAGTTGACCCATTGCCTTTGTATGGTACACCTTGAATAAGGTAATTACCATTTTTGTCGGTAGTAGCTTTTATACTTAGTTGCGTAAGTGCAGGTACTGTGTCCGAACTTGTTGCACCAATTAACGTTATGTGGTTTTCGTTGTAACTTTTGCTGATATTAGATTTGTCAAAGGCAAAAATGTTCACACCATCATCCATTTGCCAATATCCAATCAAGTCGGTTTCGGAACCTGCAAGGTAACGGTCAAAATTTGAACTTATTTCTGTAGCTGTCAAAGTCCTATTCCACAAACGCATTTCATCTATATTGCCCAAAAAATTCTTTCCACCAACCTGGTATGATGACGCTACCTTTGCTAAAGCGTTACTAGGGATGCCACTATGAGCATAGGTGGTCGATAATTTTACACTGTCTGTTGCTAAACCATTCTTATAAAGTTTCAGATAATTAGTGCTTTTGTTATAGCTAACAGAAAGTTGAAAAAATTGATTTGAATTAATTGAACTAATATCTGAACTGATAAGCGGAGTTGTTGTTGAATTTCCATTTATAAATATATTGATTTTATTTTCATTAATTTGAATGGAATATTCGCCCAGCATTTCATAGATAGTAGCATTTGACTGACTTCGACTTGGTGCTTTTATCCATGCTTGCCATGTAAATCCATTGGCAATACAGCCGTGTCTTATCGGCTTGTTGAATTTAAGTATACCTCCCTTGCCAGCATCGGTAGTATTGAATTCGATGCTTTTATAAAGTTTTTGTTCTGCATTTGTGTTTTCAACCGAAACATTTACACCTTCTACCGAGGTGCCTGTTCCAAAAACTACATTGCCACTTATAGTACCTATGGGCTGGCTAAATCCTAACCCTACAGAGTCGGCAGTGCTTGTTATTATTGCTGACCCCGTGGCCGGTTGATAATAGGATTCAACTTTGTATTTATATAAAATTCCTGGAGATATTGATAAATCTTCCCAATTATCAATGTTATTTGTCGATTGCTTTTCTGCAATAATTTCATAATTAAATAGAGATGAATTGTTGTCATAAATCTTTCTGGATATAATAAACTTGGTATTCAACTTCGGTTTGTCTATTTGCCACGACAACCTCACTCTATCATTCAGTACGCCTTTGGTGGTTGTTAGGCTGATGAACTTGCACTGGTCTACTACATTGGCATCTGCCCATTTACTTGAATCTGACCGCCCACTATTATTTGCTATCAAACAATATCTATATGGAGTGCGGTCTTGTACACTTGTATCAACAAATTTCAACGAACTACCTAGCACTTCTTGCGAGAAAATATCCAAAGGATCTAAAGTATTTACTCGCACAATGCTAATGTATTGAGGATTATTGGTACACCACGTTGCTTTCCAGGACAATTCGACATTGGCTACTTTCGGTTCTTCAGCAATATGAGCTGTAGCCGTAAAGCTACTAAAATCTATTTTCTGCCGCGTGGTTGTAATTTCTGATTTTACTATTAACTCAGGCATATAATATATTGCCGAAGAATTTGTAAATTCCACCGCGCTAGTTGATAAAAAATCAGGACATGTTCTAACTATATAGCTATAGTAGGTATCCCATTCCAATGAAGCATCTTTGTCCTCGTATTTGTTAACGTTATTTGCCAATCCACTTGCGATAACTGTGTAAATATTTGCATCTTTTCTTTTTCTAAAAATATATATTTTCGATTTAATATCAATGGTTTTAGGATTTGCAATGGTCCAATTAAGTGTCACTTTTTTGCTGCAAGCATCAAATTGTATATTATTGGAAATTGGATATGCATATCCAGCCACAGAAACTGCATCCATCTTAGCCTCATATACTTTCGATTCAAGATTCGATGCTATGGTGTACTCTGTTTTGGGCCATACAGTATTTACTTGATTTAATCCTGAAAGTATTAACTTGGCATTATCTGCAACGCCATTTGTTGAATTACAATCAAAAACCTTGTTTGAATAATTAGCATCTGAATATAAATCAAGTCTTGTAGTCCCGTCACTATACTTAGAATATGAATCCCAAGAAAATTCAAACCATCTACCATTCGTAGTGCCATCCACTACTTTTAATGCCGGATTAACAATAGCGGCAGGTGTGAAAACTGGTAATTGTATCTTCAAATCTTCGTGTGTACCTTTGTAGTCTACATCGCTCGAATGATACCAATTAAGTTTCCACCAATATGTTACTCGAAAAGAGACATTTTTTTCAATTAATCGTTGCGGATAATACCACCTGATGTTTGTATATCTAATATCACCTGAGGAAGAATTATCTAATCTCACAGCAAAACCAACATTATTGTCATTTACGGGTGTAAAGTTGTCGTAGCCAGCATTATTGCCTACTTTATAACTCAATATCTTGGTAAATTCATTATTTCCTTCATTAATAAAAATGGCACATTCTTGCATACGGTCTTCTTCTCCGTAAAAGTCATAAGCAAGTACTTTAAAATCAACGTAACTATAACTTAGAGTTGAACCAGGTAAGGTTACTGCTAAGTGGCTAGTGTTTTCAGGTTTAAAGTAAGTGTTTGCATTTACTTGCACTGTGGCAAAAAACAAACAGCACAAACTAATTAAAATCATACAATGGTTTTTTGTTAACTTCGGGAGGAAATCACCATGCCTTTTCGTAATGAATGTTAATGAAGTTGAACTTAAATTTTGTAGTGTTTTCATAATGATAATTATTTAGAGATTTGTTTCAAAATTATATCTTTAGAATTTTTATAATAATTATGACGGCAAATATAAAAAATTATTTTAGATAACAACCATTCAATTCGTAAAATATTTTTGCAAAACTTGTATTTTTTTTGTACAAAAGGTAAGTCCACTATTCAAAAGCTAAATTTATGTAAGATTTATTTTAGTGGGTTGTAGTAATAAATTTAATTCTTTAGTAATTAGTTTATTATTGTGTAGTATAGTTAGATGTCTTACATTGCAAAATACGTTTTAGCATTGTTGTTTACTTACTCGTTTTTATCGTTTATTTTGAAAAAAAGTGTTTTTATCGACAATGTTATTAACTAAAATGTGACGATTTTATTCATTTTGTATTTATATTTTGAATGAAAAAGTAGCTTGAATATTTTATTAAATATAAATATAATTTCACATTATTGCGATCCATGTCGGTGTTTAAAAATGGTACTAATATTTTTTGTGCGACATGATGATTTTGATTTTTATTTAGGTTATTTCAATTTGTTAATCGTTCAGGTTGAGAAAAATAATTCACAATAGAATCAAAGCTGAAATAATTTACAATATGTTACTTTAATTTGGGTCTGCTGAAAAACTATTTATAACCACGAAGTAGTTTAATATGATTAGCCCCGAATGAAATTCGGGGATGAAATGTATTCATAAGGCAGAACTCTAAAGGAGTTCAATATCATCATTCAATTGAAATTAAACTCCTTCAGAGTATTTATACGCATACATTTTAATCCATGGGTTACCACCCATGGCTAATCATATTAAACTCTTTCAGAGTTCTTTGTTGAGAAAATAGTAAAATTAATGCAAGGATATACTTATAAATAAGTACAACACGGAAATTAGTTTAGACTATTCAAAAACACCTAACAGGTTTCAAAAACCTGTTAGGTGTTATTCAGATTAGATAATGGAGAGTTTTTTTAATACAAACTAATTTAATGCACGTACTTACTGTTTAATAATTTTATGAATGGACGTTTTATCATTATTTTTAATACGCAACATATAAATTCCTTTTACAAGTTGGCTGGTATTTACGTAGTTTTTTATTAGTTTGTTTATTTCAATTATTGTACGACCCATTGCATCTGTTAAATATAGTTCTTGAATGTCTCCCGATTGACAGTCAATATGAAGAACGTTTTTTACAGGATTGGGGTATATCCTCACATTTTGTTCGTTTACAAGACTTTGATCTGTTACTTTTTGAACAAAGAAAATACTGTATGGATTTTCATCTGTTCCAATAATTACTTCAGGATTAAATTCAAGCATAGCATTTGTGGCGGAAAGCTCTTTGTTATTTTTCAAATCTAAGCCTTTGAAACTTATTTTTTTAGACAAATCTTCATAGTTTCCCCAAACTGTTATTTGTACCATATATCGCTTATAATCTTCGTTATACTCAAGTGATCCAATGCCTCTACATTCATCATCAATAAAGACTGCCAATTGTAAATTTGAATTGTAAATTTCATTGTCGTCAATAAAAACTTTGCCTGTAATTGACATGTTAATTGGATATTTAAGCGAATTAACTCCCCATTTTTGAGATACTATTACATACTGATCTTCCACCCCAATTCCTTTGACAGTAACTAATGCTTCACGATTAGCTTCATTTGTATTCGTAGCAGTAAAGGTAAGTGAACCATTTCCTTGTGCCCCATCGCTTATTGTCAGCCAATTTTCGTTGGTTGTAGCCGTCCATGTTGTATTGGATGAGATATCTACTGTTGCAGAATTATTGGCATTTACATCAATATTGACTTTTGTAGCTGACAATAATAAATAAGCATCGCCTGCAGCTTGGGTTACTATTACGGTTTGGTCGGTTGCTCCAGTGGCTTTGATGGTTACCGTAGCCGAACGAGTTGTAATGGTTTCGTTAGCAGCAGTTGTGGTGAAAATAAGTATGCCATTTCCCGTATTTCCGTCACTTACACTAAGCCAATTTTGATTGGAAGTGGCTGTCCATGTGCTGTTGGAAATAACATTGATTTGAGCAGTACTATTTGCTGTTTTGGCAACATTAGCTTTGGTTTCCGAAACCGACAAAGTAGAATTTCCAGCATCTTGAGTTACATAAATCGTAATATCTGTTGCCCCAGCTGCTTTCACTGTTACTGTTGTGAATCGGGTTGTTATATATGGATTGGCTGTAGCTGTAAAAGTAATTGTTCCATTGCCAGTAGCACCATTATTAACGTTAAGCCAATTTGAATCAGAAGATGTAGCCGTCCAAGTTGTATTGGAGGTAATATCTACAGTCGACGAATTATTGTCTGTGGCATCTACATTTACAGACGTCGTTGAGGTTGAAATAGTTGGCATTTCCACCTTAACATTATAGTTTGTGGCAGCGTTTGCAGTACAGCCATTAGCATTCATATAATTTACGCTTATTGTTTTATTACCCAAAGTAGTCCAAGTTACTGTTACGGTATTGTCATTCGAACCACCTCCAGCAGTAATTGTACCACCTGAAGATATAGACCAGGTGTAACCACTCATTCCACTTTCAGTTGAATACACATTGCTTGTTGAATTTATGCAAACACTAGCTTTTCCATTTATTGTTGGTATTGGCAATGGGTTAACGGTAATTGCAACTGTTGTGGATTCTGTAATGGAACAAGTACCATTGCTCCGAGTGGCAGTAACGGTATAGTTCCCTGATTTTGTTGGTGTAAATGGTACACCATTGCTTATGCCGTCGGACCAACTGTAACTAGGATTATTACCACAACCCACAGTACTAAGGTTCCATACGGTTGCCAAGTCAAAATTGTTCAGGTTGCCATTGTAGTTTGTTCCTGCACTATTATTGGCAATTGAAGTTCCCACCAATCCATCCAGTTTGTATTCGGCAATCAGACCGCTTTTCGAATCTGAAAGACATTGGTTGTACGAGGAAAGTATTTGCGCTGTGCTACGTGCTGTATTCCAGATGCGGAAATCATTCATTTTTCCACTATAATACAGACGCGTATCGTATGCAGATGACTCAGAACCTATTAATGCTGATGCTGCAATTGTGGCAGTAGTGGATGGCACAGTTCCCGAGTAGATTAGAGTAGCTTCAACACCATTTATATAAATCTTCATTTTACCCTGATTGTCAATTGCTGTAGCATTGTAAGCTGCAACTACGTGTACCCAAGTATTTAATGGAAATGCATTCTGCATAGCCGCTTCCATTAAATCATTATTCCCAACAGCAAATGTTAGTTTAGCATTGTTGTTAAATAAAAGTTGGATTTTAGATGTATGGCTATCTCTTTTCGAAAAGAATGTTCTATAATCATTATTTTGAGTGCAATAAACCATGGCTTCAAGGGTAAACTTCGACGTATTATTGAGTTCAGTTATGTTACCCAAATCAATATAATCATTTGTGCCATCGAATGTTAGATCGGTGTTTTTTAGAACAGTAAGTGTTACAGGATTACCTGCACAAACTGTACCTGAAGCAGGTTCAACTTTAAGATTGAATGCTGGAGATGCCGGCAATGGATTGACTGTTACATTGTACACTTTTGCCGTGGCAGCCATACAGCCATTGGAATTGTAGTAATTTACGCTCACTGTATTGGCACCAGCTGTAGTCCAGGTAACGGTGCAGGTATTGTCAGAAGTTCCACCACCAGCAGTAATTGTTCCCCCTGATGAAACCGTCCAAATATAACCAGTTTTACCTATTTCAGTAGTATAATAATTGTCAGCGGAAAGCATACAAGCTACCGCATTACCAGTTATTGTTGGCGTTGGAAGTGCATTGACAACTATTGGATATATACTTGCGATAGAGGCTTTACAGTTATTAGCATTGGCATAATTCACCGAAATGCTTTGATTACCCAAAACGTTCCATTTAACGGTAATTGAATTAGTACCAGCACCTGAAGTAATTGTTCCACCTGAAGAAATTGCCCACGCATACCCAGTCATTCCGGCTTCTGTACTGTAAATATTCTCCGTGGTATTTATGCAGGCTAATGCAGCACCTGTAATTGTTGGCACTGGCAAAGTAAGTACGTTTATTTTGTAAATAGTTGCTGTATCGGCTTGGCAATTGTTAGCATTTGCATAATTCACCAAAACACTTTGAGCACCAGCATTAGTCCACGCAACTGTAATAGTGTTGGTACCAGCTCCTGAAGTTATTGTTCCACCCGAAGATATTGACCAATTGTAGTCTTTCATGTCCACTTCTGTGCTATAAGTGCCTATTGAATTTAAACATACGGTTGTATTTCCAATTATACTTGGTGTAGGTAAAGCAAATACTTTAACTAAATATGATGTAGATTCGGTGGCAGTACAATTGTTGGTATTGGTATAATTTACTGCAATGTTTTGATCACCAACTGTATTCCATTTTACAACAATAGTATTGGTTCCTTGGCCAGCAGTAATTGTTCCGCCTGAGGATATAGTCCATTCGTAACCCGTCATGCCCACTTCTGTGCTGTATGTGTTTTTGGTAGAATTTATGCAAGCTGTTGCGCTGCCTGTAATGATTGGTATTGGCAACGGGTTAACTGTAATGGATACGGACGATGATACAGAAATAGGACAATTTCCTGTTGTACTTGAAGCTGTTACAGTATAAATGCCTGATTTTGTCGGAATAAAGGGAATGCCGTTACTTATGCTGTCCGACCAGCTATATTCAACAGGTGTGGAGCTAGTACTCCATGGATTTGTTGCATCGAAATTATTCAATGTGCCGTTGTAATTACTTCCTGCACTATTATAAGCAGTTAAACTTGTGCCCACACCATCTAATTTATATTCAGATACTAAGCCACTAGAAGTGTTACTCACACTTTGGTTAACAGAGGCAAGAACCTCGGCGCCTGTGCGAGCAGTAGACCAGATACGGAAGTCATACATTTTGCCGGTAAAACACACATTAGTTGATGGATTAACTTCCTCCGAACCCAGTAGTGCGGGTGAAGTACTTGTAGATGTGGATGTAGGAAATGTACCCGAAAAACTCAAGGTAGCTGCAACACCATTGAGGTATAATTTTATTTTTTCCTCATTGCTACTTGCAGATGAATTATAAACTGCAACTACGTGAACCCATGTATTCAAAGTTAATGCACTAGTCATTGATGCTTTAATTAAATTGCCATTTCCAATAGCAAATGTTAATCCTTTTTTATTATTAAAGAACAGTTGAATTTTATTGTTATGTTCTTCCCGCTTTGAAAAAATAGTTTTATACTCACTTGATTCAGTTGAATAAACCATGGCTTCAATGCTAAATTGCGTCACATTGTTCAGTTCGTTTATATCACCCAAATCTACATAATCATCTTCTCCATCAAATGCAAGACTATTTTTTTCTTTAGCAGTAAGCGTAACTGCATTACCTGAACATACCGCACCTGATGATGGATTAACCATAAGTGTAAATAACGGAGGTTGAGGTGTTGTTAAAGTACCGCTTACATACTGGGTTTGTGTTGAGGCACCTGTTGAGCTAAAGTAAATATAACCTTCAGGATTGCCAGTAGCGGTAGTTGCCAACCGTACAAAAACTGTGGCTGCATTAATATTTCCATCTGTTTGGGTCAATGACAAGCTATTGGAATAAGTACCATCAGATGTTTTACAAATCTCAAAACCGCTAGGAGCACTGATGGAAATATCTGTTATTAGATTATTGCCCGAAACACTGAAACTTTGTTCTGTAGAAATAGTATTCTTGCAGCTTGTAAATGCTACTAAAGTTGCAGTTTTGGTTATTGTTGGCATATTCAAAATCACTTCGTTCCCATAATACGTACCAGCACCATTGGTGGCATAAGCACGTACATAATATTTTCCACTGGCTGTTAAACCTGTCATTGTAGATGTAAATGAGCCAGCAGCCGCAATTGCGCCTTGCGTAGTTTTGGTGGTTAAAGCAGTGGTAGGACTTGTTGCGGTGCTCCACACTACGCCATATTGTGTTGGATTTGGATAACCAAGATTGGATATGGTGCTTGCCACCGTGGCTGTAGTTGCCGTAATGAGGGTTGCTGTTTGAGTTGTCACAGATGGAAGTATTCCAATTACAATACTTTTATTAGTTCCCAATGATCCGGCTCCGCTCACTAAAGGCAATGTTAGTGTAGCAGTATTTCCTGGAAGGTCAGAAATGGTTCCAGTATTAAAATTCAATGAATTGATGGTCGAATAATTCAAATCGCCAGTACTTTGAGCATCGCCAACTGTGTAATTAAAAATGAGTGCCGACGTTCCTGTACCTGACGCATAGTTCGCAATTCCACCACTATTTAATGCCAATGTTGGTGTTCCAGTAACATTTACTGCTTCTGAAAAATTAATGGTAATAGGTATTAAATCGCCAGATTTATAGGTGCCATTTGATTTTGAAGAGCTAACGGATAAAACTGTTGGAGCAATACCATCTACGAGAACTGAACTGACATTGCCAACATTGTTTAATGTCAACACTGTATTGTTGCCAAAAATGTCCTTGATTGTTCCACCATTGGCTGTAATTGAAGCCCCAAGCGCTATACCGTTATTGTCGCTATTTCCTAATGCTATGGTATAACGGAATAATAATGCAGAAGTGCCCGAACCGCTTATGTATGATGCATTTACTGTGCCCGAAGCAAGTGTGATGGTGATATAGGGAGTGCCATTAGTAATGACTACATAAGTGTTTTTAGTAAAATTCACCACAAAATCAAGCGTTTGACTTTTCATATACGTTCCATTTGCCGGAACTGTTACACTTGAAACTGTTGCCCCTTGACTGTCGAAAGTACGTGTTAGCTGTGCTGCAGCAGTATTAAAGTTTCCTACAGCATCCTTTGCCACAGCACTTGCCACGTTTATGGTTACTGTCCCTTGCCCAGTCGGTATAACGGTAGCTGCATAGCTAGTGCCACTGCCACTAAAATTTCCTGCAGTACCATTGGCAACAGTAATATCTTCAAGAACAAATCCGGTTACAGATTTGCTAAAAGTGATTGTTATTGGAATTGGGTTAGTATTTGTAGTTTCACTAGTGGTACTTGAAATGCTTACCGTTGGGGCAATGGCATCAATTTGTAAATTAGCTGTACTGTTCACGTTGTTGAGGGCAAGAACGGCATCAACACCCAAAGCACTTTTCAAAGCACCTCCGTTGGCATTTATAGAAGCTCCAACTTTAATTCCGTCATTATCATAATCATTTGCAACTATTGTGTAACTAAAAAGTAGGGCCGACGTACCACTGCCACTCACATAATTCACATTTACAGTGCCACTAGAATTAATTGCTAAAGGAAGTGTAGGGTAGTTGGTAACTGTTATGGGCGCATTAAAGTTTACTGTAAACAGAAGCTCATCACCAGCTTTATATATTCCATTGGTTGGAACAGAAACCGAGGATACACTTGGTGCACTAACCGTTCCCAATACAGCTACGTTTTTTGATGTTGCTCCAGTAGATGAACATACCACATCGCCCGAAATAACTCCAACTGCCACATTGTCTGAAATTCTTACTTCAATAATTTTTTCGTCCACAGTATAAGCTACTGGAGCAAATGTAATTGATGACCCAAAATTACCTGCAACTCCATATTCTCTTATTTCAAAACCTGTAGGAGCTGTTATTACTAAATTGTTTTTGACCGAAGCATCTACTTTAAATGTTTGAATATCGGATGCGGCACCAGAAGCACTACTAAAACTATTCAAAGGTGTTGGTAGAGTAATGGTTATTATTCCTCCTTGTATAATAAAATCCTTCCACTGCAATGCAGCTTTGTAAGCAGCAAGTGACCCAGCTGGCACATCTAGACTGCAGGTAGGTTTATCTATATCCAAAGCATCAGTTTCCAGGCTTGGAGGTAGAGTTGAATAAGATATGATTGATTTCAATTTAACGCATAAATTAAAAGCTGATGTTTTAATTAAAGTAACAGATGCAGGGATTGAAAATGTAGTTAATTTAAAACATCTAAAAAAAGCATATGCACCTATAGTCGTTAGTGTTGGTGGGAGTGTCACAGAGATCAATTCTGAACATTGAGAAAAAACAAAATCAGCAAGAGTTGTTACAGAAGTTGGTAATACTACAGATGTCAATCCTGTACAACCCAAAAAAGCACATGCTTCGATGGTCGTAACTGATGTCGGAATCGCCAACAATCCAGTAATGGCTATACAGTTCCTAAATGCATAGGGTTTAATGGTTGTAACTGTAGTTGGAATATTATAAGTTCCAGTTTTAGAAGTAGGACAGAAGATGAGAGTAGACTTATTTTTATCAAAAAGCACTCCATCGATACTCGAATAAGCGGCATTATTTGCATCTACAGTGATGTAACATTTGTTGCCTGAAAATGCAGAATTACCAATAGAATTAATTGTGGCTGGAATTGTGACTGTTGTCAATCCAGTGCAATTTGCAAATGCTCCAAATTTTATTGTTGTTACAGAAGATGGAATTGTTATTGATGTCAATCCAATGCAGTACTCAAAAGCTGCACCTCCTATAGATTTTGCCGAAAGTGGCATAATTACATTTTTCAATGTGACTTTGCCTTTATAATTATAAGAGAATGCATTACTAGCAATTTCATTTTCTGGATATTCATAATTGCTTGCTCCTGAAGGACCTAGTAGCCCTGTATACCCCTTTATTGTTACCCCACTCATATTTAAATCAGCCAATAAAGGTATGCTATCACGCATCGTTTTAAAATCGCGGGCATCTATGCTACCCAGAAGTTTTAAACTAGTAAGAGTAGTTATATCTAATCCAGCATTTTTAATTGCTTTTGATAAACCACCAGGTGTAACCATAATAGAGCCATAACTTGCTTCGTCTTGTACGAAATTGACGGCGTAAGGATTTGCTGGTGAGCCAGTTCTGCTTTCGGGCATAAAAGCAAGTGTAGTATTTGTTGCTGGAAGTTGAATGTTATTTAATTGATTTAAACTTTTAAAAGTTACATTCTTATTCATGTCGTCCTTATTGCCCCAAACCATCATAAAAGCCATATATTGCTTTAAAGCAGAAACATATTGCAATTTTGCAACCCCCCTGCATTCATCTCCAATAAAAGCAGCTATAAGAAAATTACTATTGACAATTTCTTTGTCATTAATGGAAGCAACGGCAGTTACGGTCATGTTTAATTGAAATTTGTTGGTATTCGCTCCCCACGCTTGGGTTACTGTTACGGTTTTGGAAGGAAATCCTTGAGCAGAAATCGTTACTGTTGCCTGTCGGGTAGCCTCTAGGGTATTTGTTGCAGAAACTGTGAGTATGCCACTACCTGTGGATATGCTACCAATCGTCAGCCAACTTGCGTTGGAAGTCGCCGTCCACAGTATATTACTATTCACATTTATCGATGCCGAATTATTGGCATTTGCATCAATGTCAGCTGTGTTAGCCAAAACCGAGAAAGCAGCATCACCAGCCGCTTGTGTTACAGTTATTGTTTTATATTCAGCCCCTGTTGCTTTGATAGTTACAGTTGCAAACCGATTTGTAATTAATGGATTGGCAGTTTTAGTGGTGATAGTGAGTGTGCCGTTGCCTGTAGTTTCTGGAGTTAGGGTTAACCAGTCTTGATCCGAAGTAGCCGTCCACGTACTGTTTGAAATGACGGAAATATTTGCTGTACTTCCAGCTGTTTTTAAAACGGTAGCAGTACTAGTCCCAATTGATAAAGTCGCATCTCCTGCAACTTGCGTTACAGTAACTATTTGATTATCCGTGCCATTGGCTTTTATTGTCACAGTAGCCGAACGAGTTATTATTTCCGTATTTGTGTACTTTGCAGTAAATGTAAGCACACCATTTCCAGTAGCCCCTGAAGTTACGTTCAGCCATCCTTGATCAGTTGTTGCCGTCCATGGGCTGTTAGATAATACAGTAATATTTGCTGTACTACCAACAGTTTTGGCAACGGTAGCCAAAGTACTTGAAACAGACAAAGTAGCATCACCAGCCGCTTGTGTTACAGTTACTGTTTGATTTGGTAAATTTGCAGCTTGTATTGTAACAATAGCCGAACGTGTTGTTATTTCGGGATTTGTGTACTTTGCGGTAAATATAAGCGTGCCATTTCCGGTTGCCCCCGAAGTAACGGTTAACCAATCTTGGTCGGAAGTTGTTATCCATGTGCTGTTGGAAGCAATGGAAACATTGGCAGTACTATTTGCAGTTTTTGAAATGTCCACAGTATTGGCCGAAATAGCTAAAGTTGCATCACCAGCAGCTTGAGTAACGGTTATTGTTTTATCAGCTACTCCTGTGGCTTTGATTGTTACAATAGCTAATCTGGTTGTAATTAATGGATTGGCAGTTGATGTAAAAGTAAGCAAAGCATTTCCGGTAGCCCCCGATGTTACGGACAACCAATCTTGATTGGATGCGGCTGACCAAGTGCTGTTGGAAGTTATGAAAACATTGGCCGTATTATTTGCTGTTTTTGAAATATCCACAGTATTTGCCGACACCGACAAAGTAGCATCACCCGCTGCTTGTGTCACGGTTATTGTTCTATCCACCATATCAGCTGCCGAAAGCGTAACTATGGCTGTACGTGCAAAAATTGTGGGATTTGATTCAGCAGTAGTGAACGTTAGTGTACCATTACCTTTTGTGTCACCGCTAACCTTTAACCAATTTTGGTCTGATACGGCAGTCCATGTTGTGTTTGAAGTTATTGCAACAGTTGCTGTGCTATTATTCGTTTTAGACATATTCACTATCGAAGAAGATGATGATAGTGTAAGTGCTTCCACCGTTCCACCAATTGCTAAACAATTAATTGTAGTGCCAACTGTAGTTTTGGCAAATCCGAAAGATGCATCTTTACTTTCTGCGCCCCAAGCATAAATTCGGAATGTTATAATTGTTCCTGTACCCACATTTTGTAAATCAGAGATAGAGCTTAACAGGACTTCATTTTGGACTTTCCCTGTATCTTGATTGGTAACTGTGGTCTCTATTATATCATTAAAAGTTACACCATCTATACTATATTTCCAACTATAGTTTTCTGGACCCTTTTCGCTACGTCTAATTTTTGCATTCAATGTTGATAATGAGGTGCAAAAACCAGCTTTAGATTGAATGCTAAATTCAAAATACTCTTTATCTCCTATAGCTTTTGACTCACTAGTATTGAATGTGACCCATTTATCAGAAGTAAATCCATTTGCTACAGGATTAATACCAATGCCTGAACCTCTACTTAGAATTGATGTATTAAGATTCACATTATTCGTTGTAGCATTGTAAGTTGATTCATTTCCAGTTGCAGCTGCAAACTGCCATGCAACTATCTGTCCAAAACCAAAGGTTGGCATTAGAATAAAAACTGCAAGTGCAAATTGCAAAAGAGTATATTTTCTAAAATTGAAGGTGCTATTATTTTCCATAGTAAGCAGTTTAAATCAATAATTATTGAAGAAAATTTGTAGAATAGGTGGTTTCATAAGCCACCTATTCTACAAAGAATTATTGCACTCATTTTCTAATAAAGAAATGATTGGTCAAATTGCCATTGTGTTTAATTCGAAGAGTGTACACTCCTGGAACTAAATTTTGAACATTGACAGAATTTTTTATCATTCTTGTGTTGCTAATCAATACGCGTCCCATGTTGTCCACTACCTCAAGTTGTTCAATTTCACTTGGATCGTAATCGAAGTGCAACATGTCGGTTACTGGATTTGGATACACTTTCAACCTATTCATATCTACTTCTGTTTTACCTGAAGATATAAAACTGATTTTATACGGACTAGCAGGTGAGCCTACAATGTTGTCGGGCACAAATGTTAGTGACTCGTTGACAGCAATTAGCTCTTGATTACCGTTAGGATTATAACTTTTAAAAGTAATTTTCTTATTCGCATCAGTCAAATTGCCCCAAACCATTATAAATGCCATATATCGGTTATAACTATCTATGTATTTAAGAGATACTGTGCCACGACATTCGTTATCAACAAACACACCCATTTGTATGTCACTGTTGGCAACTTCACTACCATTAATAGATGCAATACCGGTCACTGTCATACTCATTTGATATTTATTGGCATCCACCGGCCATTTCATATTTACCGTTTCATTGTTCTCACGTATTACTTTCGAACTTGAAAGATATTGTGCTGGATATTTAAAACTGTTGGTATCTTTACTGTTATACATATACCCAAGTCCAGGCATCATGTATTGTAGACTGCCATACCAAGCAGTTCCTGAGTAACTTGCAAATCCAACCTGACCCTTAATTTGGTCACCTGTATTTGGTGAAAGTCCGCTCAAGGCCACCTTCAGTGGTGCGACAAAGGATGGTAAATATCCTATATAATTCCACTCCTTATTTAAAGTAATTTTAAAATCCTCTGACTTGGCCATAGCACCTACCATTTTTACTGTCTTTGCTTCATTTGTTTTCAGCATGTACATCGATGTTTGATTCAACGATAGGAGAGTGCCATACCACGCGCCATTACTGTAATCTATGAAGCCATCATTTTTCGATTTCAATTGTTCACCAACAGTGCCAATACCCGCTTTAAATTGATCTATCAAGCTAGGTGTTGTACTCACTACGTTGGTCGACAACCAATTCCAACCTTGTTTTAGGCTCAACTGTTGTTCCACTTTGTCCGTTGCATTGAATGTTTTTGGTGATTCTATAGTTCCAATTATTGCCGCTGCAGTAAAACTGCCTAGACCTGCCTCTAAGTCAACTCCAGGATATATTCTACCTGTTCCAGCATCCCACAAACTGTAGGTGAGCGCTTGGTTATTATCTGCTGCGTTTCCATAAATATCCATGTACAAATAATATCCATTACGTTCTTTATCAAACACTGGACTAGCCAGTCCCACGCAACGCGTACCCATAAATGCTGCCATGACATCTTCTTTGTCTTCCTGATAAACGCCACCAATCTTAATCTGACCAACTACATTCATGCTAGACTCAGAGCCGTAAGGATTCACTGTCCAATCGGGACGTGGACCAGTAACTTTGAGTGAAACGGGTAACATTTCATCTATCAATTTGCTTCCGGTTATACGAACGTCACATTCATAAGCGCCAATATTTGTTGAATTATCAACTGTTAAAATTAACACTTCCTTTGCTAGCGGATTGAGTGTTCCTTGCGTTTTGTTTACCGACAACCAACCGGGCAAACCAGTAATTACATAATTTTCGTATTTACCTGAATTGTTCGAGATGGTAGCGTTAAATGTCATAGGTGCCAATACTTCTTTGGTCAAGTTTACAGTTTCCGTTTCCCATTTCAGACGGTTCAAATCTACAAAAGCAGTCCACTTTAAAGGTGAAGCCAACCGATTGAAATTAAGGTCAAGTATACGTTCCACTTCAAATTCCAACACGCAATTTTCAATTGTACTAGCATCTTCTAAAATGTTGATTACAATCTTATTATCAGATGCCGTAAAATTCGACAATACTTTTGTCCTTGATCGGTTTGCTTTTATTGCAGCTGTAATATCAGTATATGTTACATTTTTCCCTTGGGCAGTTCCTCCGACCGGCATTGTTTTAAATGCTGGTATCGCAAAATCATCCAAACTAGGTATAACATCTTTAGAGCTGTTGAATTTTTCAAATGGATAGTAAGCTACCAAGCCTGTTTCATTACCAGACAATTTATTATTCATATTCAACTTTATGTTTTCACTAGTTAACCCCGACTCCCAAATTCGGAATTCATCAATTGCACCAGTAAACCAGCGGTCAATTGTTGCCTTGGTTGCTCCGTCAACAAACGATCGTCTTGCACCTATAGCCATCGAATCGGATGACATTCCACCAATGTTAGATGCTGAAGTTCTAAACTTTTGAACGCCATCAATATACACATTTGCATTTCCTCCGCGCATAGTACTCATGGCAAAGTGGTGCCACATATTATCCAACACATCTCCCGAAGGTATCAGGTTATTGATGCCATTGGACAATAAGTTCAATTTACCATCTTCGTTGAATGAAATTGAAAGGTTTTTACTAGCTGTGGTATCACCTATACAGGAATATAGTGTGGCATTTTTCTGGCCTGAAGCACCTTTGAACCAAAATTCAATTGTAAAGTCCTTCGTTGTTGTGATAGGAATATGGCTTGATTTTGCAACCACATGATTATTTCCATCTAAAGTGACAGCATATCCTTTGGGTGTAATAAACCATGAACTGGCAACAGTTAAGTTGCGACCACGTGCTTTGTCGGCTGCTAATTTACCCGAACCTTCATCCATTGCCCAATAGCCCATTAGATTAATTTCCTTACCTGTTTTCGATTTCGATTTTTGTTCTGCAATTGTTCCATAAGTTCGTAGCTCATTCCAAACACTTAATTGACACATAGCGCCCTTAAAGTTCTCGCCAATTACTAATCGTCCTACTGGCGAAATTGTATTAGGCAAAGTCATGGTGAAAAGTTTCGTTCTATTAGAATTGATCCCGCTCCACAACATTAGCGTCAATTCTTTATTGCTGTTGTCATAAGTCATTGCAAAGTATTGAAAGCTTGGATCAAAAGCCAAATTCGTGCTATTTGTAGATGTAGTTCCAACAATAGCTTTCAAATTATTTTCAATCGCCTGCAAAGTAACTTTATCTTTGCCCTCACCAATACTGAAAATAGTACCAACAGTATTACCCGATGCTTTAAATTTACCTTCAATGGTAAAGTTTCCTTGTAAATTGAGTGTTGATTCTGTAAATGCTTTTTGTTTACCATCAAATGCTAATCCTACATTATCAGTTTGAACATAGCCATTGAGTACCCCAAAAACTTGTACGTCGGTGCCAGCAATGACATCTGATTGTATTTTTTCATTGAAAGTAACCGAAATCTCAGTTTCAGGTGTCAAAACTCCATTCGTTGGAGAAGGCAATCCCATTGAAAGTGGTTTTTTCATATCTTTCACAACGGTAATGATTGGTGTTTCGGTGTAAACATTAGCCGCACAAACTGTTTGAGCACGGAACTGATAGGTCTGATCATTTAATAGTAATGCCATTGGGACGTTGTAATTAATGTTTATATCACTGCTTCCAATTCGAATAAATCCTGGTGATGGTTTCATCAATGCACTGTCTAATACAAACTCCTGGGCTAGTTTCCAATTAAGAGAATTACCCTCTTTGTAGTGTAACCGAATACCCGCAAACTTTTTATAGTTTTTATCAAAGTCCTTGAGCACGATATTTAATTCGCTGCCAGGTTCTGTATTGATAAGCCTATTCTCAATCTGCATGGTAATTTCGCTACATGAAGGCACAAATTTTGCCGATATAGTTGCCTTTGCCACAATGCTTGTATCGCAAGGTGATTCAAACCTAAGGACTATATTATTAAATTCCAAATCGTCAAGACTAGACTGAGTTAGACGGATGGTTTTTCGTACAGCTATACTTGGAGGAATCAATAATAAACGTGGTTCTGTCAATGGAGATCCATCAATGTTGATGATGGCACCTCTTGGATTTGATGCTGGGTCAACAGACAGTTTTAGCCAACAAGCGGTATTTGTTTCCGATAGGTTTTTCAAATCCACATCGTAAGTAGCCTGTTTTCCACTAGCAATACCTGAAATACTAGAGACAAGTACATCGATTCCCGGTTTTTCAATGCTTACTGTACTCGTATTCAGATATTCAGATTTTCCTGAACTATTTTTATAAAATAAACTCTCATCAGCTTTCTCATAAGGACAAGAAGAATTACCACCTCGAGTTACAAAAATAGGACCGCCTTCTTGTTCCACATTGCTTACTGCATAACTTGTTACGTTTTTATTGCCATTGGTTGTGGCTGTCGGCGTAACGGTTTGTGAACGAGGTGTGAAAACATCTACCGAGAAATAATTACCTGCATCATTATCCTCCAATGTATATTCATAAGTAATGGTGTTTTCAGACAACTTTTCATTGGTTTTGTCCTCACCACCTCCTACTTTCTTATCAGTCTCAATTGTAAATCCAAATTTGTTAAACGTAAGGCCAGTGGTAGTTGTTTGTGCAGCCTCTACTTCCCATACTACATTGTTTGTTTTTATACAGTTTGAAGTTCGGGTTATGGAGTTGTTCAATATTACTCCAGCATCGAATGACAAATTTTTAGCATCGTATTGTATCGTACTATTATTACCATCAGGCATTTTACCTGCTGCCCACAATTTTTCTATTTCGTTATTCCGAACAATATTCTCCCAATGATTTATCTGAGTGGCGAAAAATAGAACAGAATCTATTAAATAAACAGAATCTTTTGGATTAATATATTCTGCTGATGGTTTCACCCAAGTATAAGTATCTTTTTTTCCGTAATTTATATCTGTTTTTGGCAAGAGAGTCAAATACTGTGATAGTGGACGATTTGTTTTGTAGTCATTAAGATTTTCAACCTTTGTAAGATACGATTCCATTAACTCTCGTAGTTTTGGAATCAGATTAGTTACTATATGCTTTTGGGTGTACCTAAAAGAAGTAGAATCACCCATTGGAATATAGATACGAGCGGCTTTTTTTGTTGGAAGATATGATGATGAAAGGTTTAATTGTGTGCATTTTGCAAATCCAATATTCGATGAATTGGCAATATAAACATCACCTTCAGCACCTACAAATTCTTTAGATGATGAGGTTGAAATAGACTCATTCATGGAATAAGATTCTGTGCGTGATGTAGCATCAGATCCTACCACCGATTGAGTTATACCAGCACCGATGTCCATCTTATTTTCAGTTTCTAATTGCGACACTAAAAGATTTAGAGTCACTTTTCCTCCCAGATTAGCAGTGAATTTTGCACCAGTAGATTCTTTTCCTATTCCTTTATAAGTGCGCGTATTACTAATTTTTGATCCTTTTTTGAGGGTGGCAAAACTATTCGAACCTGGAGGGTCACGTAAAATAGCTATTACATTATCGGGGCCTTTGGTTACAAAATCGACACCTGCTACTGGTAATGCTCCCAAAATAATTGCTTTTTTCGGGTCTTTTACCCAATCCTCATCCACAAAATTATGTTCTATAGTAGCAATAAAAGTTTTGGTGTAATCTGATATTAACGATGGGACACCCGCCATAAAATTATACTGAAATTTACCTAGAGAGTCTAATTTATAATAGGATAGGGCTTCATTTGTACTCCATTTATTGGTAATAGATAGATTTGCATTGCTTAATGCTACAATATCAATGTCATTAGTGGTTGGATTTACGTATTTTTCGTACGCCATTATTTCAAAACGATAACGATTGCCTTGTGTAAATACAGGAACATACTCATTAGCAATTGAAGTACCAACTTTGTAAGTTACCAAACCAGCGGTTCTAGTGAATAATGGGATTTTTATCTCATTATTTGTTGTAATATCGGTATATGTATAAAGGCTGTCACCAAATCCACCCAAAGGGTAATTTGCATCTTTAATTATAAACTCTGCTTTTGGTACATAATAGGTGATATTGAGTCGCTGTTCATATTTGCAAGTATCAATTTTGATGACTGATTTTTCATCTACAATTTTAAATCCTGAATGAATAGTGTCCACATAGCTAATAAGAGGATTCATAATTATGCCTGGTACATTAGCGAGATTAAACTTGTCTTTTGACAAATCTCCAGTTTTTACATCTGTTACTATCATTGGTACAGGAGGAACCTTCAACGAAAATTCGCCGGTTTTGTCATCAGTTTTTATTGTAATTATATCTGATTCTGTTTTTACTATAGCAGTGCTTTTTACTACTGCACTACCAGTGGCTAAAACCAAATCTACGCCAGTTTTGTTAAAATTTGTATTCGCTTTAACTAATCTAATTGATAATTCTGCCTGCCCAATATTCGCTTTACTACGCGCAAACCCAATTGGTTTGGCTGCTTGAATAGCACCACCAACTACCCTACCAACGAGCTTAACGGTAGTGGTGTCAGTAAAATCGATGTTGGTTTTTGGTTCAAGAAAGTTATATTTCAATCCCATTTTTAGTGTGGCATCCGCATCTGAATCAATAAATTTATGCCCATTCATATATGGAGTTATTATGTGCTCTCCAATAGGTACATCTATATCATAAGTTCCAGTTGCTGATGAATATATTTTTTCGTTATTTCTCATGCACACATTTCCATCCACCAAAAATTCTACACCTTGCACAGGATAATTGGTGTTTTTATAATAAATAGTTCCTTGTACCTTAAATGAAGATACATCCTTGAAGCTAATTTTGCTTTGCACTTCGGAGCTGGCACCACCAATATATACCAACTGTTTTGCTGGTTCAAACACATGATTGCCCAATGCTGGAACTACTTGATAGGTAGAGCCACTGCCTTTGTAAGGGACACCCGGTATGATATAATTTCCGTTTTTATCGGTAGTACTTTTAATGGACAATTGAGCTGGTGTAGGCACTGAATCGGAAGATTCCGCTTTGGTCAATGTGATATGATTTTCGTTGTAGCTCTTGCTAATGTTCGATTTATCAAATGCATAACTATTGATACCTTCATCCATTTGCCAATAGCCAATAAGGTCATTCTCCGAACCTGATAAATAACGATCATAGTTCTTGCTAATTTCATCTTCAGTTAATGCTCTATCCCATAGTCGCATTTCATCTATTAGACCAACGTATTTATTTGAAGAGTTAAAACTAGATATGATTTTAGCAAGTGCTACTGTTTTATTTGCACAAGTTGCTGTAATATTAATATTGGTGCTTTTTAGAATACCATCAAGGTAGATTTTAAGAGTGCCTTTGTCATAAGTTACTGAAACGTGAAAGTATCTACCTTTAGGCATAAGAGTAAATACATTATAAAGTCCAACCCCGAGACTTATACTCCCACCGTGTTGGAAAATTTGATACTCACCATTTAAATGGTAAATATTTGCGTTTGCCTGGGTGTAATTTGCAGGTTTAAGCCATGCTTGCCAGGTGAAGCCTTTTTCTACACATCCGTGTCGGGCGGTATGAAATTGTATGTCACCACTTGCACCCGTAGGGAAGTTCATACTTTTGTAAAGTTTCTGAGATATGTCTGCATTTTCTACAACTACATTCACCCCGTTTACTGCTGTACCTGATCCAAATGCAATATTGCCATTGATAGTACCAATAGGCTGGCTGAATCCAAGACCATCCGATGCCTCTGTTGTTATGTTTTCTGGTATTTTAGTAGCTGGCAAATAGTAGGATATTACTTGGTATTGATACAAAATACCTGGAGAAACCGATAAGTCTTCCCAATTTTCCAAGCTAGTGGTGGTTGGCTTTTCAGCTACCGTCTCAAATTTGAATTTATCAGAACCGTTGTCGTATATCTTTCGCTTGATAATAAATTTATTGCTTAAAAGTGGTTTGTCTATTTCCCACGAAAGTCGGATACGATCGTTATATACCCCTTTTGAAGTAGTGAAACTTAGGAACTTTGCATGATCTGTAAACGTTACATCCAACCATGCCGAAGAATCAGACCTGCCATTATTATCTACTACAAGGCAATAATTATAAGGCACCCCGTTAGTAACATTATTATCGCTATATTTGAGTAGGCTAGAAGTTGTAGGGAATGTAGTAATTTTACCTGTCAATTGCTCTTTCCTAACAATAGTAACTGTTGTTTGGTTGGTACACCAAGTTTGATTCCAGGATAGGGCAGTATATGCTGTCGACCCATTAACAGAAAGATTACTATTAGCTTTGAAATTTGTAAATACTATTTGTTTTCGCGATAAAGTTATAGAGTCAGAAAACATCAATTCCTTTAATGTTTTTGTAGCAGTTGACGGAGTTGTATAAGTAACTGCATTGGCATTGGTAACTACATCGGGTATTACACGTACAATATAAATGTACTTTGAATCCATTATCAGTCCATTGTTGTCATTGTAGAAAGTAACATTCATTGCTAAACCTGTAGAATTTAAAAGTTTGAAATTGGCTTCAGATGTTTGCTTCCTGTAAATAAATATTTTTGAATTAATATTGACTGGTGTTGGATTAATCAAATTCCAATTTATAGTTGTGGTTTTGCTACAATCATCAAATGATATAGCTCCATTAATTACAGGACGTGCTAATCCATTTGCTGTAATCGAATTCATTTTGCACTCATGTATTAAATTACCATAAGGAGTTTTGCATGTATATACCAATTTAGGATAAATAGTATTTGCTCTATCTAAAGAGTCAAGTTTAAGGGATATAGAATTTGCACCAGCATTAAGGGTACTAATTGAATCATTTTTAATTGTATATTTATCGTTATTATATATTATCATTTTAGTACTACCTAACGTAACATCGGCGCCACTCCATGAAAACTTGAACCATTTACCAACTGTAGTTGTATCTTTTACAGCAAGAATTGCTGATGTAAGTTGAGTAGGAGTATAAACAGGTAATTGAAACGGCTTAGTATATGTTATGTTTAAAATTTCTGTGGTCTGGTCTTGAAACCAGTTTAAATCCCAACTGTAAAGAAATTTAAAAGTAACTTTTTTTCCTACATATCGCTGAGGATAGTACCATCTAAATGAGGTGTATCTTAATAAATCCTTCTCAATATTTTCTCTTCGGCTAATACGACCAGCATTTGCGTAAGCTGTGGAAGCTGTCCACGAGTCGTAATATGCATTATTTCCGACCATGTACGTAAGTAACTGCACAGAATCACTTTTTCCCTCTTCAACAACAGATATTGTCATTTTTTCCATTCGGTCTTCATCACCCGCAAAATCATATCCCAACACTTTAAAGTCAATACAGCCATAAGTAGAATCGGAAGGAGTACTAATCACTAATTGAGTAGTGTCTATTTTCGGATAAAACTTAGTGTTTGCATTTACTGTAGGTGCTTGAAAAATTAAAAACAGTAGAACGCTGCTTCCGAAAAATTTTGACCACGTAAATTTCCCTGTTTTGTTTGTACTGCATTTTGAATTAAAATTCAAAACTAATGCTTGTAGAGTTTTCATAAAATTATTTATTTAGTGATGTGTTTTATTATTTAGGAATTATTCAGTGGCAAATATATAGAGTTATTTTATTTATGAACCGTTCAATTCGTACAAACTTTTGTACAAAACGTAAAAACTTTCGTTAAAAAAAATGCGTAACCGTTCAAAAGGTAAATTCCTGTAGTAATTGTTTTTTTTCGTTGTAGTAGTTCTGTTATTTGTTGTAGTAAAAAACTGAATGTCAATTTGTAAGCATGTTTTTTGATTTATTTTGTTGCCATAAAGTTTCATCCAGTTTTTGAGCGTTGTAGTGTTAAAATACTGACTGTTTTTGGATTTTAAATTAGTAACTTTATGCAAAAATGATTACAAATTGTATATGTTTTAAAGTTCCTCTAAATTTTGAAAATGACAAAAAAGTAAAGTTTGACGATTGGTTCTACACTAAGTAAGTGTGCTAATATAATGTCGTATTTTGAACGCTAAGTCGCTAAGTCGCAAAGACGCTAAAAAATACTTGATTTACAATAATTTATATTCGTTGCGACTTTGTGTCTTTGCATCTTTGCGTTAAAAAATTTCTTTTTAAATGGTACA
>CAIWCC010000267.1 GCA_903911085.1 uncultured Bacteroidales bacterium | reverse complement strand
TTGGCCATTGTGGGTAATTGTCGATCTTGCCTATACCTATCAATACTTTAAAGGTGAATTGTATTTAACTGGCTTTTTATATTTACTCTTCACAGGTATTGCCATTTGGCACAAATATAGGGGAGTTTTAAGACGAAGTTATTGAAAATAAAATTATTCAAAAAAGATAAATAATTATACACGGACTTGCATAATTCCCCTTCAGGGGTTAAGGGTCGTTTTTTTATCATTATGAGCAAAAAAGAAATACATATCGAAGAACATAGAGACGACGAAGCATCCAAACTTGGGATGTGGCTCTTTATTTTTACCGAACTACTTTTGTTTGGTGGTTTATTCTTGGTTTATTCAATTTTTAGGGCACAATATCCAACAGCATTTCATCAAAGCAGTTTGGAGTTAAGTGTTACTATTGGTGCCATCAACACTATAGTGCTTCTTTTTAGCAGTATGACTATAGCTATGGCACTTACTGCTATTCAAAAAAATGACCAAAAACGGGCACTAATATTTATAGGTGTAACCTTGTTTTGTGCAGCAATTTTTTTGGTGAATAAGTATTTTGAATGGGGTCACAAAATTGAACATGGTTTATATCCTGGTTCTGCTTTGATGCCACTTTTAGATAGAGGTCATTTGTTGTATTTTAGTTTGTACTTTTTTATGACAGGTTTGCACGCTTTGCATATCATTATTGGAATGACGCTTCTGGTAGTTTGTTATTTTAAAGTTAAAAATCAGAATATCAACAACAAAGATTATGTATTGTTGGAAAATGGAGCACTTTATTGGCACTTAGTCGATTTAATTTGGATTTTCTTATTCCCTTTAATGTATTTGATTTCTTAGTATTAAGTTTGTAAACTAATATTCATATGGCAAATAACACCACGCATACAATTGAATACAGAACTTTGAGTAAAATACTTTTAGTTCTAATGTTTCTAACGTTTCTTACTATATCTATCACTTCTATACAATTAGGAGCATTTACTGTAACTATTGCATTACTCATTGCTGGTTTAAAAGCTTTTTTGGTGCTTTCAAATTTTATGCACTTAAAGTACGAAAGTGTTTTACTACGTATTCTTGTTGCAATGGTTTTTGTGCTTTTTGCATTAATTATTGTCATTACTTTTATCGATTACGCATATCGTTAAAAAAACTGTTTTTTTTGTTTTGTAACTTGTAGCTAATAACTAACAACAATATTATGTTCAGTAACGCATCAAATTTTGTACATGGAGTGGATTCAGCATTCCTAATAATTACAGGAATATCAGTATTTTTTCTGGTTACTCTTACAGCATTAATGATTTTTTTTGTAGTTAAATATAACCGAAAAAATGGCAAACCAGCTGTACAGATTAAAGATAATCCATGGTTAGAAATCACATGGATAACTATTCCAATGATACTTGTACTTTATATGTTTTATATTGGTTGGGAAGGTTTTATACCAATGCGTCAAGCACCAAAAAATGCAATGGAAGTAACTGCAGTGGGTTCTATGTGGAAATGGGAATTTGAATATCCTGGTAATAAAATGGCCGATACACTTGTATTGCCAATAGATAAACCAGTAAAAGTTAATCTTGCTTCCAAAGATGTGCTCCATGGTTTTTTTGTGCCAGCATTTAGAATCAAGGAAGATGTAGTTCCTCAAAAAAAGAATTATTCATGGTTTATTCCAGGTGAGCTTGGTCAATACGATTTGTTTTGTACAGTTTACTGTGGTGTAAATCACTCTTATATGACTGCAATAGTAAAAATTGTTAGTCAAGCAGATTATGATAAATGGATAGCTGCTTTGCCCGTAAAAAAAGTTGATAATAATCTAGGTTTTAAAGTTTTGGAGAAGAATGGATGTATAGCATGTCACACCAAGGACGGAACAAAATCGGTAGGTCCAAGTTTCAAAGGCTTATATGGTTCAACAATAGAAGTAACAACAAACGGAACGACACGTAAAATTGTGGTTGATAGTGCGTATATTGAGTCCTCAATAATTGACCCAAACAAAGATATAGCCGCAGGATATCCTCAGGGGCTTATGAAATCGTACAAAGGCATTGTAAAAGAAAGTGATTATAAACTTATAAATGAGTATTTGAAGTCGATAAAATAATGCTTAATTTCCTTAAAACAGTATTTTCCTTAATAAAATATAAGGTTTCGATGGCAGTAACTTTTACTGCCATTACTGGTTATTTGGTGTTTACTGGAAGTTTCGATATTCAAGTTCTATATCTTGCAATTTCAATTTTTATACTTGCTGGTGGCTCAAGTGCTTTAAATGAATGTCAAGAAAGTAAATTCGATGTTCAAATGAGCAGAACCAAGAATCGTCCAATTCCTTCGGGCAAAATTTCTCTTGTAAACGCTTGGATTGTAGCTGCTGTTTTTTCTGTCGTTGGTTCGTTTTTATTGTACGTCATTTTCAACCAGATGACTGCCTTGCTCGGTCTGATAAATTTGATTTGGTATAATATTGTTTATACTAACCTAAAGCGAATAACAGCTTATGCAGTAGTTCCTGGATCTTTGGTTGGTGCCATTCCAGTATTTATGGGTTGGACGGCTGGTGGTGGATATGTTTTCGATTCAGCAATAGTATTTATCGCCTTTTTTCTCTTTATTTGGCAAATTCCTCACTTCTGGTTGTTGATGCTAAAATATGGCAAAGACTACGAACGTGCAGGTTTTCCAACAATTAACCAAACATTACATCCTCAGAATCTGAAAATACTAATTTTCGCTTGGGTTCTTGCTACATCTTTCTCGTCCATTATTGTTCCATTGTTTTTGGTCAATCTTTCTTTGTCTTTTTTTATTCTAATATTTGTTCTAAACATCTTATTCATAGCGATATTTACAAAACTTTCTTTTGGAAAAGTAGCTGAACTTTCTTTCAAAAAAACATTTATTAGCATCAATGTATACATGTTTATTTTTATGATTATGCTGATTGTGTATCATTTGAATACTGCATAATTTGCGAATCGGCTAAAACCCTATCCTACTGAAGTTCATTTTTAGTTATAATAAACGTTATTTATAATCTTCACTTTAAATTTGCTAAAGTGTTGTTAACCTGAGCCATGCATTTGGTTTTGGTTCTTTGCTCAAAAGTTTTTTACAATTGTTTAATTACAAATTGTGGATAACTTCTCCAAAAAAACTCCTACTTGTTTCAAAAATATGTGTATCTTAGCGACTCAAAAATAGTCTTTCATCCTGTTATATAAAACACAGGTTTACAAACACATACAATGAATTCTTACGTTCACCTTCACGTTCACTCTCATTATTCGGTACTCGATGGCATGTCCTCAATATCTGGTTTGGTTGACAAAGCATCCAAAAGTGGTATGCATTCAGTTGCGCTCACCGACCATGGTTGTATGTTTGGAGTAAAAGAATTTTTTAATTACACCAAAAAGAAAAATGCTAAAGTAAAAGGTCAAATTTCCGATTTACAGAAGAGCCTAAAAAAAGAGAGCCTTACCGATGATGAAAAATCAGAAATTTTATTGCTAATAGCCGAAACAGAACAAAAATTATTCAAGCCAATTATAGGTTGCGAAGCTTATGTTGCAAAACGTGGAAGGCTAAGCAAAGATGGTTCAGAGGATAGAAGTGGCTATCATTTGGTTCTTTTGGCTAAAAACAAGATTGGTTATCGAAATCTTTGCAAGTTGGTTTCCACTTCGTATATTGAAGGAATGTATTACCGACCACGCATTGACCATGAATTGCTTGAAAAATACAGCGAGGGTTTGATTGTTTCGTCGGCTTGTTTGGGTGGCGAAATTCATAAAAAAGTGGAAAAAGGCAATTTAGCCGAGGCTGAAGCAGCTGTAATGTGGTACAAGAGAGTTTTTGGTGACGATTATTACATTGAAATACAGCGTCATAAAACCGACAAGCCGAATGCCGATTATTCAACATACGAAAAGCAAAAGGTTCAAAATGAGATTTTGATACAACTGGCGCGAAAAACCAACACTAAACTGCTGGCTACTAACGATGTTCATTTTGTTGAAGAGGAACATGGCGAAGCGCATGAACGATTAATTTGCTTGAGCACAGGTAAAGATTTGGATGATCCGAACCGTATGCGATATACCAAGCAGGAATGGTTGAAGACACCAGAAGAAATGTGGCAAATTTTTGCTGACATACCCGAAGCACTCGAAAGTTCGGTAGAAATAGCTGATAAAGTAGAATTCTACAATATCGACTCGGATGCATTGATGCCAGTTTTCCCTATTCCTAGCGATTTTGCAACTGAGGAAGTTTACCGTACGACTTTTACCGAAGAGATGCTTCGTCAAGAATTTGGAGATGGTTTCGATCGATTGGGAGGCTATGATAAAGCAGTTCGTGTAAAGTTGGAAGCCGATTATTTAAGAAAACTCACACTTATTGGTGCTCAACATCGATATGGAGAAGTAATGACAACTGAACAATCGGAACGTATTGATTTCGAATTGGAAGTAATGAAAACGATGGGTTTCCCAGGTTACTTTCTTATTGTTCAGGATTTTATTGCAGCTGCGCGCGAAATGGGTGTTGCCGTTGGGCCAGGTCGTGGCTCTGCTGCAGGGTCGGTTGTGGCATATTGCTTGCGAATAACTGACATAGACCCACTTAAATACGATTTGCTTTTCGAGCGTTTCCTAAACCCCGATCGTATTTCAATGCCCGATATTGATATTGACTTTGATGATGATGGTCGTGGTCAGGTATTGCGCTGGGTAACTGATAAATATGGCAAAGAACGTGTTGCCCACATCATTACTTATGGCACAATGGCTACTAAATCGTCGATAAAAGATGTGGCGCGTGTACAACGTTTGCCGCTTGCTGAAGCCGACCGTTTAACAAAGCTTATACCTGATAAATTTCCCGAGGATTCGTCGGGAAAAGCACCTAAAGTAAATATCGCCAATTGCTTGAAATATGTACCCGAAATGATGTCGGCGCGGAATTCGTTGGACATAAACCTTTCAAATACATTGCGTTATGCCGAAATGCTGGAAGGAACGGTTAGACAGGTTGGCGTACACGCATGTGGAGTAATTATTGGTTCGGACGATTTAACTAATTTGGTACCACTCAGCACAGCCATTGACAAAGAAACCAGCGAAGAAATGTTGGTAACCCAATACGAAGGATCTGTAATTGAGGAAATTGGGCTGATTAAAATGGACTTTTTGGGGCTGAAAACATTGTCAATCATAAAGGAAGCTTTGGCAAATATCAAAAAGTCGCGAGGAATAGATTTGGACATAGATGCAATCCCAATTGATGATGTAAAAACCTATGAAATGTTCAGCAAAGGTTTAACAGTTGGTACATTTCAATTTGAGTCGGCTGGTATGCAAAAACACTTAATTAACTTGCAGCCAACACAATTCGAAGATTTAATTGCAATGAATGCGTTGTATCGTCCAGGTCCAATGCAATACATACCACAATTTATTAACAGAAAGCACGGTCGTGAAAAGATAGAATATCCATTCCCCATAATGGAAAAGCGTTTGAAAGAAACCTATGGTATTACGGTTTATCAAGAACAGGTCATGCTTCTGAGCCGCGATTTGGCTGGTTTTACTCGTGGGCAATCGGATGAATTGCGAAAAGCCATGGGAAAAAAACTTGTAGACAAAATGGAAGCGCTTAAAGTGAAGTTCATGGAGGGATGCGAGAAAAATGGTTTTGGACCAAAAGCAAAACTAGAACAAATTTGGGCCGATTGGGCCGAATTTGCGAAATATGCTTTTAACAAATCTCATGCCACTTGTTATTCATGGATTGCCTATCAAACTGCTTATTTGAAAGCAAATTATCCTGCTGAATTTATGGCTGCCAACTTAACGCGCAATAGAGATGATATTGCGGAGGTTGGAAAATTTATGGATGAGTGCAAAAATCTGGGAATGAACGTACTAGGACCAGATGTAAATGAGAGCGATTTGACATTTACAGTTACTAAAAACGGTAATATTCGGTTCGGACTTGGCGGAATAAAAGGCGTTGGCGAAGGTGCTGTAATTGCACTTGTGGATGAAAAAAATGCAAATGGTAAGTACAAAAGTATGTTCGATTTTATTGAACGTGTAAACTTAACGAATTGTAATAAAAGAGCCGTAGAAAGTTTAGCTTTGTCGGGTGCATTTGATGAATTTACAGACGTGAGACGTGAGCAATTGTTTGCCGAAAACAGCAAAGGTGAGCAGGTTTTTGAAACAATAATGCGTTATGGTAATAAATATCAGACAGATATGGCCATGACACGCAATTCACTTTTTGGTGGTACCGATGCTGTAGAAATTACAAAGCCCGAAATTCCTTATGCACCAGAATGGTCGCCACTTGAGAAATTGAACAAAGAGCGTGATTTGATTGGCATGTACCTTTCGGCGCATCCACTCGATGAATTTGAATTTGAAATAAACCATATTTGCAATTGCACAACTGTTGACTTAAAGGATCTTGCACCATTAAAATCAAAAGGACTTAAAATAGGCGGAATGGTTACAAACTTCCGCAATGGCACTTCCAAAGCAGGAAATCCTTATGGAATTTTTACTCTCGAGGATTATGCGGGCGCTTTTGAATTTGCATTATTTGGTAAAAATTACATCGAATATGGCAAATATATGATAAAGGATTTGTATTTATACATTAGTGCCACTGTTCAAGAAAAAGGCGCTGACTTTAAATTCAAAAAACCATCCGAAGCAGGTACGCCCGTTGAATTGGAGATAAAAATTCAAAAAATTGAGATTTTCAATGACATTAAAGATAAATTAATCAACACTTTAACTTTGACTATTCCTTTGCAGCAACTCACTGAGGATTACGCAACGGAGTTAACAGAATTGGTGATGAATAACAAAGGAAATGTGAATTTGTACGTTAATGTAGTGGATGAATTATCGCCAAATAAAGTTGTGCTTTTTGCTCGTCAGAATAGATTACAAATCAACACCCACGTTTATCACGCACTAAAAAGGGCTAAAAATGAGGGGATTATTGATTTTCAAGTGCATTGATTTTTTCAATAGATTTTATAAATACAATTATTTCTACAAAACCGAAAACAATATCTATTTCAATCTGTTTAAGTTACACCTAAGGAATTACTTTTCAAATTACACAAAACAATGAAACTGCAATTATTAATTGTAAATTATTAATTTTTAATTATATAGTATTATGGCTTTAGAATTTACCGATGGAAACATCAAAGAAATTATCAATAGTGGAAAACCTGTAGTAATAGACTTTTGGGCTGAATGGTGTGGTCCTTGCCGAATGGTAGGCCCTGTAGTAGAAGAACTTGCAAAAGAATATGAAGGAAAAGTAACAATTGGAAAAATGAATGTTGATGACAATAACGATACTCCAACTGAGTATGGCATTCGTAATATTCCTACAATTCTATTTTTCAAAGATGGTCAATTGGTTGACAAACAAATAGGTGCAACCCAAAAAGCTAATCTTGCAGCAAAAATTGAAGCATTATTGTAGTTTGATTTTTTTTTGAGTAGGTGTTATAGTTTCAAATAGAAATCCTTTGCAAGGTCAGTAAATTGGGGTGAATATTGATGTCTCTCATTGCTTTCAATAACCAATTCTGACTCAACGCAATTATCTGCTTGAAAGCTTAATTCAATTAATAATCGCTTTGCAATAGCTCCGTTTTTAGGATAAACTACCGTTTTTTTGTTGCAAAACAAACCTTTTGAAACAGCGTACTCAATACATTTTAAACCCTCATTTACAGGCAGAATTAAACAAATTCTGCCTGTTGTGTTTAATAACACAATTGCATTATCTATCAATTCTTCGTGAGTAAGTGAATCGGTATGACGCGCAATAGTTCGTTTTTCGGTTGGAGTTTTAGTTGAATTGACAAAGAAAGGTGGATTGGAAACAATCAAATCGAACTTTTTATGGGTTGACAGTGCAAACTTCTGCAATGCAACATTCTCACATTCAATGCAATTGGACCAAGGCGATATTCGGATATTTTCAGTGGCTTGAGCAATAGCATCCATATCAACATCAATTGCAAATATTTGCGTGTTATTTTCCTGTGCTTTACTTCTTTGCGCCAACATTAGAGCTATCAAACCACTACCTGTACCAATATCCAAAATTGCAGAACTGTTTTCGATTGAAGCCCACGCACCAAGCAATACACCGTCGATGCCAACTTTCATGGCACATAGATTTTGATGTACAGTAAATTGTTTAAAGCTAAAATATTGATTTGCCATAAATTATTTTCGTGAAGAATTGCTAGCAGGTGCAGCACTTCTTACTGATGCTGGTGGTGAACTTTGAGGGCGAAACGATGGTGTCGGAATTGTTGATTGAGAACTTCTGGTCACACTTTGCGAAGGTGCACTTCTGCGTACGGTTTGAGGCGCTGTGATGTTGGGTGATGGAGTGCCGTTATTGGTTTGATAATTTGATGAACGATAAGTACTCCGAAGCTCTATATCAGTAGTCTGAACGCGCGAACTTTGATTAGGAACATATTTTAATGACGAACGGTTGTTTGATGAATTTGTAGATTGATTACCACTAGAGGATGAAGTTTCGAAGCTAGAACGCTCGTAACGCTTATTCTGAAGTCTGTTATTTTGCTCTGCACTCAAAATCTTTTCAATTTCGGCATTTTTGTTTTTTATACGTTCCATGGCTTCAGTTCGAGTATTTGAAACTTGTCGCTGACGCTCATAACGCAAATTAATTTCGTACATTAGTTTGGCTTGTTCGGAAGTTAATTCAAGCTCAATTTGTTGTTTTTCAGTTTGTTTTAGCGCCTCTTGTTCCGGAGAACGGTCGGGTAAGGCATTTGTTTGACTGTGAGTGGTTAATACCACACACAACGAAACGATTAAAAATAATATATGCTTAATTTTTATCATAAAGATAGCTGAGAATTCACTTTTAGTAACCCTTATCACAACAATCATTGTGCCACAAAATTCATTGCAATAAATTGAAATGTTATTTTGTCTTTTAGTACATAACAAAAAAAGATAGTTTTGTAAATTGTGGAAATTGAGTAATTTATTTTATCAGCGACCATTGATAAACGGACTGACCTCGTCCAGTGAGCCGAAAAATGGAGTGATGTAGGCGTAGAAAACTTTTGTGTTTGAGTACCGACGTATTCCGTCGGTACGAGTTTAAAAGTTTTCAGCCTACGAACGACTGATTTTTCGAGCGAAGTGGGCGCAGTCAAACACTTCAATTCCTATTTTCCCTCTCCTGAAGGAGAGGGTGCCGTAGGCGGGTGAGGTGTTTTTTTTGCTTACTTTTTTGCGTCAAGTTCCCAGAAATGAACAATTTCTAACAAATGGAAGAAACAAATGTTGTATATATTGAACAATATTCTTTGCAGTTAAGACCCTCTTTTTGATTGGTGCATATATAGCCCGTCGTCAAGTTTGGTTTCAGTTACAATTGATAACATAATTGGTGATACAGTTGTAATCCCGCTTAAGAGCTTAAATTTGATCAAGTAACTGAGCAAAGAACTTATCAATTTAGACTTATGAAACGAGAAGAAACTTTGAAAAAGGATGGATTTAAATTAGTTCATCCAAATGCAGCAGGCATTGATATCGCAAGCCAGATGCATTATGTGGCAGTTCCTCCCGATAGAGACGCCACCCCTGTTCGCAAGTTTGGTAGTTTTACTGCCGACCTCCATGAGATAGCACATTGGCTTAAACAATGTAAGATTGATACCGTAGCGATGGAATCAACTGGAATTTATTGGGTTCAGCTATATTTAATTTTGGAAGAATATGGCTTTGAAGTATTTCTGGTGAATGCAAGGCATATAAAAAATGTTTCTGGGCGTAAATCAGATGTTTTGGATTGTCAATGGATTCTTCAGCTGCATACCTATGGGTTATTAAGTCCGAGTTTTCAACCAGAATCAATTACTCGTGAACTTAGAACGTATATGCGCCAGCGGAAAAATCTAACCGAAGGTTATTCAACTCAGATACAGCTCATGCAAAAGGCGTTTGAGCAAATGAATATAAAACTTCATAATGTTATAGCTGACATTACTGGTAAGTCTGGTCAACAGATTATTCAGACAATTCTCTCGGGAGAAAGAAATGCGTGTATATATTAATTGAAAAGTATACCAGTATTTCAATTCAAAAGTATACCATTTTATTTGATTAATCTAACCCTGAGAAGTTTTTTTTGGGGTA
>CAIWCC010000266.1 GCA_903911085.1 uncultured Bacteroidales bacterium | reverse complement strand
TTTATTCATCTGGCTACTAGAATAGCCAAACCCGTTATCTTACAATATCAAAATATTATAAACAATTATGTCAAAGATCGCTAATTCTTTCTTATTTATACTCAAAAGTCAAATGACTTTATCTTTAGGGGTTAGGGGTAGCAAATAAGGCAGAACCTCATCGTCTGCCTTATTTTTTTTGCGGTTATATACATTTTTCGAATCTATTACTTTCCGATAGTTGATAGATTTTCCGTGAGCTTTTAGCTCCTCTTCACGGCTTTGCTTTCGCGCCGCTTTTACTTGTTCTATTACAGAACTTTTCTTTTTTGTTTTCATTTCTGCATTTTTTATTGATTCATTATCTTACTTCCACATTTCTTTCTCCATTTTCCTCCTCCACTATATGTACATTTACAATAGAATCGGGTAGGAGGGGTGCAATATTTTCTGCCCATTCTATAAAGCAGAGATTTCCACTATACAAATATTCTTCTGCACCAAAATCCAATGCTTCCTGAATTTTATTTATACGATAGCAGTCGAAATGGTAAATAATACGACCATCAGCAGCTTCGTATTCGTTCACTATCGAAAAGGTTGGACTGTTCACAGTTTCTTTCACTCCCATCACTTCACAAATTGATTTTATAAAAGTAGTTTTACCTGCTCCCATATTTCCATCAAATGCAAAAATTGTGCTATTCCCAATTTGGTCAATAAATTGTTGAGCTGTGTTGTTTATTGTTTCTAATGATTTTATTTTTAGCATATTTATTTTACATTCTCAAATTTGAATATAATTAGGTATTTGTTAAATCTAATTTTTTAATTTATTACAAATATACAATAATTTTTCCACTACCTATTTTATATTACTTATTTAAGTTTACAAAAAAAATGTATTTGAATTTGAACATGATTTTAACTGTTTATATTGCTATATTTGCTTACAAGTATAATTAAAAATTTTTTATTCAATTCTCAAGGCTTTAAATCGACCCTAAAATGGTTGTAAATTATTGATCCTTTGTTAGTTCCGATCAATTTTGATAGTTCTTCTATACTTGCGCTTTTAATCCGTTTTACGCTCTTAAAATACATTATTAATTCATTTTTTGTTTTTTCACCAATTCCAGTTATTTCATCTAGCTCTGAAGCAATTTGCGTTTTACTTCTTTTGTCGCGGTGAAATGTTATTGCAAATCTATGAACTTCATTTTGCATACTTGCCAATAATTTGAAAAGTTGGTCGTTTGGTTTCAAACCAATTTCTTTAGGTGGAAATCCAAAGAGTAATTCACTCGTTTGGTGTTTTTTATCCTTGGCTAGTCCTGCAATTGGTATTTGTAAATTCAGTTCGTCTTCAATTACTTGTCTGATTACTTCCATTTGTCCAATTCCACCATCAGCAATTATCAAATCGGGTAGAGGAGATGCTTCATTAATGATACGTGTATATCTTCTTCTCACCACTTCCTTCATCGAAGCGTAATCATCTGGACCCACTACAGTTTTAATATTATATTTTCTGTAGTCTTTTTTTGAAGGTTTACCCATTTTAAATACCACACATGCTGCAACTGCATCTGTACCCGAAATATTTGAATTATCAAAACATTCAATAGTAACTGGGGCTTTGTGTAAATGCAATATGTCTTGTATTGATTTGATTAACTGCATGTTACGCTGGTCTGGGTTCAGTTTCTCTGCTTGTTTTAGTTTTTCAAGTTTATATTGTCTTACATTTTGAAGCGATAATTCCAATAGTTTTTTTCTATCGCCTCTTTGAGGAATAGTTACAGTAGCGCCTTTAATTGGATAACCCAATTTAAATGGTACAATAATTTCTTTAGAATTACTGTTAAATCGCTCCCTCAATTCAATGATAGCCATTGCTAAAATGTCCTCTTTTTCTTCGTCAATTCTTTTTTTATATTCAATGGTATAACCTTGAATTATGCAACCCTTTGATATTCTGAGTATATTTATGTAAGCAGAATTTTCATTTTCATCAAAAGCAAATACATCTGTGTTTTCCACAACTGAATTTGCCACAATTGATTTTGATTTATAATTTTCTATTAAGTCATATTTTTGTTTAATTATATGGGCTTCTTCAAATTTATATTCAGTTGCTAATTGTTGCATTTGTTGTAGAAGTATTTTACTTATTTCATTTGCATCTCCTTTTATTATTTGATGTATTTGCTGTATAGATTTGTAGTATTCTTTTTCGGTTTGTTTTCCTTCGCAAGGGCCTTTGCATTTATGAATATGATATTGTAAACAGACTTTAAATTTTTTTGATCTTATATTTTCATTACTTAGTGCTAGTTTGCATATTCGAATTGGAAAAAGTTCATGAATTATTTCTAACAATGAGTTAATTGTATAATTTGAGCTATATGGTCCAAAGTAGGTGCCTCCATTTTTATATATATTTCTTGTTTTAAATATTCGTGGAAATGTTTCATTAGTTATACATATACTTGGATATGTTTTTCCATCTTTTAGCAGTATATTATAACGTGGTTGGTATTCTTTTATCAAATTATTTTCTAATAGGAGTGCATCTTCTTCACTTTCTACAACTATGTATTTTAATGACTCTATATGCTTTACCAATATGTTTGTTTTCCCTTGTTCATGTATTTTATTAAAGTAAGAACTTACTCTTTTCCTTAAATTTTTTGCTTTACCTACATAAATTATTTCATTTTCGGTATTAAAATATTGGTATACTCCTGGCTTGTCAGGAAGTGAAACTATTTGTTCTTTTAATTTTTCAGATTGTTTCATTTCTTTGCTTCTAGTAAAGTCTATTTTCTTTGTTTCACGTGGAACATATTTTTCATTTAATGAAAGTATAATCTACTTTGTTCTGTTTGTTTCACGTGGAACATTCCTTTTTTTATTTTACGGCTTTATCTTCCTAATAAAACAAGTAAAATATTTATATCACTTGGGGAAATACCTGGAATACGACTAGCTTGACCAATTGTTTCTGGGTCGATTTTGCTAAGTTTTTGTCGTGCTTCGGTTGATAAAGATAATATCGATTCATAATCAATTCGACCAGATAGATTAATATGTTCTAATCTTGATAGTTTTTCAGCGATTAATCTTTCGCGAACTATATACCCTTCGTATTTTAATAGAACTTCTGTTGCTTCAATTATTTCTTCTTTACGTGTACCAATTGAGTCAATTTCCTCTTGCAACATCGGAACAGCAGTTGCTAAATCAGATATTCCTAACTGTGGGCGAAGAACTAAATCACTTAATTTGCATCCATGCTTTAATTCAGAAGAACCCTTTGATGTAAGAAAACTATTAATATCGTTTGGTTTTATTGAGGTCGATTTGATGAAATCAGTAATTTTTGTTTGTAGGAATTTCTTTGATTCAAGCTGCTTTAAGCGATTTGTTGTTGCCAATCCGATTCTATAACCCTTGTCGGTTAATCGCATGTCTGCATCGTCTTGTCTAAGTAGTAAACGGTATTCTGCACGCGAGGTAAACATTCTGTATGGTTCATCAACACCCTTAGTTACTAAATCGTCAATCAATACTCCAATATACGCTTCGTTTCTTGCTAAGGTAAATTCTGTTCCACCCACACAATTTAAGTGTGCATTAATCCCAGCAATTAAACCTTGACCACCCGCTTCTTCATAACCAGTAGTTCCATTAACTTGTCCAGCAAAGAATAAATTTCTAATTCGTTTCGTTTCCAGCGTATGTTTTAATTGAGTTGGATCGAAAAAATCATATTCAATTGCATATCCAGGTCGAAATAATTGTGCATTCTCAAGTCCTTCTATCGTATGTATTGCTGCTATTTGAACATCGAGTGGGAGAGAAGATGAAAAACCATTTAAATAAAATTCCTGAGAATCCACACCCTCTGGTTCTAAAAACAATTGATGAGAAAGTTTTTCGGCAAATGTTACTATTTTAGTTTCTATACTAGGACAATATCTTGGGCCAATACTCTTAATTTGTCCGTTGAAAAGAGGCGAATATTCTAAACCTTTACGTATTTCTTCATGAGTTTTATTATTCGTATTTGTTATCCAACAACTCATTTGTTTCATTTCGCGTTTTGATTCTTCAAGAAATGAAAATTTGTGAAAGTCAACTTCTCCTTTTTGTTCTGTTATTTTAGAGAAATCGATACTTTTACCATCGATTCTACAAGGCGTTCCTGTCTTCATTCTATCTGTTGAAAACCCGATGGATTTGAGCTGTTCTGTTATTCCAAACGAAGAAGGTTCTGCAATTCTACCACCAATTAATTGCGTTTTACCAAAGTGCATTAAACCTCCTAAAAATGTACCAGCAGTAAGTACAACCGATTTTGCTCGAAAACGAATTCCAAGTGCAGATTTTAAACCTGTAACCTGCCCTTTTTCTATCACCAATTCAGTTACGGTATCTTGCCAAATAAATAGATTTTTAGTGTTGGAAACGGTCTTTATCCATTCTTGAATAAATTGGTGTCTGTCACTTTGTGAACGTGGACTCCACATAGCTGGACCTTTTGATCGGTTAAGCATTCTAAACTGTATTGCTGAGCGATCTGTAACAATTCCCATTTGTCCACCAAGAGCATCAATCTCACGAACAATTTGCCCTTTTGCTATACCCCCTACAGCAGGATTGCAGCTCATCTGACCAATTTTATTCATGTCCATGGTGATAAGTAGGGTCTTTGATCCCATATTTGCAGCAGCACAAGCAGCTTCATTGCCTGCATGACCAGCGCCAATAACTATTACATCGTATTTAAAATCCATATTTTTTGTGAAGGCTATAAACCTAGAATTGTGATAACTTTTGTTGTTACTTTTGTGGAAAATAATTTTTATTTGAGATAATTACGTAATTTTATTTACTAAAGTTTTGGACTGCAAAGTTATAAAATTATAAGGACTTATTAAATCGTTGAAAAATATTGTTGTGAAATCGATCTTTTAATTCGTCATAGTCTGAAAATAATTTTTCAAAGTCATCTCTTCTAACCGAAATAATTGTTGAAGGTTCAATACTTTCAATCGAAAATAAACTTGGTCTACCTTTCATAAAACTATCAATGGAAGAAACTGGTTGTCTTTCTATGAAAAATTGAAAAGTAACAACCTTAATACTTGTGGATATGTCAATTAGCAGAGCAAGGTTTGTCACTATTAGTTGGAAACCAACAACCAACTTCTTACGATTTACATTTTTAATGAAGTATATATACGGTGGGGCGAGTATTGCTTTCGCCTATTTTGTTATTTAATAGTTATCATAGTAGCACCAAAGCCGTATTCTCGGAACGAGGCATCTTGAAAATAGAATGATTTGTAACGTGTTTTGAGCAATTTTTCAATTTCAGAACGCAAAACCCCTTCGCCTTTGCCATGTATAAAAACAATTTTTTGACCTTTGCGATTCTTATTTTGATCAATTACTGAATGAAATTTATCTAATTGACATTGAAGCATTTCACCGTTGCTCATTCCGGAAGTGGAATCGAGTAATTCGTTGATATGCAAATCAATTTCAATAATTTCGGCAACTTCAGGTCGTTTAATAATGCGTGGACGAGTTGGTTCGTCTTTCTGAAACATGGCTTGTTTAATTTGTTGGGGCGATATATCTGCCATTTTCTTGTTTTCCATTTCCTTTTCCTTTTCGGAAGTTATGTCAATTAACATTGCTGGCTCATCAAAATAATCGTTGGAGGAAAAGCTATGCAGTTTGTAGAATTTTACTGCATTTATTTTAATATTTATATCAACGGTATCTTGTGGAGTATAATTTTTTTCTTTTTTAAAGGCTAAAAGCTGAATGCGCAATCGTTCCCATGCACTAAGTTGTTCTTTACTGATTTCCGTCAGAAGTTCTTGTGTGTTTGGCTCAATAATGCCATTGGCAATACTTATCCAACAGTCATTCTCACCGTTGACAATATTGTAACTCAAATAATAATTACTGTCGTTTACCAAATAACATTCATACGATGTTGTTTGCATTTGTTTGATATCCAATGGAAAAAAAGCCAATAACGCTGTTAGTTTTTCGCCTTCAGCAGTTTCAATTATCGGTTCTGAGTTTTGGGTTTCGCATTCTGTGTTCTGTGTTTCGTGTTTCGTTTTCCGCGTTTCGAGTTCTGAGTTTCGAGTTTGTTCAGCTGTTGTTTTGGACTTTGAGCTAAAATCTTTTACTGGAAAGTTAGTGTCGTTATTAATTGCTACTATCAGTACACATTCTCTCTCAAAAACAGGCACTTCAAAACCATCTGGATCTTCTACATAAACCATTTTTTTTGATTCATCCACTCTGGTAACTATTCCTCCACCCACTGCGTTGAGAAAACGCACATTATCACCTTTTTTTATCATTGTATATTCATGTTTTTGTTTGTAAATATTCAGAAAACCGAATTACAAAGATATAACAAATTCAGCTATTCTTCTATTTTTTGACAGAAACGATAACCAATGCCCGATTCGGTAAGTATAAATTTGGGATTATTGTGATTTGGTTCAATCTTTTTGCGCAGTTGACCCACAAAAACTCGGAGATATTGAGATTGTTGCGTGTAACCAGGTCCCCATATATTGCGAAGTATATATTGATGAGTCAATACTTTGCCGTCATTTTTGGCAAGTAATGTTAGTAATGAATACTCCGTAGCGGTTAACTTTAACTGCTCATTATCAAGCGTTACAGTTCTTGTTGTTAAGTCGATAATTAAATTATCAAATTCCAATTTTTGAATAGGTGCTGTATTTTGAGTTTGTCGCAATGAAGTGCGTATACGTGCCAATAATTCACCTGTGCGAAAGGGTTTTGTTAAATAATCATTGGCTCCGTTGTCAAGTGCTTTTACTATATCTTCTTCTGAGCTTCTCACCGAAAGAATAATAATTGCACCCAAAAACCATTCACGCAATTTACATAAAACCACTTGACCATCTTCGTCGGGCAAACCTAAATCTAATACAATCAAATCGGGTGGATGAACAACAGCCATTGTAATTCCTTCTTTGGCCGTGGATGCCGAAGTAGTATGATAATCGTTACTTATCAATGTGATCTCTAGCAGTTTTCTTATCTGCACTTCGTCATCAATAATCAATATGTTCATTTTGCTACTCATAATTGGTCGGTTTATTGCTTTGTTTCAACACCCATATTTTCATTAAAATCGTCAATCTTTAAAACTTCAATCGGAATTTCGAGTGTGAACTTTGCTCCATTTGGATGATTATTTTCTACTTTAACTTTTCCACCATGTGCTTCCACAAATCCTTTCACAATGGATAAGCCAAGTCCTGTGCCTCCTGTAGTTTTGGCAGAAGAACGATAAAACTTGGTAAATAACAATTTTAGTTCATCTTCCTGAAAACCTTTTCCATTGTCACTAATTGTTACTATCAAATTGTACTTTGTATAATTGGCTGTAATTGCTATACTTGAATCGGCTGGTGTATATAAAGTTTCATTGTGTAACAAATTAAAAAATGCTTGCTCTATTAATCCAGCATCCAATTTAATAATTGGGAAATCGTCTTGTATCTCAATCGTTAATTTATGAGTAGAAAGTTCAGTTTTTAAACGATGAACCGATGAATTTATCAGTTCATTTATTTCACACCAATCGGGCTTAATTTTTAGCATTCCCGATTCAAGTCGTTGCATATTCAACAAATTATCAATCAATCGGTTCAAACGAAATGACGCAATTGATATTTCCTCCAATAAATTCGATTTGTCAATTTCAGAAACGTTCGAATTTTTTTGTAATAAATTGTCGGATGCGCCTACGATTGTTGCAATTGGAGTTCGTAGTTCGTGCGAAAGTGAATCGAAAAGTGTTTTGTAAAGCTTAATTGTATTGTGCCGTTCTTCTTTTTGTAATTCTAATTTCTCCAATTCTCGGACTTTGGATGTTAAAACACCGTTTATCAATGCTATAACAAAATACATGAGCAACATTAACACATCATCCGAACTCTCGATATGAAAAGTAAAATGTGGCGGAATAAAAAAATAATCCCAGATTAATGCGCTCATGGTGGCTGCCATTAACACTGGATAAATAGTTAGAAAAATTGAAAGAATTGAAACTGTGGCTAACAAAAGTAAAGCTACGCTACGGTATCCGATAAAATCAGATAGTGAATAACATATTATTGAGACTAAAATTGTCACAATAATACTTATAATAAACTGATTTCTTGTATTTTGATTGAAATACTTAATATTCATACAAACGAGTATCTAATAACGAACAATTATTGAAACAAAATTCCACAAAATTAATTATTTTGAACGGATTCCACACGTTTACAGATATTTATTTCTCGTTTAATCAATAAAATAATAGTAGAAAAAGGTTTTAATGCAATTGTCTTCATATTATTCATGTTTAAATATAATTTAATGTGTTGTAAATGACCTTTAAAATGATTATAAAATCAATCTTTACAAAATCTTTATATCCAACCTTATCTTTTTGATTTTACCCTTATACCTTTCATTATATTTTTGCATCGGATAAACAAGAAGCTTAAACAACAATTTTTTAAGCAGTTTTTAACAAATAAATATAATGGAAGCAATAATTGGATTACTTGAACTAGTTGGATGTGTTATTTCTTTCATAGCTGCCGGATTGCTTTTCGCACGAATCAGCGGATATGGTGAATTTTACGACAAAATGTTATTCGATAAAGAGTCGGATACATAAATTACAATTCAGAAAAAACAACATAGAAAACAATGAAGATGATAACATTCATCTATTCAATATTTAAAAACTAACTCAAAATGGAAACAAAACTATTAATGGTAGCAACAAATGAAATGAGCACCCCAAGTGGGTATATCATTGGAGCAATTATAGCATTGGCTATACTGGGATATTTAATTTATTCACTGATTAAGCCCGAAAAATTCTAACGTCAAATAATTCTCTTAATACTAAAAACGTATGTTCACAACTTATGATTTTTTACAGATTATCATCTTTCTCGGACTATTGATAGGCTTAACACCTATTCTGGGAAATTTCATGTACATGGTGTTTACCGGCGAGAAACATCTGATGTCGGCTCCACTTGGTTGGCTCGAAATGCTAACTTACAAACTTGTTGGCGTTGACGCAACTGAAGAAACAAACTGGAAAACCTATGCTTTCGGAATGTTGACCTTCAACCTTATCGGATTTTTGTTTGTATTCCTGCTTCAACTTACTCAGGCATACCTTCCTTTAAATCCTACAAATTTACCTAATGTGTCTTGGCATTCAGCATTCAACACGGCTGTGAGTTTTATGACTAACACCAACTGGCAAGGTTACGCCGGAGAAACCACATTGAGCTATTTGGTACAAATGTTGGCTCTTACCGTTCAGAACTTTGTGAGTGCAGCCACCGGAATAGCTGTTTTATTGGCTTTGACCAAAGGACTTTCACGTAAGACGACAGACAAGTTAGGCAATTTTTGGGTTGAATTAACCCGTTCTACCTTATATGTTCTTTTGCCACTCTCAATATTATTTGCTATTTTTCTGGTGGGACAAGGCGTTATCCAAAACTTTGACACTTATCAAACTGCACACACGCTTCAGGGAACTACACAGGTAATCCCAATGGGTCCGGTTGCTTCGCAGGAAGCAATTAAACAACTTGGAACAAACGGTGGCGGATTTTTCAATGCCAATAGTGCCCATCCATTTGAAAACCCGACTCCGCTTAGCAATCTACTTGAAATGCTTGCCATTTTACTCATCCCTGCCGGACTGACTTTTACTTACGGCAAAATGGTAGGTTCTAAACGTCAGGGTTGGACAATTTTTATTGTTATGCTGATATTACTACTCAGCGGTTTAGCCATTTCATTGTATAGTGAATATTCTGCCAATCCAATTCTTGGTCATTCAGCACTAATGGAAGGAAAGGAGACACGTTTCGGGATAACCAACAGCGTTATTTGGTCAACCTCTACATCAGCGGCATCCAATGGTTCCGTAAACGCCATGCACGATAGTTTATCTCCTCTTGCAGGAATGGTTGCTATGATTAATATAATGCTTGGCGAGATTATCTTTGGTGGTGTGGGTGCAGGTATTTACGGTATGGTTGTATTTATTATTCTCACTGTATTCATTGCCGGATTAATGGTGGGGCGCTCACCTGAATATTTGGGCAAGAAAGTGGAAGCATTTGAAGTCACAATGGCTATTATTGCAAACCTTGCAACATCATTTGTTATTCTATTATTTACCGCATGGGCATCGGTAAGCAGCCTCGGACTTTCTAGTTTAAATAATGCAGGACCACATGGATTCTCCGAAATTTTATACGCTTTCAGCTCAGCAGCAGGAAACAATGGTAGTGCGTTTGCGGGGTTAAACGCCAATACGGTTTTTTATAATCTGCTTCTTGGATTTGGAATGTTGATAGGACGTTTCGGAGTGATTATACCTATTCTCGCAATTGCAGGAAATATGGCGAAGAAGAAAATTACACCCCCATCGACTGGAACTTTCCAAACTGATAACTGGTTGTTTGTGTTGTTATTAATCGGCGTTATACTTATCGTCGGTGGGTTGACCTATTTCCCTGCCTTATCATTTGGACCAATTGTAGAACATTTATTAATGAATAATGGAATTACATTTTAATCATTTAGCATCATGACAACAAAATCAAATAAAAGTATCTTTAATAAGAAACTACTTGCACGGGCATTAAAAGACAGCGTAAAAAAACTAAGTCCCGCATTACTGATAAAAAATCCGGTTATATTTATAGTTGGTATCGGAGCACTTTTGACGACTATCATTGTTTTTCTCGAAATTTTTCAGGGAGGATATTCATCTTTCAATTTACAGATATCCGTTTGGCTTTGGTTTACGGTGCTATTCGCCAATTTCTCCGAAGCAATAGCCGAAGGACGTGGAAAAGCTCAGGCTGAAAGTTTGCGTAAAAATCGTACACAGACCGTTGCGCGTAAAATGGTTGGAGACAAAGAAACAGAAGTATTGGCTCCCGATTTGCGTAAAGGTGACATTGTGGTTTGCGAAGTGAATGATGTAATCCCATCTGACGGAGAAGTGATAGAAGGAATTGCGAGTGTGGATGAGTCAGCCATAACAGGTGAATCAGCTCCGGTAATCCGCGAAAGTGGTGGTGACCGTTCAGCAGTAACTGGCGGTACAAAAGTATTGAGCGACAGAATTCTCATTCGTATATCAGCCGATGCTGGCGATACGTTCATCGACCGTATGATTGCCTTGGTGGAAGGAGCTAAACGTCAGAAAACACCAAATGAAATTGCATTAACTATTTTGTTGTCGGGCTTATCCATTATCTTCCTTTTGGCAGTGGTTACACTTCCTGCATTCTTTGGATATAGCTTAAATGCTTCGGGAATATCACAATCACATAACTTATCTATACCCGTATTAATTGCTTTGCTGGTATGTCTTATCCCAACTACAATTGGGGGGTTATTGAGTGCTATAGGTATCAGTGGAATGGACAGACTTATCCAACGTAATGTAATTGCAACCAGCGGACGTGCTATTGAATCTGCCGGTGATGTGGACGTACTTTTGCTCGACAAAACAGGAACAATCACATTAGGAAACCGTATGGCAACTGACTTTATTCCGGCTGAAAATGTAACAGTTGAAGAATTGGCAGACGCCGCCCAACTTTCGTCACTTTCCGACGAAACACCCGAAGGACGTTCGATTGTGGTATTAGCTAAAGAAAAATTCAATATCCGTGGTCGCGACATAACTAATTTGCATGCAACATTTATTCCTTTTACCGCACAATCAAGAATGAGTGGTGTGGATTTGAAAATGCCCGAAGGAAAAGTTCATCAGATTCGGAAAGGTTCATCGCAAGCTATCCGTGCTTTTATCGAAGAAAATAATGGAGTTTTCTCTCAAAAAGTTATTGATGCAGTATCTGATTTGGCACGACTGGGAGCAACACCGCTGGTTGTAGCCGAGGGCAATAAGGTATTGGGTGTGATTCACCTGAAAGACATTGTAAAAGGTGGTATCAAACAACGTTTTGCTGAACTTCGTCAAATGGGAATTCGCACCGTAATGATTACCGGAGATAATTCATTAACCGCTGCCGCCATTGCTGCCGAAGCAGGTGTAGATGATTTTATGGCAGAAGCTACACCCGAAGATAAATTGCGTAGAATTCGTGAAGAACAGGAAAAAGGGCACTTGGTCGGAATGATTGGTGACGGTACAAACGATGCTCCTGCTTTAGCGCAAGCTGATGTTGGTATAGCTATGAATTCAGGGACGCAAGCGGCTCGCGAAGCCGGTAACATGGTGGATTTGGATAGTAACCCAACTAAATTAATTGAAGTAGTGGAAGTAGGTAAACAATTGCTTATGACTCGTGGCGCTCTTACTACCTTTAGCATTGCCAATGATGTGGCGAAATACTTTGCAATTATTCCAGCTATTTCCATTGCACTATATGCAGGAACCAACGGACAAGGACCTTTGGCAGCACTGAACATTATGAAGCTGGGCTCACCTGAAAGTGCCATTATGAGTGCCATTATTTTCAATGCACTTATTATCATTGCACTTATTCCATTGGCATTAAAAGGTGTGGCTTATAAACCGATTTCAGCAAACCGTGCTTTGACTAAAAATTTACTGATTTATGGATTAGGCGGATTGATTGCCCCATTTATCGGAATCAAGATTATCGACATATTGATTAATTTATAAATTCAAGAATATGAAAACATTTGGTATCGCATTAAAAATATTTCTGGTATTTACCATTCTTACCGGGATTGTATACCCACTTTTAGTTACTGGAATTGCACAAGTTGTTTTTCCACATCAAGCTAATGGTAGCCTGATTTTAAAAGACAATAAAATAATTGGAAGTGAACTTATCGGACAACAATCAGACAGCATCATTTATTTTACTTCTCGTCCTTCGGCAATTGGAAATAATCCATTACCTTCGGGCGGCAGTAATTACGGTTTGACTAGCAAAAAACTAAAAGATCAGTATATTGAACGGAAAAATAAGTTTATAGCATTCAATCAACTGGATAAAAACGCGGATGTTCCATCAGAAATGCTTTTTGCTTCGGCAAGTGGTCTCGACCATCATATTTCACCTAATGCTGCTGATTTACAAATTAATCGGATTGCAACAGCACGGCATTTTACTAATGTACAAAAACAAAAGTTGAAATCACTTGTTGAAAAGATGTATGAAGCACCTCAACTAATGTGTCTTGGCGAAAATAGGGTGAATGTATTATTACTGAATATCGCACTAGATAAACTAAAATGAATAACCTCGAAGTTGAAAGACCTAACCCCGATGAACTTCTTGCTGCATTAGCGAAAGAAGAAGAGAAAAGTAAACGGGGAAAACTAAAGATTTTCTTTGGAATGTGTGCTGGTGTAGGTAAAACCTACACCATGCTTCAGGCAGCACATGATGAAAAGAAGAAGGGAAATGACATTGTTGTTGGTTACGTGGAAACACATAACCGGAAAGAAACTGTTGCTTTAGTACATGGGTTTGAAATAATTCCCCGCAAAACGATTGAATATAAGTCCACTTCAGTACAAGAGATGGACTTAGACGCTATTATAGCTCGTAACCCTCAGATTGTGTTAGTGGATGAGTTAGCACACACTAACGCACCGGGAAGTCGTCATAACAAGCGTTATCAAGATGTTCAAGAACTGTTAGAAAACGGCATAAATGTTTTCACCACGCTTAATGTGCAACATCTGGAAAGCCGAACCGACACGGTGGCACAAATTACAGGTGTTGTTATTCGCGAAACTTTGCCTGACTTTGTTTTCGAGAATTCCGATGATGTAGAATTGGTTGATATAACACCCGACGAACTTCTTCAACGACTTTCGGATGGAAAAGTCTATACGCCCGAACGCTCTAAAGAAGCTGTGAATAATTTTTTCCGAAAAGGAAATATTACCGCTTTGCGAGAAATGTCCTTGCGCATTGTTGCCGATCGGGTCGATAACCAACTGCATGATTACATGCAAGACAAACGGATTCGTGGTCCATGGAAATCGGGATTACATTTCTTAGTTGCAATTGGTGTGAGTCCTTCATCGGCAGGTTTGTTAAGGTGGGCAAAAAACTTGGCTTATTCAATGGGAGCTAATGTTGAAGCTCTTTATGTAGAAACCACTCAACGCTTAACACCCAAAGATCACGAGCAGCTCGATTTGAATATTGATCTTGCAAAGCAGTTAGGATTTAAAGTTCGAATAGTAACAAACGATGATTTAGTAAAAGCGATTGTAAATTATGCCCAGAAAGAAAACATAACCCATATTATTGTTGGAAAAACTCGGTTTAGTAGCGTGAAGTCCTTACTTAAACTAGGCAATTTTGTCAACCGACTAATCAAATACAGCGGAAATATTGATGTCTACATTCTTGGCTCCGACACTCCTGTCGAAGATAAAATTAGCGCAAAAGCAGTCATTCCACCCTTTACATCACACAGCCGTCAGTATATCACGGTATCGCTTATTGTAGCCTTAACTTCAATACTAAGCTATTTCGTTAAAGATATTGTCGGATATCAGGTTGTCTCTGTTATCTTGTTATTTATGATATCGTTGCTGGCATTGTTCTATGGAACTGGTCCGGTTTTGTTTGCAGCCACTGCAAGCGCATTAATCTGGGACTATTTCTTTATTCCTCCACAATTTACACTGCTTATTCAAAAGCCGCTTGATATTTTGCTGTTGGTCATGTTTTTCATTATTGCGTTGGTCAATGGTACATTAACTTCACGAGTCCGTCGTCAGGAAAAAAAGATACGGATACGTGAAGAGCGAACCAATGCCTTGTACCAACTGACAAAAGATTTGAATTCTATTTCGGGCTTTGATGATGTTATAAAGGTCGCTGATGATTTTATTAATCGGTATTTCAAACTTGAATGTTGTATTGTAGTAAAAAATGATTTGAATCAACTCGAAGTAAAATCACTTGAAAGCTCCGATATCAGTCTTACTGAAAGTGAAATGAGTATCGTTAACTGGGTAGAGAAAAACTCACTGAAAGCTGGGAAATTTACAAATACATTGCCTTCCAACGAATACACATTTTATCCGTTGATTGGTAGTAATGGTACACTTGGTGTTATTGTAGTAAAACAGATCACAGTTTTTACCCATGGTGAAGAACAATTTTGGGAATCTTCGCTTGCTCAGATTATCGGTAAGTACGAACGGGAATTGTTGCGAAATGCAACCAAAAAGACCTATATGATAAGTGAATCGGAAAAACTGTATAAGACACTGTTTAACTCCATTTCGCACGAGCTTCGCATTCCGTTAGCAACTATTATGGGTTCCTCCGAAACTTTATTGGAGCAACAACTTCCGGTAACAATTCAAAAGGAATTATACGCTGAAATCAATATTGCATCCATCAGGCTGAACAGATTGGTTGAGAATTTATTGAATATGTCCCGGCTTGAATCGGGTAGAATTACTCCACATCCCGATTGGTGTGATGCTCAAGACTTGGTAAACTCAGTTTCGGAATCACTTAAAAATGAATTGGAATCTTTTACGTTCAAAATCGATATTCCGGCCGACCTCCCGTTGATTTATGTTGATTTTGGATTGATAGAACAAGTGCTGCACAATCTTATTCTGAACGCTACTCAACACTCGCCAAAAGGAAGTGTTATTGAATTGAAAATTCAAATTTCCGATGAAAATATCATCTTTAAAGTTATCGATCAAGGACATGGATTTCCCGAATCGGAACTGTCATCAGTTTTTGATAAATTCTATCGGGGAAAAGATGCAAAAGCAGGTGGAACTGGACTTGGTTTATCTATCGTAAAAGGTTTTGTGGAAGCCCATAATGGAAATGTTTCAGCTGGTAATGGCGTAAAAGGTGGAGCTGTTTTTACATTGAAAATACCTAAAGTAAAATAGAAATAATCTAGCTTGACTATGAGCTAACTGCTCAATTTATATTTGTTAGAGTCCGTAATTATCCTTGTGGTATTTACGGACTTTTTTTATAATCCACTAAACCGATACCCAATACCTGATTCTGTTATCAACAATTTAGGTTTTGAAGGATTATCTTCAATCTTTTTACGAAGTTGGGCAATGAAAACCCGCAGATACTGAGTTTCTTCAGTATGTCCATATCCCCATATTTCCTGAAGTAAATAAACATGGGTAAGTACCCGCCCTTCGTTTTTGGCCATCAGAGCCAATAACGAAAATTCAGTAGTTGTCAGTTTAATAATTTCACCATTTTTGGTGGCAACGTGTTTTCCCAAATCAATGGTTAGGTTATCAAAAACCATGGAAACTTCTTGCTGGCGAATAACTTGATGGGTTGCTACACGTATTCTAGCAAGTAACTCACGGGTGTGAAACGGTTTGGTCAAATAATCATTAGCTCCATTGTCCAATGCCCTTACAATATCTTCTTCTGAATTTCGTACCGAAAGGATAATAATTGGTCCTGTATACCATTCGCGTAGTTTCTTCAATACATCCAAACCGTCCATATCAGGTAAGCCCAAATCGAGGATAATAAGTACAGGATTGACCGAAGCAGCCAACAAACAACCATCTTTGCCTGTTCCGGCTTCGACAGCCCGATAACCGTTGGCTGTCAGGTTTATTTCAAGAAGCCTTCGTATTTGGATTTCATCATCAATTATAAGAATAGTTTGCTTTGAGTCCATAGAGTCTGTTTTTTTAAGTCAGCCTTTCGGTTTTTTTCATGTACCATACAAAGATAAAGTCATTGTTATTAAGTTGATATAAAGAATGATAAGTTGGATTTAATGAAGTCGTCTTGACTTTTTATTATGTCGCTACTTTCCTCCTTTTTTTCGGTAAAAAATAAATATTACAAGTATAACCATTGTTAACAAAAGAGCATTTTCATAACTTTGGAGAAGCCAAATTTTATATAGTTTTGCTCCTAGAAACGACTATATACTTTGTTTAAAATAGTTCAGTTTCATTTTTTATTACTTTGATTCTGATTACTGATTTTTTGATATTCAATCATTCTTTCCAATTCATTTACACAATAAGAAAAAGCAAATATTTTGCCTTTATGAATACATTCCAACGATTTATCCTCTGAAGATAAATTTTCAATTACTCTAAAACTTTGTGCTTTTTCTTTTTCAAGTCGTAGCATCAAGTCTTCAATTAATTTTTCCATGGCACAAAATTATTTATAATTATTTACTTGTAAAGCTTTTCGCAATGAAATTGGTATAATAATAGTTGTAAGCCCCAATTTGTACAGCCTACGTTGAATTGAAAATATGGTATAATTATGCAATAACCTGGATGCACGATAAGTTCCACTAAAAACTAATTGTCCACCAATAAATGTTGTATTGTGGTATTCTTCAGTAATTTCAGGTACAATTTTAAGCACTTCTTCTGCTACATCTGTTCCAATAGCATAGCGGTATTCTGCATTATAACCCAGCTGATTGATTAAATATACATATTTACTTAAATCTTGTTGAATGTTTTCAGTAATTGTTTCCACCACTGCGCTGTGATGAAAACTATCAGCATCCACCACTCCAATCTGAACAAATATAAAGTTTTTGTATACATCTTTGAATTTACTTAAAATTTTAAATAATGAATATAAACCTATACCAGAATAGCCATTTACCAAAATTACAGCAGTCATATCGCTATAATCTACTTCATTTGTCCTCACTTTACGTGTCATCGTTTTATTAAGTTCTTCAATGGTTTCAGGCATTTTAGAATTCATAATTGTCTGTATTCTACCTATTTCTTTACCAATTTTCTTATAATGTCCCTTAATACTAAGTGCAAGCAACACCAAAGCTCCTGTTATTAAAATTGTAATCCAGCCTCCTTCATCAAATTTAATAATAATTACGGTGAATAAAATGAATGTTGTTAACAAAAAACCAGTTCCATTTACCAAGAGTTTACCAAACCATTTTTTTTCTTCTTTCCGTACTTGAAACCAGTGTTTCACCATTCCAAACTGAGACAATGAAAAGGTAATAAACACATTAATACTATAAAGGACCACCAAAAATGCAACAGATGCTTTCGACATCCAAATTACAAAGTAGGCAGCAACACCCATAATGAGAATACCGTTTTGTGAAACCAAACGATCGCTCAACATTGAAAAACTCCTTGGCAACCACGAATCGTGTGCCATGTTCGACATTACGCGTGGCCCATCCAAAAAACCAGTTTGGGCAGCTACAAACAATAAAGCAGCTTCCGATATTAACGTTACATACAAGAACGTTTGTCCAAAAACAGGATTCCAGTTTGCAATTGCATTGTTTATCAACACCGCATTCATCGTTTTTCCGGGTTGCATTTGAACACCAAATAAGAAATAAGAAATAATTAAGCCAAGCACAGCTGCCGACAACGAAATGGCTAGTAATCGCATTGTTTTTATTGCAGTTTTTACACGAGGTTCACGCAGGTTTGGAATTCCATTACTTACTGCTTCGATACCAGTATATGTACCTGCACCCATACTATATGCTTTCATTATCAGAAATATGGTTCCATAAATTCCTAGTTGACGAACAGTGCCTGTTAATTCTGTACCAGTTTGAACCACAACTGAATGCATTTGCGATGCATGTGTAGCAAAAGCATATACAATTAGAAAAATATGTGAAAGTAAGAAAATTACAAATATTGGCGTCAAAGCTGTAACAGATTCTTTTACTCCGCGCAAATTTAACAAAGACAATATAAATAAAATCACCAAAGCAAATGCAACTTTGTAACTCTGATATTCGAAAGGTAAAAAACTAAAAATTGCATCAGCTCCACTCGACACTGATATAGAAATAGTTAATACATAATCAATTAACAAAGCACAACCAGAAATCATACCTACATTTGGTGAAATTAATCTACTTGCAACCAAATATCCACCACCACCATGAGGAAACAGTTTAATAATTTGAGAATAACTCGTGCTGATAATAAATATCGTCAGCATGGTAATTAATCCAACAATAATTGATAGATTGACATGCACTCCTAGTGTTTTGTAAATCTCCTCGGGACCATAACACGAAGATGATAGCGCATCAGACCCAAGCCCAACCCAAGCAAAAAACACAATTAGTGAAATGTGTCTAAAAGTTGAGCTATCTTTCAAATCCAAAGGATTTCCAATAACAGTTTTCTTTACTTTTTTAATAACGTCAGTCATAACTTTTTTACCTTAAAATTTTACAAAAATATTTCGCTGCAAAGTTCCGACATATTTTATAAATCTGACATAAAGAAGTTTTGGCGATGTATAAAGATTTTATAAAGATTTGTGTTGTAAAACATGTTTTTCTCCATTTTTAGTTAATATATTGGACTTTTTAGCATTAAAACTAAATAATCTCCTTTTTTAAAGACCAATTAAATACGTTTTTTTCTTTGGTCATTTATTCGTAATTTTGCAATCCTTTTTTAAAACAGAGAAACTCCAAAGTGAATACAACAAACGAAAACTCACTCATTTATATCGACGAATTTAATTATTCGTTGCCAGATGAACGTATTGCCAAGTTTCCATTGTCTCAACGAGACACTTCAAAATTGTTGGTTTTTAAAAATAAGACCATTTCTGAAAGCAAATTTTCAAATATAGCCGATTTTATACCTGAAAAAAGTTTATTAGTTTACAACAATACCCGTGTAATTCAGGCACGTTTGGAGTTTTTTAAAGAAACTGGAGCACGCATTGAAGTTTTTTGCCTCGAACCATTAATGCCTTCGGATCATGCAGTTTCTTTTGGTGCAACATCCGAATGTACTTGGCGATGTATGGTGGGAAATTTGAAAAAATGGAAGGAAGGTAAACTTAGCAAGTTAATAGTTATAGATGGAATAAGTTGCAATTTCAATGCTGAACTGCTCGAAACCCAAGGAAACACCCACAGTATTTATTTTTCGTGGGATAATAATATTCATTTTGCTGATATATTAGAGAAAGCTGGCGAATTGCCAATTCCACCATATCTCAACAGAAAAACCGAAGAAAGTGATATTGCTAATTATCAGACAGTTTATTCAAAAATTAAAGGTTCGGTAGCAGCTCCAACAGCTGGTCTACACTTTACACCACAAGTATTTGAAACCCTAAAATTGAAAGAAATTGAAACCGAAGAACTTACATTACACGTTGGAGCTGGTACTTTTCAACCGGTGAAAACCGAAACTGTAAACGATCATACCATGCACACCGAAGTAATATCGGTGCATCGCAGTACGATAGAAAACATTCAAAAAAATCTTGGAAAAATAATTGCTGTAGGTACAACTTCAGTCAGAACTTTAGAGAGTTTATATTACCTCTCACCAGCCTTTGTAAACTCCAATGGTGATATTTATTCGAACAAAAATGATATAAAATTCAAGGTTTCACAATGGACTCCTTATGAGAATTGTACCGAAATTTCCACATTTGATGCACTGCAAAGTATTATCGATTATTTAGATGCTAATCATCTTTCAACACTTCATGCCGAAACCCAGATTCTCATCAAACCAGGCTATAAGTTTAAAGTGATAAATGGAATGATTACCAATTTTCACCAACCAAAAAGCACCTTACTACTTCTTGTATCCGCTTTTGTAAATGGAAATTGGAAGGAAATTTACGACTACGCAATGACGCACGATTTCCGATTTTTGAGCTATGGCGACAGTTCACTCCTAATGCATGATTAAGACATAAAACAATACCTAATTCAAACTGTTATTGGACTTTAAAAATAACGCCAAAGGTTTTATTTTAAAAAATAGTTTTCCATTCCAAATAAAAAGATTACCTTTGCAACCGCTTTTCGAGAAAAAGCATTAGGTATAATCATTTAACAAATAAAAAAATGCCAGTAAAAATTAGATTGCAACGTCACGGACGTAAGGGGTATGCTTATTATCATATCGTTATCGCTGACAGCAGAGCGCCACGTGATGGCAAATTTATCGAACGTATCGGTTCTTACAATCCAAACACAAACCCTGCAACTATCGATTTGAAATTCGAGAAAGCATTGTATTGGTTGCAAACAGGTGCACAACCTACCGACACAACACGCAACATTCTTTCTTCAGAAGGAGTTTTAATGAAAAAACACTTATTAGAAGGTGTGCAAAAAGGTGCATTTGATGCAGCAGAAGCCGACGTACGTTTCGAAGCTTGGAAAGCTAGCAAAATTTCAAATATTGCTAAAACTAAAGAACAATTAGTAGCTGCAAAACAAGCTGATGCTAAAACTCGTTTAGCCGCCGAAGTAGAAGTAAACAAATCAAAAGCTGCTGAAGTAGCTAAAAAGAAAGCCGACGCAATTATTGCTGCAAATCCTGTTGTAGAAACACCTGCCGAAGCACCAGCTACAGAAGAAGCCGCTGAATAAATTAAACGGCATAATCAATATTAATAAAACCCGAAGTTACTTTCGGGTTTTTTTTGTGTAGTTTATCGTTTTACACTGCACAGAATGATATTTGATAAATTAATTTTTTCATCAATTTTTTTGTGGCTTATTTTGTGATTTTTGTGTAACAGCTTAGCACAAAAAACCATCGCAAAGGTTCTCAAAAAACTCACAATAGCACTACAAAAAAAAGTAATAAGCTAGTATTTCAATACAAATACATAAAAAAAAGTAGTATCTTTGCATCGTTTTATGAAATTTGATAAAATACACATTATCAAACAAATACATATTTAATCAAAAGAAAAAAGTCAAATATACATATTTATGGAAACTGTAGTTAGCGGTATTCGACCGACTGGAAACCTTCACTTAGGAAATTATTTTGGCGCATTGCGCAATTTTATCAACATGCAAAATGAGCACAATTGCTATTTTTTTATTGCTGATTATCATTCACTTACCACACATCCTACTCCTGGCGATTTGAACGGAAATGTGCAACAAATTTTGGTTGAGTATTTGGCTGCTGGTTTAGACCCCGAAAAAGCTACTTTATATGTTCAGAGCGATGTCCCAGAAGTTGCTGAGCTTTATTTGTTTTTAAACATGAATGCTTATATTGGTGAGTTGGAGCGTTGTACGTCATTCAAAGATAAAATCCGTCAACAACCCGAAAATGTGAATGCTGGACTTTTAACATATCCTACGTTAATGGCTGCTGATATTCTTATTCACCGTGCTACCAAAGTACCTGTAGGAAAGGACCAAGAGCAACACTTGGAAATGACGCGCACATTTGGAAACAGGTTCAACAGATTGTACGATGTGGATTATTTTCCTGAACCACAAGCTTTTAATTTTGGACAAGAACTAGTTAAAATACCGGGATTGAATGGCAGTGGAAAAATGGGAAAATCGGAAGGCGAAGGAAATGCTATCTATTTTGCCGATGAGCCTGAAGCTATTCGAAAAAAAGTGATGAAAGCTGTAACCGATGCTGGTCCAACTGAGCCTTTTCAAGCAAAACCAGAACCAATTCAGAATATTTTCCAATTGATGAAAGTTGTTTCTGCACCCGAAACATTGACATTTTTCGAAGAGCAATATAATAAATGTCAAATACGCTACGGCGATATGAAAAAGCAATTAGCTCAAGATATGATAAGTTTTACCGACCCATTTCGTGAGCGAATCAGAGCCATTTCGAGCGATGAAGAGTATCTTTTGAAGGTTAGACGAATGGGCAAGGAAAAAGCGCAAGAAAACGCTGCAAAAACCATTCGTGAAGTAAGGCAAATTATTGGATTTAGATAAGCTTAAGCTGAACAAGCCAGAACCAAAAAAGAAATAGCACGCGGATTACACTGATTAGACGGATTAAAAACGGATTTTTAAAATACTTCGTATTTTTGTTGTTATAACTAATTTTGCTTATTTTCGAAACAAAAGGTTTGAACGCAAATTACACAAATTTTCGCAAATATAAGATGTCTTTTTTTCGTTATTAAGGCTGCTAGATTTCTGATTTTTTTGCAATGCAATTAGCTGATATAATGATTTATATTTAAATATTATGCCAAATAACACATTAACTTGAAAGATTAGTGCTTAAGCTTTCACCTAATTATTTTAGGGCATTATACATATTAGAAAAGCATCAAATGGAAATGCCATTTGATGCTTTTTTTATGTTTGGTAAATCACTTTTTTTACTTCACTTCTGCACCATTGCTAACTTCCACTTTGGGTTGTATAAGCACCAATTTACCATCTGCGTTTTCGGCAGAAAGTATCATGCCTTCGCTCATTATGCCGCGCAACTTACGAGGTTCAAAATTAGCAATAAAACATACTTGTGTGCCTATTAATTCGGCTGGATTTGGGTACGATTGAGCTATGCCCGAAAGTATTGTGCGCTCTTGTAAACCATCAGCAATGCGGAATTTCAATAATTTATCTGCTTTTGGTACACGTTCGCAATTTAAAACCGTTCCCACTCGAATATCCATTTTCATAAAGTCCTCGAATGCAACATTTTCCTTTACTGTAGCTGCCTTAAAATTGGCTGTTTCATTAGCTATTTTTGTGTCTTGCAGTTTTTTTATTTGTGCATCTATTGTTTCGTCTTCAATTTTATCGAATAATAATTCTGGAGTGCCAAGTTGTTGACCAACAGCAAGTAAATCCATTTTACCTAAATCGCTCCAATTAAAATTTTTCATACTTAACATGGTACGCAATTTTTTGGAAGTAAAAGGTAAAAATGGTTCGAAAGCAATAGCCAAATTTGCTGCTACTTGCAAACTTAAATGCATAATTGTTGCTACCCGATCCATATCTGTTTTGGCCACTTTCCAAGGTTCTGTGTCGGCTAAATACTTATTACCGATACGTGCCAATGTCATTGCTTCTTTTTGAGCATCACGAAAACGGAAATTGTTTAACAGTTTTTCGACGTTTGTTTTTATGTTTACAAACTCTTCCAATGTTTGCTTGTCGTAGTCGGTCATAGTGCCCAAAGATGGCACTATACCTTCGTAATATTTTTGTGTCAATACCAATGCTCGATTGATAAAATTGCCAAAAATAGCCACTAATTCATTGTTGTTTCTTGCCTGAAAATCTTTCCAAGTAAAATCGTTGTCTTTGGTTTCGGGGGCATTGGCAGTTAAAACATAGCGCAACACATCTTGTTTTCCTGGAAAATCTTCGAGGTATTCGTGCAACCAAACTGCCCAATTGCGGGAAGTTGAAATTTTGTCGCCTTCCAAATTTAAAAACTCATTTGCAGGAACATTATCAGGCAAAATGTATGAACCTTCAGCTTTTAATACCGCTGGAAAAACAATGCAATGAAAAACAATATTGTCTTTGCCAATAAAATGGAGTAAACGTGTTTCGGGATCTTTCCACCATTTTTCCCAGCTATCAGGCAGTAGTTCTTTGGTGTTGGAAATATAACCAATTGGTGCGTCGAACCACACATACAGTACTTTACCTTCGGCATTGGGCACTGGCACTGGAATTCCCCAATCTAAATCGCGACTTACAGCACGTGGTTGCAATCCCATGTCCAACCAACTTTTACATTGTCCGTACACATTTGCTTTCCATTCTTTGTGTTCTTCCAATATCCATTTGCGCAACCATGCTTCGTGTTGATCGAGAGGTAAATACCAATGTTTTGTTTCGCGCATTACTGGCACAGAACCACTAATAGCCGATTTTGGATGAATCAAATCGGTAGCATTCAGCGATGTACCACACGACTCACATTGGTCGCCGTAAGCATTTTCATTACCACAGTGTGGACATTTACCTGTTATATATCGGTCGGCCAAAAATTGTTGTGCCGATTCATCATAATATTGTTCGTTCGTTTTTTCAATAAAACCACCTTTTTCGTTTATGGTTTTAAAAATATCGGAAGCCACTTGACGATGTGTTGCCGAAGAGGTACGTGAATAAATATCAAACGTAATACCAAAATCTTCAAACGATTTTTTAATAATATTATGATATCTATCTACAATATCTTGTGGGCTAACTCCCTCTTTTTTAGCTTTTAAAGTTATAGGCACACCATGTTCGTCGGAACCTCCAATAAATAGCACTTCCTCGTTTTTCAAACGAAGATAGCGAACATAAATATCAGCAGGAATATAAACACCAGCCAAATGACCTATATGAACTGGACCATTGGCATAAGGTAAAGCGGATGTTACGGTGGTACGTTTAAATTGTTTCATATTATTCTTTTTTTTTGCATTTAAAGATACTTAATTACTTGCATCTTACTTACTTCGTGCACATTTTTTTTCGGACTGCAAAGATACTGACAATTTATGAAATTTTGGTTACATTTTTATTTTGGTTATTTCTTTTTTTGAGGTGCTATTGTCTTTTTTTTGTGAACCTTTGTGTTGATTTTTTGTGTTTCTTTGTGGTATAGCTATTACACAAAAAATCACAAAATAACACACTAAGTTTAAAGATTGAAGAAACTGAAAATGAATAATCTAATATCATTCTTAGGTGAATAATACGATGATTAATTGAATTAATAGCACCTCAAAAAAGAAATAACCTTTATTATCAAGTTTTATAACGTTTCGGACTTAAGTGAATTTTTACGAATTCTAATTATAACTCTTTTTTAAACACGCAAAAAATATGTTTGAAAAAAATAAATCAATTTGCAATACTCTTTATTTTAGTTTTTTGTTCACCTTTTACGGATTGATTTTTTTATTTGCGATATCTTTTAATTATTGTTTTTCAATTATTGAATTTTGATTATTGAAAAATAATAATTACATTTGTCGCAAAATTAATCCAATGAAAAAGATTACAAATCCCTTTTTAACAGGAGGATATGTTTCTCCTGAATTCTTTTGCGACCGAGAAAATGAATCTGCAACTCTTATTAGAAACGTATTAAACGGTAATAATATAGTACTTATTTCTCCAAGAAGAATGGGTAAAACAGGTTTAATAGAGCATTGTTTTAGTTTCCCAGAAATATCAGATGATTACTATACATTTTTTATAGACATATACTCCACAAGTAGTTTACGCGAGTTTATTTTTCTATTAAGTCGTCAGATATTTGAAGTACTAAAGCCGAAAGGAAGAATTTTTATTGATAATTTTTTTCAGGTAATAAGTTCACTTCGTCCAGCTTTTAAATTAGACAGTAATACCGGTGAACCTATTTTTGATATTGGTCTTGGCGAAATTAAAGAATTAAATTTTTCTATTGAAGAGATATTCAAGTACTTAGAACAAGCCGAAAAGCCCTGTATTATAGCCATAGATGAATTTCAGCAAGTTGCCAATTATCCCGAAAAAAACGTGGAAGCCTTGCTTAGAACCTATATACAACATTCTAAAAACACCACTTTTGTTTTTGCAGGTAGCCAACGACATTTGTTAGAAAATATCTTTTTTAGTTCATCGCGACCATTCTACCAAAGTGTACAAGCTTTACATTTAGAGGCAATTCCTTTCGAAGCGTACAATAATTTTGTTCTTGAAAAATTTAACGCTGCCAATAAATGCATTTCTACTAATTATATAGCTGCAATATATCAATTACTCGAAGGTCATACATGGTATTTACAGAATATAATGAATGAGATTTTTGGGTTGATAAAACCAACCGAAGAAGTTGATATGGAAATTGTACAGCAAGCTTTTTCAAACAAACTAATTAATTTACAGCCTCTATTTCAAACCACATTAAGTCTTATTTCCGAACGACAAAAGGAAGTGTTAATTGCTATTGCCAAGGAGGGAAAAGCAACTGCCGTATTATCAGGTGTCTTTATAAAACGCCACGCACTACATTCCACAAGTTCGGCTCAAACGTCTTTAAAGCAATTACTTGACAAAGAAATTATTACGGTCGATAATAAATGCTATTCTGTTTACGACCGATTTTTTGGTTTGTGGTTAAAATCGCAATTTGGTACTGGATTTCGAATTGAACTACCTATCTAATTGTTTAGTTATTACAGCCGAATACCAACAATTGAACTCAACTATAACTATAACTGTAACTGGGAATCTAGTTCGACGCTGATAATCCTTTTGGGCGATGTCAGGTCGGGTGCAGTAACATTAATCTGTCATGTGTGGTAGCAAACGAACATTCCGATTTTTTGGAATTTGCACCTGACAGCGTTGTATAGTAGAAAAGTATAAATGCAATATCGGCTAAAATTCATTTTGAAAATCAGCCGATTAAATACATTTTGGAAAGCGGAGCTTTCCTTCCCACCCGACGAAGCGAAAGACGCTTCACCGAACAAAGACTACCAAATTACGCTACGTTCAACAAGGGGTTGTTCTAGCTAGGATAATTTTGACAAATCAAAATACATCAATCTAGTATCTGATTTTCTATCTTTACTTGTTAGATATATCATTTTGTTTTTTTCGTAGAATTTCAAAGATGCCCTATAAGCATCTACTGTAATATATTTACAACCTGTTCTGTTGTCGGTTGCAAACCAAATTTTTAGATAATCTAAAATTGCATCACCCCATCCCTTAAACTGATAGTCGAGAGATACTGCTAAACGAACAATCTTCGTTGCTGGATAACTGTTAAACTGCTTTCCAATAGGTAATAAATCTTTGAAACGCTCTGCCCATTTACTCTCACTACCCAACTCTGTAACTGATATTTTATCATTTGCTAAACTAAAGAAGGCAATTGTATTATTTTCATCCTCTATCAAATAGGTTACAGCAAGTAAGCCTCTCGAAAAGTCTTTGGAGCAATTTAGCAGAAAATCATTTAAGTCTGCATCTCCACAATCGAAAGGTTTTAATTGATAATTGTCAGTTAACTTTATCAGATTAAATTGATTCTCCATTAAAACCGAGCCATTGAATTTAACCTATCAAAGCTTACTTTCATTTTGGCTTTGGTTGTATCATCTACTTTTTTTGTGTTAGCCAAATTTTCCACAAATTTTCTTGCGTCAGCACCTTTTAAAATGGGTGTTTCTTTAATTGGTTTTGCCATAGTGTTGGTTTTAAAGCCATTATTATTAATTGTATTTACACTGCAAAGGTAATACTAAATTCGTAAAACAGAACCATAAACATCATATTATTGAAAAAAGAAGTCTAATCAAACTATAATCCGTTTGCTTGTGATCCAAACATAACAATATCTTTTCTGAATTAATAAAACCATTCTGCAAATGATTTTTCAAATCTCTTAATATGGTCAATCTGTCTATCATTGAAGTGAATTTTAACAACACAGAGAAATATATTCGTATCCAATAGATACCTCATATTCAATAATTAAGAGTGTGCAAATTTTATAACCTCTTCTTTATCAAAGCAACCTTGATATTTCATTGCGGCTTTCCAAGCTTTAGATACTCTTTTTTGGGGAGCTTCTTTGGTCAATTTTGTAGATAGTTTGGTGGTTTTCATATTGGTATTTGTTTTACTTTAGTCAAATGCAAAAGTATTCATTTTTGGTGATATCCAAAATCATTCTTGATTTTATAATTATTCAACCAAATAATGGTATTGTCATTCTATAAGAAAAATCGGAGCTGTACTGATAAAATTCGGCTGATATTCATTACTGAATATCAGCCGATTAAATACTTTTTGGAAAGCGGAGCTTTCCTTCCCACACGAAAAAGCGAAAGACGCTTCGCCGAACAAGAAATACCAAATTACACTACGCTCAACAAGGGGTGAATAATTAGGCGATTTGAACACTTTCGTGGTTTGGTAATTTTACGGATAAATTTACCTGTGCTTTTAGTGCTTCAAAAACCCGAAGTATGGTAGAAAACCGCACATCCTTGGCGTTGTTTTCAATTTTAGAGATTTGTGCTTTCTGAACACCAATTAGCTTCCCAAGCTGTTCTTGTGTCAGGTTTTGTTCTACACGGGCATTTTTAATAATTTCGCCTATAACGTCTGCGCGCAATTCAAAATCAAACCTTTCTCTTTCTATTGTTCCTGATTTACCAATATATTTATCGGTTATTTCTTCTAATGAGTATTTTTTCATTTTGCCCTCCTTTATTTTTCTGTGTAATAGGTTTTCATAACTTTCATAGCCTTGTCTAATTCTTGCTTGGGCACTTTCCAATCTTTTTTTACAAATCCATGGGTACAAACTACTATTTTAGGCTGCTTTGAATTTTTTTCCATAAATGCAAGTAATCTGACTTGGTTTCCCATAAAACGTGTACGGAATTCCCAAATATCATCTGTCAGTTTTTTTTAAAAGCTCTGAATCATTTATTTGGCGTGCTTTCCACAAATTGTAAATTACTTTCTCCCGTGTTTTTTCGTCCAATGAATTAAGAAATTCATCCACTTCATCCAAAAGCACAATGTCAAACCGATATTCCATGTATTATTTTTTTCTGCAAATATACACATTATTTCCTTATAAGGAAACTATTTTGAAATTTATTTGCCATATTTGGTGTTTGAATAAAATGTTTAAAAACTAATTCGGCTGAAATTCATTTCTGAATATCAGCCGATTAAATATAATATGGAAAGCGGAGCTTTCCTTCCCACACGACTAAGCGAAAGACGCTTCGCCGAACTAAAACTTCCAAATAACGCTACGCTAAACGAGGGGAGGGACAGGGACAATTCATTTAATTTGTAGATTAACAGGGTTTTGTCTAGTATCCCAAATTGTATGAATAATTAAATATTCCGATGTAATTTCATAAAATAAAATATAGCTTTCTACAATTAAACCTCTTACTAAAAATAAATCAGACTTAATTCCTAATTCAGGGTGTTTAATCAATGTAGATGCTTCTTTAACAAATAATCTATACAGCTTTTTAGAATAATTACTGTTTTGATTTCGGCCGTTAAAATAATCAAGTATCTCAAAAAGCTGTATTTTAGCGTTATTTGACCAAATCAGTTTTCGTTTAGCCATTTTTCAAACTCTTTATTTAACTCAAATTGTTCTGTAAATTGGCCATTTTCAAATTCCTTTTGGGATTGAATAATCTCTACCTTCTGTTCATTTGTAAGATGAATAATTTTCGATTTAGTTTTCGATTCTATAATAGTTTTTAATGCATTTAGAAACGTATTATCATCAATTTCAGCTATTTGATGTATTAAATCTTTTTTTAATTGAATTGTTGTCATATATCATTACATTAAAATTGATTATGTTTGAAAACAAAATTCATGGAATAATTTTTCAGTGCAAATATACGAACTTCTTTTGATTTTTGTATAAATTCTAAACAAAATATTTTCACAGTTTCTTTGATACATTTTTATATTTAACAAAATCGGCTGAAATTCATTTCTGAATATCAGCCGATTAAATGTAATGTGGAAAGCGGAGTTTTCCTTCCCACACGACGAAGCGAAAGACGCTTCGCCGAACTAAGACATCCAAATTACGCAACGTTCAACGAGGGCTGTACTTCCCACACGACTTAGGCAAGAGCCATAGGCCGAACTAAGACCAACAAACTACGATACGCTCAACGATGGAATTAGTTATAACCTACGAGCAACAGAGTTCAAGCCCTATCAAGTAAAAATTAATCTGTAATACGTAACATTGTTATAATAATAGCCACCTATTCTGCATCCACATAGCGATCTACTTTACCATTTTGATATTTATTATAAAATGTAGTTCTACCAACTTCCTTAGATACTCCATTAATTGTTTTTATCATAACTTTATAATGAATATTTCCATTTGGATAATATAGTTTCATAAAACCATCCATTTGATCATTCACAAAGGTGAATACAATTTTGTTACCATCGTCATTATAACGCATTCTTTCTCCATGTAATTTGCCATGTAGATAATAACAAGATGTTTCTTCTACATCTCCTTTTCTATCTATCTCATATCCTTCTTTTTTTCCATTTACCCAATTTGTTTCTCCTCTAAATGTACCATCTTTCCAGTACTTTAATTCTTTACCTTCTTTTTTGTCGTTTTTATAATAACAAACTTCTGCGATTTTTCCATCTTCAAAAAAATGTTCATATTTCCCTTCTTTTTTGTCATTTACATAATTAAAAATAGCCCAAATATGTCCTTCAAAGTAATCAATACGTTTTCCCTGTAGTTTACCATTTACATAATTGTGAATATAATTTAGCTCCCCATTATAATAACTTATACATTTTCCTTCTGGTTTATCATTTACATAATTATAGCCTGGTAATTTTTTTTCTTGAATATATACATATTCTTGACCTTCTAGTTTTCCATTGACGTAATTCACCTCACTGTATAATTTACCTTTTTCATAACATTTATATTTTCCTTCTTTTTTCCCATTCATGTAGTTGACCTCTGATGTCAATTCGCCATTGTAATATGCCGAATACTTCCCTTCCTTTCTTCCATAAACAAAATTATGTTCAGCAACTACTTGGCTTCCATATTCATCGTACTCTTTCACTATTCCATTAAATGGAATTGAATCATTATCTTCTAAAATACAACTCAACCCTTTGTGGTTAACAAATAAGCCATTCGGATTTTTATGTAGATAATAAAAGACCTCTATATCACCAGCTAGACCTTTTCTTAATAAAGTTGTATCAATTTTAATCCTTGTCTCGACAACTGATTCTGTAGCTACGGTATCAAGAGCATGGTCAATATACTCAATAGCCTCTATAATTGTAGGTCTATTTGCCTCTTTATATTTTTGAAGAGAAGTAACTTTATCAATTAAAACTTGTTTAAAAGCATCACTCTGTTTTGTTAAACTGACGTTATTCCCTAAAGTCGCATAAAGTTTGTCAGAATAGGAGTTTAATACTTTAACTCGTGCAATAAGTTTGGAAGCTTTAGCATAATCCAAATCGTTGAAAATTGGTTCAGAAACAAACTGATTGATTTTAGTTATAAATTTGTTGCCATTATTTTCTTTTACTTTCTCGGATATATCCTTCATTGCTGGTAAGTTAGCTACAATAGTATTTACACCATTATCAGAAGTGTTAGTTGCTGATTTCAAGCTATTTAAAAAAATATCTAATTGAGTTGGTTCTATTTGAGTAAAATTCAACTTATCGACAATAGAATTTATTAACTTAAAATTTGCATATTCGCTTTTTAAAACAGTTAAGTTTTCTTTCAATTGGTTTTGAATATTTTGTGTTTCCAGATACGAATTTTCATTACTTAATTGCACATCGAGCAATTCTATTGCTTCATTATATTTCTTTGCTTCATAAGCATACTTTAAAGTCAATACTTTAGTCTTGTTTTCATCGAACACTACAATTTTAGTTTTTATAATTGAATCGTTCTTTAGGTAAGATGGCAGCTCTTTTTTCTTTACATTCTTTTCAGTAATAATTGTATCCTGATTATTTACAAGTTTTATTGCATGTTCATAATTACCTGCAATGATGTCGGAATTGATTTGTTCAAGTCTCTCTTGAAGTTTTTTCCCCTTTAGTTCAACCTGAGCAGTTGATAAGCCAATATTAATAATTGACAGAAAAAATAAAATAATTGTTTTTTTCATGTTGCTTTTGTAATTAAAATTAAAAGAGGTGTTAGTAATTAGTATGTTTATTTATTTCTATTGACTATTATTTCCTCATCAATTATATGATTAACGTTTATTTTACTATAAAATCGGCATTTTATAATATTCGGATTATAACAATAGGAAACAGATAATCCATAGTCAAATAAGTAGTCGGGATCTAATAATAGTGCTTTAATTTTATCGATGTCATGTCCGGATATTTTTCCTTTTTTGGTTTCTACTGCTAATAAATTATACTTCTTAGTTTTATCTTGTCTTTTATGTATTAATATATCGGGTCTTACTGAAGTGCTGACACCTTTAATTATAACTACTTTGCGCTTTCGAAAATTTCTATTATACTCAATATCAACAGAGTAATGAGAGATTTTTCTTTTCTTAAGATTATTCTCCAAATAAATAGCAAATCTGTGATTTAATGCAGTTTCGTGCAATTCTCGATTAATTTCACGCTCATTAGTCACTAAACGGTCTAATCTCGGATTTTCACATTTGAAGATATCAGAATCCTTTTCATTTAATTCAATCAATGATTCTTTAATCATTTCAATTAATTCATCTTTATCCATAATATTATTTTTTAATTTAAGTCAATGAATCTCGGTAAAGATTCAAAACTGGTTATATATTAAGAGAATTATATTTGCATTTCTTCACTCACATCTTTTTGCACATCCTCTAGAGCAATATGGTCCTCCACCAGAGCCGCCAGCTGCAAAATAGTCCCATGCACCTTGAGTAAAACCCCGATTTCTTGCAGTCCAACCTTCATCGTAATTATAAAATTTACCACAACAATCACACTTACTTAAGGCGTTGCCGCGGCTAAATCTTTGTTGTCCATCAATACTGCCATTCGAACTATAAAATGTCCAATCGCCTTCCCTCATATTGTTTAGAAAACTACCTTTTGCTTGAGTATTTCCATTCTGATAATAGGCAATATAATTCCCATTTTTTATTCCGTTTGAATAATTAGAAATCAATTCAATCTTTCCATTTTCATAATACTCATTCCAGGTGCTGTCCTTTCTGCCGTTTGTGTAAATTCCAACTTCATCAATATTTTTATTTTTGTGATAGCTTGTCCATTTGCCTGTTCGCCAATTATTTCCATCGTTTGAGTAATTACCTTTTTCTTTTAAGGAACCATTGTCGAAATACTCAATATATTCACCTACAGCAACTGAATTTCGTCTGTTGATAATTGAACTAACTTTCCCATTTGGGAAATATACTGTTGCGACTCCTGTTAATTCCCCATTTATGTAATTATTTTCATAACGGGATTTATCAATATCATTTCCTTCACTTAAACCAGAAAATAGTATCGTATCTTTATTTTCATCAATTATACAAGTCAAACCTTGTTTTGATTGAACTAATAATTTTTCAGAAATTTTCTTCTCTAACCCGCTAGTAAGAAATCTTTTGTATTTTACAATTATTCCTTTTTCATACACAACTGAATCTTTTATTTCACCTGTAGGATAGTATAAAAGATATTTACCGTTAAACATCCCACTGTCAATATTTGCAATAAGGGAATCTTTACCAGATAAATAAGCCTCATAAACTTTACCCGTGAAAGGCTTTTGTTCACTTGTGTTGTAATACAATTTGTTTTTTAATTCGAGCTCACTTAACTTTATGCCTTTGCTGCAGCTTGTTAGAATAATTGCGCTTAATAAATAAATTTTTAAAACACCAGAGATTTTCATACGCATTGATTTTAAATTGTTATAAAGATTGATCTTATTTGTTCATTTTTAGGCACAAAAAAAGCGTGAACTTAACTGTTCCCGCTCACTGAAAGGTATTTGGCGTAACCTGTAACTCGCTGGATAAGTCAAGCCCACGCCATAGGCGTAGGCATCTTGAACTTATCTTTCGAGTTACTTAAAATCGCCAAATTTTATCAGTAAGAAAGAATAAAGCTAAAATGCTTTTTTTGTTATAAATGTATTGCAATTGTCGCTACAATTGACGATTAATTTTAATTGTGCAAATATATGAATTGTTTTTTATATTTGAACTGTGAAATTTGAAATATTTTTTTAATTTATTAGTATTGGCTATTTTACCTAAAACGAGAAATTTTTAAATATCAATTAGTCACTAAGCCTAAGTTATCTAAAAAATTCAATTATATCATTGCAAAATACTTTTTCAAGCCATGGATTTGTATCAAAAATAATCAATTTTAAAAAAAGTTGAGAATGCTCTCTTTGTGTTAATAAACATTTTTTCTGCTGTAAAACATAAAAAAAGAATATATGTATATTGAAACTTTATCTTACCTTTGCAGCACAGTTCAGCACAGTTAAGTGTTTGATATGCTGAAATCAAGAAAATATTACTTAAATATATGATAAACAACTTAGAAATTATTTATAATTATATTTACTGTCTGAATACCAACTATTAAAAGCAAAAAGTTTTTTTAATTTTTTATTTACGTAAGTGCGAAATGTTTACTTGTCAAAAAATAAAGTTTTAATATCAAAATTCGCAGCGTTTATAGAATAAGTATAAATACCTTTGTGCCAACTTTTAAAAAATCATAATGAAAAACAAATCATTCTTAGCATTCGACCTTGGTGCCACCAGTGGTCGTTCAATTCTGGGCACACTCGACAATGGTAGACTTCAAATGAAGGAGTTGACCCGTTTCCCAAATCAAATTCTTCAAATTGGAAATCATTTTCATTGGAACATTTACTCATTATTCGAACATTTGAAAGCAGGTCTTGTGGCTGCCAAAGCCGAAGGAGTTGAAATTACTTCAATCGGTATTGATACTTGGGGTGTCGATTTTGCAATGTTAGCCGAAGACGGTTCAATACTTGGTGCACCTTATGCATATCGCGATCCTCACACAGTAGGTGCTCCAGAAAAATATTTCGAAATTGTTCCTCGCGAAAAAGTGTATGACCTTACTGGAATTCAAGTTATGAATTTCAATAGTTTGTATCAGCTTTTTGCAATGCATCAAGATAACAATTCTATTTTAAAAGCCACAAAAGAAATTTTGTTTATGCCTGATGCGTTGGCTTATATGCTCACAGGCAATAAAGTAGTGGAATATACCATTGCTTCTACATCACAGATATTAAATCCACGAACTAAACAATTTGAAGCCGAATTACTCGAAAAAGCAGGTGTTTCACCTTCTATTTTGGGCGATATTGTGATGCCAGGACATATTATTGGCACCTTGCGCGACGACTTGGCAGAAGAAAGTGAGTTGGGTAAAGTTAAAGTGGTAGCTGTAGCAGGACATGATACTGGTGCTGCGGTAGCTGCGGTTCCAGCTGCTAATGCCAATTTTGCATATTTAAGCTCTGGTACATGGTCGTTGATGGGCATCGAAGTAAAAGATGCAATTATTAATGAAACTACTTCAACCTTGAACTTTACCAACGAAGGTGGAGTGGAAGGAACAACCCGTTTTTTGAAAAATGTTACTGGAATGTGGTTATTGGAACAATGCTTGAAGGAGTGGAAAAAGGAAGGTATTTCTTACGCTTATGAAAAGTTAATTCAAATGGCAGATACTGTTCCTGCATTCCAATCGTTATTAGATACCGATCATCCTTCGTTTGCCAATCCAGTTAGCATGACGGGCGCTATTGTAGAATATTGTGAAACCACTGGCCAAACAGCTCCTTCTAGTCATGCTGAATTTGTTCGTTGTATTTTCGAAAGTCTTTCGCTCAAATACCGTTACGTTTTAGAGTTACTAAAAGATTTGGCTCCATTCCCAATTGAAAAATTACATGTAATTGGAGGTGGTTCAAAAAATGCATTATTAAATCAATGGACTGCCAGCTCAATCGGAATCCCTGTAATAGCAGGACCTTCGGAAGCAACTGCTATTGGAAATGTTATGATTCAGGCAAAAGCTGCTGGGTGTGTTGATTCTTTGCAAGAAATGCGTCAAATTATTGGTGAATCTGTTCAGTTAGACGAATTCTTGCCACAAAATCCAGACGTTTGGGCTGAAGCTTATAAAAAATTCGTGACCGTAACTGGTCTTTAAATTATTAATTATTAATTGTTAATTACCAATTAAAAAAACATGGCTGTAGTAGTTATTTTGCCTAAACAAGGGCAATCGGTTGAAAGTTGTATCATCACCGAAATCAAAAAGAAAAAAGGTGATACCGTCAAAAAAGGCGAAGTTTTATTTGCTTACGAAACTGATAAAGCTTCGTTTGAAGAAGAATCGCCAGCTGATGGTGTGGTACTTGAAAGTTTTTACAACGACGGTGACGAAGTAGAAGTGTTATTGGACATGATGGTTATCGGTCAACCTGGTGACGATTATGCAGGATTATTGCAAGGTGGAGCACCAGTTGTAGAATCGGCAGCAACAGTAGCTGCACCTGCCGTTGTTGAAACAAAACCAACCGATGTTGTAGAATCACAGAACACGAAACACGAAACACAAAACGCGAAACACGAAACGTCTTTCGTTTCTCCGCGTGCCAAAAACTTGGCCGAAAAAGAAGCTGTGAATGCAAGCGAATTAGCTGGTTCAGGACCAAGCGGTCGTGTAATTGAAAAAGATGTATTAGCAGCTTTGGAAAACCGTCCGAAACTAACTCCACTGGCTAAGAAAATTGCTACGGAAGAAGGTGTTCAACCACAAGGTGCAGGTTCTGGTCTGGCTGGAACTGCTAAAGCTGCTGATTTGCTTCCTCCACCGGTTAATGCTGTTTATGGTGTTGATTTCGAAGATAAAAAGTTGTCGAATATGCGCAAAATTATTGCCAAATCGATGCATGCTTCGTTGCAAAACTCTGCACAACTTACTCACCATTTGGGAGCCGATGCTCGCAAAATTCAATCTTTGCGCAAAAAAGCCAAGAAAGCTTTCGAGGCTGGTACATTGTCGGCTAATTTGACAATAAATGATTTCGTATGTTTTGCAGTTGTTAAAGCATTGAAGAAGTTCCCTAATGTAAACTCACACTTCCTTGGCGATTCAATGCGCTTGTTTAGCAAAGTTCACCTTGGATTGGCTGTAGATACTGAACGTGGTTTGATGGTTCCAGCTGTGCGTAATGCCGATGATTTGTCAATTATTGGACTTTCAAATCAGTTGAAAGAAGTAGCAAATGCATGTAAGAAAGGTGCTATTTCACCAGAATTATTAGCCGCCGAAGCTGCAACATTTACTGTTTCTAACCTTGGAAACTACGGTGTGGAAATCTTTACTCCTGTAATCAACCTTCCTCAATCGGCTATTTTGGGTGTGAATACTATTGTTCCTCGTCCGAAAGATTTGGGTGATGGTGTTTATGGTTTTGTGCCATATATCGGCTTAAGCTTGACATACGATCATCGCTCATTGGATGGTGGCGAAGCAACACGCTTCCTGAAACAAATTGCCATTGAAATAGAAACATTGGAATTGGATATATTTTAAGAAAATTCATTGAACCACAATAGAAACAATAGTTTTTATTAGCATATAAAAGTTATTTCTATTGTGCCTATTGTGGTTTAAAAATTGTAAATATGAGGTTTCTAAGTCTTCAATTGTAAATAGTAAATGATATAATAGTAAATAGATTTATGTACGACTTAATAATTATCGGTGGTGGTCCTGCCGGATATGTAGCTGCGGAGCGTGCAGGGCATAAAGGACTGAAAGTTTTATTGTTCGAGAAAAAAAGCATGGGCGGTGTGTGTCTCAACGAAGGTTGTATACCTACCAAAACATTGCTTTACAGTGCTAAAACGTACGAAAATGCGTTGCACGGTGATAAATATGGTGTTTTTGCCGAAAAAGTTAGTTTTGATTTCGGAAAAATTGTTGCCCGCAAAAATAAAGTGGTAAAAAAGCTGGTTGCTGGTGTTGAAGGCAAAATGAAAATGCACCATGTAACAGTTGTAAAAGGCGATGCTACAATTGTAGGTCGTAGTGCCAAAGGTGTGGAAGTTACTGCTGGTGGTGAAAGCTATTTAGCGGCTAACTTACTTATCTGTACAGGTTCTGAAGCTTTTGTTCCACCAATTCCTGGTTTGGCCGAAGCAGGTGATATTATCCTCACAAACCGCGAAATTTTGGATTTGAAAGAACAACCAAAATCGATGGTAGTAATTGGCGGTGGTGTAATCGGAATGGAGTTTGCAAGTTTTTACAATAGCCTTGGCACCAAAGTGACTATCGTGGAAATGCTTCCTGAAATTTTGGGTGGTTTGGATTTTGAAATTTCAGCTATGTTGCGCGATATTTATGCTAAAAAAGGTATTGAGTTCAATCTGAATGCCAAAGTAGTAAAAATAGAAGGCAACAAAGTTATTTTCGAAAAAGACGGAAAAACGGAAACTATTGAAGGCGAAAAAATCCTTGTCAGCGTAGGTCGCCGTGCAGTAACAAAAGGTTTTGGTTTGGAAAATTTAAACGTTGAGTTATTCCGTGGAGGTATTAAAGTTGACGAAAAAATGCGTACCAACGTGCCAAATGTTTTTGCAGCAGGCGACGTAACCGGATTCTCTTTGTTGGCTCACACAGCCAGTCGCGAAGGTGAAGTGGTGGTGAATAATCTTACTGGACGTGCTGATGTGATGCGTTACAATGCAATTCCAGGTGTGGTATATACCAATCCAGAAGTGGCAGGTGTAGGCGAAACAGAAGAGTCGGCTAAAGCAAAAGGTATTGCTTTTAAAGTAGCTAAATTGCCTATGGCTTATGCAGGAAGATTTGTAGCCGAAAATGAAGGTGGCAGCGGAATTTGCAAAGTGCTTATCGGCGAAAAATACGGCGAAGTAATCGGTGTTCACATGCTTGGTAACCCTTGCAGCGAAATGATTTATGGTGCTTGCCTAGCTATTGAGCAAGAAATGACATTGGCTGAAATGGAAGAAGTGGTTTTCCCACATCCAACCGTTAGCGAAATATTTAAAGAAACAATTTTTGCTTTCTAGCACACGGAAAACACAGAAAGAACGGAATTTTTCAGAACGCAAATTACGCAAATCAAACGCAAATTTTCGCAAAATAACTTTGCGATTCTTAGCATTCTCAGCGGTAAACAATTAAAAGACTTAGAAAAACCCAAAGGTTTTTAAACTATGTGTTCTATGTCTTTTCTTTTAAAAATAAAAGTATGTGAACTATGTGTCTAATGTGGTTCAATTTCAACTAATAAACAATAAAAATCATTATACAATGCCAAAAGTACAGCACATTGACCCGATCGAAATGCGTAAACCGGGTTTCGTGGAATTTCAACCGATTCCAGTAAATCAATATCAAAAAACGGTAAAAGACGAAAAAGGTAATTTTACCAACGAAGAATTTAAAGCCATCTATCACGATATGGTGTTGATTCGCGAGTTCGAAACAATGATTAACCTCATCAAAACGGTTGGTACTTATAACGGAACTCCGTACAATCACCCTGGCCCTGCTCACTTGTCTATTGGACAAGAATCTGCTGCAGTAGGTATGGCGTGGACATTGACCGTTGACGATTTTATTTTTGGTAGCCACCGTTCACACGGCGAAATTCTTGCCAAAGGAATGTCGGCTATTCACCAATCAGACGACAAATATCTGATGGACGTAATGGAATCGTTTTTCGACGGCGCAGTTCTTGACGTTGTAAAAAAAGACTTCAAAGGTACTACCAAAGAATTGGCTCGTCGCTTCCTGGTTTACGGTACATTGGCAGAAATTTTTGCACGTGTAACTGGTTTCAACCGCGGATTGGGTGGTTCTATGCACGCTTTCTTCACACCATTTGGTGTTTATCCTAACAATGCCCTTGTGGGTGGTTCGGGTGATATTGCCGTTGGTGCTGCTTTATACAAAAAAGTAAACCGCCAGAAAGGATTGGTAGTTGCCAACATTGGTGATGCTTCAATGGCTTGCGGTCCAGTTTGGGAAGGAATGAATTTTGCGTCTATGGACCAATTCCACCAACTTTGGGAAGGTGATATGAACGGTGGTTTGCCGATTATTATCAACATTATGAACAACCAATATGGAATGGGCGGCCAAACAGCTGGCGAAACCATGGGTTATGATATTGCGGCTCGTATTGGTGCTGGTGTAAATCCGGAACAAATGCATGCTGAGCGTGTTGAC
>CAIWCC010000265.1 GCA_903911085.1 uncultured Bacteroidales bacterium | reverse complement strand
CTTTTACTTTTCCACCCCGACCCTGAAAAATATGTTTCGGGTGCGTATATAAAAATCGGTTTTTTCCGTACCGACAGCGATTTGTTGTTCCAGGACGAAATCCACGGCAATCTTTTTGAACAAGTCGAAAAAACAATGGATTTGCTTTTCACAAAGTACATTAAAGCAATGATTAGTTACGAAGATATATACCGTGTGGAAACCTACGAATATCCAAAAGATGCTTTGAGAGAAGCACTGCTTAATGCCGTTGCACACAAAGATTATACGGGACCTTATCCGATTCAAATCAGTGTCTATGAAAACAAGATTATGATTTGGAATTATGGTAAACTTCCCGAAAATTGGACTGTTGAAGATTTGCTTGACAAACATTCTTCACAACCACGTAATCCCGATATTGCAACCACTTTCTTCCGCAGCGGTTATGTAGAATCGTGGGGACGTGGAATGGATAAAATGAGAAATTTATGTCTTGAAGCCAAAATCCCACTACCTCAACTTTCGTGCAAAGGCAATGATTTTTGGACAGTTTTCCGTAAAGACATTTACAATAAGGAAGATTTGAGTAAGTTAGGATTGAGCGATAGGCAGATAAAAGCCGTGTTGTATGTAAAAGAACACGGACGGATTACGAACAAAGAGTATCAGGCAATAGACAAAGCTTCCGAAAGAACAGCTTCTCGTGAATTATCTGAACTTATCAAAGCTAATCTTTTAGAGCAGGGAGGTTCTTTTGGAGCAGGTAGTTTTTATAAATTAAAGACGCCATAATAACGCCAAAACGGCGATAATAACGCCAGAAAAACGCCAATGCACAAATTGCACTGTGATTGCACAATAATTGCCCAAATGGAATAATGTCGGATAAATATCGGATAACTTATTATAGTTGACCAATTAAAAACGACGGATAAACAACCGAAACGACCGTTAATCGACCGTCAATCGACCGTCAAATAACCGAAAGGGCGGAGGTAAATATTAATAAAACACAAAAGGAGATAAGAATGGGCAGTTATAAATTTCTAAGGGTTAAACAACAAAACCTACCGGTTACAATCAAATACCCCGAAATGGTGGCTCAAATCGCCCCTCATTTCAACGGTGGCGACATTCCTTCAAACATTGGGAATGATAATCTTTGGTTTTTATAAACAATATTTTAATCTGGAATAAAATGGAAATCCCAATTTTCAACATTTTCTATTCTTGGCAATCATATGTTGGTGGCCATGCCAATAGATCATATATTCGTGAAAAAATAAAAAGCTACGCTAAAACTAAAGTTGACACTTTAAATATTATTATTGGAGAGGACTCAAGAGGAGTTCCCGGTGCGTCAGATATTCCAGAAAATATTCTAAAGAAAATCGCTAACTGTGATGTATTTATTTGTGATATTACACCTGTTGTTGAAATTCCAACTTCTGAAGGTAATATAAGGGGCATTCCAAATCCCAATGTTATGTTTGAACTTGGCTTTGCTGTCCGCCACCTTGGTTGGGATAGAATAATCTGTATTTTAAATTCTGAATATGGAAATGTTGAGTATCTTCCATTTGATATTGCAAAACACAAAATCGTTACTTACAAAAAAAAGGATGGGGAAAGGAATGCTGAAAATTCCTTAGATTTATCTTATTCATTGAATGATATTATAGATCATTATGGTGATATAATTTCAAAGGCGAATGAATTTGACTACATTAATCATGATAAAAAGAAGTTTGAAGAATTAATGTCTTCTCGGACAGAGGAAGAGTTTATATATAGCATACAAAGTTTTAGAAGTTCATATAGATATAATCGTTGGGAATCAAAAGGCTGGGAGTTTATTCAACACTTTCAAAATTTACCAAAAAATAAATTTATTAACTCCATTCTAAATGAAAAATATCAGATTTTGTCAGAATCAATAAACAATTTATACAAAAACACTGGAGGTATAATATTCTCCTCTCAGTCTCCTGATTGGAGGATTGCTGAACCCGACAAGAATTATACACAAGCAGAAATTAAAGAGATATTAGAGTCACAAGAATATGTGAAGAAAGAGATACCTTATCCAAAGGAAGATAGTGACGTAAATCTAAGAAAGTATTTCGATCAAAATGAATCAATCGAAATGACAATCATAAAATCATGTGAAACTGTTTTGGAAAAGTATCATGAATTTAGAATGGCCGTTAAACAAATACTCATAATTTAAACACTACATTATGGGGATAAAGGGGATTTAGAGGAAAATGGATATATTCAAAATATCTATTATCAGCAACTTCCCCAATATTTCTAAGATAATTATATTCTTAAACGACTAAATAATATTTTATGGCAGCAGGTAAACCAGTAAAAGAATTTCAACAATATTTGTGTGAGACGACAAACAACGGAGTTTCGCATACTAATTATTACTTATCCCCCGCTACTACTTTTTTAAAGTACACCATTAAAGCAAAAAATGCAATTGATTTGTGTGTTAGGAAATTCCCTAAAAATCAAAATGGAGCTTATTCTACTGACAGTCAAGAGAGTATTCAGCATTTGGTTACAGCTATTTTGCCAACAATTATGGGTCATTTTGAAACATTTCAGAAAAATCTTTTTGCAGGAATGTTTGATTTAACTGTCTATCAAAAGGATTTTAAACTTTCCCCATTTATCAAAAAACTAAATAATGGTGAAGTCGTAATAGATATAACAAAACTATCTGCATATCGAAATGTAGGCTCATTATCAATTGGGAATATAATTGCAGATAATCTAACAGGTTGGCATAATCCTGAAACTGTAAATAAGCATTTTGGTGCTTTTGGTTTAAATTACGCCTTCTATTCTAATGATGATTGTAAAAAATTAAAGGTTTTATGGCAACTTAGACATTCAATAGTTCATACAGGAGGAACGCTAACTTTACCTGATGCTCAAAAGGTTGAAGAACTTAAACTTTTTGGAAATAAACAAATTGCATTTGAAAAGAATTTCATTTATGAGGTATCAAGAAAACTTCACCCAATAGTAAAAAAATCAACAAATGGTATTAGCTTAGCCTTTAAAAATAATCTATTGCCTGATTTAGAACAGGATACAAAAAATAAAATTGATAAATTTTTTGAAGTTAAGTCCAGTATTTCTGTGTGGTTAAAATAGCATTTAAATACATATTTATTTACTAACGAATTACTATTAAAATATCAAATTGCATTCATAAGTATCAAAATAATATTATTGACAACTACTTTCTCCTTCTTAAATATAGATAATTATCTGATACTCATACTTTAATTTTCAAATGAATATTGCAATAAATACAAATAATATCTCAATTGACGCTTCAACGAAATGTCAACTCAAATGCCCTGAATGCTCTACCAGCAAGGGTATTATAAAAAACGGCATAGTTGGGTCGGGGGTTTTATCATTTGATAATTTTAAAAGAACAGTTGATTGCAACCCGAATATCCAAGAAATAGAACTTTCAAATTGGGGTGAAATGTTTCTTAATCCTGATTTAGTGAAGATTATAAAATACGCTTATGATAAAAAAATAAAACTTACTGCTGGCAATGGAGTTAACTTTAACTCTGTAGATAGTTATACTTTAGAAGCCTTAGTAATGTATAAATTTAGCTACCTAAATATGTCAATCGATGGCGCTTCACAAGAAACTTACGCTCAATACCGTATAGGTGGTAATTTCGAAAAGGTTATTTCAAACATAAGAGAACTAAACAAATTCAAAGCAAAACATAAAAGCATTTATCCAAAGTTATCTTGGCAGTTTATTCTTTTTGGCCACAACGAACACGAAATCTCAACTGTAAAGGAACTTTGCAAAGATTTAAACATGGTGTTTAATCCCAAATTAAATCATTCTGATTTTTCACCGATTAGAAATCCAGAATACGTTAAGGCGGAAAGTGGCTTTAGTGTTTCGTCCAGAGACGAGTACATGGAGAAATTCAACAAAAGTTACAAACGGCCTTGTTGTCAACTTTGGTACTCACCACAAATAAATTGGGATGGTAAACTGTTGGGATGTTGTGTAAATAAATGGGTTGCTCTTGGAAATGTATTTGAAGATGGCCTTACCAATTGTTTACAAAGCAAACAATTTATCGAGCTTAAACGAGTTTTAAAAGGAGAGTTAAACGTAAATGATAAAATGCCATGCTTTTTTTGTCCGACTTTCCAACAAATTAGAGAGCAACCAATTACAGAAAACGAAATTCTGAAATATAGTAAATTTATTCACCCTGCCGAAAAGCAATAACACCATTGTTTTGCAGTTTTATATATTTATTTTTGGTAATAAAAAGTCAAAGCAATTGAATACGAAACAAATAATGGAACATAAACCTCGCAGTCTTTTACGATTCAATGTCGATTTAACCGACCATTGCAATCTAAATTGCAATGGCTGTGGGCATTTTAGCCCTATAGCAAATGAGAAATACCTTGACCCTATTAGCTTCGAGAAGGACTGTAAACGGTTATCGGAATTGACAAATGGCAAAGTTGAAAGGATTGAATTAATGGGTGGTGAGCCGCTACTGCACCCACAATTAATTGATATAATTTGTATTGCAAGAAAGTATTTTGAAGGCAAAATTACTATAATGACAAATGGTGTACTCTTACTTAAACAAAGTGATATTTTCTGGACGTCTTGCCAAAACAATAAAATTGATATTGATATGACAGTTTATCCAATAAACATTGATGTAGAAAATATCAAAAAAAAGGCGGAACAATTTAATGTTTTATTCATGCTCATTGGTGAGGATGTCGACAAGCCCAGGTTGTGGTATCACAATAAACGCGACTTAAATGGCTCTCAAAATTATATTGAAAACTTTAGTACATGTAAATGGGCAAATAATTGTATCTATTTGAAAGATGGGAAACTCTCCACTTGCGTACTGCCATTGACAGTCAATCATTTTAATGATTTCTTTGGAGAGACGTTTAACGTGGTAAAGGAAGATTCTATTGATATTTATGAGGCTGAAAGCATTCAACAAATTCTTTCATTTTTAAGTAAACCAATAAAATTTTGTCGATATTGTTTACCCAATTTGGATAAACTTTCTAAATGGGAAATTTCAAAAAAATCAAAAGCCGAATGGATCTAAAATACGGCATTTAAAGCCCAACAAGCATAGAAGTTTTGAAACGTATAAATGACTACAATAATGTATATTGAAAATAAAAATAAAGCAATCCGTAAAAATGTCGAGGTTGAAAATGATATTGACTTTTTAAAAAATTATTATTCACAGAATAATTATTTTCCGCCATTTTCACAGGTTCTAATTGAGACAAGAACGGATTGCAATAAGAGGTGTTCTTTTTGTCCACAATCATTTTATAAACGACCTATTGAATCAATGAAATGGAAAACTTACAAAAAAATAATTGACTCCCTTACTGAAATTGGTTTTGCTGGGAGAATTGCTTTGTTAGTTTCAAATGAGCCCTTATTGGAGCATAGATTATTGAAAATGATTAAGTACGCCAAAAAGAAATCTCCAAGATTCTTTCTGGATATTACAACCAATGGTGTTCTTTTATCTATGGAGAAACTTGATGAGCTGTTTTCAACAGGCCTCGATAATATTAATATAAATGATTATAGAAATGATCGTGAGGTAGAACCTGATAAAATATCTGATAATTTAATTGAGATTGTAGAAAAATTTCGCAGCAATCCAAAAGTATCATATAACGCACGAAGCACAAATGAAGTGCTACCAAACTATGCTGGAGTAATTCCGCAAAATTATAATGCTCAAGATTACGGATTCTGCAATTTCCCTTTTCGGAAATTAGTGTTTTCTGTAAACGGTGATGTTTTACTTTGTTGTAACGATTTTAAACAAGAAACCAATTTTGGGAGTATTATCTCAGATTCATTACTTTCAATTTGGAACTCTCCTAATTTGAATGCATTCAGATTAAGTCTCCTAAATGAGAAAAGAATTGGTTTGTGTGAAAATTGCAACGATAAACAATCTTATTCAATTTTTTAAAAATCAACTATGCTAACTAACGAACAATTAGATGCTTTTGCACTCGAAATAGCCACTTTTGGAAACATACCTATCAGTTCTAAAAATTGTGGTATTGGTTGTATTTATTGTAAGGTACAAACAGACCCAATTCTAAAAAGGTATCCCAAAATTCCTGATATCACATTAGAAGATTTATATCTCGGATTTAAATACGTTGACCAAACAAGTAAATACTTAAGGTTGGGTGCAGGTGTGTTGGTGGCCCCTCATACTGACCCATATCTACACCCACTTATTTATGATTTCATAAAGCACACAGCCGATTTTTTTCCAAAGAAAATGATTACTACTGTTACAACAGGTAGTTATATTGAAGAATCTAAACTGCATTTCTTACATTCAATTCCTAATTTTGGCATTGATTTATCATTGATAACAATGCAGGAAGAACGTGAAACAATTGTGCCAAATGCTACACGAGAAAGAATTAATTATCATTTACGTCATGCTCCATTAAATAAAGTAACTTTGATGTTTACCGGAGACTTAGACGTATTAAAACGTGATTTAGAATTACTTTATTCGTTAGACATTGATTCGAAAGCGAAAGAGATACTGGTTCGTAGGATTGAATATACCGATTTCTCACAGACAAAGTTGAATTCAATAGCCTACAGAAGTATTGACAAGTATGAAGAATGTGTCAAGTATTTGAACGAAAACCACCCTAAGGTGATTTTTACAGTTCCTGTTTTAAAGGATGCTTTTAAGGGTGGTAATAATGAGTATTTTAGTCAAGCCGATGAAAGAATAGCTTTGCAAAAGAAAAGAATTGAAGCCGAAGTAAATCAACAATTCGATATTGTTTGCTCTGAATCTGGATACGAGTATTTTCGAGAAGCATACAAAAGCAACAGTAATGTTCAAGTCCATTTAGTTAAGAATAAATTGTATGGTGGCTCAGTAACAGTTGCTGGCTTACTTAATCACACAGATATTATTTCTCAACTTAACATACAATCTGCGGAAAGTGTAATTGTTCTGCCTTACGAAATGTACAATCACGAAAAATGTGATATTACAGGCAACAGTATTTCCGAAATCGAAAACAAATATAATGCTGAAGTATGGGTGATATAAATTTCTGGAAAATACTCAGGGTATTGACAACTAACACCTGCAATTATCAGTGTTCATTTTGCCATAACGAAGGTCAGGAAAAGCCCTCTGATAAAAGAATCAACTTACAGTTTGATAATTATAAAATAATCATTGATTCGTTAGAAAGCACCCCACTAAAAGAAGTACATTTTAGTGGCGGTGAACCATTTATGAATCCCGAAACTTTGAAAATGATTCTTTATACAAATGATACTACTGATTATGAATTGGGATGCGCTACCAACACCACTTTCCTGTCAGAAGAAACAATAAAACAGTTAGCAAATACAAGAATTAAACTTAACATTCAATTTCCAGCGATTAAAGATACTGAATTTGCTAAAAAATTACTAAATCGGGTGACCTTTCTAAGGTTTTAGGTAAAATAGATTTGCTCAAAAAACACAATGTCAAATTTGGCTTGAATCATGTTCTGCAATCTGAAAGTTTAAATTCAATTGAAGATATAATTGATTTTGTCACTGAATATGGATTATCAATTAAGTTATTACCTGATTTAAATAATATAAACAATGTAAATTTAAAAAACAGTATCATTCCATTGTTGGACTCTATTGCTATAAAAAAAATCGACAAAGGAACTGGAGCGTTGAAATGGTGGATAAGTGGCTCGAATAATAAAGAAGTGGCAATTATGTACATTGATTCACCCTGTTTTTATAATGATATTACTACATGTAAAGAATATTCGGAAGTCAGATTGCTTCCGAGTTTAAATTTGCAAACGTGTATAAAAAGAAATAAGTTGATTGAATTCGATTGTGATATCGCTGAAAATAATAAGTCATTAATAAAGAATAAATTTCAGGAATCATGGAACAGTTTTACAAGTTGCTAAAGGAGTATAATAAAAATTTTGCGGCGAAAGTGAATGATGTCCCAGAATGGTTTCTTCAATATACGGAGGAAGAGCCACCATTGTATTGGAAAACTGTATATGAAATTCTTAAAAATGAAGATAGAAATCAATCTATTGTTGAAATTGGAGCTGGTTTCGGTGATGTTACCGCATTATTATATTTTATGGGGTTCAAAAATGTTATTAGCTTTGAACGAGAAGAAAGTCTTATTCAATATATAAATGATAAAGTTAAAAGCATATTCAACAAAAGTGCAAACACAATTAATAGTAGCTATCCACAAGAATTGAGTTTTAGCCCCGATATTATAATTCAAGTTAATTGCAGTTATTTTAATCAGTCGAATAATAAGGAAGAATACATTGAACAGGTGAAATCAACATATCGAAAAAATGGGATTCCCAGAATGTTTGTTTTCGAAACAATAGATGATAGTTATCAAGAAGTAAATGCAAATTTTCCATATTTTATGAGATTAAACAAGATTGATATAGCCAAAGAATTTCCCAAATGCCAATTAGAAGCATTTGTCACTTATAAGTTTCCACAGAATAAAGTATCAAAAACAATTTACAAAATATGCAAATAGCAATTATCACTGCTGAGTTTGGTTCAAATGCTGGTGGTCTTTCATTTGGGTGTTTAACCTTTGCCGAAATGCTAAGTAGTTATGGTTATTTCATAACCATAATATCCTCAAATCATGAAATCTGGAATACAAATACTTATGATGAAAAATTCCCAATTATTGGAAATAAACTTGTTATCTGCGAAGGAGGATATAAGAAAGAACTCAAAGAAAATTTATTTTTCAGAGCGCATATTAGGAATATTCTAAGTGAAATTTCAGAAACAAAGTATGACTATTTAATTTCTTTCGGAGCAGGGTTAAATGGCCTTTTTGCGTCTGAATTATCTTTTGCCTTAAAAGTAAAACTATTAGTTTTACTTAGAGGGAGTGAAATAAACTTATCAATATCAGATATTAAGCTTAATGCTTATAATTATCATTGTTTGAAGCAAGCTCAAAAAATTATTGCATTATCTACTGAATTGCTGGACAGATCTAAGCAAATCTATTTTAATCCAAATACCGAGTACCATGTAATTCCAAATCCAATTGATTCATGTAATTTTAGTTCAACAATTAACCTCTACAAAAAAACATTTGTATTAGGTTGTGGGTCAAAGAATCTAAATGAAAAAAAAGGAGTTGCAAACCTAATATCAATGTTGCCATATCTGAATAAAAATCAAACATACAATTTCCGATTTGAGTTTGCTGGTCAAATTGATTCTGATTTATTATCAAACTATATTGATTTGTGTAATAACCTTAATGTACAAGACGTTGTCTCATTTGTTGGGGATATATCTCGCAACGAGTTTGTTGAAAGAATGAAGTCATGGGACTTTTATATTCAAGGTTCATATTGTGAAGGTTTTTCTAATTCAGTTGGTGATTATTTATCTTTGGGGAAGCCATTTGTATTAAGCAATTCTGGTTTTATTGCCGAATCAATTAAATCCGATATGAGTGAGATTGTATTTGACAATTTTATTCCGGAGCAAATGGCAACTAAATTATTGAATATCATTAACAACCCCCAAATAAATTCAATCTATAAAAATGCATATATTGACATTTCCAAATTGACGAATAAGAATACAGTAAATAAAAAATGGTTGTCTGTTTTTGAAAATAAATCTCCAAATCATTGTTCTTTTGCTTTGCAAAAAAACAATATCCTGAGTGTTGTTCTGCATGATATTAGCGATGACGAATACTCCAATATTGACACGAATGTAGAATCGTTTAAGACCTTCGTACAACGCATTTTTGATAATGGGTATAAACTGTGTTCTTCACGTTTTTACTTTTCATGCAGTGATAAATCCAATTTGATAATATGCACCTTTGATGATGGTTATACTGGTGTAATAGAATATGGATTGCCAATTCTTAAAGTATTTGGCTTTACAGCAACAGTATTTGTATGTAGCGATTACATTGGAAAAACGAATGATTGGAATTTAAAGGACAAAAAAAACAGAACCCACATGAACACCGTTGACTTACTCACCCTTCAAAAAGAGGGTTGGGAGATTGGCTCTCATGGTCTTTCACACCGCTCAGTTTTGAGATTATCCGATGAAGATTTGCAAAACGAACTGAGTTTGTCCAAACAGTCATTAGAGCTCGAATTTGGTGAGATTCACTCATACGCCTATCCTTACGGCGATTACAATGATTACTGCAAATCTCAAACAGCCTCATTTTATAAAATAGCATTTGCACTAACTCAAGGCGGTACTTTAAATGGCGTTGATAATTACCAAATTAGAAGATATTTTATATCAGAAATTTTAAAACAATTCAATTAATGAAAATAGCTGGCATATTTAGAGGTTTCCCGGGATTAGGTCGGGTAGTTTCTGGTGTTGAATTGATTACACATTTTAAAGACCACTTTAATGCAGATATTCAGGTTTACTCATATTTGCAAGGTGAGAAATATTTAAATCAGAAAGGATTTACTACAAACCATTCTGTTTCTGAACATGACTTTTCAAGCATTGGGATAATACCTGTCAGTGCCTATGGTGAGTATATTTTCAATCAAATAGAGGATTTTAATCCAGACATTGTAATTATCGATGGTGAACCATTAATACTACAAAGTTTAAGGGTTGTATATCCGAATCTTAAAATTGTTGCTCTTCTAAATCCGTTTGATGTTCATAACCCATATAATCAATCAAGCTCTAGCTTGATTTTTAACGACATGTATTCAAAAGCCAATTTGGCTATTGTCCACGGGTTTTGGAAATTAGAGAAGCCTTACAAATACAATGAATTTTTATCTATTAATACAATTATCCGAAAAGAGGTATTATCAATAAACCCAACATTTTCAAAAAATAAGATATGCTGCATTCTTGGCGGTGGTACAGTTAATTCAAAAATCGAATTTCAAGATAAATCAATTGCCATTGCATATAAATGTGTTCAATTAGCTGACGTTTTTAGAGATTTTGAAATTCATATTTTCTGTAGCAACAAACAGATTTACAACGAAGTGATAAAAAACAAAAAACAGTCAAATACTTTTATTCATGCAAATATTGAGGATTGCAATGAATACTATTCCGATTCCAAACTTATAATTGCAAGGGCAGGTAGAAATACTATCAGCGAGGTTTTATATCTTGGTATTCCAACAATAGTAATTCCCACCGGCTGCAAATTTAGATCAAAAGAACAAAAAACGAATGCAGAAATTATTGAGAAAATTAGTTCGAATAAAATAATCAATATCAACGAAGATATTGATATAAACGAGCTAATTAACCAATGTAAGATGATGCTAAAAATCGAGAATCAAATTTCAGCAATATGGGTTCCTGGAAATGATCAAGCAATAGAATTGATTTTGAAACTATACAATTTAGCCATAAATGAAACTAAATGAGAAATTTATAAATTCATTTTTTCTTCTCGTTGAAATGAATGCAACGAGAATAACAACATGTTTTAGGAGGGCAATTAATAAATATGCATTTTGGATAAGTGCAAATAACTATTGTTTGTTTTGCAAACAGTACAGTCGAATAAACTTGCCACATGGCACCTTACTTACAATTTCAAAAAGGTATTTGAAAGATGGTGTTCCTGCTAAAGGCCTAAGAGTAAATGCTGTTTGTCCAATATGTGGCAGTTACGATAGAGAAAGATTTTTAAATTATATTCTTGAAAATTATTCTACTATTTTTTCCGAAAATTATCATATACTGCATGTCGCTCCTGAGAAGAACATTAAAGATAAATTTGATGGCAAAAATCCAAATTACATTACGGGTGATATTCAATTTGGTAAAGCTAATCAGATTGTGGATTTGACCGATATGAAGTCACAGTTCGATGATAATTTTTTCGATTACATTATTTGCAGTCACGTGCTACAAGATATTGTAAATGAAGAAAACGCATTAAATGAAATTAAAAGAGTACTAAAGAATGATGGATTCTTAATACTTTCAATTCCTATTTGTTTTCAGATGAGCAAAACTCTGGAAAATAACAACTTAACTTTCCCTATCGAAAGATTAATCTATTTCGGCAACCGAAATCATGTTAGAATGTATGGTAATGATTATTTAAAACGTTTAAATGATTTTGGCTTCACGGTACAACAATTTCAAGCTAACAAAATTCTTAGTCACGATAAAATTCTACAAAACAGATTTATTGCAGGTGATATAGTGATGTTTTGTAAAATAAATTGAATAAAATGATAAAAATAGTACAGATTACAGATATTCACATGCTTAGCAATGAAGAGTCAGATATTTATGGTATTAATCCTTATTCATTGCTAAATAAATTAATCGAAAGCATTAAGTTGATTGAAGATGTCGATTGTATTATCATTACAGGCGACATTGCAAATAGAGGTGAATATGATGCATACATTATTGTAAATAATCTTTTCAGTAAATTGAATTTTCCAATTTACTGGTTACAAGGCAATCATGATTTATCAGAAGTAATGCTTCAAGTATCTAATAAAGTAACGATTCTATCTGACAAATCTTTCATAATCAAAAACACAAAGTTCATATTACTTCAATCAGTAATGAGGGACGAGGGTGATTTATCTTCAAATAAAGCCAGAGGCTATTTGTTTGATTACGAAATGTCGTTTCTAAAAAGAGAATTGGACGAAAATAACTTTGAAAATTGCGTAGTAGCTTTACACCACCCACCAGTATTATCAAATTCATGGGCGGATAGACGCATTTTAGATAATAGATTAGAATTCATTGATTTATTGGAGCAGTATCAAAAAGTCAAGGTGGTGTTATATGGCCACCAACACATTGCACAGCACACAAAAATAAATGATATAAATTATATCTCCTCACCACCAACTTCATTTCATTACGACCCAAATGGTGAAAGATTTTCATTATTAAAGGACAAACAAGGTTTTGGTATTATTTCCATAGATAAGCATTCAAATACTCAATGTGAATTTATTTACATTGAATAATCAATGTAGCAATGCGGTACACAAACTTTGGGTATAATGAGGATTTATAGGAAAATGGGCAAATGTTCCATTTCCCCCAATTCCCCAATATCCTCATTTTAATTAAGCGGTCAGGCAAGCCTGATAGTTTATTACGGGCAGCTCCGCAGGTCAACCCCCAGCCGCCAAAAATCCCCGCCCCTCGTACCTCTGGGCTTGCACGGTCTTTTTGTCGGCTTCCGCACAATCCACCCTGCTGTTGTTTT
>CAIWCC010000264.1 GCA_903911085.1 uncultured Bacteroidales bacterium | reverse complement strand
TCATCTTGAATGTAACATTTAACTACAATTTATGTTTTTTTTTGTATGTGTTATACCCAAAATTGTGTTTTCATTATTATGAGTCAATTGTTTGTTAAAAATTGCGATTGTTTTGTTCTATCTAATTATTCTTGTTTGTAGATGTAAAACAGCCCAGTCGAATTTCCTTCAACTGAGCTATAAATTTTTACATTAATGATTTGTTTATTTCAACTGATTAAATGTTCGGCAATTCAATAATTTAATATTTCCTCAGCTGCTCGTTCTGCTGCATGTCCTTTGCCGTACAAATCCAAACTGAAATCGGACGATTTGGAAATTAAGTTTGCAAATGCAAATTCCAATTTATGGGAATTGCTGCCTACCAATATATTATATCCATTTTCAACAAGTTCCACCCATTCGGTTTGCTCTCGTAAAGTGATACAGTGTTTACCAAAGAAAAATGCTTCTTTTTGTACGCCGCCACTATCTGTGATTACTAAATCGCAATGCTTCAACAATATAATCATGTCAAAATACCCAACTGGTTCAATCATTTTGAACTTAGGTACTAGTTTCATCTGTGCCAAAATTTTGCGAGTACGAGGATGAATTGGTACAATAACAGGTATTTTACTATTTATATCATTCAATCCGGCAACGATATTTCTCAGATTTTCGGGCGAATCTGTATTTTCTTGACGATGAATGGTGGCAAGTACAAAGCTTGGTAAATTTATTTGTTTTAAAATATCAGACTTAAGTTCTGCTTTGGCAGCATAATAAATGGCTGCATCTTGCATCACATCACCGTTTTTGCAAATTTTTATTGGCAAATCACCGTATCCTTCGCGCAACAAATTAGTTACAGCTGTGCTGGTAGGGCAAAAAAGCAAATCTGAAATTCTATCTGTCAATATTCTGTTAATTTCCTCAGGCATTTGCATATTGAACGAGCGTAACCCAGCTTCAACATGAATAACCGGAATGTGTAATTTGGATGCAGCCAACGCCCCTGCCAGCGTGGAATTGGTATCGCCATAAACGATCACACCTTCAGGTTTTTCTTTTATCAAAATATCTTCAATACCTTCAAGCATTCTACCAGTCATAGCACCATGTGTAAGACTGTGAATATTAAGTTGAAAAGCTGGTTTAGGAATTTCCATTTCTTCAAAAAATACATCCGACATATTGGCATCGAAATGCTGCCCAGTGTGAATTATAAGCTCTTCAATTCCAAATAATTGAAACTGACGACTTAAAGTTGCAGCTTTTATAAATTGAGGCCTGGCACCTACTACGGTGATTATTTTTTTCATAACGTGAATGTATTGATAGATGTATTTTTCCGTTATATTGCAAAGCTCACTCCGATAAGATTTTTTTCAACAAAAAGAAATTTTGGTCTTGTACGTCAAAACTTTGAGCCTTGGTGTTATGCATTTCCGAGCGTGAAAATTATTTATTAGACATGATATGCATAGTCATTGTACAATTATTTTTTTTGTAATTCTTGCCCTTTTTTAGTTAATCTATAGCGTTGATTTGGTGAATTAGGCTTCTCTGGGATTGTTAATTCTAGTATTTCCATATCTAAAGCAGGGGTCAAGTAATTTCGCAGAAAAGTATCACGATATTTTATGTTTAATGATTTTTGTATTTCAGATCGTTTCAATTCACCATTAAAAATTAATAGTAACTGTTCGATTTCAGGTGTTACTTGTCCAGTTACTTGTCCAGTTACTTGTCCGGTTACTTGTCCGGTTACTTGTCCAGTTACTTGTCCAGTATGTTGATTTAAGATTGCTTTTTTAAGCTCAATTCCTTTCTCTGTCAATCGATATTGTTGAGTTGGACTATTAGGCTTGTCTGGCAAAGTCATTTCAATATACCCTTCTGACAATGTGTTGTTTAAGTATGTTTCAACAAAGAATTCTCTATGTTTAAGCTCCAGTGCTTCCTGCATTTCAACCCTCTTCATCTCACCATTTATTACAATAACGAGCCTTCTAATTGCCTCGTTAGCTTGACTTACAGCTTGACTTACAGCTTGACTTACAGCTTGACTAGTTTCATGTCTCCAAATAGTTGTTTTGAAAACATCTGCTTGTGAAAATTCAGGTTCTAAAAGTCCTGCATTTGAGCTTTGCTCAATCATATCTGGAATTCCAGTACCCATTCGTTCAATATATCCCGATAGATAAAGTGGTTCAGCGATAAGAGGATTTTTTGGAAAAGAAGCATGGGGTTTCCGAAGTAAATCGATTGATAAATTAAATGGTAAATGACCAGGATTCCAAATTTCAACACGATTTCGGAAAAGCATTACTTGAACACTTCCAAAGCTTGTATAATCGCGATGCGCTATGGCATTTACAATTGCTTCTGTAATCACCGATCGTGGAATTTCATATTGGATAGCTGCTTGATTTTCCTCATTACGAGTACTTACCGACACATTTATTCGAGAAAGAATAAAATCTACAGATTGATTAATCAGTTGGAAAAGATCTCCTTTATAAACTTGATAGGTGGGGATTGGTTTAATAATTGAATTGCCGTGAAAGTGAGCGCATTTAACTTCCGATCCAAAAACAAATCGTTGAGGTTGGTGTCCGAATAGTAAAATTGCAGCATGTGTAATTTGTTTATTGTAAAGCAAATTTAAGTGAGTCAATATCTTGGCAATATCAGCTTGCTCGGATAATGGAAAACCTCGACGAACTTTTGCAATACGAACAAACTCAACGATTTTATCTAAATCCAAGTCATCAAAAGTTGCATTTTTGCACACAGATGCATCAAATGGTCCATTACGTATCAATTCATTCTCTTCTAAATACTCAATTAAAGAGGCATAAATGTCAGATTTCAAATCATTAATTTCGCAAAATACTTTTCTTACAATTTCGGACTCTGCTTTTTTAATAAGTTTGAGCATTTTAGGATGACGTTCGTTATCTGCCGAATTAGTAAGAAAAACAAAACGTGTTTTATTATTTTTTGATGCCAAATCATATTCATATTCTGTCGGTGATATCCCGTTTACGTCTTCAGAACCATATTGTTTTCCAAAAATTCCTATGTATATATTGCTAGTGTTAAGTTCTTCAATATAAGATTTGTCGGCACTTTGACTTTTTGCAGGCAAATTTTCAAAAATAAAAGTCTCAAAAAAACGGCATAACAATGCATCGTTTTGCAAATAATCACATAATTGAACTCGTTCGTTGACAAACTCGTTTTGCACACTACTTATGAAAATTTTAGATTTTTGCATTTTCTTAGCTTGCTGCGTTACCACTATGATTATCAAGAGTTTGAGCTAACTGCATGGTTAAATTCCTACGACTGAACTGCTGAAGTGATTCTGAAAGAACTGTCAACTTGCCTAACTTATATTGAGAATAGTATTCCAAAATTTGTTTTTTTGCAGCTTTTTCGTCGCAAAATTCAATCATACTTCCAGCTTTGGCTTCGTTTATAACTGTTGCTGCATCACCATCGGTAGGTCCAAATGCTAAAATTGGACGTTTAGCAGCTAAGTATTCAAAAAGTTTTCCTGTTAAAATACACTTATTGCCAGGTTCATTCATTAAAAGTAAAAGCAATAATTGAGATGTTTGTTGTTTTGCAATTGCTTTTGAATGTGGCAAATAAGCAATTTTGGTGAGTTTATTTTCTAATCCGAATTGGTTAATTGAATCAAAAATTGAAAAATCGACTTTACCAATCAATTGAATCTCTAAATCAGAATTAAAGTCTTCGTTTTCAGTGCATAATTCTTTTAGAACCTTCCAAAGAACATAAGGATTCTGCTTTGGAGTTAGAAGTCCAATATGTGAAATTGAGAATTTTGTGTCTAAAGAACATTCTTTTATAATAATATCGTCTTCATCAAAACCATTCGAAATAATATTAAGTTTTTTAGGATTTAGTAAATCGAATTCATCTTTCATTCCTTGCGAAACAACCAAAACAGAATCGGCTTTTTGAACAATTCTCTTTTCCAAACGGTGATGTATTTTATCAGCCAACCAGCCAATTTTCAAGTCTTTATAATAATAAATCGATGTCCATGGATCGCGAAAATCAGCAATCCAAGGCAAAGACGGAAACTGTTTTTTTAATCCTAATCCAATAAAATGAACTGAATGTGGCGGTCCTGTGGTGATAATTGCATCTACTGGATTTTGATTTAAAAACGTTGTTAAATATCGTACGGAAGGACGAATCCAAAATCGTCGAGGATCTGGAATTAAGAAATTACCACGTAGCCAAACCGATAATTTATCTTTCCAACTATGTTTTTTGTTTTCGGAAATAAAACCAGCATTTATGGGTTGATTTTTTTTGCTAGTAAGTTGTCTATAAACGTTATAAGGCTCCCAAATAGGAGTTTTTAGCACTGTAATATCGCTCGGAATATCTTTGGCAAATGAAGGGTCAATTGTTGGAAATTCAGGATTTTCGGGAGTATATATTATTGGTTCCCAGCCAAATTCACGAAGATACTTAGTGAATTTGACCCAGCGTTGTACGCCTGAGCCTCCGCTTGGAATCCAATAATATGTTATAATCAGTACTTTTTTCATTTATCCTACAAAGTCATTTCATTTAATTCTTTCAATGGCATTTTTCAATCTCAGAATAGTTTCATCTTTACCCAATACAGCAATAATATCAAAAATATGTGGCCCTTTTGGTTCACCTACCAACGACAATCGGAAAGCATTCATGATACCACCCAAATTATACTCTTTGGCTGTAATCCATTCTTTTACAATTGTTTCTGTGTTTTCTGGTGAAAAGTCGGAGATTGAGTTCAGCACATCTATCAATTCAGTAAGCTGAGCAGGAGTTTCAGTTTTCCAACGTTTTTGAATTGTTTTGGCATCATATTCGGTTGGTGCAATAAAGAAGAAACCAGATTGTGCCCACAGTTCGTTTACAAAATTTGCACGTTCCTTAACTAACGAAACAATGGTAACTAGTTTATTAGAATCTTCAACTATGTTTTTTTCTAGCAAAATTAAATGAAAAAGATTAGCTATTTCATCATTTGATTTTGCTTGCAAATATTTGTGGTTAAACCATTTCCCTTTTTCGTAATCGAATTTAGCACCACTTTTACTTACTCTATCAAGCGAAAATTGCTGAATCAATTCTTCCATCGAAAAAATTTCTTGTTCAGTTCCAGAGTTCCAACCAAGTAAAGCCAAGAAATTAACTACTGCTTCGGGGAAATACCCAGCTTCTCGATATCCTGATGATGTTTCACCTGTTTTTGGGTCTTTCCAATTGAGTGGAAAAACAGGAAAACCGAGTCGATCACCGTCGCGTTTGCTCAGTTTGCCATTACCATCTGGTTTGAGCAACAATGGCAAATGTGCAAATTGTGGCATAACCTCAGTCCAACCTAAATATTTATACAATAGCACATGGAGTGGGGCAGAGGGCAACCATTCTTCGCCACGAATTACATGCGAAATTTCCATCAAATAGTCGTCTACAACGTTTGCTAAATGATAAGTTGGCAATTCGTCCGACGATTTAAAGAGAACTTTATCGTCAATTATCGATGAGTTAAATGTCACTTCGCCACGTATCAAATCTTGCACTTTTATTTCTTGATTTGGCTCAATTTTTATTCTAACAACATATTGATCGCCATTTTCAATTCGTTGAGCTACATCTGCAGCTGATAATGTCAATGAATTAGTCATTAATTCACGTGTAGACGCATCGTATTGAAAATTAGCAATTTCTGCACGCTTAGCATCTAAGTTGGCTGGAGTATCAAAAGCTATATATGCCAATCCAGCATTCAATAATTGGTCAACATATTGGCGATAAATGGCTTTGCGCTCGCTTTGACGATAAGGTGCATGATTTCCAATAGTATCAGCGCCAATTCCTTCATCAATTTTTATTCCCAACCAATTGAGTGCTTCTACAATATATGCTTCGGCACCTGGTACAAAACGCGCTGAATCAGTATCTTCAATTCTTAGCAGCATGTCGCCGCCATGTTTTTTTGCAAATAAGTAATTGTACAAAGCGGTACGAACTCCGCCAATATGTAAAGCTCCGGTTGGACTTGGTGCAAAGCGCACTCTCACTTTTTTCATTAGTTTTTATTTTTTTTTAGAAATACTTTCTCTACAACGAAAAAGTCAATTTTATTTGAAATGCAAATATAGGAATTTTACTGTAATAAACTGACAAACGATTATATTTATGAATTCAAATTGAGTTTTTTCAACGCGATTTCAAATTATGTTTGTTTTAAACAGTAAATATGTAAAAATAACAATTGCACCTCAACTAGTCGAGGTGCAATTATTTTATAGTAAAACGTCATTAATATTTTACACTCTTAGTTTTGTAAAGTGTTGATATACTAAGCATTGTATTTGTTCTAATGTCTATGAAAATATATTGAATCGGGAAGGATTATTATTTGATAATCAGTCCTTTTCCAGTCATTTCCTTTGGTTGCGCGATATTTAGTATTTGGCAAATAGAAGGTGCTACATCGGCAAGAATTCCATTTTCTACCTTAGCATTCTTATTTTCGGTTACATAAATAAACGGAACAGGGTTCAAAGAATGCGCTGTATTTGGCGATCCATCTTCGTTTTCAGCAAAATCGGCATTACCATGGTCGGCAATTATTATCACTTCATAATCATTTGCTTTGGCAGCTTCCACCACTTGTTTAACGCAATTGTCGATGGTAATAACTGCTTTCTGAATAGCTTCGTAAATGCCTGTATGGCCTACCATATCGCCATTTGCAAAGTTGAGAGCAATAAAATCAAACTTTTGAGTATTCAATGCAGCCACCAATTTATCAGCCACTTCGGGTGCACTCATTTCAGGTTGAAGGTCATAGGTTGCCACTTTTGGAGAAGCCACCAAAATGCGTTCTTCGCCTTCGAATTCACTCTCGCGACCGCCAGAGAAAAAGAAAGTTACGTGTGCAAACTTTTCAGTTTCGGCAATGCGCAATTGTTTTAGACCTAAGCTCGAAACATATTCACCAAGCGTGTTTTGTACATTGTCTTTGTCAAACAAAATATGCAAACCTTTGAAACTTGAGTCGTAAGGAGTCATGCAATAATATTCCAATGGAATGGTTTGCATACCTTCTTCAGGCATATCAGTTTGAGTCAAAACCACTGTTAATTCTTTAGCACGGTCGTTGCGATAATTGAAGAATATTACCACATCACCCGATTCAATTGTTGCCAAAGGTTTGCCAGAGGCATCAACTGCTACAATTGGGTTTACAAATTCGTCGGTAATTCCAGCATCATACGACGCCTGCATAGCCGAAACCACATCAGTAGTGCGTTCACCAATTCCATTTACCAATAAATCGTACGATTTTTTTACACGATCCCAACGTTTGTCGCGATCCATTGCATAATAACGACCTATAATTGACGCTATTTTTCCTCCCGATTTAGCTGTGTGATTTTGTAATTGTTCAATAAATCCTTTTCCACTGCGTGGGTCAGTATCGCGCCCATCCATAAAGCAATGAACAAAGGCATCAGCCACACCATATTCTTTGGCAATGTCGCACAATTTGAAAAGATGATCCAACGAGCTATGAACGCCACCATCTGAAACCAAACCAAGAAAATGAATTTTCTTTTTATTGTCGCGAGCATAAGAATATGCGTTTATAATTTCAGGATTTTCTAAAATACTATTGTCACGGCAAGCAATATTTATCTTTACTAAATCTTGATAAACCACTCGTCCTGCTCCAATATTTAAGTGACCCACTTCTGAGTTACCCATTTGACCTTCAGGAAGTCCCACATCTTCACCAGCTGCTAGAAGTTCGGAATTTGGATAATTTGCCACCAACGAATCCAAGTAAGGAGTTGGTGTGCTAAAGATAACATTAGAATGAGTCGGTTTTCCAATTCCCCACCCATCTAGAATCATTAATAATGCTTTTTTGCTCATATTATTTAGTTGATTATTATATTTTTATACTATTGTAATACCCTAATTATTTCAAGGTGCAAAATTACTTATTTTTTTGCACATTTTCATTCTGTTTGTTTCAATAAATCAGTAATTTTTTTTGACCAAAAACAAATATTGTTTTAATTTGCAAACGAAAGATTATCTTTGTGGAATAAATACTTGAATTTTGTACCAACATTCATTCTCATTAAAAACAATCAAACAATGTTCATAGTTTTGGGCTTTATGGTTACTGGCATTTTTGTTGGTTATCTTTTACGCCAACATAAAATCAGTTTCATTCATCTATTAATAATAACACTAATATGGTTGTTATTGTTTTTGCTTGGCGTTGAAATTGGAGCTAATAAAACTGTTGTTCAGCAGTTTGGGGTGCTTGGTTTTGATGCATTTTTACTTGCTTCAGCTGGCACATTTGGAAGCGTAATTTTTGCAGGACTGCTTTGGCTTACACTTCGCAATAAAAATATAGGTAAATGAAAAGTAGCGTCATCATTCTTTCGTTTTTTGCCACAGGTCTTTTATTTGGGGTTTTTCGTTGGTTTCCTTCAATTTTAATGACCTATAATATAAGTTTTTATGTGCTATGCCTACTTATGTTTTCGGTAGGAATAAGTATTGGCAATGACCCAACTTCTGTACGCCAATTTAGAAATTTGCCCCCACGCATCATTTTTTTGCCATTAATGACTATTGCAGGCACATTTTTAGGAGTATTTGCAGTAAGTTTATTTCTAAAAAATCGTAGTCTGACTGATTGTATGGCTATTGGTTCAGGCTTTGGATATTATTCACTTTCTAGCATTCTAATAACACAATACAAGGGTATTGAGCTTGGAACAATTGCGTTATTATCGAATATCATTAGAGAAGTTATTACTTTATTATTTGCACCTTGGATGGTGAAATACTTTGGTAAATTAGCTCCCATTTCGGCTGGTGGTGCCACTACTATGGATACCACATTTCCAATTATTGTTCGCTATTCAGGACAGCAATATGCCATAGTTTCCATTTATCATGGTTTTATAATGGATCTATCGGTGCCTTTTCTGGTTACTTTCTTTTGCAGTTTGTAATGCTAATCTCGAAGTGTGAGTTTTTGATAATATTTGTTTAGATGTGTATATTGAGATTGCTTTTTTGCACAAAAGTGAGCATTTTATGCAGGTTTTTGAGCTTCTTTTGGAAAAAAGCACTATCTTTGCCCCCGAAATTTTTATAATTCATTTTAGAAACTATTGATTTTATGAAATTATTAGAAGGAAAAGTTGCCATTGTAACGGGTGCTGCACGTGGTATTGGAAAAGCTATTGCTCTTAAACTGGCTAGCGAAGGTGCTAACATTGCATTTACCGATTTGAATATCGATGAAAATGCCTTGGCAACAGAAAAAGAAATTGAAGCGCTAGGCGTTAAAGCCAAAGGATATGCTTCGAATGCAGCTAATTTTGATGAGACACACACAGTTGTAGACCAAATACATAAAGAATTTGGACGAATTGATGTATTGGTAAACAATGCTGGTATCACCAAAGATGGTTTAATGATGCGAATGAGCGAAGGACAATGGGATGCAGTTATCAATGTAAATTTGAAATCTGCTTTCAATTTTATTCATGCTTGTACGCCAATTATGATGAAACAAAAAGCTGGTAGTATTATTAATATGAGTTCAGTTGTTGGTGTTTCGGGTAATGCTGGTCAGTCAAATTATTCAGCTTCAAAGGCAGGTATGATTGGTTTAGCTAAATCTATTGCCAAAGAATTGGGTTCTCGCGGAATTCGTGCAAATGCCATTGCGCCAGGATTTATTGAAACTGAAATGACACACGCTTTGAACGATGAGCAACGTGCTAAATGGGCTGAAGCAATTCCATTGCGTCGCGGTGGAAGTCCTGAAGAAGTAGCTAAAGTTACACTTTTCCTTGCTTCCGACCTGTCAAGTTATGTTAGTGGACAAGTTATTAATGTTTGTGGAGGAATGAATACCTAATCTGTAAACGCTACAGATAAAGTTTTTTTTATTATTGGAAAAATAACGAAAAACAAAAATACTTGTTTTTTGCATTCTTTAAAATTGTAGAAAATATAAAAATATCCAGCCCAACTGAATTTTGATTCGGTTGGGCTGGTTTACGTTTATAAATAAGGAAAGTAGATAAATGTTGAATTAGAAAAAATGTTGGTTCGTTGTTTGCAAATAATGACTGTTTGATTATTTAAAATAATGGTGTTTAGAGGACCTTTTGCAACTTATTTTTTTAAAGTTTTATTCCCAAACCATTACCTTAGTTGGAAGTTTGTTTCCATTGATACTAACAATATAAATGCCGTTTTTTAACGATATAATTTGTTCTGTTTCATTCATAGCTTTAATGGAATATATTTTGTTACCCAGCAAATTATACACCGAAATATGATCGTTAATTGCTAGATTGCTAACTTTTAAAATGTTGTGGTAAGTTGTAATTGAATTTTTGGGAGTTTGAAAACTTAAATCATCAACGGTAGTTATGCAACTAGTACTTGCTGTCCAAGTCATTGTACCTTTTGTACTTATGTCAACATCCAGCAAAGCATTTCCACCTCTGTTGGCGTATGTCATTCCGCAATATGTGGCATTTCCTGTAGGATTACCTCCAAAAAGAATAAAATTGCCTCGTTTTGCTGTTGAGTTGGAAACATTATTATTTGGATATTCTTTTCCAGTACCATTTATAGTGATGTTTTGAAATGCTATATTATATAAACCATCTCCCGTAGTTTTTCCTAAAAAAATGGCATTATTTTTAGAATTGAGAATGTCGATATTCGAGAATTTTACATTTTTTACTTGCGTTCCAGCCATTGCGCTACTTATAATATCTATTGCACCTACCTGATTGTTAAATAAATCGTTCATTGTACCACAACCATCAATTGTAATTTCATAGAATTCGTGCATTCCAAGGCTATTAAATCCCACACCAGCAAAACAATTGTTCACGCGTAGCCCAACTTCTAAGTTATCTTTTATCAATAAGTTATGAGCTTTATTGCTCAAACCGCCATAAATTGCACATCCTGAAGCACGCCAGCAATTTTCGGAAGTGTTATAACGGAAAGTATTATTCTGACATTCGAGTCCGTCTGCCGACCAAATAGCCATATCGTCGTCGCCATTATTTCGTAAGCTACAATGTTCCACTATCGTATTTCTGGTGCCTTTACACAAATTTATTCCATCAGCATAATTGTTACGAAAACGGCAATTTCGTATGATCAATCCATCGGTGTAGGGCGTTGAAGAATAAAAATACTGTCCAATCCATGCACCGGCTTCAAAATGTTCTACCCATACATTTTCGATTACCGACCCAGAAGTAAACACTCCGTTAATTCCTTTGTATGAATTCGTTCTTGAATTTCGAACAGTAGTAACATATAAATCTGAAAAGCCAATATTCTGAGCATCAGCATAAAGACCACCTTCGGTTTTGGTTGCATAAGTAAAGTTCAACTGACTATACCACATACCCGCACCTTGCAGTTTTGTATTGTTATTTCCAAACCAAAGTTTTGTTCCAATATTATAAACTCCAGCCGATAGAAAAATTATTTTACCGGGATTGGCATCGATGAATGCTTGTAAAGTACTACCAGTGCCACTATAGGTCACTGCACCTGCAGGAGCTGTAATGGCAATTGGTACAGGTTCAAGTTCTACGAAATCGATATTTAAACTGCCAGTTTCTCTAATAATTTTTAGTTTTCCATTCAGCGGAATTTTACTTGCCAATTTTACCCTAACTTCATCAAATCGCATTTTAGGATTTGCATTTACCACACCTATATTGTTCGTGTTTCCGTTGGTTGACAAGTATTCCCATGACCAATTTGAAGTAAGAGTCAAAGTGGTCACTTTCGTACCATTACTGTAAATTCCAATCATTGCCGACTGACCATCTGGAACGCTGTATCTAACAACTAATCCATCGGCAGCTTCATTTACTGTCCACTCTACAGAGGCATTGGCAGTTGTCATGTTTACACAAATTTGGTCGGATGCTTCACTCTGTAAATCAGCTTGTTTGTACGATTTTGCAGTGACGGTGGCGTTAGTCAAAGTTCCTAAGTCAGCTTCATAACGTTTGTAGGGTGAATCGTAATATCCTCTTTGTGCAGACATATTGCCAACTAAAAATATTAGAAATGAAAAAGTAATAAGCAATATGTGCGATTTGTACATGAGCAAATGTATTAGTGTTAAATTTAAAAGAGAAAAATTTAAAAAAAAATCCGATACAAAGATATATTCAAACTTATATCAATAAATTAGCACAAAAAAAAGATATAACTATTTAATTGCTTTAGTAGTTGTATCTTTTTGTAATTCAGTTAATTATAAATAATTACTTCATGAAAAATATAATCGTATTATTTAGAAATTAAACATATATATTCAATTTTACAATTGGGAATAAAAATAATAATCTCACATAAATTATTAAATGTCAGATTTGTGATATTTAATTTCCATAATTTTTTTCTCAAATTGTTCGTTCGGAATAATCGACTTATTTTTTACTTTCGTTTTGTAAGTGTTAATTGTGTTGACTGAATAGTTTAAAAATTTACTGATTTTCTCACTTTCGTAAACCCCTAGTCTGATAAGTGCAAATATGCGCATTTCGAGGGTTAAGCTCTCATTATCAATGCCTATTGATTCCCATTCTTCGGGAGGAAACAAGCGTTTATATTCATATACAAAATCAGGAAAAAGTCTTAAAAACGTTTCATCAAAAGACTTATACATGTTATTTCGCTCATGTTGCAAATCGGATTCTTTAAAGGATTTTGCCAATTCATCATATTGCTTTAACACTAATTTGCGATTTACCATCCTATAAATTCTTTCAATCTTATCAATAAATTGATAATTGACATAAAAAAAGTGTCCTAAATATTTATCTTTAATGCTATTTGCTTCTTTTAGGTCGACATTTACACCAATAAGTTTTTCGTTCTGATTTTCAATAGTTTGTCTAGCAATTTTGATTTTTTTAAGTTGTTTGTAAATAACTAGAGTGGCTACAAGCAATAAAATTAGAAGTAACGAAACCGATGAAACTAGCCATATCAGAAGGTTTCGTTGATGTTCAATGGCAGCAATTCGCTCTTTCTCAATAATAGGAAGAATAGATCCAATTTCAATTTTTCGATGCCGAGCATTATAAAATACTGCATCATCTAAAGCAATTTTAATATACAGATATGCTCTATTTATATCGTGTTTTTTAAGGTACAATTGTGTAGCAAGCAATCGCAATGCAACAGTTTCTTTTGTAGATGATTGAATATCACCAATGGCAGCTTTTATTATATTGATTGCAGCTTCATCGTATTGATTTGTAAGTGTATTGATATATCCTAAACTTGAGGCTGCAATTGCATATTCATGAAAATCAGTTGTTTTTTTCATAACTTCCATATAATCAGCTATTGCAGCGTTGTAGTCCATTTTTTTCATTTTCTTGAGACCCAATACCGATAGTTGCTCAATACTATTTTTAGGTAATAATGATATGGCTGAATCGCTGTACATTATTCCTGCTTCAATATATTGGTTCCTAAATGGTTGTACGCTATTGTAATCGGCCATATCGAAATACAACCGTGACATTATTTTGAAATAATTCAGTTTAACTGATGGTTTATAATCGCTAATATAATTAATTCCATTGACTAAATCGAACGATTCTTTGAATAAACCCGATGATAAATAACAAAAAACTAATCGTAATTTAGCTTCAATAATTTTTTCCGAATCATTTAATGCATTGGATATTTCTAAGGTTTTAATGGCGTAAACATAAGCCGAATCGTATTTATAAGATTTGTAATCGTCGAATAAAGCAGCACAGTATTTTAATTGTTGATAATTGTCTTTCGGATAGGCTTTTAAATTATCCATATTTTTATTGATGTTTTTTTCTTTTATTCCAATATAATAATCGCTTTTTGCAATATAAGAATCTAATACAATTAGCATAGAATCAAGGTTTTCGGCTGGCAAAAACGCTTTGAATTGAATGAAAATCATCAAAAGTATTAATTTTTTCATATCGGTTGTTTTAATTTTATTTGCTTTAGAAAAGGTTGAATTATTAGTTAACTGGCATGTTATACTTTTTGAATATTGCATTGATAATTAGATGCTTTGGTGTTTGATAATCAAGATTTTGATTATAAAATGACTGAACAAAAAAAAATGAAATTCGATGTTGCAAATATAGTTTTTTTTTCTGTTTAATAATTACTATTGATTAGTCATTTATGTAATTTCTAATTTCAATCATGTTGGAAAAGTTTGTGAAATACAAATTTTTTCAAATATTATGTCTAATTGATGAATTAAAACCGCTGACAGACTTAAATCACGACAGCGGTCCTCAACCAATAAGTTAACGAATCTATTGTTAAATTTTTGAAATAATAATTGCAGTACCACCGCCAGCCGCTAAGTTCAATTTAATATTTGAATTTGAATTTATTTCAATGGTCTCGATTTCAACAGGATATGGATTTGTTTTATAATCAGCACCTTTTCCATCTTTAAAGATTTTAGCACGGTATTTGGCGTCTTTTTCCAAAAATGACAGATTCAAATTTAACTCTCTAGCATTCTCGTCTGTAATACCACCTACAAACCAATTTTCATTTTTACGATCTTTGCGAGCCACAATTATAAAATCGCCAATTTTGGCTGCTGGAATTACTGTTTTAGCCCAGTTAGTAGGGCAGGAGGTTATAAATTCAAATGCGGGATTGTTCTCATAGTTTTCAATCATATCAGACGCCATTTGCAATGGACTATAGATTACAACACTTAATGCAAGTTGTTTTGCCAGAGTTGTTTGTACATGTGTTTCGGGTTTTGCAGGATTGGAAAAATTAAATGTTCCTGGTGTAAAATCCATTGGTCCTGCCAATCCTCTTGTGAAAGGAATAATGGTTGTATGTTCAGGTGGATTTCCACCATCGGGCGACCACGCATCGTATTCTTGCCCACGAACGCCTTCTTGCGACATTAAATTTGGATAAGTGCGTTGTAAACCTGTAGGTATCATCGGTTCATGATTGTCGATAACAATTTTATATTTGGCAGCAGTTTCAATCACTTTACGATAATGACGGACTCCATATTGACTAGCATGCTGTTCTTTGTGATCTAATAAAGCATTTACATAACCAGTTTTCACAGTTGTTACACCATATTTATTATAAAACTTAAATGCACTATCTAACTGTGATTCATAGTTTTTGGCGGCTCCACCAGTTTCATTATGTCCAATTAATTTTACATTTTTTGTTGTAGCATATTCCGATATTTTTTTTATATCAAAATCGGGATATGGTTTTGTGAAATTAAATTGGTGGCCATTAGTTGACCAGTCGCCATCCCAACCAACATTCCAACCTTCGACTAATACGCCAGAGAAACCATATTTGGCTGCAAAATCGATATAACGCATTGTATTAGCTGTAGTTGCACCATGTTTTGGACCTTGTCCCCAAGTGTAATTACCAAGATGCATTCCCCACCATATTCCAATGTATCTGCCAGGTTGAATCCAAGAAGTATCTTCAATTTTTGATGGTTCGTTCAAGTTCAACATTATACGTGACAACATTAAATCTCCAGCCGATTTGGCAATAATAATTGTGCGCCAGGAACTTACGAAAGGAGTTTTTGCAAAAACTTTCTCACCAGTCGACCATGGAGTTAAATCGGCTTTCAAAGTAGAAGAACCTTGCTTCGGTGTTAAATTTAATCCAGCATAATCGGTTAAATTTGCTTCGTGAATGGTTAAAAATAAACTGTCATTTACTTCCATTGTTAAAGGTGTACTTACTGTATCTAAACTTGTTACATAAGATTTTTTGTACAAATTTTCGAAATAGTTGGTACGATTAGTTGGTATTGACCATGCTTTTGGATTTCCGACCAATGCAAATTCAGTTAATTCATCTGCAATAACAAAATTTTTCAAATTTTCTTGTTCTGGAAACTCATATCTAAATCCAAGACCATCGTTGAACAGTCTGAATACTAGATTCATTTTACGTTTTTTACATGAGTTTTCTATTAGTTGAATTGTCATTTCATTGTAGGTATTATCGGCAGTAAGCTCTTCGCCCCAAGGTTGATACCACTTTTCACTAACAGACTTAGTGTTAATTTTTTCGATAATAAAATCATCAAAAAACGAATCGTTATTTTTAAACAAAAAGCCTAAATACGATTTTTCGATAATAGTATTACCGTTCAATTTTACTAGATAAAAAGGTTTTCCGTCCTCAATTCCAGTTTCGACATAAATTTTTCCATTTGGAGCAACAAGCACATTTTTACTCTCTGTGTTACATGAGATTAAAAGTATAGCGGTTAAAATAAAAATTATTTTTTTCATAATGCTCATATTTTATTTTATTTCATTTAATATATCAATAGCCTTAGAATCTTGCATGGATACAAAATAGTAAAATGCTTGATTTAACTTTTTTTGTTTTGTTGCATCTGTTTTGTATTGCTTCCGAAGATTATACATGTTGTATATGCTTTCGAGTTGTTTTTGATTTAAAGTAGAAGCAGTAAATGTTTGTAATTTAGTTAAGTATGAGTAACCAAATTCCTTTGTTGGTTCTATCATAGTACCTTCGCCAAAGTCGTTCCAAGTGATAAGCTGCAAATATTTCATTGAATTGTCTTGCGCTTTTTTTAGAAGTTCGTACCATCTTGCTCCATTGGCATAATCGTCTAAAAATAAGGTATTTCCAACACCACCTTCTTTGTAATAATCGTGAAAACCTGGCCATGCACCGCCCATAAAGGTTGGATCATTTTTTTTGTTAGCATATTTCACATCAACGTTTATATTATCGCCCCAAGGCCAGAGATATTCACCGCCACTATTAGCAGTGCCAACTTTGGAAGTAAATCCATACAATGACATGAAACATGGTTTGGTAGGAAATACGCTCAGAATTGTAGTCCAATCATCTGGTTTTGTAATATAATCAGGTCCAAACACCATCAGCAAGGGTTTTCCATCAATTTTAATATAATTGCTTTTATTGAAATAAGTGTGATTTATATAATTCATATCGGTAACAGCTAAACTTACATAATCTGTAGTTGAAGTTGCTGTCATCATGTTTGGAATAACTCTATCCTCGTAAACAATCGCAAATTCGAGTCCCACTTTGGCACAAGCATTAATTATTGCATTTGAATTGATAAGTATTGATTGCGAATCGTTGTAAGTCCATTGACCATACCAATCTATCAAAATTCCATCAATGCCCGAATATTTCATTAACAATAAATGGTATTCAATTAAATCTTGGTCACTTGACGCATAAGGACCAATGAGCGGATAATAATGAGATGCAATTTGACGGCGACCGTTCGAGTCGATAACATCAGGATTGCAGTTTTTCATTGTCCAATGATAACCCCATTTTCCGGCATTAGTGGTTTTGTTTTCGAACCAGGGCATGTAATGAACAAACACCTTCAACGGATTGGTTTTTGTTACCGAAACAGGCTGATAAACAGTAATTTCCTCTTCGGGTGCATTGGCAGTTTTGCAACTCCAGAAACACAGTGAACAAATAGCAAGCAATAAAACTAATTTTGTTTTCATTGGTAGTCAGGATTTTGTTTGATTTTTGGATTCAAATCAATTACAGTTTGTGGAATTGGATAAACGCCTCTAAATAATGGAGTTGCTGTTTTATTCCACCATGGTTTAAAAAATGTTCCGAATCGTATATTAGTAGTTCTTCTTAAACCTTCGAATACGAATTCGTGTTTCCATTCATCGTCAAGTACAGTTTCGGTAACTACTGCAACGTCAGCTAATCCAGCGCGTTTACGAATTTTATTGATGTATGGCAATGAATTGCCAACAAATCCCAATCGGAAATTAGCTTCTGCTACCATCATTAATACTTCCGAATACCGCATCAGTACCCAATCGTTGTCACGTTCCCATTTGTCGTCGCCTTGTACTTCGTATTTGAAAAGACGAGCACCTTCGTTTTGTAACGCTTTGGTAAAATCTACAATATCTTCGGTGTATGTCAGCGGATTACCGTTGTCCATCATAATTACAGCTCCGGTTACAATGTTAAGCTGATCGCCAATTAAAAGTGATTGACGGCGAATATCATTTGCATCGAAAGAGGTATATAAACCTGGCTTTCCGCAAATTCCATTGCCACACCAAGGATAAGCAGCAGTGGCCGAAAATGCGTATTTTTGATTGTAATGGAATGTCATCGAAGCCAAATAATTTCCCACCGTATTTTCTTTATGATCGTAAGGAATGGCAAAAATTATTTCTGAAGATTTTTCATTGGCAGTTTTAAAACTTTCAAAGTAATTTGGTTCCAATGTATAACCAGTAATTTTGGCGCAAACATCAATACAGTCTTTCCAACGAACAGTTCCAGTATAAACTTCAGCATTTAGATATAGTCTGGCTAACAATGTGTTGGCTACATTCTGTGTAAACCTACCATAAGAAATTGTGGCTGGGAGTTTAGTCATAATATCATTTAACTCACTTTCTATAAATTCAAAAACCTGCGTGCGGGTTGATTTTTCGGGCAATCCTGTCGATTCAAAATCAGTAACAATAGGCACACTGCCAAACATGTCCAGCAATTGGTAGTAATAATAAGCTCTCAAACCGCGAAGTTCGGCATTTACTATTTCTTTCTCATTGGCTTTTAAACCCGATTTTCCAACTTGATAAATAATGGAGTTGATATTTGCAATTCCTTGGAAGCAATATTTCCAAGAACTTAATATCAATATATTATTGGCATCCCAAGTGTGATATTGAATTTGTTGGTAACGACCACCGTCATACCAGTCGGTTCCACGAGTTGGTATGCAAGCTTCGTCGGATGCACATTCGCTCAGAAAAAACACGAATTCGCATGTTGGATAGCAATTTGTACCACCTTTGTCGGCATCACTGAAACCTCTTAATGTTGCATAAGCACCACCAACAATGGTTTGAACTTCCGTAGTAGTTTTTCCGTATTCATCCATCGATACTTTATCGTACAGAACTTCATCTAAGTTGGTACAAGCTGCCAATGACATTGATAAAAGCAGGACGAATGTAATATGTTTTGTTTTCATAACTGTCTGATTTTATTTGTTATAATGAAATGTTTAAGCCAAATGAAATTGTGCGTGGACGAGGATAATAATTAAAACGGTCGATACCTGGTGCATCAAGTCCGTTGTTATTTACTTCGGGGTCGGTTCCACTGTATTTTGTGAGTACAAACAAATTTTCGCCAGTAATATAAACTCTTACTTTTTCTAAGCCAAAATTGTATTTCTTTGGCACGGTATAACCAAGTGTAACCGATTGTAAGCGAAAGAATGAACCATTTTCAACCCAATAACTTGAGAAAGTTGGATCGGTTTTTATTCCGCTTGACAAAAATCCATCAGGCACGTTTTGCGATGGTAAACGGGTGGGGTCATACATACTCATTGAACTGGCATTTAGCACTTTTTGCCCAAACATACCGTAAGTACTGAAACCTAAATCGAACGCTTTGTAGCTAAAATTCATGCCGAAACCGACATTGTATTTTGGTTGTGCACTGCCAAGATATTCGTTAATTGGGTTTCCTAATGTGTCGCTATTTAAAATATATTTTCCATCTGGGTCAATTCCATTACATATTGGACCCCAGAAAGCTCCTGCAGGATAACCTTCTTTGATAACTTGAGAATACATGCCCGACATGCCGCGTAAACCATGAAGTGACCCTGATTTTAATCCTGATTCTTGAAAAACTTCATTCGATAGTTTATCAATTTTTTGGTCGTTATAAGCAAATGTTAGGTTAGCATCGCAATTGAAATCTTTTGATTTAATGATGTTTACATTCAAAGTAAGTTCCACACCTTTATTGCTCAAATCGCCAACATTGGCAAGCATTGTACCAACAATATAAGGTGGTTGTGGTACGGGATATGTCCAAAGTAGGTCACTGGTTTTTTTACTGTACAATTCAATAGTACCAGTAATTTTGTTGATTAAGCTAAAGTCAATTCCAATGTTATACTGCGAAGTAGATTCCCATTTCAAATCGGGATTTACATTCTGAACAGGTGCGTACGATTTTTTCCACATATCAGTAGCTGCATCGTAATACGAAGCTCCGTTGGCTCCCAGAATAGCTAGTGATTTGTAATCGCCAATTCCATCTTGATTACCAGTTACGCCATAACCAAAACGTAACTTTAAGTTATTTAGCCAATTAGCAGTGCTTTTCATAAATGGTTCGTCCGAAATACGCCAAGCTGCAGATGCCGATGGAAATAATCCCCATTTATTATTCAATCCAAAACGTGAAGAACCATCCTGACGAATTGAGGCAGTAAACATATATTTACCAAGGTAATTATAATTGGCACGACCAAAAAACGAAATTAAATTTGACTGACCTTTATATGAATAGACATCGCCAGTGGTATAATCCGATCCTGCAGCTAAGTTATTGTACAAAAAAGCATCTGTGTCAAAACCGCTTCGTATAGCTCCAAATCCTTCATACACAGTTTCCATGTACGAATATCCAGCCATCAAACTGAGTTTATTCATTTTTGCAAATTCAATATCTTTAGTTAAATATGCCTCTAGCTGCTTGGTAGAATTATCAGCCAAACTTCTTTCGCCATGACCTTTTAATGACATACCTTCCATAACTGCATAAGATGGAATATAGTAACGGCGTAAATAGGAATTATATTCGTAGGACGCGTTAGTAACTGCTTTTAAACCTTTTGCAATATCCAATTCTATTTTTCCATAACCTAGTAATCGGTGACGCGATTCATCATCGTTTCTGTTATTCATCAATTCCACCGGATTTTCAGTATTAGTACCCCCAATAGAAGTATATTTTCCATTGGCATCGTAAACCGGAACAGTTGGATTTAAGTTGGCAGCTCTTTCTATTACTCGCAAATCAATTGGTGTCCAGTTATCTACACTGCTATTAACACCCGCTTCAATTTTTAATTTTTTGTTCAATGCATATTGATAAGCCGAAAGACTTCCTGCTAAACGATTCATTGCGCTTTTTTTCATAACGCCTTGATTGTCTGAGTAAGTTATCGATGCACGGTAACCGCCGTTAGTATTTGCTCTGTTAAAATATATATTGTGAGATTGAGAAATGGCTGTTTGTTCCAATTCCTTTTGCCAATCGGTATTTGCACCAAAATCGATGGCTGTCAATATATTGTTGTCACGCACATAACCTCTCCATTGGTTTGCTGAAAGTAAATCTATATGTTTTGCTACATTTCCAACTCCAACATATCCATTGTACGAAACGCTTTTAACTTCGGTGTTGCTTGCGCCTCTATTGGTAGTAACAATGATGACGCCATTTGCTCCTCGAGAACCATAAATAGCACTGGATGAAGCATCTTTCAATACATCAACACTAATGATTTCGGACGGTTGTACTGAATTAAAATCAACACCAGGAATTCCATCTACCACTACCAATGGCGAGTTTCCAGCCGAAAGCGAAGTACCACCTCTTAATTTCATCGACGAACCTGCTGCTGGGTCACCTGAGCCCTGTACAACTGAGAGTCCAGCTACTTTTCCTTGCAAAAGTTGTTCGGCAGAAGTAACTACACCTTTTTTCATGTCTTTTTGATTTACGGATGTAATAGCTCCTGTTAAATCGGATTTTCGCATACTCCCATAACCAATACCAACCACAACGGTTTCTTGTAAAGCAATGGCATTTTCGAGCATTTTGATTTGCAAAGTGGGTTGAGCCTTTACTTTTTGAGATTCATAGCCAATGTACGATATTTCGAGAGTACTTCCTTTTTCGCACGATAGCGAAAATGCACCATTCATATCGGTAATTGTTCCTAGTTTACTTCCACTCACTTTTACGTTTACACCTATTATCGTTTCATTTTTGTTGTCGATTACTACGCCTTTTACTGTGAAATTTTGAGAATTGGCTTGTTGATTTATCAATATTAACATCAACGCAACAAAGATTGATCTTACAAAAGTCGTATGTATATATTTTGTTTTCAGTTTCATAGCACTATTTTTTTATTATTCAACTTCAGTTAAAGGTACCACTGGAAAATCGGAGTTTGAAACTTCAACATCACTTTCGTTTTTAATTATAAGCTTTATTTTATCTAACGAAGGCTCGTTACTTAAACTGCTCATTAGATTGACTGTAACTTTCATTTCTGCTTGATTACCAGCCATTGCTCCCGAAATGGTTTTGCTTCCTGCCACAATTTTGTAAGTTAAAGTAGTAGTTGATTTTTCGTTGTATTTTCTGTAAATGCTAATGATATCTAATTGGCAGAATTTACGAGGGAAAATTGAAACTTCAGGTTCTTTTTTGGGAATAGGAGGTAATCCAAATTCCACTTTAAATACGCCACTTTGCAGTACATCTGTCAAACCCTTTAAACGCATCCAAAAACCTGGAGAAGCTTTAATTTCTGCTACTGTTTTGCTAAAATACAATGTTGGTGTCAAAGTTTTTTTCCAAACCATATTGCCCACATATTCCAATTTTGCAAATTCAGATGAGTGTGCAAAATGCCCTGCATCTGGTTCAGATGGCGACCAAGCCCACATATACAAATCCTGACCGTCGGCAAAAGACGTCCCTGTCATATCAAAATACCAAGTTACCGGTTGATCCAAAGTATAATCTAATGGGTCAGCCCAAGTTCTTGCCGGTGCGCCAGTTTCTTGCGAAAAAGAACCTATTGGTAGACATGCCAACACAAAAATTATTGTTTTTAAAATTGTTTTTTTCATGGTGTAAATTAATATGGTGTTTAAATGTATGGTGAAAGCCAAACCAACTATTTTTTGCTGATTTTAATTGTCTGAGTAGATTTTTCACCACTCAAAACGACGAAATATATTCCTGATTTTTCGTTCTCTAAATTTAACTTTAGCTCAGACTGAACATTTACGATTGCTTCATTTCTAACCAAAGAACCTTTGAAATCGTAAATGCTAGCATTTTTAAATCTTGTATCTTTCAACTTGATATTGAGTGTGTTAATAACGGGATTCGGGTAAACTTCTAAGAAGTTTTGTTGGTTTTGATGAACACCTGTACCCGATATAGTTAAAGGAACATTTATTGTGGGAGTTTGAATTTTTCCAGTTTTATCTTTCAGTAACATCCAAAATGAATCGGTAATACCACTTACTGTTGTGTTAAAAAATGCAGTAGGGGTAAGTGTGAATGACCATGTCATTCCACTCACATAAGTTAGTTTGGTAAAAGCTGAAGAATTAGCAAAATTGCCTGCATCGGGATTATTAGGAGTCCAAACCCAAATATACAAGTCTTGCGCTGGTGTGAAAGCTGAACCAGTCATATCAAAAGTCCATGTAACTGGTTGATTTAATGGATATGTTCCTGATGGAGTTCCAGTAACACTCACTGGAGCCGTTGTGGATTGTGCACCAAAAGCCATATGCAGACTGCCCGTTAAATTATTACTTCCGGTAGTAAGGCTCTGAATATTAAACCAAAATTGATTTGCACTAAGTGCAATTTGAGAAAATGTAAGATTGAAAAATGTTGTAGGAGTCATTGTAAACGACCATTTTGAACTACCAAGATAGGTTAGTGCAACTGATGCATGTTGAGCTGGATCCCAAAAGTAGATAACTAAATCTTCGCCTTCGGTAAAAAAATTGGCAGTATTACTCGTTTTAGTATTACCAGTGAAATCAAATGTCCAAGTTACAGTTTTGTCTATAGCCAAAGTTGTTGGATTGCTTATAATTATGGGATTTGGAACGGTTGCTTTGGTAGTTTCAAATGTGCAGAAAGCCAAAATAATCAATACGAAACGTATTGCTATTGTAATTTTTGATTTCATGATAGTATTTTTTTTTATGATTTTTTGACTGGAAATTTTATAATTCCGTCCGACCGTGGAAAACGGTCTGACGGTTAATTATAAATTAGAATCATTTTTTATTTGATTACTTTTATTGTTTGGCTCGATTTTTCGCCATTCAAAACAAGGAAATAAATTCCTTTGCCAAGAGATTCAAAATTTTGCTTTAACTCCAATTGACCAGTTGCAATTTGACTTTTCCTTAACAAACTTCCTTTAAAATCATATAGACTAATATTGTCGAAATTATTTTCTTTGAGTTTAATAGTGAGGTCGTTAATAACAGGATTAGGGTATGCTTCAAAAGAATTTTGAGAATTGTTTTCTATACCTGTAGTACTGAAAGTTTGTGGAACATTGAAAGAAGTTGTTTCAACTTTACCAGTCAAGTCCTTTAATTTCATCCAGAAAACAGTTGCTGCCTGAATTGTAGCAACAGATGCACCAAAGTAAGTGGTAGGAGTAAGGGTTTTCGACCAAGTCATGCCACTAACATAAGTAAGTTTGGCAAAAGCCGAAGAATTAATCCAGTTTGCAGCATCTGGATTTGTTGGTGTCCATGCCCACATATATACATCCATCCCAGCTGTGAAACCAGAACCTGTTAAGTCGAAATTCCATGTAACCGGTTGGTCTAAAGGGTATGCTCCTTTGGGGCTACCTGTAACTGATACAGGTGCAGTTGTTAAAACAGGAGTAGTAAATGTTGTATGCAAAGTTCCAGAAATACTTCCAGTAACACCAATTTGTTGAATATTATAATAAAACTGGTTTGTATTTGCTGCAATTTGAGCTACTGACTTACCAAAAAAAGTGGTAGGTGTAAAAGTCAATGCCCATTTAAGACCTCCTACATTTGTCAAAGCCACAGATGCGTGAGAGGCAGGTTCCCAGAAATAAATAACTAAACTTTCTGTACCAGTTAATCCTAAACCACTACTAGTAAAGTCGAATGTCCATGTGTTGGACTGGTCTAAAACTATCGCGGTAGGATTTAGAGTTATTGTTGGAGCTGCTGCATTAGCGTTTAAAGACAAAAAAAGCAAAAAGAAAATTGCGATTTTGAAAGTAATTGTTTTCATGATTTTGATTTTTTTAATGATGATTATTGTTTTGTTTAATTATTGATTATTAGTTTGTTGGAGATAATTTAAATGTGTAAGAAACAAAAGCTATTCCCTTTGTTTTGCGGGTAAATCGTAATTCGAGTGTTTTTATTGCACCAGGCATAGTTGTAATATCCAAAGTGGCGGTCTTAACAGTCTTTTCGGCATCCGAATATAGAATAATCTGACTTGGTGTAGTATCGGTATTAGGATATAAATTGGCTAAATTCCAGTATCCTTGTGTTGGAAATAAAGCAGGTGAACTACCACCAATTTGATAAGTTGTTGGAAGATTTGTTGTTGCATCTACATTGAAAGTGATATTAAATGTAGAAAAATTGAATTGTGTTGTTAGGTACAATGGACTTGTTGTTTTATCAATAGCTTTTGCTACTTCATCAATTTGATTTACACTTATTGTAGCCCAATTTCCCTGAATTTTTTCGGAAATACTAATTGGTGCCACATAAGTTCCATCGTCGGTTATAGTGCAAGCGGTAAATTGCAACGTAGAGAACAAAATGAGTGCGAACGAGTACTTGATTGTTTTCATTTTTTAGTGAGTTTAAGGTGATAGAAAATTTGTAATTCGTTTTGATTGTGCAAATTTATAGCAAATAATTATTGATTATCCAGATACTAAAAAAGATATAATCATTTATTGAGTATATTAATTTTAGAGTGTTGATATTTAATGCTTTATGTATAAATGATAATGCTGAAAATATAATGATATTATTTGTATAAATTGATGAATTTTACTGTGAATTGATATATTCAACAGGCGTCATACTAAATAAGGAATGTGTTTTTTTTATTAGCAGCACTTGAGTTTTTTTAGGTACACTTAAGTTCGATTATTAAAATCGCTTTCCCTTTCGTTGATGACATGCTGTTTTTGCGATGTCAGCTATAATGCAGCAACAATACCTTTCAGCGAACTTGCGCTTGTCAACGTTGGATGGAAGTAAACAATAAACGCAAAACAATCAACAAAGTCGAATCCTTGTTGATTGTTTTTTATCAGTGAAAAATGGAACAACCAATACTAACCTTTTTCAATATTGAAAAAATAGTGATTACTTTATTACAATTTTTCTTGTAGTAGTACTAATTCCATCATTAACTTTCAGTATATAAACTCCTGATTGTAAATCACTAACTAATAACGTCGTAGATTCATTGATAAATGCACGTTTAATTACTTTGCCTGTTAAGTCAGAAAAAGTCACAGTCGCATTCCTTTTTTGGTTGGTATCTAATAAAATTGTTAGTTTATCATGGGCGGGAATTGGAAAAATGCAAATGGTATTTGAATTCTCAACATTTAAACCTGCGCTATTACCAATAATTTTAAATATTGCAGTAGTTCGACCAGCTAAATTACCAATATTTTGTCCCGTTGCACTTCCATCGGACGATACAACAAGATTGATTGAATTGCCGGAAAGTAAATCTTTGAGTTGATAATTCCCTGCTGATAATGAACCAGGATAAAGACTTATTTGTAAATTATTAATCGGAATGTTACTCAAATTGGAAGCTATAATTATACTTTCAGTCTGGTATTGACGCATAAAAACAAATCCAGAACTTGCACTAGAAGGTATTGTGGCATAGTTTCCTCTGCGCAAAACTGGTTCAGCATTTCTAATCTGTATCATTTTGTTGTAGACGGTCCAAAGCGATGAATTGTCTTTTTGTTGGCTTGCAATATTTTTTGAAGTATAGTCAGCCTGCGGTGATCGCCAAGGTGTTATGGTGCTGAATCCCGCATTTGTAGTATTGTTCCATTGCATTGGAGTGCGAATATTTTCATCAGGTTTTGGACCCACAGTACCAATTTCTTCGCCGTAATATATAAATGGAATGCCCGGAAAACTGAGTAACAACTGAGCTGCCAACTTAGCTTTGGATAAATCGCCGCCCAATGATGACATAACTCTTTCTTGGTCGTGATTGGTGAGGAAAGTTCCAAATTGAAGGTATGGATAACTTGACATGGCAGCCTCAACTTGTGTTTGCAGGTTGATGGCATCGGCGTTGTTTGCTGCATTGACTAATGCACTGGCTAAACTGAATTCAAAACAGTAATCCAATCCATTATTTTCAACATATTTTTTGGCTATGCTGGTTGATGACCATGCTTCACCAACAGCAAATGAATTGGGGTTGATGGATTTATACGTTGAGCGAAAATCTTTCCAAAACTGAAATGTTTCTGGTACATTTTCGGTTTGCGTGGCGGTTTCAAAAATATATTTTACTGCATCTAATCTAAAACCATCCACATTCATATCTTGTAACCAAAATCGAGCAATGTCGAACATTTCTGCTTTTGCATTGGCATCTGCATAATTCACATCGGGCATATTGCTCCCAAAAACGGCGTAATAAAATGAACCATTCTTTGAGTTCCACGATCCACTAGGGTTGGTAGTGTTCCATCTGTACCAGTTTCGATATGAAGAGGTTGTACTTGATGCCGATTGTATAAACCACGGATTTTGGTCGGAGGTATGGTTCATTACCAAATCAATAATTACTTTGATGCCACGTTTGTGAGCCGCTTGAATAAAAGCAGTGAAATCGGCATTGGTTCCATAATCGCTCTCAATAGTGCGGTAGTCGGTTACGTCATATCCATGATAACTAGGCGATTGCATTACAGGCATTAACCAAATAGCAGTAATCCCTAAATCGGTATGTGTGGTTGAATCGCCATCATTCAGGTAATCGAGTTTGGCCGTTAATCCCTTTAAATCGCCTTTGCCGTCACCGTTTTGATCAAAAAAACTTCGTACAAATACTTCGTAAAAAACAGCATCGTTCCACCAATATGTACTGGCATTGGACACGTTTATGTAATCGGACCAAGTTTGAGTTATTGAATCGGATTTTATATTTTTTATTTTCAAACTTACCGAATATTTTCCTTCACTAGAATAGTTTACAATTGGATTTTGAATATTTGATGTGGACGGTGTACCTCCAGAAAATGTCCATTGCCACGAAATTGGAGATCCGTTAGATTTATCAAAAAACTGAATAGATTGCCCTGGAATAATTGAACGGTTTGATGCTAAAGCCTTTACAGATAATATGTAAGACGGAATATCATCGTTGTACCAAAAACTGACAATTCCATTTGAAGCCACTGTATAAGTCCGGTTTGAACCACCACCCGAAAATTCTTCTCTACCAGTCCAAAGTCCATTTATTCTGGCTTTAAATTCAATATTACTTCCTACAATTAGTGTAAGAGTTGTTGTATAAATACTGTCTCCATCGGTATCTGTAAGTTTTGTAGAACCCCAACTATTAAAACTTCCGGATAAGTCAACAAATTCGGTTTTGGGCAAAAAATTACCAGTACTGCTTTTCAATTTCATATTTACATTGAATTGCACATTGGTGGTCTGCGAAAATAAACTTATAGAGAAGAGGATGTAAATAAATACAGTGAAAAAATATCTGATATTGTCTGCTTTGATTTCCATTGTTTATAAATTATATGAAGATAAATAAGAGACATTAAAATCAAGAATCAATACTGAAGAACTCCAAAGTAGTTGCTTAATAAACAGTGTAAAATACCACGAAAAATAATTTAATTTACGTTACAATTGCTTATTTATCAGATGTATGGTTGTTTTTTTTAGCAGACCTTCCTAAACTGTTCATTTCAATTCTTTATATAAAATTATCTATTCAAATCAATCTTTTGAAAATGCAAAGCAATTTGTTCCGAACTTAATTTGTCGTTCAATATTATAATATAATGACTTGATGGTAGACCAGAAACATCTACTGTGTTTTTTGTTAATCTTATTGATTTCAAAGTTTTTTTTCCATCTAAACTATAAACACTATAATCATAATGTTTGTTTTGTTCTAGCCCCAAAACATTCAATTCATTTCGAACTGGATTTGGAAATAATTTAATGCTACAGTTTTGTGATAATTTTTTTATTTTGGTACTTATTTTTATGCGTTGTATTTTGTTAGTACTTTGAGCCAAATTAATTAACGTATCATTCGAATTTACTTTTTGGCCATCAAGTGGTGCATACAATTCAAGACTCGATTTCAGCATTTTATCAGCATTTAATGCTGCAATTTCACCAACATTCATTCCTGCACGGTAAAACATCCAGTTCCGATAATCGATAGTTGCTGGTGCATTGCTGTCGTTTAGAAAGAAATCGGTAGCTGAAAGTTTCTCAGAAATTCTGCCGGCTTCGGTATTATCGGTGTACAAAATGGTTTGTCCCCACGCATAATAATGTGTCAAAGTTATTTTATGCCATTGTCCATCATTTATAACTACAACTCCATTTATCGTACCGCCATTTGGTGAAATGTAAGTTATACAGCCTGTTGTAGCTTCAATCCGAACATTCCCATTGGTAGAACCTTGTTTGAATGAGGTAATTGTGCCATTCGAACTTGTTTTTACATCTACCACTAAAGTGAATGAATGCACCATATTTTCGGGTGTAAATGATAGTTTATCGGTTGTAATACTCTTTCCCATACTAATGTAAGTTCCATTTTGCTTTTGCGGTTGTGGCTTTTTAGCTTGCAATGCATCAAACAGCGAAGGCACAATTGCCAAAGACATTTCGGCATGACCAGCATCATTTGGGTGGGCACTATCGAATTGATAATTTACAGGTGTTGTTGGCCATTTTCCTGTTCCATCATCAATGTTTCCAAGCAGATTGATACTTGGTACATCCCAATCATTAATCAGCATATTCATTTGATTCACAAAAGCATAATGAGTGGAGTTGTAATAATAATTCGAATAATTTCCAGCAATTATTGGAATTTTTCCTACCGACTTAGCTTTTTCGATTAGCAGCAACATGTTTTTTTTGAACTGATCAAAAGCAACTTGACCTGTAGAAAGTACACCTTCATTGGCTAGCGAAAGTGCGTAAATAACATATTTACCTCCATTGTTCAATAAATCGGAATCCCAACGGTTGAGCAAATCTACAGTTGTATTTCCACCTATAGAGATATTTGATAATGACCAATTTAATCCTGTGTTGTTTGCATATCGCTGTTGTAAAAGCTGATTGTATTGGTATGCATATCCTCGATTTGAAGTAGCTCCATAACCAAAAGCAACCGATGATCCCATCATCGAAATTTTCATTGAATCGATAGGAAATATTTTGTAAGTATTAGTAGCTAAATATACACGAATTAAAACTTGCCCCGATTCTGAAGGGTCAATTCCTACACCGTTAGCCGCAATTGTTCCCGCTGCGAGTCCAGCACCATAAGTCAGTGTATTGTCGGTTTTAGAAGCATAAAATTTAAGTGTTCCCGTTGCATTTATTGTTGTCGAAAGTTCAAAAACGCCAGGTATAATTCCCGAAACACCCATTGCTTGATTCATCGAAAGTGCAGTAGATTGATTATCACCATTTTTAGTGGCAGTACCCGACACATAAAACTCAGACAGCTGATTTGAAATTGTAATTTCCTTGGTGGTGCTTATAGTTTGTCCATTTTGCGTAAATGAAGCTGTAATATTTACTTTTCCATTTTTCAAGGGTGTCAATAACCCCGTATTACTAATGGAAGCAATAGTTGCATCGTCAACCGACCAAGTGATAACTTTTTGAGTTGCAGTTGTGGGTGTGTAAATAATATTTAATTGAATTGAAGTAGCAGGCGTTGTAATGTCTGATCCAGAAATAGTTATTGAAGTAGCATCCACATTAACCGTTGTAAAAGTTAATGTTTCAATTTTCCCAGTCAAATCTTTTAACTTCATCCAGAAGCCTGAGGCGGCCTGTATTTCTGCTACAGTTTTTCCAAAATATATTGTAGGTGTAATTGTTTTCGTCCAAGTCATTCCGCTTACGTAAGTCAATTTTGTAAAAGCAGATGAATTACTGTAGTTTGGAGCATCGGGGTTTGAAGGTGACCAAGCCCACATATATAAGTCCATTCCAGCAGTAAAACCAGAACCTGTAAGGTCAAAAGTCCATGTGACAGGTTGATCCAAGGCAAAATTTCCAACAGGATTATTGGTCACACTTATTGGTGCCATAGTAGTAACAGGGGTTGAAAATGTAGTATGCAGAGTACCTGTAACTCCACCAACGCCATCTTGAATATTAAAATAAAATTGGTCTTTATTTGCTGCTATTTGAGCCATCGACAAACCAAAGAATGTAGTGGGAGTGAAGGTCAATGACCATTTTTTGTTGCCTAAATTTGATAATGATACGGAGGCGTGTGTGGTTGGTTGCCAGAAATAAATTACCAGATTTTCGGTTCCAGTTAAAGCGCTTCCTGCAAAGTCAAAAGTCCATGTATTAGGCTGATTTAAAATTATTGCGCTGGGATTTATTGTTATTGTTGGACTTGCTATTGTTGCAGATTTAGCATAAAATGAAAAACAAAGTAATAAGAAAATGATGATTTTAAATGTAATTGTTTTCATGATGTTATTATAAGATTGAATTTTTGTGTACAAATATTTAATTTGTTTATGTAAAATCTATTTTGCTGTTTTTTATCGTTTTTTTTTTTTGAAATTGAGACACAAAGGTCATCAAAAAAACGGACAATCGAGAATTAATTTTTTGTGGTTAATCAAAATTTAAGAAGGAGAGAAATAGTTAATCTCATTTTATGGTTTTTCCCATTTTATAAGTCAAACCAGAAAATTATTAATCATAACTTCATCCCCCCTTCTGTGATTTGTCTACTTTTCTTTCTATTTATTTGCAATCTTTTTTACCCAACTTTTTTCTCCATTTTCCATTTGGACAGTATATATACCATTTGTCGAAAGTTCTACTTCCAAAGTACTGTTATTCCCTACTTTGTTTGCTACCATTCGACCGAGAGCATCATATACCCGAACGATTGAACCGTTATTTAAATTATTGATTCTTAATTTAGAATTAATAATTGCCAAAATTGGTGTTTTAGCATCAGTTTTGTTGTCATTAGCCGTTGAAATGCGTTGAGCAGAAATTACAAATCGAGAATTATTTGTTCCTGCTATTGCATCAAAAGTGTAATCGGAAGTCAGCAAATCTGTTTCTATTCCGAAGGTTTTGTCCAATAATATCAACTTTGATAAACTAGGTGCTCGTGTGGCATTTACACTAATAGTGGCTGAACCGCTAGTTTGGGTATAATATGCAAGTGCTAAGTTATTTACAGTTGCAATTGGAAGCGAGTTTAATGCGTAATTTATGCCATCCAAAACTGTATATACTGATACTTCTGCACCGAGCCATTTTTCCAAATCTTCACCAATAACATAATTCGTAGCTTGATCATTGTCCATTATAATGTTAGTTCTATCAGTGCCAGCGGGTGTTGAAAAGTTAATTTGCAACTTGTCAGAAATACTTGTTGAAACTGAAGTTGGTGACGATTGTCTAAATACTTTGTCGAACGAGATGTTACCATTGCCACCTACTTGTACGAAGTATGCCGAAAAAGGATTGATTAGCCGTGTACCATCAAACTCTTTGATATAATTTTCATAGCCAATTCCATTTGATTTAGAAAAATAAACTGACGAGAATCCAGCTCCTTGCACATCATATTTACTTAAATAAGGTTGTCCAACTAAATTCCAACCATTATTAGTTATTGTACCACCATTGTTTGCTAATACAGGAATTGTTTTAGCTATTTCATTCACAAATAAGTTTTTGTCTATTGGGAATGAAAGTTCTTTTGTTGTATTACTGTTGCCAGCAAGTCCAATGATATATCCTCTATTAGCTTCAAGCGACAAAGCAGTATTGGTTATTGATTTCCAGTTTGTTGTACTTGCACCATTTAAAGCTCGTTGTTCGCCATCGTAATATTTTATAAACCAATCGTTTCCGAGTATTCCAAGTGACCCCGATGTGGTTGTAATTTGAAAAATTGGTACTTCACATGGGAATGCTACAAAGTACCATTTTTGGTCATCAATTGTTTTTAAGTAGCGTACATTTCCTGATATTGAAATTCCACCGTTGCCAATGTTTGTACTAAATGAAGTGTTTAAATCGGCTTTCAAATCTAAATTCCCTGTTAAAATTAGTGTTTTTCCATCTGATAAATTTAGTTTTGTGTCAGATCCTACTGAAACATTGTTCACAGTTTTGGTTGCGTCTACCAATAAAGTAGTTGCAGCCCCCGAAATATTGATATCGGCTGTTGGAGTAGTAAGATTAGCTGAAGTTGCATAACTCGAAATTGGAATAATTGGACGAGCCGCTATAGTTATACTTTGAGTAACATTTGTAGCTGCATTGTAATTGCTACCAGCACCTTGCGAAGCAGTAATGATAGTTGTTCCAACACCAACAATATGAATTTTATTGGATACAATGGTTGCCGCTTCTGTATTGGAACTTGAGTAAGTAATTGCATTTATTGCCGATGTTGCTGATGTCGCTCCAGGATTGAAATCGTCTTCGCCTACGGTTTTTCCAGTTGGTAAACTGCCAAAAGTTATTGTTTGATCATTGTAGTATTCTTCAACTTTCATAGCATTAATATGAGCGTTTGCACCAGCTAGTTTTAGTACATTGATTATAATCTCACCACTAACACTTGCTTTTATTTTTGTAGAGACTAAAATATTGCTCGTATTTCCGTTGTAAACGAGTCCACCAACAAGCCCAATACTAGTTCCTGAAGTAGTAAGAATTCCTTCTATTGGAGTGGAATTCAATCCAGTAATTGAAAATTTTGTTTGTCGTGATGCAGCATCAACTCTACTTCCAAAAATATAGAATTTGTATCGTTTTGATGTGCTTAATCCAGTAAGTTTAAAGTTAGCATTTGTATTTGTATAAAAATAATCACCAGTTGCTGTGGCTATAGCAAGTTCGCCTAATTGTGCAGATTCAGGCGATGCTAATCCATTATTTACCCCGCCACTTTGACCAAAAGTGCTTAATAATTGTAAGTTATATGCCGATAGGTTCGTTTTGTCTACCAAAGCAAAATTATCATTTGAATTTAATGTATTAATGTTATTCCAATAATTTCCATTGGCATCGGGTGCTGAGGTGGAGGCATAAGTGTTACCGAAGTCAAATAAAAACGTCTTTTTAAGATTGAAACTGCTTGGTGTTGTAACCGTCAAAGTTTGAGGTACAGAAGTTGCTGCTGCAATATTACTATTACCTGCCTGCGATGCTGTAATTGTTGTAGTTCCTTCACTTATGATTGTTACTGTGCTTCCAGTTACGGATGCCACAGCAGTATTGGAACTTGCATAAGTAATAGCTAATCCTGAACTTGCTGTTGCCGTTAAATCAAAATTTGCATCAATATCATTTTTTGTACTTAACGTTCCAAAGGTAATAGTTTGAGGCGCTATAGCAATACTAAATGCCAATGCACTGGAACTAGCTGCATTATAACTTGCATCTGCAGCTACCGATGCAATAACTTGATATGTTCCCACATTGGTTGGCTTGGTAGTTGTTGCGGAATAAACGGTGCTTCCAGTGCCAGAATAACTATACGTTATTGCTCCTGACGATCCTGTAACAGTAGAACTTGCTGGACCTTGAGCAGACCCAGAATAAGTGTAACTTGCAGTTCCAGTGGCTGTTATGCTCGAATTGCCTTTTATGGTTTGTGGAACAGTAAATACTGCTGTTTCAATTTTTCCAGTTTGGTCTTTTATTTTCATCCAAAAACCAGCTGAGGCTTGAATTTCAGCTACTGTTTTGCCAAAATAAGTAGTTGGAGTAATTGTTTTCGACCAAGTCATTCCACTCACATAAGTAAGTTTCGATATAGCTGTTGAACTGTTAAAGTTTGGGTCGGGCATAGATGGCGACCAAGCATACATATACAAGTCGTTTCCAGCTTTAAAACCTGAACCAGTTAAATCAAATGTCCAAGTAACTTGTTGGTCTAATGCGTAAGTACCCAAAGGATTACTAATTGTAGATATAGGTGCAATAGTTGTAATTGGGGTTGCAAAAGTAGTATGTAAAGTACCTGAATAATTTACACCAGCAAGTTGAATATTGTAATAAAACTGGTTTGTGTTTTCAGAAATCTCCTGCATTGTTAGACCAAAAAAAGTAGTAGGAGTAAATGTTAGCGACCATTTTTTACCACCCAAATTTGTTAAGGCAATATTTGCATGAATGGTTGGTTGCCAAAAGTAAATTTCAAGAGTTTCTGAGCCAGTTAAACTGCTGCCAGTAAAGTCAAAAGTCCAAGTATTGGACTGGTCTAAAACAACCGATGTTGGGTTGAGAGTGATTGTTGGTGCTGTTGTTGCATGAATTGTCAATGATAAAACAATGAAAAGCAACAAAACAAATGTTTTTAAAGTGAAGTTTTTCATGATCGTAATTTTTTTTAATTGCATATTAATAAAGCTTGTACAAAATATCGATGCAAATGTACTTGTAAAAGCAAAATATTATTTTATGCAAAAAATAAATATAACCAATCTTTAACTAGTTGCAATTTAAAGTGTTGAAATATAAATGAATAACAGTCTGTTTGAAGGAAAAAATATAATGGAAATACCAATAATTTTTGATTGTGATGTGAAATTTGATTGGTGAAATGGAATTTGAAATTCAAAAATAAATCGAAAAATGTTTTATGCTGCTTAATTATATTACAATAATTTCAGATTCATTTATAGCAGTTTTTTTAATTGGTTTTTTATACGTAAAAGGCTGAATAATAACGTAATCATTATTATTCAGCCTTCAATAAAAGTTGGTCTCGTTTTTAGAGATTTGAAATCAACTAATTTATTAATTTTTCCACTTCAGTCCAGTTTACTACATTCCAAAAAGCTTTAGTATAAGCAGCACGTTTCGATTGGTATTTTAGGTAATAAGCATGTTCCCAAACATCTAATGTCAACACAGGTTTTCCTTTTACTTCTGCCATTGGCAAAATGGGACTGTCCTGATTGGCGGTTGAAATTATGCGTAACTTGCCTGATGGTTCTTTTATTAACCAAGCCCAACCTGAGCCAAATCGTGTCAAGGCTGCTTTTTCAAATTCAGCCTTAAATGCGTCGATACTTCCGAAATTTGAAACAAGAACCTGTGTTAATTTAACTGACATGTTAGCCGTTCCAGCAGGTGCTAAAACTGACCAAAAGAAACAATGATTGTAATAACCACCACCACTGTTTCTTACAACAGTTTGAATGTCAGCAGGTAATTCATTCAAATTTTGTAGCAATTCCAATGCGGTTTTTTTGTACAACTCGGGATATTTTTCTAAAGCTTTATTCAAATTTGTACAATAAGTAGCATGATGATTATTGTAGTGAATGAACATTGTTGTGCTGTCGATGTAAGGCTCCAGAGCGCTGTATTTGTAATTCAAAATTGGTAATTTGTATTGCCCAAAAATCATTGTGCTTGATGCTAATAGCATAAAAAATAACAAGTTTTTCCTTTTCATATTGCTGAATTATTTTATAGTTTTTTTTATTACAACAAAGGTTTATTCAAATTTGTTCAAATGTTTACTTTATATGATATCGCTGTTTCAATGTGCAAAAATTGAATTTTCGATTTTTAACAATCAACAATTTATCAAAAAAAAACAGACTCACCAAATTTGGTAAGTCTGTTTTATTATACGTCAAAAAAACGTTAATTTATTTAGTTTGTTCCAATATTAAAGTTCTTGTTGGTTGGTCGCAAACTTCTGTAGGTCCATAATATTGTATTGGACCAGGATAAATATAGCTAGTTTTATCGTCAGCCCAATGTGCGCGTACCGATTTGAAAAATTCAAATGGAGCGCCATCCAAACGTACCAATGCTTTTTGAATAACAGGTTTCATAGCACCGTGGCGTTTTTCCATATTCATCATAGTAGTAATTGGCACACCACCAGCTATCCATTCTTCAGCAGGAGCAGTTAAATTTCTTACTGATGACATATAACCAGTTTTGCCAGCTGAAATTAATACAGATGCTGTGTAACCTAGTGAATATGTGTAATCTGCATCAAAGTTTGATGGAATTGCACAACGTCCTTCGTAGCCAAAGAAGTGATTGATAGCAGAGAATTTACCTTTGTAATTTCCATTGGCTTTAAGTTGTGCCAATCGTTTAGCCACCATTTCTATCAAAAGTTTTTCTGTCTCAATAAGTGAAACTTGCACGTTGCCATGTGGATCGCGGTCTAAAGTTAATTGTTTTGCAATTCCCTTTGGAAGACTACGGTATACTTGGCAACTGTCAGGAGTTAACATTCCTTTAACGTATTCACGTTTTTCGTCATCAGTATTTAAAGCGTTGAAATCATCATTATGAGCTAGTAAATCATTTAGCTCATTGATTAATGTTTTCATTGCAGGAATAAATTCGATTAAGCCTTCTGGAATTAAAATTGTTCCAAAATTTAATCCATGATTTGCACGACTAACAATAACCTTAACAATACTTTCAACCACATCGTTTAAAGTTTGGTTCAAAGCTTCAACTTCTTCCGAAACGATACAAATATTTGGTTGACTTTGTAAAGCGCATTCCAAAGTAATGTGAGAAGCCGAACGACCCATTAAACGAATAAAATGCCAGTACTTTTTCGCAGAGTTAGCGTCGCGTTGAATATTTCCAATCAATTCTGAGTAAACTTTACAAGCAGTATCAAAACCAAATGAAGTTTCAATCATTTCGTTTTTCAAGTCACCATCTATCGTTTTTGGACAGCCAATTACTTGAATACCAGATTTTTTTTGCAAATAATACTCTGCCAAAACGCAAGCGTTAGTGTTTGAATCATCACCACCAATTACTACGATAGCGTTTATGCCTAGTTTTTTACAAATTTCAGCACCATCCTCATATTGCGATTCTTCTTCTAATTTTGTACGACCAGAACCTATAATATCAAATCCACCAGTATTGCGATATTCTTTTACCACTGCTTCAGTTAGTTCAATATATTGGTGCTCTACTAAACCACTTGGACCACCTAAAAATCCATACAATTTATTTTCTGGATTCAATTTTTTTAAACCATCAAATAGCCCTGAAATTACATTATGACCACCTGGTGCTTGTCCACCCGACAAAATAACTCCAACATTTACTACTGGATTTACTTTTTTCTCGCCAGCTTCAAATGTGATAATTGGCATTCCATAGGTGTTTGGAAACAATTTTTTGATTTCACTTTGGTCAGCTATCGATTCGGTAGCAGCGCCTTCTTTAAGTAAAACATTGCCTCTCAATGCTGCAGGCAACTTTGGTTGGTAGCTGGCGCGCGCAATTTGTAAAGGACTTTTAGTCATTGATTTCATAAAGTATGTTTTATAATAGATTGATATTCAGTAATATTCTGATTTCTAAATTTGATGACAAAATTAATGAAAAAAATCGATAATACAAATGATTTTTTTTGCAATGAAGTCAGTTATCAAATGTACTTTATATTATTGTGGAGTCAATTGAATATCTCCAAATTCAAATTCAATTTGTTTTGTCACCAATAAAAACGCTGCTTTTGTGCTTAACTTGCTATAAATCTATTTATTATTCATTTTATTTTTTAGGTTTTAAGCATTATGTATTAAACGATATTTAATAAATGCTGTATTTGATAATGAAATTATACATACTCAACATAATTTATTGTATTATAATGCAGTTAAATAAAATTAATTCTATTTGCTTTTATGCAAACAAAAATTAATATATGTGTAGCGCTTTTTTGAGTTTTAAATATTTTTTGTCTTGCAATTGGAATTATATTAATTAAGTGTAGTATAATTTACGACCTACGATTGCTACTTTATTAAATACTCAATGCCGTAAAAAAATTTTTTTATTCTGTTTCTGATTTAATTTTAATATTTAAAGTTGCTATTCTAAGGTGATTTATTTTGCTTGTTAAAATTGATCTCGAATTAATAAAAACGTTGTAGTAATTTATTTCATTTTAAGCGAAATATTGCTACAAATATCTACGTATTAATACTTTAATTATATTCATTACATTTGCACAGATAAAAATTGAAAAGTTTTTTAGGTTTATTAATCTGATAAATTACAACAATATGAAAAACAAAGAAAATACAATTTTAATTTATATTATGGTATTGACAACTTTCCTTTTGGTTTTGCTTTATTCCAAATCTGGAGAATTTAATCGAGATATAATGAGTGACAATAATTTTAATATAGCAAATTCTAGTGTAGGTTTACAATATTCAAAATCAATGGTAATGGCACAAAAAGATAATTTTAAATTCACATTTATTGAATTTGTTACAGAAAAACAATCTGAAAAAAAATCAAGTAATAGTTTTGAATTTTATTATCCTCAATTAATTGCAAATCTTCATCTTAAATAAATTCTTTATTTACAATCTAAAACATAATCATTATGAATAATACATTTGTAGTAATAAGGATACAAGAACGTTATATTTTTGTAAAAGTGGATTGTCAATTATCGAAAACAGATAAATTTAACAAGCTGAATAATGATTATGTCTGCTTTGAGTTAAATGTTTCTCAAAGATTGAATAATTAATGAATGTAAAAAAAATATAGTTTTATTTGAAACGATAATTTGGTTAGAAAGAGTAGTTTAGTTAACAATTTTCTACTTTTAAATTTAAAAACATATTATTCGAGAAACGAGAAATTAGTTTTTTTGAATAATGTGTTTTTTTATTGTACTTTTACGAAAATATTAAATATTAAGCCAGCATGTTTTCAACTCCAATAGAAATAGAAGTCTCACCAAAAAAAATCACTTACCAAGATCGCATAATGACGTTAGGTTCATGTTTTTCGGAGAATATAGGAAAACGAATGCAAAGTGCTTATTTCTCGATAGATATAAATCCTTTTGGAGTGCTTTATAATCCAATTTCGCTTTTAAATAGCATTGAATTATTAGTCTTGAATAAAGCATTTAATCAAGATGATATTTTTAAATGGAATGATTTATGGCAGAGTTTTTCTCATAGTAGTTTATTTTCATCTCCAACACAGGATGCTTGTTTAAGTAAAATCAATAATCAACTCGATACATCTCATTCGTTTTTTAAACAAACTGATTATTTGATAATTACACTTGGTACGGCATGGGTTTTTGAAGAAAAAACGACCCGAAAAGTAGTTTCAAATTGTCACAAATTGCCTTCAAGTGAATTTTTGCGACGCAGACTGACTGTGGAAGAAATTGTTGCAGATTATTCAATGTTAATTGGCAAACTAAAAAGTCTTTTTCCTAATCTTCAACTAATTTTTAGTGTTAGTCCTATTCGTCATTGGAAAGATGGTGCTCATGAGAATAATCTTAGTAAAAGCATATTATTATTGGCAATTGATAAGCTTAAAGATCTGTATGACAATGTTTCATATTTCCCAGCTTACGAGATTCAAATGGATGAATTGCGTGATTATCGCTTTTATGACTCGGATATGCTGCATCCTTCCGAAGTGGCTATAGATTATATTTGGAAAAGATTTTCAGAAACTTATTTTGATGAAAAAACACTCCTGATAAAAAAAGAATTGGAACAACTATCTGCAGATTTGGCGCATCGTCCCTTGCAACCTGATTCTGTTGAATTTAAAAAGTTTCAATTGAATACTGAAAAGAAGAAGATATTTTTAAAAAACAAATACCCGTTTTTGGAAAGCAGAATTAAATAGCACTATTGAGTTATTTAAGTTGCTGATAGATGATTTTTTTTATACAATTGAATTTGTCAGCATTAACAAAAATGGGAGTGCTTTGCTAAAATCTAACTCAATATATTCTAATCCAATTGTTCGCAAGTTGTTATAATATATCTGATGTTGATTGTAATAGAATTTTTCAGATTGTACAAACCAAGCTTTCTCGCCAAGTTTTTGAGCTAAAAACCATTTTTCCAACAACCTTGCAGTTCTGCCATTACCATCATTGAACGGGTGAATTTTCACAAAAATCAAATGAATCATGCTAGCAAAGAAAAATACTTCTTCTATTGTTAGTTTTTCTGAAATTAGAATGTGCAGGTCGTCATAGAATTTTTCGATTTCCTCATGAACTTCATACATTGTGGCTGCCACATATTCAATTTTGCCTTCGGAAGTAAATACATACATGTTTTGCCTTCTAATTTCTCCTTGAAGTTGCTCACTCAAAATGTTTTTAGTTAATAGTTTGTGAGCTATTTCAATGTTACTTTTATTTAATACATTATTTTGGGCAAAAGAATATGCATTGTATAAGTCATCAATTTTTTTTGTGTAATTGGGTTTAAACTCTACTGCATACTTTTTATGTTTGATATATGAGTCTAATTTTATGTTTTCACCTTCAATTTTGCTTGAATATACTGATGCGACTGAAGAATAAAAATTAAACGAGTCGGTAGAAATGTCAGCGTCAATCAAGTTATCGAACTTAAATTTAAGTTCTGATAACTTGATTGATAACTGATATTCAATTAACAAACTAGTTGGAAGTATTTTCAACTTGTTTTTCATTTAATCTCTATAAACTGCTAATTGTTAGTTGATTAATTTCTTATAACGTATTCGTTTTGGGGTTTCGTCGCCTAAGCGCATTTTTTTGTTTTCTTCGTATTCGGAGTACGAACCTTCAAACACAAAAATTTGTGAGTTACCCTCGAAGGCAATGATGTGAGTACAAATTCTGTCGAGGAACCATCTATCGTGCGAAATAACTACAGCACAACCAGCAAATGACTCTAAGCCTTCTTCCAAAGCTCGCAAAGTATTTACATCGATGTCGTTTGTAGGCTCATCTAGCAGCAAAACATTGGCTTCCGATTTTAAAGTAATTGCCAAGTGAAGTCGATTACGCTCTCCACCAGATAATATTCCGCACAATTTTTCTTGGTCGCCACCTGCAAAGTTAAATCGTGAAAGATATGCACGAGCATTTATTTCTCTACCACCAACTCTAATAAAATCAGTACCACCCGAAACTACCTGATACACAGTTTTATTTGGGTCAATCTCACTGTGACTTTGATCTACATAACCAATTTTTACTGTTTCGCCAACTTCAAATGTACCTTTATCGGCTTTATCGAGTTCCATCATCAATCGGAATAAGGTTGTTTTACCAGCTCCATTAGGTCCAATAATTCCAACAATTCCGTTTGGTGGCAACATAAAGTTGAGATTTTCAAATAATAACTTCTCGCCAAAAGCTTTTGATACATCAATGGCTTCCACCACTTTATTGCCAAGACGTGGTCCGTTAGGAATGAAAATTTCCAACGCTTCTTCTTTTTCTTTTTGATCTTCGTTAATTAATTTGTCGTAAGCTTCAATACGCGCCTTTCCTTTTGCATGACGTGCTTTAGGTGCCATACGAACCCAGTCCAATTCTCGTTCCAATGTTTTACGACGTTTGCTTGCTTGTTTTTCTTCGCCCGCCATACGTGCTGTTTTTTGTTCCAACCACGATGTATAATTTCCTTTCCATGGAATTCCTTCGCCTCGGTCAAGCTCCAATATCCAGCCCGAAACATTATCTAGGAAATAACGGTCGTGGGTAATTGCTATCACAGTTCCAGCATATTGTTGCAAATAGTGCTCCAACCATTCCACCGATTCGGCATCCAAGTGGTTGGTAGGTTCATCCAATAATAATATATCTGGTTGACGTAATAACAATCGGCACAATGCCACACGACGGCGTTCACCACCCGAAAGAACTGATACTAAAGCATCTTCGTCAGGACAGCGCAAAGCATCCATTGCACGTTCAAGTTTATTATCCAAATTCCATGCATCAGCATGGTCGAGTAATTCTTGCAATTCCCCTTGACGGGCTATCAGTTTATCGAAATCGGCATCTGGTTCGGCAAATTGTTCGTTGATTTTTTCGTATTCGGCTAGCATGTCAACTACTTCCTGAACACCTTCTTGTACAATTTCTTTTACCGTTTTTGTTGGATCTAAATGTGGTTCTTGTTCAAGATATCCAACAGAATATCCAGGAGAAAAAACTACCTCGCCCATGAAGCTTTTTTCAACTCCAGCAATAATTTTTAGCAAAGTTGATTTTCCTGAGCCATTAAGCCCAATAATACCAATTTTTGCTCCATAAAAAAACGAAAGGTAAATGTTGTTCAACACTTTTTTTTGAGGTGGAAATGTCTTACTGACACCTACCATCGAGAAAATTACTTTTTTATCGTCGGCCATTTTTATTTTTTATTTATCAATTTATTTTTTTAGTTTTGGACTGCAAAGATACAAAGAAAGAAGGAATATAAAAACGAAAAATAATTGAATGCCGAAAACATTTCAAACCATTTCTGTAATGTGTTTTTTGTGAACTGATTTTTTTCAAGCATGTAGTTTTTTTTAATCTTATATTAAAGTTTTTATTCTCTATTTTGTTGTTGATTAATGCTTTAAAATTGTATACAGAGTTGTGTATGTTAAATTGTCGCGGAATAAAAATTCCTAAAATGAATTATTGTCACTTTGTGTAAGCGTAGTTTGAATTTAGAAAAATTAACTGTTAATATATATTCGTAAATATTGCGTATCTTTGCAGTCAATAATACTTTAATACCATTATGCATAGCGAACTTCAAATAATACTCACTCCCGAGCAGGCTTTTAAAGTCGATTTACTTACCAAACAAGTAGCAGATAAACTTCAAATTTCACCACAAAGAATTACTCGTTTACGAACATTAAGAAAATCGATTGATTCTCGAGCTTTTTTGCCAAAAGTAAACATAACCGTGGAAGTTTATTGGGATGAAGATGCACCAAAAATAGAAATGACTGAATTTCAATATAAATCGGTTGTTAATGGTACACCAGTATTAATTATTGGTTCGGGTCCAGCTGGACTTTTTGCTGCATTGCGATTGATTGAAGCTGGAATGAAGCCAATAATTTTGGAAAGAGGAAAAAACACACATAATCGTAAAATAGATATTGCGCAACTTCACCGTAATAAAGGGATAAATGGAGACTCTAACTACTGTTTTGGTGAAGGTGGTGCAGGAACTTTTTCGGATGGCAAACTTTATACGCGGTCAAAAAAGAAAGGAAATTTACAACGTATTCTGGAGATATTTCATTTTCATGGTGCAGATGAAAGCATTCTGTATGAAGCACATCCGCATATTGGTTCGGATAAATTACCAATTGTAATTGAAAATATCAGTAAAACCATAACAGATTGTGGTGGTGAAATTCATTTCGAACAAAAACTTTCCGAAATTTTATTGGATGGCAAACAAGTAATTGGATGTAAATCAGCCGACGGTAGTGTTTTTGAAGCAAAATCATTGATTTTAGCAACCGGACATTCTGCTCACGATGTTTATGAAATGTTGCATCGACAAAATATTGCTTTGGAAGCAAAAGGATTTGCTATGGGCGTGCGAGTTGAACATCCTCAAGACTTGATTGATAGTATTCAATATCATTGCCAAGAGCGAGGTCCATATTTGCCAGCTGCTTCCTATAATTTGGTTGATCAAGTTAACGAGCGTGGTGTGTATTCATTTTGTATGTGTCCTGGTGGTCATATAGTTCCAGCGGGTAGTAGCGATAACGAAATAGTAGTGAATGGCATGTCTGCTTCACAACGAAATTCACCGTTTGCAAATTCAGGAATTGTGGTAGAAATTCGTCCAGAAGATATTCCTGTTGATTTTCAAGGATTTGGAGTGTTGGCGGGTTTAAAATATCAACAATATGTAGAAAAATTAGCATATACAAATAATGGTGGTTTAGGACAAGTAGCACCAGCTCAACGATTGAACGATTTTGTAAAAGGCAAACTTTCGTCCGATTTGCCCGAATGTTCCTATTTGCCAGGTTTGATATCGTCACCATTACATTTTTGGTTGCCAGATTTTATATCAACACGTTTGCGTGAAGGATTCAAGAAATTTGACCGAAAAATGCATGGCTATTTAACTAATGAAGCTGTAGTAGTGGCAGTTGAATCGCGCTCATCGGCAGCTGTTCGCATTCCCCGCAATTCTGATACTGGACAACATCCTGATATTATTGGACTTTTCCCTGCTGGCGAAGGATCGGGTTATTCGGGTGGTATTACTTCCTCGGCAATAGATGGCGAAAATGCTGCTATAATGGTTGTTGAAGGTCATAACACAAAGATTTGAAAATAATAAAAAAATATAACAATAAAGCTATTTGTCCTTCGAAATTAGATATAAAAAATTATGAGAGGTAAAACAAAATTTATTCCTGCACCAAAACCAACACATTTTAAGGTAACCGAAGAGGTTGAACTTATGACATTTCTATTGTCTAAAATGGGAGGGATGAGTCGTAATTCGGTGAAATCTCTTTTGGCACACCGTCAAGTTATGGTAAATACAACAATCATAACGCTATATAATTATAAACTTAAGCCCAACGATCTTGTTGTGGTAAATAGTTCCCGTGGAAATATTGAACTCACACATCCTAAATTGCGTATTATTTTCGAGGATGCTGATTTAATAATTGTTGAAAAAAAGGAGGGCTTGCTTACCGTTAGCACTGGCGACAATGATGAAACTACAGCATTTTCAATTCTAAGAAACCATGTTAAGAAAAGTTCGCCCAATAATCGAATTTATTCAGTACATCGCCTCGACCGTGAAACATCGGGTGTGTTGATGTTTGCCAAAAGTCGCGAGGTTCAATTAGCATTACAAGAGCATTGGCACAATGTGGTTACGCGTCGTGTTTATGTGGCTTTGGTAGAAGGAAAAATGGAAAAAGAACAAGATACAATTGTAACTTGGCTCAGCGAAAACGAAAAATCGCTAAAAATTCATTCGAGTGATTCGGACAATGGCGGTCAACAAGCTGTGACACATTATCGTTGTGTAAAATCGAACGATAATTTCTCATTGTTAGAAATTGAACTTGAAACTGGTAGAAAAAACCAAATTCGCGTTCATATGGAAAGAATTGGACATCCTATAGTTGGTGATAAAAAATATGGAGCTGGCTCAAGTCCAATTGATCGATTGGGATTACATGCTCGTGTTTTGGCATTCTATCATCCTATCACTCTGGAAATTGTAAGTTTCGAAACACCTGTTCCACGCAACTTCTTAAGCATATTTCATTAATTTAAAGTTAGCGCAAAACTTAAAGCATTTGCGCTAATTTTTTTTATAACAATTTTCCGTAAGTTAGTTCTAAATCTTATCTTTGCATTGCATAAAACAGATATAATAATTGGAACAATATAATGTACTGTTTTAATCGGGGCTAGCCCCGCGCCCCACTGACTTTTTTGCCTTGACGCAAAAAAGTAAGCAAAAAAACACCTCACTCGTCCTACGGACACCCTCTCCAAACTGGAGAGGGAAAAAGGAATTGAAGTGTTTGACTTCGCCCACTTCGCTCGAAAAATCAGTCGTTCGTAGTCTGAAAACTTTTAAACTCGCACCGACGGAATACGTCGGCACTCAAACACAAAAGTTTTCTACGCCTACTTCACTCCATTTTTCGGCTCACCGGACGAGGTCAGTCCAAATACTAAAAGCGCAAGATTCAAGAAGTGTTTTAAGATATTATAGTTTTCCTATTACTTATGAACCAAGAAACTATTCAATTTATTATCGATAACAAAGATAAAGATGTGCATCAATTGGCACTTCATTCGAGTCGTAACCCATTGGTAAATATGTCATTGGCAATTCGACAAATTAATGGTCTACAAAAGGTAAAAAATAAAATTCCGTGTTTCTATAATAATTTAAATATTCTCTACCCAGCTCAACTTTCGTTAGAACAATCGTCGTCCGAAACAACAGCTATTTATAAATCAACACTTTGCAAAGGAACTAAACTTACTGACCTTACTGGTGGGTTTGGAGTTGATTGTTTTTTTATGTCAGCCAATTTTGAGCAAGTTTTATATATTGAACGTCAAGAAGAACTATGTTTGTTGGCAAAACATAATTTTACAGTTTTAGGAGCACAACACATTGAGGTTAAAAATGCTATAACCGAAGATTATGTGAATGAAATGCCCTGTGTTGATTGGATTTACATTGATCCAGCACGTCGAAGTTCAAGTGGTAAAAAAGTAGTTCTACTTTCCGATTGTGAACCAAACGTTGCAATAATGGTGAATTTGTTGCTTCAGAAGTCCAAGAACGTAATGATAAAACTATCACCAATGATGGACATTAGTGCTGCACTTACCGAACTGACTCAAACAACTGAAATTCATATAGTAGCTGTTGACAATGAATGTAAAGAAATTATATTCATTTTAAATCAAGATAATTCAAAAAAAATAATTGTGAAAACGGTTAATTTTGGCAAAAGTAACCATATACAACATTTTGATTTTGAAATGAATAATGAAATAAATTCAAGTTCTGTACTCACATCCAAAATTGAAAAATACCTGTATGAGCCCAATGCTGCAGTAATGAAAAGTGGTGCTTTCAAATTAATAGGGAATGAATTTAATATGCGCAAATTGCACATCAATACACATTTATATACTTCATCCGAATTGTTACTTCATTTCCCGGGAAGGATTTTTGAAGTTCAAAAGGTTTGGGAAAATGGCAAGTCTGAAATTAAAAAGAATTGCACCCGATTATCAAAAGCAAACTTAACAACACGTAATTATCCAATAAATGTGGACGAATTGCGCAAGAAATTTAAAATTAGTGATGGCGGAAATGTTTATTTATTTGCTTGCACTTTGTCCAATGAAGAAAAAGTTATTATCGAATGTGAAAAAGTTGCTTTATAAACTAATCATATTTGAATAAATTAAATTACTGGGAATTAATAAAATGCGATATATATAGTTTTAGTAATCTGTTGTTTAAGTATAAGTAATTTATTTAAAAATTAAAACCAATGAATTTACGAACAGTAAATGTAACACGCTATATAACTCCTTTACGCGAAGGAGGTTCCATGCCAGCATTGGCAGAAGCAGATGACGACTTTAAATATGTTGTAAAGTTTCGAGGGTCGGGGCATGGTACCAAATCTCTAATTTCTGAATTAATAGGTGGAGTGGTTGCAAAGCTTTTGAAATTGCGAGTACCCGAGCTAGTTTTTGTACAACTCGATGAGGCATTCGGTCAGTCGGAAGGAGATGAAGAAATACAGGATTTGCTGAAAGGTAGTCGTGGGCTGAATCTTGGTTTGCATTTTCTGTCTGGTGCATTGGCCTACGATCCCATAACAACGAAAGTGGATGGGCAATTGGCATCAAAAATTGTATGGATGGACGCATTTCTCACCAATGTTGACAGAACTGTACGCAACACTAATATGTTGATGTGGCACAAAGAATTATGGGTAATTGACCACGGTGCAACTTTGTATTTTCATCATTCGTGGAAAAATCATGAAAAGCAATCCTTGACACCATTTTCATTGATAAAAGACCATGTTTTATTACCATTTGCCGATCAACTTGAAGCGGTGGACGCGCAATGCAAACAAATACTTACTGATGAAATTATTCGTAGCGTAGTAAATCTTATTCCCGACGATTGGGCCAATTGGACGGAAGATAATGATACTCCGGAAACAATAAAAGAAGTTTATTATCAATTTCTTAGCAATAGATTAAAATTCTCACAAAATTTTTTAAATGAAGCACTCAATGCAAGGAACGCATCTATTTGAATACGCCGTGATACGTGTTCTGCCTAAAGTTGAACGCGATGAATTTATTAATGTAGGTGTAATTTTGTTTTCAAAACGAGCAAAATACATTCGTATGAAGTGGAAATTGAACGAGGAACGTCTCAGAAATTTTTCAACAGAAATGGATTTAGACTTACTCGAAGCATCTTTAAAATCATTTGAGAAAACTTGTAATGGCGATATTGATGCTGGAGTTATTGGGCAACTGGATATTTCTGAGCGTTTTAGGTGGCTCACTGCTGTACGAAGTTCATGTATTCAGACTTCACGTCCACATTCTGGATTTGCAGATAATTTGGATGCAATCGTTGAGAAATTATTTGCTGAAATGGTTCTTTAATTGACAGAATTTTAATCCAGGATTTAAATCGTAAGGTTTTTCCAACTCAAATTCTATCAAATTCTCTTTTTTTTTCATATCTTTGCACTCCGTTTTAAAGAAATAATTAGAACTGTATTAAAATGATAATTAGAGTTTTATGTCAGAAATGCTTTTTCTTTTCAACACAAAAATAGTAAATTGTAAAATAGTAAATAAATAATATGGAACTCGCAAGCAAGTACAATCCCACAGATATTGAATCAAAATGGTATAAATATTGGTTAGACAACGGTTTTTTTAGCTCAAAACCAGATGGTCGTGAGCCTTACACCATTGTTATTCCACCGCCAAATGTAACAGGCGTGTTGCACATGGGGCACATGCTCAACAATACCATTCAGGATATTTTAGTTCGTCGTGCGCGCATGTTGGGCAAAAATGCTTGTTGGGTGCCAGGTACCGACCATGCTTCTATTGCTACCGAAGCTAAAGTGGTTGCCAAACTAGCTGCCGAAGGAATTGCTAAAACCGACCTGACACGTGACGACTTTTTGGAACATGCTTGGGAATGGACTCACAAACATGGTGGAATAATCCTTGAGCAATTGAAAAAACTTGGTGCATCGTGCGATTGGGAAAGAACGGCTTTCACCATGGATGAAGCGCGTTCAGAGAGCGTTTTAAAAGTTTTTTGCGATTTATATAACAAAGGAAAAATTTACCGTGGTGTGCGTATGGTCAATTGGGATCCAAAAGCACTGACTGCACTTTCGGACGAAGAAGTAATTTTCAAAGAACAACAAGGAAAATTGTTTTACTTGCGTTATAAAATTGAAGGCGAAGAGGGTTATGCTGTTGTGGCAACTACTCGCCCCGAAACCATTATGGGTGACACTGCAATGTGTATTAACCCCAATGACCCTAAAAATGCTCATTTGAAAGGAAAAAAGGTAATTGTTCCGCTTATCAATCGCCCAATTCCAGTTATTGAAGACGAATATGTTGATATTGAATTTGGTACAGGATGCTTAAAAGTTACGCCAGCACACGATGTTAACGATTATATGTTGGGTGAAAAATACAATTTACCTTCGATAGATATTTTTAATGATAATGGAACTTTGAACGAAAACGGTGCTCAATACACTGGTTTAGATCGTTTTGATGTTCGCAAACAAATAGAAAAAGACCTTGAAGCAGCTGGCTTACTCGAAAAAGTTGAACCTTATACCAATAAAGTTGGTTTCTCGGAACGAACCGATGCAGTGATTGAACCTAAGCTATCGATGCAGTGGTTTATGAAAATGGAAGAATTGGCAAAACCGGCGTTAGATGCGGTTATGAGCGATGATATTCAATTGTATCCAGCAAAATTCAAAAATACTTACCGTCATTGGATGGAAAACGTTAAGGATTGGTGTGTGTCGCGTCAACTTTGGTGGGGACATCGCATTCCTGCTTATTTTCTTCCGCAAGGTGGTTTTGTGGTGGGTGTAACAAAAGAAGAGGCATACAAAGCGGCTTTGACAACTGTCAATTATCCACTGTCAATAGATGATTTGCGTCAAGACGAAGATTGTTTGGACACTTGGTTTTCTTCTTGGTTATGGCCAATTTCTGTTTTCGATGGTATCAACTTTCCTGAAAACGAAGAAATTAAATATTATTATCCAACTAATGATTTGGTTACAGCGCCCGAAATTTTATTTTTTTGGGTGGCACGTATGATAATTGCTGGATACGAATATAGAGGCGAAATGCCTTTTAAAAATGTATATCTTACTGGTATAGTGCGCGATAAGTTAGGTCGCAAAATGTCGAAGTCGCTTGGTAATTCACCCGACCCGCTCGATTTGATAGCGCATTTTGGTGCCGATGCAGTACGTTTGGGAATGCTACTAACTTCGCCGGCTGGTAACGATTTACCTTATGACGACAGTCTTTGCGAACAAGGTAGAAATTTTAACAATAAAATTTGGAATGCATTCCGATTGGTAAAAGGTTGGGAAGTGGCTGATATTGAGCAGCCAAAATCGGCTCGCATGGCGGTAAAATGGTTCGAGGCACAATTAGGAAAAACATTGCTCGAAATTGATGATTTGTTCGACAAATACCGTTTGTCAGAAGCTCTGATGGCAATATACAAGTTGTTCTGGGATGAATTTTCGGCATGGTACTTGGAAATGGCAAAACCTGCTTACCAACAACCTATCGACCGCACAACTTACGAAGCAACACTTGGATTTTTCGATTCATTGTTGAAAGTTTTGCATCCATTTATGCCATTTATTACCGAAGAACTTTGGCAAGCTTTAGAAGAACGTGTTGATGGTGAAAGTATTATGGTTCAATTGCAACCCAAAGTGGCTGAAGTAGATGACAAGTTGATAGCTGGTTTTGAGTATGTTAAGGAGATAATTGCTGGAGTGCGAACCATTCGATTGCAAAAAAATATTCCTAACAAAGAAATTTTAAGTTTGCAAGTAATTGGTCAACATCAAACCGACTTCAATTCTGTTATTTCAAAATTAGGAAATTTGGAATCGATAGAAAATGTAACCGACAAAGCAGCGGGTTCAATTTCGTTTCTTGTGGGTACTACCGAATTTTCCATTCCTATGGCAAACTTGATAAATGTGGAAGAAGAGATTGCTAAAATGGAAGCCGAAATCAAATACTTTGAAGGCTTTATCGAATCGGTAATGAAAAAATTGGGTAACGAAAGATTTGTTGCCAATGCAAAACCAGAAGTGGTAGATGCCGAACGAAAGAAAAAAGCAGATGCCGAAAGTAAAATTGCTTCGTTGAAAGAGGGAATTGAGGGGCTGAAGAAATAAGATTTAAAATGTAAATAAAAAACAACGCACAAATTTGAGGATAAACCTTTAATTTGTGCGTTTTTTTATATAAAATGAGGGGTAATTATAATTGTAAATATTTCACAAGTTAGTCCAAGATACCAATAAAAAAATGGTATTTGTAAATATTATCGTGACTAATTTATTGTATATCAGCCACTACTTGTTGTAGTACATTGATGACTTTAGCTGTCAGAATTTCTAAATTATTTTTTGAATTTTCTTCCAAATTATAATTTTCGAGTTGTCTAATTTTATCTTTCAGCGAAACAATTCCCATGCTATCAATGCTTGGTTTTATTTTGTGTGCCAACTTATTTATCGTGCCAATGTCATCATTTTTGAGCGATTCCTTCAATTGGTCAATTGTGGTTTCTGCTAATTTTTTGAAAATTGCCAGCATAGTATTCACGAACGTTTCGTCTCCTCTGCTTAATTCTTTTAGCTGCGATAAATCGTACAGTATTTCAGTATCTTGTATCGTCATGATTTCAGAATTTATAAATTTATTTTTTGTGTACATTTCAATTTTCTGGAACAAATCTTGCTCTCTATATGGTTTAATCAAATAATCGTTCATTCCTACCGATAAATACAAATCAATATCATGTTTGAATGCATTGGCAGTTAATGCTACTATCGCAGTTTTTATTCCAAGTGTGTTTCTAATTTGAATTGCAGCTTCAACACCATCCATTTCTGGCATTTGAATATCCATAAAAATCAAATCAAATTGTTCCGTTTTAAGTTTTTTTATTGCCTCCAAACCGTTTTCAGCTTCAATAACCTCACAACCAACAAAGTGAAGACTTTGAGTAGCAATAAATCGGTTCATTTCATTGTCTTCAACAAGTAAAACTTTGATTCCACGAAAACAATTTTCAGCCGATAAAATGGTATTTTTGTCAACCAATTTTGTTTCATCTCCAATTGGCAGATTTAGTTCAAAAGATACTTGAGTACCAATGCCTTTTCTGCTCTTTGCTTGAATATTTCCACCCATTAATTGAATCAATTCTTTGGTTATGCTCATTCCTAAGCCAGTACCTTCAAATCTGCGGTTTGAAGCACCATCTTCTTGCGAAAATTTATCAAATAATTTCTGAATATATTCTTCACTCATTCCAATACCCGAATCATTCACTTCGAAAAGTAAACATTGGAAGTAATTATTTGAATTTTTGACAGATATTTTCAATTCAACATAACCTTTGTCCGTGAATTTTAATGCATTACCCACCAAATTTATAAGAATCTGACGTAACCGCCCAGCATCACCAATTAGCGACCGCTTTATCTCCGACGATTCCATTATTCGAAGCTCAATATTTTTGTCAATTGCCCTAGAATATAAGATGCTTCGTACATCGCTTGCCACCGACGAAATACTAAAGTTTTTATTATCAAGTTCAAATTCGCCAGCTTCAATTTTGGACATGTCCAAAATGTTATTTATAATTGTAAGTAGATGATGAGCAGCGGTTTCGGAATGAGCTACATACGATATTTGTCGTTCTGTGAGCGCTTCTTTTCCAAGTTCTCGCACCATGCCAGTTATTACATTTAGTGGCGTTCGAATTTCGTGACTCATATTTGCCAAAAAAACTTCTTTGGCCTTCGAAGCTTTTTCTGCTACAATAATTGCTTGTTCGAGTTGTTGCTCGAGTTTTTTTTGTTCAGTAATGTCAAGATGAATACCTATTGAACCAATTAATTCGTTGTTGTCGTTATAGTTGGGTGCACCACTTACAAACCACCAACGCTCTTCTCCTTGTTTGTTTTTCACAGCCAATTCGTAGCTGTCGTAAATTCCAAGCTCACGATTATGTAATTTCTCATCCAATAATTTCTTGTCGTCTGCTGACTCAAGAAATATTGTTGCTTTCATTGTTAATAATTCGTCAATAGTATAACCTGAAATGTTTGAAAAAGACTGATTTGCAAACTGAATATTTTCTTCTTTGTCCACCTCAATTATTCCTAAATTCATATTTGAGATGATATTTCGATATTTTTCTTCTTGTTGTATTAATACACTTTCGCTTCGTTTTCTTTCACCCACATTTACAAGCATTTGCGAAAATACTACCAACAAGTTTTTTTCTTTGTCTGAATAAGTATGACGTTCTTTTATTGAGTCGAAACCAACAAATCCCATTAGTTTATCAGCATTTATCATTGGTATAGAAATAATACTTTTGATACCTTGTGGTTCAAGAATTGCTTTAATATTCTCGCCCTCAACGTCCGATAAAGCTGATACATCACCAATATAAAATTCCTCTCCTTTTGTGTGTTTTGCCAGAAAATAAGGAAGCTTTTTTAATGGGATTCTTTGCAAATTTGCTATTTCTGGTGCGATGTTTTCTTCACACCATTCATAAGTATTTGAGGCACTGTTGTCTGTGAAATCATAATCAAAAATATATGCGCGGTCGGCGCCTACAAATTTTCCTAACTCTTGCAATGAGTTTTGAATAGTAGATTCTACTTCTTTTAAATTGACATTTATGTAAACGGAAGAAATCTTTATTAAAATTTCTTGAAGCTTAACTTGTTGACGTATAATATCTTCCTGTTGTCGACGGTGAGTTCTATCGCGGATTATACAAGTTACTCCACTTTGTTCACCCTGCTGATTATTAAGTACTGTAGCATGAAGCTCAAACCAAAATCGTTCTCCTTTATTATTGTCTAAATAATAATCAACTTTGCTAAAACTACGAGTTTTTACGCATGATAAAAGAGCATTTTTAATAATTGATTTAGCAGGTTCTTGCAGTGGTATGTTGTCAAACTGTTTTCCCAAAAAAGGTTCTGGGTCAAGCAATGATTCACAGCCTTCGGGGTTGTGATATTCATTTAATATCAAATTGTTATCTAATACATAAACAATGTCGCTCATGCTTGCAATAAGTGATGCTTTTCGCTCCTCGCTTATGCGTAATTCATGCTCTGCTTTTTTTCGTTCAGTAATGTCTTGTGTAATACCTTGTATGCCTATCGGATTACCCAATTCATCTCTTAAAATGGACATGTTTATTTCTGCCCAAAATGTACTTTTATCTGCTCTATAATGTTCAACTTCTAATTTTAACGTTCTATTTTTATCTGAATTAGGATCGGATTCTTTCGCCATTTCTTGCGAAAATTGTGTCATCATCAACTTTAGAGAAGGTGGTGTGAACTTTTCTTCAATAGGTCGCTTTAACTGAATATCAATAGGTTCGCCAAAAACTTTCTCGGCAGAAGGACTTAAAAACGTTAATTTAAATTGCATGTCGGCAGTCCAAACAATATCCAGCATGTTTTCAGTTAACTGACGATATTTTTTTTCATTAGTTTGAAGTGCTGCTTCAGTTTTTTTCCTTTCAGTAATATCTCTCGAAATGGCAACAATAAATCCTTTTTCGTTGATGTTTACATATTTAACTGTAACTTCCACAGGAAATTCTTGACCTGTTTTTTGATTTAGATTTATTCCTTCTGATGATAAAAAATCTTTTGTTTTAAGTTCTTCTACATGTTTTTTCCAAGCTTCTAATGTTGGAAAAATAACTAAATAATCTGTTACTTTATATTTAGCTACTTGATTGGGGTCAATTCCCAAACGTTCGCTGGCCACTTTATTAATATAAAAAAGTTGCCCGTCTTCGGTATTTACTTGTACAGCATCGGAAATATTGTCAAATAAATTCAAAAAAACAGACAATTGTTCTTGTATTTTTCGTCTTTCGGTATAATCAATACTTATACCCACCATTCCAGTTATATCTCCAACTTCATTTTTTAATGGAAGTTTAGATATAAGTGCCCATTGATCTTTACCAATATGCTTTTCTTCATTCAATAGGGCTTTGCCTTCAACCACCACTTGCTTATCTTCAATCATGGTGTTGTTTGCAATCTCTTCTCCGTACAGGTCTAAATCAGATTTTCCAATAACTTCAAATTCAGAGCTATTTCCTAAATGTTTTAGTTCAGAGATGTTTGCTAATGTTTTTCTGTATTGTAAATCTTTTGCATAAATATTTATAGGAATATTATCTATGATTATTCTTAACAATTGTCTTTCCTCAGCTAGTTTTTTTTCAGTTTCTTTTCTACCTTTGTTTTCTTCCGATTGAGAAATTGTTTTACCTAAAAAGTTGACTACTTGTCGAAATTCAGTTTTGAAAACCTGTTCAAATGGATTTTTTCGGCCTAGAACTAAAAATCCATATTCTGACAAACAATATATATAATAAAAATTTTCTTCGTAGATTAATTCACAGAATCCGTTTTTTTTGTCTTTAGGTGTGTTAATTATGTAATTCCTTAGGTAAGTCCAAGCACTTTCATTTCCAAAAATACTTGGTATTATCTGCTTGTCAATAAGTTGTGAATTATTCTTTCGAATAATTGCTGTCATGAAGCAATTTAACTTATGTAAATATGCTGGCAAAATAATATTGATTACTTCGTCGTCCGAATCTTTTGACTCTGCTAAAAAAATTAATTCTAACAGAGTGTCTGTTTTTAAGATATCTTTTTCCATTAGACACAATTTAACCAATGCATTTAATTTGTCGCAACAAATATACAATTTTCTTTTTCTTTTTTCTTAGTCACTATTCTCAATTATTTTATTACATATATATTGTTTACATTTCTTTTTATAGTAATAATATGTCGTAATTAATACATAAGTGCTATTCTAAAATACTTTTAAATTAAATGTCGATTGATTTTATAATTTTTGTGTTTTTAACTACAATACTAACACTCTTTTTAGCTAATTATGCATTGAGGGTTGAATAATGAAAGTTTTAATAACAATATTTACGCAATTGATTAATATAATTTGGCAAGTAAGTGAAAGATTCTATAAAAACACTGTCTTTTTTTATTTATATGATACTTGACAAATCATTTTTAGATTGTTTTTTTTTATTGATTTTTTGCCAATTTTCTTGTAGTATTTTGTAGCATTTATTACTGAATTTCGCGATGTTTAGTTCTGCAGTATTTTATAGTTAATTCCATTTTTATAGTAAAATGTAGGATGATAGACTAATTGTACTTAACTATAATTAATACTGTGTGCTTTTAATTAATGATAATTAACATATTGTATTGTCCAATTTATTATTTAAATTTTGATTTTACTATGATAAGTTGGATGTATAAACTATCTATAAAATAGACCAAATTTGCTGTAGAATTAGCATTTTTATTATTGAATGAATGTAGAAAAAAAGATTTTTTTTCTAAAATAAATTGTATTTGTAAAATGAACAAACATACAAAAATTAAAATTGATGAAAATTATTCGTTAAGTTTTTTTTGTATCGAACAATTAAACAAAATAATTTTGTACTTTAGCAAAATATTTTACTCATTTATAGTTAAATATTTACATCCGAGGGTTGTACAAAGATTACTAAAAGCGACTCTCACAACAGTTATAGTGTATCTTTGGAATTATTTCAATTTTTTTGATAAAAGAGAAAATTGCAGGCATTTAAAATTTGATTATCAATTTATTTTCTGTTAATAATAAATGCAAATGAATACAATCAACACATTATCAGCCGACAAAGTCCGCAAAAAAGCAGAGGATATTTTGAAATTAAAACATTCAAATGTCGATTCTAAAATGTCAGAAGTAGAAGTTTTAAAGCTAATCCATGAGTTGGAAGTGCATCAAATTCAGCTCGAAATGCAGAATTCGGAACTTGAGTTATCTAAGGAACTTGCTGAAGTTAACTCGCAGAAATATACTGCTTTGTATGACTTTGCACCAACAGGATATTTCACACTCTCGAAAACTGGACTAATCAAAAGATTGAATTTGCATGGTGCACAACTTTTAGGAAAGGAACGTGTTAAGATTTTAGATAAAAATTTTGAAGTTTTTGTTTGTTATGATTCCTTGCCAGTTTACAACCAATTCCTCGATAACGTTATTTCTAGTGGAAACAAAGTAAACTGTGAACTAAAGATTAGATGCAATGAAACAACATTATATGTATATGTTAGTGCGGTGTTGAGCGAAAACAAAGATGATTGTTTATTGTCAATGGTTAATATTACCGATCGTAAATCTCTGGAAATTGAACTCAAAGAAAGTGAAATGCGTTTCAATGTTTTATTTGACGATGCACCTGATACTATGTTTTTGGCTGACACCGAAACAAAAAAAATAGTTGATGCTAATAATGCAGCTTGTAGACTATTTAAAAAAGAAAAGCATGAACTTATTGGATGTTTTCAGCATGAGCTTCATCCTAAACATGCACTCGATCTGTCAAAGAATACATTTAATTCACATATCATACAATCAAAGTCTCAAGGCAATTCATCGTTTGGTAGTGGGTCGTGAGCAAACCATGATAGATTTGAAAAAAGAAGTAAATGAATTGCTCATAAAAATGGGTGTAAAAGAAAAATATGTAATTGTCGAGTAATTAGATAATTAACCATTGTATTTAACCAAACTAAGAAACTGAAAATGATGAAAAAAACGATAACAAATCTTTTGTTGCAGAAATTTAAAATAGATGTTTTGAAATATGAAAATTCATTTTTTCAAAAATCATTGGCGAAACGAATTTCCGATACTTATTGCGAGTCTGAAGAGGCTTATTGTGTTTTTCTGGAACAAAGTTATATTGAAAATCAACTATTTGCAGAATCTTTAAATGTTAGTTATAGTGAGTTTTTTCGAAATCCACTTACTTTTTCGGTTTTAGAAAAGGTTTTTTTACCTTCACGGGTAATAAGAAGTTCCAAAAATAAACAAAATGAGATTCGGATTTGGTCAGCTGCTTGTGCCGAAGGACAAGAAACATATAGTTTGGCAATGTTATTACATGAATTAAATGCTGCTAGAGCTGAAAAAATAAATTTTCGTATCTTTGCTACCGATTGTTCGGAGAAACAGATTGCAATAGCTCAAAAAGGCCAATTTAGTGAATTAGAAATCAATAATTTAAGTTTGAAAAGAATTCATCAATGGTTTGATAAACAGGGAGATGTATATATTGTAAAAGATGAATTAAGAGAAAATATTGAATTTAGCACTTTCGATTTATTCAACGAAGAATTTATGTGTCCACCAAGTAGTATATTTGGTGATTTTGATTTGGTAATATGTGCCAATCTTTTGTTCTATTATAAACCACAATATCAAAATATCATACTTAAAAAAGTTGCGCATTCCTTGGCAAAAAATGGTGTGTTAATAACAGGTGAAACAGAAAGAGAAATATTAATGCATAATTTTTTTGAGGAGGTATATCCGCAATCGGCAATATTTAAAATTATTGATTCAAAACCATTTAGACCTTGAAAGGGTAGAAATTACAAAATTTCAAAAATCAGAAATAATTGTTGGAATATATATTAATTAAAAAAAATATGCAGTATAAATAATTTATATAAGCAAGTAAGTTAAGAACATAGAATATGAAAATTAAAAATATCAAAATAGTTAATCTACTCTTTTTTAGCTTTGCAATAACAATGTTATTTGTGATTTTATTGGGCATTGTTTCTTACAGGCAAGCGGATCAAATTCATCAACAAGTTGAAACAATGTATAATCACCCATTGCAGGTAAGAAGAGCATTAGGTGAATTAAATGCCAATATTCTTACAATGCGTTTAGCTACTAGAGACTTAATGTTAGCTATGACTGAAAAGGAAAAGCAAAATGCAATTCAAACGATGAAATTGGCTGAAATAAATGCTGAGCGTCAGTTTGATATAATAAATGATAAATTTCTTGGTTCAAAAATCGATATAGAAAACGCACACCAAGCATATATTAAATGGAATATTTTACGACAAGAAAATACGAAATTGATCCTGTTGGGTAGTGTTAGTAAAGTGAAAGAAAGTATCAGTTCAGATGGGGAAGTTGGAATTGCACGTAATCAAATGTTGGCAAAAATTAAAATAATTGACGATTTTGCTAAAAACAAAACAGAAGAATTACATAAAAATTCAGATATTATATTTGATCACCTAAATGAATTGTTAATTTATTATATTCTAATTATTATATTTT
>CAIWCC010000263.1 GCA_903911085.1 uncultured Bacteroidales bacterium | reverse complement strand
CCATTGAACCGATTTAATCCATCATAAGTATTTACCCAAATAAAGCCATAATGATCCTGTACAACTTTACCTGTAGTAAACTGCGAAAGTCCTTCATTGACAGAATACACTTTAAGTTGGAACTGTTGATTGTAATTGATTGAATGTATGAAGTTTACATTCAAAAGCATGATAAGGATTATTAAATGACTTTTTTTCATGAAGTAACAATGTTAACAATACAAAGATAACTAATTGCTCTAACATTAATTACTCTTTATGTAACATGAGAAAGTTTTTTAGTAACAAAACAAGGAAATTATCCTTCAGTTTCAACAATCAACTTGCTTAGGTTTTCGAGTTTGTGTATATTAACCTTCCACTTGTTATAATTTAGAAATTTCAAAAAAACAGTGTTAATGTAATCTTCTTAAGTGAGCATATTAAGTAAGAATTTATATTTCATCAAATCATATAATCAGCAACATCAAGTCCATTTGTTCGGTCGGTTTCAATTATAATATTCTCAAGAAAGGATGAAACAATAATTTTAAAATCATTTTGCTCTTTTAATATTTGTGTCTTTAACTTCCACTTTTCAAAAGCTCCCTGATCCGGAAACAAAATTACTTTTCTATTTTTCAATACATGACATTTTTCAATGGTTAGGCCGTTAAGACTCCCAGCTGCCAACCAAATTAGTTCAGGAATAATGCAGCTGGCAATGCAGGCTGATTTTTCGCTCTCAACAATTGCTACAGATTTGACAGGATATATTTTTAATAAATGTTCCCCAAACAATAGTTCGTTAATCTTTATGTTAAATCTCTGATTATTAGAAAAATAACTCTGTATTTGTTTGTATAAGTCATTGAAAATCAGTATCTTTATAGATAATTCACCCCCTACAAAGACATGATTTCCAAGACCCATATATCTTATAGCTCGCATTGTGAGCATTATTTTAAATTTCTCCCAAAACCACTTAATAAATGGCGTAGGGACTTTATAATAGACGTTCTTTGGCTTTTTTTGAGTATTAAATCACCTGTCAATTTTTTGCAACTTGGCAGATACGGTAAATATGGCGAACAGCGATATCGACAACAATTTGAAGGCGATTTTGATTCATTTAACTTTAATGCAGCCCTTATACATCAGTATTGTGGGCAGCGTATAGCGATTGCTTTTGACCCAAGCTACATTCCCAAATCGGGGAAGGAAACCGAAGGTCTTGGCTGGTATTGGTCAGGTTGTGCCAAGAAAGCCAAATGGGGCTTAGAAATAGGTGGCATTGCAGTCCTTGATTTAGATAATCATACAGCGCTCCATCTTGAAGCAATTCAAACGCTTCCACTTGAATCAGAGACACTTCTTGAATTCTATGCCCGCATCTTTAAAGACAAGGCCGAAGAACTTAAAAAATTGGCTCAAATTGTGGTTGTAGATGGATATTTTTCCAAAGAACCATTTGTGTCTGAGCTTACAAGCTGTGGACTTGATGTTGTCTCTCGCTTTCGTGACGATGTTCGTTTGCGTTACATCATTCAAGTTAAGAAGACTGGCAAACGTGGTCGCACTAAAACAAACGGAGATAACGTTGATTTTGCAAACATGGATATGAAACATTTTAGAATCGAAAATGAAAATGAGGATATACGTGTTTTCTCTGCCGTTGTTCATGCTGTGGCGCTAAATAGAACAGTGAGAATAGCTTACGTTCAATTTCTTAAGGCTGGAAAAGTAAACTCTACAAAAGTGTACTTCTCAACAGACATAGAAATGGAAGCTTGCCAAGTTCTTGAAATGTATCAAATGCGTTTTCAAATCGAATTTATTTATCGTGATGCCAAGCAACACACAAGCCTTACAACTTGTCAGGCTCGAAACAAAGAAAAATTGCATTCTCATTTCAATTTCTCACTAACAGCCGTCAATTTAGCTAAGGTTGTGCATTGGTATTCAATCCCCAAAGAAGAGCGTAAATCCTTTTCAATGGCAGATATTAAAACCATCAATCACAACACATTACTATTAGAAAGATTTATTTGCATGTTTGCCATTAAAGCAAACGTACTCAAAAATAACCAGAATGTCAAAGAGCTTCTTTTGTACGGCACTATTGCCGCATAATGTTAAATATTTTTTACCGAACTATTGCCAAAGAAACATTGCTGTAAATTATAATCTTCAGAGAGTAGTCTTGATTTTTTGAGTTTATTGTGTACCCAGTTGATTGCGCCGTTTTGATGTTTGATGCGTTTGCCTGTCTCGGGATTGTATTGCATGATTTTGCCGGTGCGAATTTTACCGGCAATGTCGATTTGCCAGAATATCACTTCTTTATTTTTGGTTGCGCCCAGCAGGTATTTTTCAAATACAGTATTGATTTGGTTTTCGGAGAAATGGTTTTGTAAGAATGAAACAAAATTGCTTGCGAGGCTGAGGGAGTTTTTGAGGTAGGGGAAAGGAATAGTACCCACTAAAGAAGTGGGAAGTTTGCAGTTTACAGTTTGTAGTTTTGAAGTGCATGACCTAACCCCAGACCCCACCCGGCCTCCCCGAAGAGGAGGAGAAGACCTCACCCCAACCCTAAACCCCTCCCAACCTCCCCGAAGGGGAGGAGAAAGAGAGGGAGCAAGAGGATTATCGGTAAAATATTGTTTTGGGGTGTAATGGTATCCGCATTTTATTTCGCGGTTACAACGGCCAACGGT
>CAIWCC010000262.1 GCA_903911085.1 uncultured Bacteroidales bacterium | reverse complement strand
GTGGGGTTTTGACCTGTCAAATTTTTCTTTAGCCATAACTCAAAGATTATTTAATTGTTAATTTATATGTTTTATAAAAGCTTACAAAGTTGAGCTGTTGATGAGAATTGAACTCGCGACCTCTTCCTTACCAAGGAAGTGCTCTACCACTGAGCTACAACAGCAATAATTGAAACGATACTTTGTATAAATCAATTTTTACACAACATTTCGTTTCTTTCAAATAACGTCATCAAAAATGTTTTTCTGTTTGATTACTCATACTGAAAACTTAAATGTCGTTATTTTGAGCGAAAGACGGGACTCAAACCCGCGACCCTCAGCTTGGAAGGCTAATGCTCTATCAACTGAGCTACTTTCGCATTTTAGTTAATAGTTATCAGTTGAGATTTGACAGTAAACTGTCAATTGTCAACTAATAACTATTAACTGAGATTGTGGGCAGTGAAGGATTCGAACCTCCGAAGTCGAAAGACAGCTGAGTTACAGTCAGCCCCAGTTGGCCACTTTGGTAACTACCCAAATCTAATTAAAAATTAATAATTGATAAATAATAATTTCGGACTTAATAATCCAGCATTTTGAGCTAAAAACCACCGTTTTTAATTATTAATTGTCAATTATCAATTGTTTTGAGCCTCTTGTCGGATTCGAACCAACGACCCCGAGATTACAAATCACGTGCTCTGGCCAACTGAGCTAAAGAGGCAATGTGTTGTTATTTAGTTTTTTGCCGTTTAAAAAGCCGTTTAAATACAGGTATTCAAACGGCTTGCAAATGTACGGAAATATTTTGGATTACAAAACATTTCGAGAATTATTTTACTTATTAGTGTTTTTTTCTTTGTATTTGCGTATCTGTTTCTCTAAGGCTTCGATAGTTAGGTCAATTGCCTCTTCAAAAGAATCGCATGTTTTTGATGCGAAAAAATCAACATTTGGTATTGAAATCTTAATTTCGGCTTCTTTATTAGTGGCCGTTTCGGGTTTTACTACTTTTAGATAAATATCAACATTCAATATTTCATCAAAAAACTTCTCTAACTTTAACATTTTCTTGTTAATGTAAGACTCCAGACTAGCAGTTGCATCAAAATTGATGGATTGAATTCTTAGTTTCATAATGGCCTCCTTTTCTTTATTTTGCTCTTGGATGAGCGTGTTTGTATATGTTGTGTAATTCTTCGAAACTTGTATGCGTGTAAATTTGTGTCGTTGCAAGACTGTTATGTCCTAATAATTCTTTTACTGCGTTTATATCTGCACCACCGTTAAGTATACTTGTTGCAAATGTATGACGTAACACATGTGGACTTCTTTTTTCGAGATTACTTACTTCTGACATTTTATTATGTACAATACTGTATATCTTTTTTGGATATAACTTTTTTCCGCTGCTTAAAATAAATAGATTATCAGTTAAAGGTATTACTGAATTGTTTCTTACAGTAATATATTTATTGATTTGAATGCTTAATTCTTTGCTTATCGGAATTATGCGTTGTTTGTTTCTTTTACCTATTACGCGTAAATTTCCGATTTCAAAATCAATATCTGAATCCTTAATTCCAATAGTTTCGGCAAGACGTATACCAGTTTGATAAAGTAATGATATTATAAGGTAATCTCTTAGCTGCTCAAATTGTTCGGGGATGATTATGTTATCAAGGACCGCCAACATTTCCTTCTCCTTGAAAAACGCAGGGATCGGCTTATTTGTTTTGGGCAAAATGATTTTTAACGTTGGATTTTCATTTGTGTAATCTCTAGCTAATAAAAATCGCCAAAATGTTTTGAGTGTTGAAATTTTGCGGGATAAAGTTCGTGCAGAAATTTTGTCGTTCATTAATGAAAGTACCCATTGTTGAATATTTTGTGTTGTTACTTCAGTGGGTGAAAATGCATCAGGTTCAATTTTGCAAAAAACACAAAACTGATGTAAATCGCTATGATACGACAATACAGTATGAAAGGAATAATTCTTTTCATACTGTAGATATTGCAGAAATTCATTCATCATAATCTTAGATATAAATCTGCAACGAAAATAGATAAAAAATTTCAGAGAAACAAGTTTCTTTGAAGTTTTTTTCTAAGCTTCGCGAAGATTTTTCTTTTCAATGTAAATCGCATGCATTTTGTCATCACGTTTTACAATAGAAGGTTTGTCGAAACATTGACGACGACGTAATTCTTTTACTACGCCTGTTTTTTCAAATTTGCGTTTGAATTTTTTTAATGCTCTTTCGATGTTTTCACCTTCTTTTACTGGGACTACGATCATAATTATGAATTATTTAATGTATATATGTTAGTTTTTTATTTGGGACTGCAAAGATAGATAATCATTTTGGAATATCCAATATTTATTTAAAATATTATTGGAATTTTGACTTGTTTTTTTGTTCTTACAATTAATGATTTTAAATATCAATGAGTTTAAGGGTGTTTTATGATCAAATAAATCTGTTTTTTTTATTTACTAACAACTTAATTATATATATAAACTCAAATTAAAATTTCTAAGAGTTTTTGGGCTATCATTTTATGTATTTATATTTCAAAAATTTAAACACATTGCTTTTTATTGGAGTTTAAAAGAAATTGGCAATGTATAATAAACGGGCACTTTTACACCGTTTTGCTCGCCAGGAATCCAATCATCAAGCATTTGCACAACACGAACAGCCTCATTATCGCATGCAGGGTAGAGCGATCTAAGCACTTGAATATTCGACACTTTACCTGTTTTAGACACAATAAATCTAAGGACTACTTTGCCTTGTATTTTGTTTTCTTGGGCAATGACTGGATATTTGATATTGCGACCAATATCATTCCACATTTTATTATTGCCACCAGGATACTGTGGCATTTTTTCGACAACTGTATATGTTGAAGTTGCATTTTTGGGGATTGATAGAATAGTATCTTTAAGATTTAAAGCAGAATTTGCTTGATTTAAATTTGTGTTCAAATTACTTTGATTGTACAAAGCACTTCCATCTTTTTTTGTTTTAATTACCATTACACCTTTTCTTGCACCTTCTCCGTATTTTTCTACCAAACCTTGTACTTTGCCTGAATCGGGTTTTAGTATTGATATTGATTCAATATTTATTGGTTGTATCGAGCTTAGATTAAAATCTGGCGCTGCTAATTTATCGTCAATAATTATTAATGCATTTTTAATGTCAAATAATGATTTTTTTACTAGTCCAGATTCCATTTTAAACGTAATTGGCAAAGTGTAATATACTGGTACTTTTTTGCCATTATGCTCTCCTGGCATCCAATCGGGCAGTAAATTTACAACACGTAATGCTTCCTTGTCCAAACTTGGTTCTACGCTTCGCAATACTTCAGCATGTTCCACAAATCCATTTTCATTCACAACAAAACGCACGAGTACTTTACCTTGTGATCCATTTTCTTGTGCAATAACTGGATATTTGATTTTGCTTGAAATAAAACTCATTAATGCTTTTTCACCACCAGGAAACATGGGCATTTTTTCAACAACCATATAGGGCTCCGATGCATTCATTTTATTTGTTTCAACGGGCTCTGTCAGATCATTAGTAACCATTTTCTCAATTCTTTGAGCATTGACAATGTTGACAGATATGATTGAAACTAAAATGACATATTTAAACTTGCTGATTGTTTTATTTACTTGACGAGTAATTCTCATGGTTGCTGCTGGGGGAAAAAAAATGTTTTAGACTGTAAAATTAGTGATAATATCTGAATAATAATCAATAAAAATAACAAGGAAATCAATTTAATCTGGTTTTTTCAGCCCATCAATACCCTTTTGCCAAGTAAAAACACTAAAAATATCTACAATTTTCGTGTTTCTACTGCCCTCTTCAAGCTAGCACGACTTTACTATTACCGTTGGAATATGTTTCTGAAATTTTACCTATTAAATGCTGATATTCATTTTTACGCTCTTCTATTTTGCTTTCCATCTGTTCGGTATAATTTTATGGCTTAATTTTATACTTTAACTATTTATAAATGTCACATTTATTACCAAAACATGCAACAAACAATCAAATTCAATTTTATCACTCATTTAATCATTTTTTCCCTCGTTTTAGCTTCACCTCACCACTATCTCCTCTTTCTCCCCATCATACCGATACTTTACAATTTCCCCTGAAATAATCAAGTGCACCGCTTGTTCAATTATATACAGCGGAGCAATAAACCACTCTCGGGGCGTATGTCGGTTGCCAAGTGCATCAAATACGTCAACATTCAAACAGGAGCTACCAAAAAAGTTATGCAGCAATAATTCCAGTTTGTGAGGATTCATATTGTAGCAAGTGTAAGTCATTATAATTCGGACTTCGGCCATCAAAAAGGTTGGCTCTTGAGCTGCATTTTTTATGCGGTCTTCAACCGTGGTGGTTGCAAACCCAATTTTGTATAGGTGCTTTATTTCCTTTATTTCGGATTTTTCGCTTTTTGATTTTAGAATGTAGATATAACCAGATTCTTTATCTTCGTCATTAATAGCATTGTAATTGTTTTCAAACTGCTTGTTCATTTCATCATTGGTAAAGGTTACACCTTGACCGTTCTGAAACAAACCTTTACCTAGCGACCTGAACAGCATATTTGATTCTGTACCGTTTTCAAATATCAATTTGGTTCTGCCATCTCGTTTGCCAAATTTATCAACAGTAATATCTATCAATTTATCAACATAAACCAACAATCCGTTAAGAGTGAAAAATGCACCTTCCTGAATTTGATTTTCGTGAAACTTGGTTAGCTTTCGTTCCCCTTGTTTTAAATCATAATGACAACCTTTGAATAACTGCTCGTATTTCTCAAAATTCTCTATGTATTTCCTTCGTGCCACAAAATCCGCGCTCACTCTTTCGTCTGGACGCTGCACCAAATTAAAATCGAACAAGCCCATATCATCGTCGTCCAACAAGCCCAAGGGGTCATCGTCCAAAATATCTTCGATAGTAAATACCTTTTTTTCTTCCTGCACCAACAGCCCAAACACATCATGTTTTTCAAGCATTTTTCTTTTGGCATCGGTATCTCTAAAATCACACAATCGGGAATATAATGTGTGTTCATTCACGCCATTATTTTCCTCTGGCAAACGTTGGTTTTGATTATAGAAATCAACTATTTCGTTGAATTTTTCAACCAGAACCTTGTCCTCATTTCTACCTTCGGTGTTTGGTTTTACTTCCAATAATCCCAAAGGGTCATTGTCAAATAAATTCTGAAGCTTATCACTATTCAACATAAGTCCAACTAGTTTTTATTACCATATTGATTTTTACGCTTCAACTCTTTCAAAAACAAGATGGCTTCAGCCATTCTTCGCTCATTAAAATCTTCCGATTTTATGTTTGGCTCACGACTGTATGTTTTCATAAATTTACTCACCTTATCAGGATAATAAATCAACGCTTCGTCCACAGTCATTTTAATTCTTGAAGTTTCAATCACAGCTTGAATCACTTTCAGCACTTTAGGCGTTACTGATTTCGACAGAATTTCATACGCCCGCTGAAATGGATTTACTTGGTCAATCAGGTCAATGTGTATATCGTCAATGTTGATAAACTTCCCTGCCATGCGGATAAATCGTTTATCGGCTTGTTCACCGCTTTCGCTTTCTGTAGCTTGGTTGGTATTTATGTTTATTTTGCTGAAACTGCTCGCTTCTTCTTCCGATAAATCAGGATACATGGTTTTTACCACTTTGGGTATCAGTGTGTTTATGTCCTCTTTCGACATATTATCGGCTATCGCTTTTTTGATACTTTCATCATTCTCAATTGCCTTTTTCAGGTCCTTCAAATTGATGTATTCCGAATTTTTCATCACCGAATCCATCACCACATATTGACGAACTTCTTCCACTTCATCAATGCTCAAATTGGGATATTTCTTTTCAATCACCTGCTTAATCAACACTTTATTTATCACTTCAGCGTCTATATTTCCGGGTATTGCTGCTAAAATGCTACTATCTTTCAATATGTTGGCTTTCAAATCATTAATATCGGATGCCAGAATGTCTTTTACACGTTTGGAACTTGGCATTTTGTAGCCTCTAACCAATATCTCACCTGGCTTTGCTACATCATCCACCGAAAATCGTGGTTTAAATTTAAAATTGGGAGCCAAAACCTGTTCCATCAGCAGCGAAGCAGTGATGGCTTTCAGCATATTATTTACCGCAAAACGCACATCGTCGTTTGTGGCATCGGGTTGAGCTATCAGGTTGGTAAATTGTGCGTGTGTTTTATTACTGCTGTCACGGGTAGCACGACCAATAATCTGCACTATTTCGGTGAGCGAACCACGATAACCCACCGTCAATGCATATTCACACCAAGGCCAGTCGAAGCCCTCTTTGGCCATTCCCAGCGCAATAATCAAATCCATATCATCAATAGAATTCATATCACGCAGGTAACCCATTGTTTTTTCCTGCCCTGACTCTGTAACCAAATCGGCCACTTTCAATATCTTATTGTCGGTACTTCTTTTCAAGTCAATAATACCAGTGATAGGGTCAACTTTTACCACCACTCCAATTGAATCCAAAATAAAATTGACCTCATCGTATTTGTTTTTCAACGACTCGCCCGAATTTACATTTGGAATGTGCAATATCGTTTTTTTATCCGTGTCCAGCACACTCATAATGGCATCGGTATATCGCCCTTGATAGAAATTATATCCTATTCCCAACGATTTCAAGTAGGTGTAACCGTTCAGCTGCTCATAATAAGTATAAGTTACATTTGTAAATTTCTCTTCATCTTCGGGCAACAATACCGGCACACTGTCACCACGAAAATAGGAACCAGTCATGGCCACAATGTGAGCTGTTGATTTTTCCATAATCAAACGCAACAATTCGCCCAACTTACTGTCGCCATCAGCTAACACATGATGAAACTCGTCAATTGCCAATACACAATTATCAAATGTCGATTCTGCCAAATCTTCAAACGCAAATCGTAAAGTGGCATGGGTGCAAATCAGAATCTTTTCGTCATTCTCCATAAAGCTTTTGAATGCCTGCACTTTACCCTTGCTGCCATCATTGCCTGGAGTACAAAGATTGTAATTGTCGTGCAACTCCCAATTGGCATAGAAACCATGACTTTTCAGGTCGTTGGCACGAAACGAACCACCAATTGATTTCTCGGGCACAGCAACAATTACTTTTTTCAAACCTTGCTTCACCAGCTTATCCAAAGCGATAAACATCAAAGCACGCGACTTACCCGAAGCGGGTGGCGCTTTCAGCAGCAAGTATTGAGCATCGCGGGCTTGATATGCTCTTTCCTGCATTTCGCGCATACCAAAATGATTGGTTTGCGAACTTTGCCCTGTTTGGGCGTAGGTAACATGTACTAAATCTGGCATAGTTATTTGTGTTATGAAAAGTGGTCTACTCAAATCAAATTAATTATTATTAGCTCAAATGTGTGTCATATATGATACAAAATCAAACTCTATGCACTATCTTTGTAGCGTAAATAAGAGATTTTGACTGCATTACAGTTTTAAATATCTGGATTGGGGTGTCCCCGATTGGAAAAGAGTTGTTTCTACAACTCTTTTTTTATTGTAATAATTGTTAAATAAACATCTTATATATACTTATCTTTTCTAATCATTGTATCTTTGCAGCAGCTCAGTAACCAAGGCTTCGTGCTTGTAAGCGTTAAAGGAGTAAAGATACCGTTTAGCAACCCTAAGCGGTATTGGTCTTTTTATATGCCTCATACTCTCTGCGTAATTTTCGTTTATTATGTTCTTGTTCAACCACATAAGCTGTCCAAAACAAATAGTAATCTTTTCGCTCGGTTAATACCACCAAATACTCTTCAGCTTCGTTGAAAATCAAAATCCGTGCATCTCTTCCTCTTGTGTTTTTCCAAACCAACAATTCACGGTTTGGAATATTATCAATAATAAAACGAGGAAAACTGATTCGTTCCATTCTTCTTAAATCTGGTGTACGGTTACTTTCATCTTCACCTTCATGTGTAATGTGATAAAATGTACGGTGAATACCATCCACTAGTGGAAATTTTTGTACTCCTACTTGAACTCCATTACATAAAGGTTTTGAGTCGATAAAACCAACTTTAAAGACTTCATAAACAGCATCGAAATACTCTTTAAAGCTTCCTCCATACTGGCTCATAAGTAAAAGTTCGGGGAAATCCAGCTCACATTCTATATTTGTTATTTCTTCGATGACTCCCATATAAACAGATTAAATTTTTTCTCTTTTACCAATGTTGATTTCAGCAATGAATAATGCGAGCGGTGGCGAATATAAGCAACAAGTTCCTGTTTTGCTTCACTACCCATCAAACCACGGTGTACATAGCTTACAGCTCCAGTAAACAAATCGGCTAACTGAATTAACTCTACTTCGTGTGATTTTACCTGCTGTACCTTTCGTATTATTTCTTTTGAGAAATCATATTTATCATTTCGAAGAACCTGTTCCAGCCTATGAACTTTTTCCCTACTTCGGGTATCTTTTATGTCTATAAAAATGTTATGGCTGTATTCCGGGTTTAGAATTACTTTAAGCATACTAAAATACATTTTATAGTAAAACGTATCGTGGGTATGTCCATAAGCTTCGTAATCTAATTTGTTTTTATCGGGCACTACTAATACCCTAAAACTTAAATCATCGTCATCAAAAAAATAATCAATAATCTCTTTATAAAATGCTAACTGACTTTTTGATACTTTATTCCATTTCAATTCGTAAACAGGTCGGTTTTCTTTTGGGTATTTTATATGACGTGGAATTAGTTTGTGTTTACGCTTTATTTCCTGAATACGCTTAAAAACTTCGTCTTTTTTTGATTGTAAACAATACACAGCTCCTATTGCCATTGCCTTTTCGTTGTCATTCTCCAAATGACAACTTTCGTCGCAATATATGTTTATGGTTTCTTTCATGATTATTCTATATTATTTAAACTTTTCGCTATCCTGTCTAAATTTCCTTGTTGTATATTTAGATATTGTAAAATTAATATGCCCGAAATACCATATAACAAGGCATTGGCTTTTTTAATTTCTGTTTCTTTTACTCTATCCAAACTACCATGTGTAATATTATCTCTGATTTTCTTTATTTTATCTATCGAAATTATTTGAGGAACTTCAATTGATTTACTTATGATATATTCACTCCACTTACTTTTTTCTGGTCTTGTTTTAAGTTTATCCAATTGAAATTTCCATTTATCAAGAAACTCCTTGTGGTACTTAGAGTCTATGGTTTCGAGAAAAAGTTTAAATGCTGCTTCATGTTTCTCATTTGTTTGTTCTTCTGACAGAAATAATGGATATTTTTCATTGTCAGTTTTAAATCCTCCCATACAATATTCAAATATGTTGCATAAAATTAGCAAACTAGAATGGTGGTCTACCAACATTGATTGAACAAATAAAGGGATAATCTTCGATAGCAATTTATAATTCAACAATGCCGAATTTTGCCAATCGGACAACATTAACTCATGGAAATCCCAAATTAATCCAAAGCCATGAAGTCCCATTGTAGATTGTTGGTATTCCTTGCCTTTCGACTTATAAATCAACAAAGTGCAATTTTGGAGATGTATTCTTGTGAAATTATATTCAATATTGTTGTGCATGTAAAAAGAACCTAATAATCGTACTATTTCTGCGCAACGTAATATTTCTTTTTCACTTGATTCCTTTGGAAAAGTGAAGCGGATTTTGGGTTTCTTTTCAATAATTGCTTTTGTGTCATTTCTATCATCTGAATAATTAAAATCAAACTCGGGTCTAAATTCAATATTTTCAAATTTATAAAATTCTTCACATCCTTTCGTTCTGCCAATTTTAAATTCACCATTATTTCCAGACATAAGAGAATGAAAATCTTTGACTAAATCGAAACCAACACTATTCATGTAAAAGTCAGCTGAATTTTGTAAGTGATATGATAATTCAAGATATATTCGAACAGATGACAAGGTAATTTTAAAATATTCACCAAGCCCATTTTCAATTTGATTACCATAAATTGAATGACCTATAATTTTTGATTCAGAAAAATCAATCTGTTGTGTATTATTTTCTTTATTTATGTTTGTTGCAATACATTTTGCAAATGCTTTTTCTAATTTACCATTGTATAACCATAATGAAAATTCAGCTGTAAGAATACTGAAACCAAAGAAAATCCGTAGTTCGATAGATGACTCTTTTGTATACAAATGAGCATGAAATTTAGAGCTTCCATCTTTCTCATTTGGGCTTGCAAAGTCAATCAATTTTTCAGGGAAAATAATATCAAAACAGTAGTGTTCCATATCAGTTTATAATTCATTTTTTGGACAACTCCTTCGGAGTTGCTAACTCTATTCCACTTCTCATTCCCCAGTTGAAACTGGTGTTATGCAAAGGTAACGCTGCTGGCGTTCTGTTAGAAAAATCACTTTTTTGTTGAAGCTTTCATTATAATTCTTATTCCAAAAGTCACTATCAATAAATGAATTATAGCATTCAAAACATAATTATAAAAGGGGTTTCCAAGAATTAATGGTATAAAATATGCCGTCCAATAAACAACCATCATTAATAATATCAAAATCACCTGTGATGCAAAAATTCCAATAAATAAGCTTCCTTTCTTTTGATCTTTTGAAAACCATGGAAATATCCAAAACAGCAATGAAAAAAGTAAAAAGAAATAGTTTGAACTAATAAACATCCAAAGTTTGGAACGCTCCAAAACTTTAGGTTTATTATTTATTTGCCTAGAAGTTTTTATTTCAGTTTTTTCTATTACTCTTTGTTGACTAGTTTTCAATGAATCAAAGAAATGTAGATATTTAGTATAATCTTTATTAGCAGTACAATATACACTAAATTCCAAAAGTTGTTTCATTTTTATGGAATCTTCTTTGTTCAATATCAATGGCTTGTTTTCAACAAATTGTGTTGTTTTTATTTTCAGGGTATCTGTTTCAACAGTTTTTGAATAATTGAAAAATGGTAAAAACTCTGAGTAATGCCATCTATTTAGAATTCTAATTTCATCTTTCCGTAATTTTTCTGTTTCTAAAGAATCATTTTTGTAAATTTCTTTTAATTCATGGATTGAATTGAGATTATTAAGTTTATTCGAAATGTAAATATCATATGTAAAGTTGAAAATTAATTCTACAATCATAATTAATCCTACCATTGAAAAAAACACCGCTGTGCGATGTCCAATTGATTTTGACTTGTCGTAAATTGTAGAAAAAAAGGTATTAAAATCTATCATAATCTATTTGTTATCTTTCAGATTGTTATTATTTCAACTCCAGAGGAGTTGCCTGTGCTTAACCCCCAGATTCATCTGGGTGGATAGCGTAAGTATCTGTGAAAGAACTCCAGAGGAGTTCACCAACACTATCTATTCTTCTTTTCTTTTTGGGTCAACCCCGCTGGGGTTGTGCCATTTCTAACTCCTTGTCCCCTAGATAAACCTGGGGGTTATGCATAGGTTACTCCTACGGAGTAGTATTTTTCGTCACAATTTAATGCCAGTTTAACTGGGGTTATGTAAAGTGAACGCTAATGGGATTATGATTTATTTGACATTACTTTTCAAACATATTTTTCCAGAAATGATGAGGTTAAATTAAATCCTTAACAATATAAAATCCAAACAATGCAACCAACAAAACACCAATCAAAAATAATACTTTAGTGAAAAAATTATGTTCAATGGTTTTATATGTGATTAATGCCGGTCCACCAGTATAAAAATTAGTTGGCTTAATAAAACTATTTTCCGTTTCTGAAATAATAAAAGATAAACCAATTAAAACTGCACCAAGCCCCAAGCCAAACAAATGACTATTTTTTAAAAAATCTATTTTAAAAAATAATGACGCTGCAATTAGCAATACACCTAAATACAAAGTAATACCATACCAAGTATTCAACTTTAAGTTTTTTAGAATTTCCATAATCAATTATTTTTTCTTTTTTTCTTTCTTCTCACTCCCAAACAACGTACCTTTTTCTTTTTCCTCCTCTATCATCTGCTCATACAGTTTAAACAGATATTCCAGCCGTTCCTCGTCACTCTCAAAGGGCTTACTGCGGTAGCAACGCTCTACAGCCAAATCATTCTGGCGGTGGGCTTCACGCAATCCGGCAGGCATTTTATCTGGGTCGTAAAGTTGTGCCAATGTTTTTTCGGAATGCTTTTCACGCTCTCCCAGTATATTATATACGTGTTGTTCTAACTCCTTTTTCTGTTTGTCGGAAATTGTCGGGAAGGGGAAATTGTTGTAACAATAATTCACGGAATATCTATAATCATTCCTCATTCTTGAACCCGTCACTGAAAGCCATATAACATTCAGCCTTGATGATAATATAGAAAACATATAAGGTTCGGCATCGTATATCGCTAATGCAGAATTACTTATAATACTACTTGAGTCGAGGAATCCAATTGGAACATATCTCCTTCTATATGAAGTTGTAATTGGAAATATTATTGAAGTACTATTCTGGTGTTTTACCTCATCAAATCTATGAGGGTATATTGCTTTTAATTTCGTTGCATCTTTTTTGCTCGATTCTCTAAATTCTTTACATGAATCTATCCTGTTTTTAATAAACGCTATTGTTTCTGCATCAGATTTTTTATCATCAGAAATCCAAAGGCAAAATCGAATATTGTCATTTATGAAATCATCCGCACCCACATATTTTTTTATGTAATTATAAGCATTTGAGTTTTCTTTTGTCAATACATGTTTATCTTGCACTGATAATATAAGAAATCCTCCATCCGTAGGTTTGCTACCACTAACCATTTCTGGCAACGTAGACAATGGGATTCTTCTTGGAAAAACGAAAATGGAAGCCCCACTTATCAAATAAGGACTAATATTATTTACTGTTTGAGATAGTCCTTTATTTAATAATAGTTTCTTATTCACATTACTATTATTAGTTATTCCTACGATAATTACAGTTACCCCTGCCTTATCTTTTGCATTATTTGACCAATTGAATGAGTTATATGCAAAGGCAATGGATTGTTTATTTGCTAATATCAATGGCCATAACATCCAAACTTGTTCACCTTGACAAATCGAGTTTGTTGAAACATAAGCAAATTTTGATTTGATATTTTTTATGTAATTTGATCCTTTATAAAACCAACATGCAATATAATCAAGTTTTTTAAAATCTTTAATACCTACAAAAACAAAATCCATATCTTGTTTTTGCTCATCACTTGTTAAACTGCTTCCCAAATATGGCGGATTCCCCAGAATATAAATTTCATCTCCTTCATTTTTCGGGCACACCGTTTCCCAATCAATTCGGCAAGCATTACCATGTACAATATTTCCAGTTTCTTGGAGTGGTAAAGCTGGTTTTACTCGTCCAAACTCACGCATAAACTCCTGGTTCATTTGGTGTTCGGCAAGCCATAGCGAAAGTGTAGCCACTTCGTGTGCAAAGTCGTCCAACTCTATGCCGTAAAAGTTGCCAAGGTTTATTTCGGAGAAAGCAAACGTGCCCAATTCTTTGAAAAGAAGCATTTCCAGTTTGCGAAGTTCTTTGTAGGCAATAATCAGAAAGTTACCACTTCCGCAAGCCGGGTCAAAAATTTTGATTTTCCAGATACGTTGAAGTAAAGCATTCAGCCGTTTTACATTGCCTTTTGAGTTCTCAAATTCCTCTTTCAATTCGTCCAAAAACAGTGGCTCTATTACCTTCATAATGTTGGGTACCGAAGTGTAATGCATACCCAATCCACCACGGTGTTCGGGCGTTATTACCGCCTGAATCATCGAACCAAAAATGTCCGGATTAATATCCTGCCATTGCAAATTACCGCTGTCAATCAGCATTTGTCGGCTTCGGCGTGTAAATGTCGGTGCGGTGTGTGGATAACGGAACAGTCCACCATTCACGTAAGGAAAGGCGTTGAGATAGGCGGGCATTGTAGAGACGCCATGCATGGCATCTCTACGGTTTGATGGCGTATTCATAACCACAAACAACCTATCCAGATATACATTCAAGTCACTACCATCGGTTTGTGTATGCGAATCGACAGAACGTGTAAAAACGTTTTTTTCAAAAATACCCGTGTCTTCAGCAAAAAAGCAGAACAGCAATCGTGATAAAAACACATTGAGATTATGCACCTCTTCTTTGGTGTTGGTGGGATTGTCCTTTTTTATTTCATCGTACAGCTTTGCCATACGCTCGGCAGCCTTAACGTCGGCAGGATTTTCGGTGGCGTGTTGTGCTTTTTCCATACCGGCCCACGGCAGAAAAAAATCGTAATGTTGTGCTATGTCCAGGATCGGAATATCCAACGATTCGTCGGTTTTGGTATCATAAGCCAGCAGTGTTTCAAAATTGGTCACTAAAATAAACCGTGGTGCTTGCTTGGCTACTTTTTCATCGGTTTCAAGCGTGTCCAAAAGAGTTTGCAAATCCTCATTTTCAACACTTTTGAAATACATTTTCTTTTTAATGACTACTGTATCAGGCGCTTTAGTGATAGCCTGACTTGGAGTCAGACTATCACTTGTGCATAATTGTAGGCGAGCTATGGTTGCTTTTGGCGTTCCAAATGCCAATAATAAATCAAAAATAAAGCTGTCTTTATTGAAAGATTCTACAAGTTTTTCTAAGTTATCGGAGATTTGGGCAATGTTCATGAAGAAGTGATATTAGATTTTAATAAGAGTATGGTTTATATTCAGTAATTTCAAACCATTCTTTTATTTCTCTACAAAAATACACTTATTTTTTCACACTTTCATGTTTTTATAAAAATAAAAAAACGACTTTGTGTATTAGCATGCAAAAGCGGTTTAAAGTAGCTGTTAGGTAAATGTGTATTAATCTGATTGGAATGAAATTGCTACACTCCAACAAGGGACAAGCGATATCACTATCGCTTATAATACAACGAGAAAAAAAAGGAGAATTTAAATCACACAAGGGACAAAGGACCTCAATAGCTATTTGTTAGGTTCGACACAATGAAGAACAACAACATTCCATCCGACAAACGGTTGAAAAAAGCCGTTGAGCGGATTAAAACAAGGGAAATAGGATTTTTTTAGCGTTTTTAAGCGACTCGGAGGTCGCTTGTCCCTTGTTTAACTTCCAAGTTTCTTAAAATATACTATCAGATAAAAGTCAAATAAGCATCTATGTAGACCCTACATTGCTTATACATAGTATGTATATATGGTAATAATATGGAGATAATATGATAATAACATGGATATAACATATATTTATATAGTATCATATTATATTCTTATATTGTTCTTAATTCAATATATTTAATTACTTTTGTAAATGAAATAAAGCGGTAAGTTGACAGTTATCAGTTGACAATTATCAGTTGACTGTTAAACCTAAACGTTACCAACTACCAAATTCCAACTACAAATTTCAAACAATCCTAAATATACTTAACAAAGAAATTTGAACGCAAATTGCGCAATTTAACGCAAATCAGATTGAAAAAAAATTGCATCAAGATTTATTGAACCAAGTTTGATTCAAACAATACAAATTTTTAATTCTCTATTTGAAAGAGCTTGGAAGAAAACACATTTATCAAGATATAAGCACACTTGTCATTGAAAGTGAGCCCATTACTAATTTATCACTAAAAAATGAAATTTTATCGGTTGGTTCTTGTAAAGCCAAAGTGTAAAGTAATGGTATGTAGTGTTCTGCAGTAGGAATTGCCAAATCATAAGCTCTTCCTTGATTACGAAAGTCTATCAATGCATTGTGATTTCCTGTTTCAATAAATGATTTTATTGATTGGTTGGCTTCAATTGCCCAAGCGTGTTCGGCATTTTCATTTTGCCAATCCACCAACCGTAGATTGTGAACTACATTTCCACTACCAATTATCAGTATGCCTTTGGAGCGCAAAAAAGCCAATTCTTTGGAAAGTTCATAGTGCTCTTTTGGACTTTTATTTTGATTTATACTCATTTGCAAAACAGGAATATCAGCTTTTGGAAATAAATGTTTCAATACGCTCCATGTTCCATGGTCGAGCCCCCAACTGGATAAGTCAAGCGAAACATCTGTATGCAGAATTTGATTTTTAATTTCCGATGCCAACAATGGATTACCAGGTGCTGGATATTGTACTTCGTAAAGTTGACGAGGGAAACCACCAAAATCGTGAATCGTAGGAGGAAGCATCATAGCTGTAATCTGGGTTCCGCGAGTTTCCCAATGTGCTGATATACATAATATTCCTTTAGGGATTGGAATAGATTTACCTATTTCATTCCATGCTTTTGAAAATTCATTATCTTCAATTGCATTCATTGGATTGCCATGACCGACAAAAAGTACTGGCATTTTATTAGGTGCTGTCATAATTTATTTGAATCTAAGCTAGATAAACCAGCATTATGAATACGATTCTACCGCTCTCTCTTTACAATTTCAAAACGAAATAATTGTTTGAATTAATCTTCCAAATAGCCAAATTTCCCCTTATTCAAATCTTCGTACGCCTGCATTATTTCTTCTTTTGTATTCATCAAAAATGGTCCATAAGGCACTATTGATTCATCAATTGGTTCACCGCTCAAAACCAGAATAACTGAATCCTCATTGGCTTCCACTATAATATCAGTCCCATTATTTGCAAAAAGCGCAAAGTTATTGGTATTTACTTCTTTATTATTTAGAATGACATTTCCCTCAATAATTAAAAAACCCGTGTTAAAATATTCAGGAAATGAGAAAATCACATTTGCACCTTTTTTTACTTTTACATTATACATTTCGATAGGAGTAAATGTATTAGCTGGTCCTTTTGCACCATTAAAATTACCTGCTATCACTTCTACTAATCCCTGATTGCCTGGGAGTAAAAACCTTCCAAATCTTTCACCTTCAATTGGTTGATATTTGGGCTTGCTCATTTTGTATTTCGCGGGCAAATTTACCCAAAGTTGAACCATTTGAAACAAACCACCATTTTTGCTCCATTCTTTTTCGTGGTATTCCTTGTGTAAAATACCAGAAGCAGCAGTCATCCATTGCACATCACCTTCGCCAATAACTCCGCTATTTCCAGCACTATCGTGATGTGCAACTTTGCCGTGATAAACAATAGTAACAGTTTCGAAACCACGATGTGGGTGCACTCCTACCCCACGTGGTGTATTAGTACCCGAAAATTCAATTTTTGAACCATAATCCATTAAAAAGAATGGACTCATACGCTGTAATCCAACTGTTTTACTACCCGGAAAAAAATTATGTACTCTAAAGCCATCACCCACCATGTGAGGTGCTGGTGGCGAAATGACTTGCTCTATTGATTTATATTTATTCATGGTTTATCTTTTTTATTATTAAACAACTAACTGAAAATTTGTTTCAAAACAAAAAAGCGACCGATTTACCTAAAAGTAAAACGATCGCTTTGAGATTTAAATAAATGAATAAATTTTTATGGTTTTATTACCTTCAAACTTTGAGATTGATTAGAATTTAAAAGTTTCACCTTTACAATATAAATACCTGAATTCAAATCATTTGCCGACAAACGATTACTTCTTTCTGTTTTGCAAATTGCTTTACCAGTAATACTAAACAAGGTTGCACTTGCTACTTCATTATTAAAAATAAATGCTTTTGAATTATTATCCCAACGTGCTGAAATGGAATTAATTGATGGTGTTTTTAAACCTGTTTCAATATATCTGGCAGGTGTAATAATGCAAACTTTATTTGCAAGATTAAAGTTATCAAACTTATTTCCACCACTAAACAAAATTCTACCATCATCTAACATCGACACATTGCCGGAAATAATGCTATAATCGAAACCATCCATTTTGGCAACATTGACCGAACCTGTTTGAATATTTATTGTCACAAGGCGGAAAATGATATTGCTTTGAGTTCCACCCTGTTGAATAACGTGGATTAGTTTACGAGTTTTGTCAATCATTAAAGTCCTTCCACATCCAAACTTACTATTTACATCAAGTTCGTCAACCAACGGAATAGGCTTTTGAGTTTTTAATTCTGCTATTGCATTGGTAGCTGGATCAATAGTGATTATGCGTGTC
>CAIWCC010000261.1 GCA_903911085.1 uncultured Bacteroidales bacterium | reverse complement strand
CTCTGATAATAATTATAACTTATTGACTACCATAATGTCGCTTCTCCGAAGCTATTTATAAAAAGTCCCATCGGGACGAAATTATGGTAGAAAATATGCAAAAACAAAATCTAAGCCCCATCGGGGCGATATTATCTCAATGCATTATTGGAAGCGGTTTTTCAGATGTAAAATAAAAAATTTACCGGACAACAATGAAAAAAAATATCATTTCAAATTTCACAAAAATATAAATAAATGCTAATCACTTATTTTTTTCTCTATAAAAAAAATGAGCCATCCGAAATTAATCGAACAGCTCATTTTATTTATTTCCAAAAAGTCTTTTGTCTTGACTCTTGTTTCTTTTGTCTTCTTACAATTGTGGTCCAGAAGGAATCAATGCTTTTGCAGCATCGTTGTCACAGTATTGTTCAAAGTTTTTGATGTACATACCAGCCAATTTAGTTGCTTTAGCTTCCCATTCTTTCACGTCAGCATAAGTATCGCGTGGGTCAAGAATACCTTCAGAAACGTTATTCAATTTCACTGGAGCTACCAAGTTCATAATTGGAATATGGATAGTTTCAGCTTTTTCGATTGAACCATCGATGATAGCATCAATAATTGCACGAGTATCTTTCAAAGACATACGTTTGCCTGTTCCGTTCCAACCAGTGTTTACCAAATAAACTTTAGCATTGTGTTCTTTTGCTTTACCAATAAGCGTTTTAGCATACATTGTTGGGTGTAAAGTTAAGAAAGCCTCACCAAATGCAGGAGAGAAAGAAGGAACTGGTTCAGTAATACCGCGTTCAGTTCCAGCTAATTTTGAAGTAAAGCCTGAAAGGAAGTGATATTGAGCTGAGTTTTCGTCCAAAATAGATACTGGAGGCAATACACCAAATGCATCAGCCGACAAGTAAATGATTTTTGAAGCGTGTCCTGCGCGTGAAGGAGCAACAATTTTGTTGATATGATAAATTGGGTAAGAAACACGAGTGTTTTCGGTTTTTGAAGCAGCAGCTGTATAATCAGGCACGCCATCAGCACCAACAGTTACGTTTTCCAATAAAGCATCGCGACGAATAGCTCTCCAGATATCTGGTTCTTTGTCCATTTCTAAGTCGATAACTTTAGCATAACATCCACCTTCGTAGTTGAATACACCGTTGTCATCCCATCCGTGCTCATCATCACCAATCAAATAACGTTTTGGGTCAGCCGATAAAGTAGTTTTTCCAGTACCAGAAAGTCCAAAGAAAATAGCTACATCACCATCTTTACCTACGTTGGCCGAACAGTGCATTGAAGCCATACCTCTCAAAGGTAAGTAGTAGTTTTGCAATGCAAAAATACCTTTCTTCATTTCACCACCATACCAAGTACCACCGATAACTTGCATTTTGGTAGTCAAATTAAACAAGGTAAACACTTCAGAGTTCAAACCTTGCTCTTTCCAATTTGGATTAGATGTTTTAGAACCGTTCAAACATACGAAATCTGGTTCACCGTAGTTTGCCAATTCGAAATGTGAAGGACGGATAAACATATTGGTTACAAAATGTGCTTGCCAAGCTACTTCCATAACGAAGCGAACTTTTAAACGTGTATCTTCGTTTGTTCCGCAAAACGTATCAACAACATACAATTTTTTTGCTGTAGATAATTGTGCAGTTACCAAGTTTTTGCAGTGGTCGAATACTTCAGGAGTTGTTGGGCGATTGATAGTGCCATCCCACCATAAGTGCTCATCTGTAACTGCATCTTTTACAAAAAATTTGTCCTTAGGTGAACGACCTGTAAATTTACCTGTGTCAACCGATACAGCACCTGAGTTTGTTAATACTCCCTTTTCAAAACCTTCGTTGCTTGGGTCAATTTCAGCTTGGAAAAGAACTTCATAAGATGGATTGTGGATAATTTCAAAATTACCCGAAATACCATACTTTGATAAATCTAAATTTGCCATTTTGTTTTTTTTGATTAATGATTCTATATTATTTTGCTATCTCTCTTTAGTTGTAAATAAAATAAAGCCTTTTATGACGATACAAAAGTACTACAATTTTTGATAGTACAAAAGGAATAAAGAAAAATTTCTTTATTCCTGTATATTTTTAGCTAATATACATTATTTATGCATTTATTAGCAATGATTAATCATAAAAGAGATTTTTAGAGTCTAATTTATATTGGGATTTTTAAACGATTATTTGCAATAAGTTTCAGAATAATGAAATACAATTGGTACTTACAATTACTTTCGCAGTTTAAGGAAATTGACTCAATTACACTTCCAAAACGTTTTGAAGAGGGATACTAAACAATAATCAATTATACAAAATAGAAATAACAACTTGAAAAAAATAATTACAAACACCATAATGCATAAATATACAGGGTTTCTGTGGGAAAATATGATTTAAATGTGTAATGAATTGGTATTTTGTGGACATTGCATGTTGAACCAAAAAGTATAAGAAAAAATAAATACTTAGTGTATCTTAGCGTCTAATCTTAAATCTTTGTTTTTGAGAGCTATAAACGTTTAATCTATATAAACTCTAGTGTAATAATTGAAAAGTAAATGTAACTATAATAAAAGACATTAGAACAAAAAACAAAGACAAGACGAAGTTTATCAATACTTTACCAAATTTAAAGTGTAGGTAATAAATGACGTTTATTATATATAGTGTTATTGTTGTCCGATAAAAACAAAAGAAAAAATAATGTCGCTCCTAAGGAGCTCTGGTAATACTTGTAACT
>CAIWCC010000260.1 GCA_903911085.1 uncultured Bacteroidales bacterium | reverse complement strand
TCCAATGAGCCGAAAAATGGAGTGAAGTAGGCGTAGAAAACTTTTGTGTTTGAGTGCCGACGTATTCCGTCGGTGCGAGTTTAAAAGTTTTCAGCCTACGAACGACTGATTTTTCGAGCGAAGTGGGCGCAGTCAAACACTACATTTCCTTTTTTCCATCTCCTGAAGGAGAGGGTGTCCGTAGGACGGGTGAGGTGACTTTTTTTGCTTACTTTTTTGCGTCAAGGCAAAAAAGTCAGTGGGGCGCGGGGCTAGCCCCGATTAAAATAGTACATTATTTTCTTACAATTACTTAATTCAACAATTCATGAAAAAACTTTTTACTTTCATCATATTATCCATAACTTTATCGGCTTTTGCACAACCAAAAGCTGGTTATTATAATGCCGCTGTAGGTAAAACTGAAGCAGCACTCAAAACGCAGCTATACAGTATAATTTCTACTGGAACCACCAATGTTGGGTATGATGGATTATATAATGTATATCCAACAAGCGATAAAACTGCTACTGGCAAAGTGTGGGATATGTATTCTACTTGTACTTGGACACATGGCAATAAAAAATGTGGTAATTACTCAATCGTTTGTGACTGTTATAACCGTGAACATTCAATTCCACAAAGTTGGTTTAATGAACAATCGCCAATGGTTAGTGATGCACATCACATTTATCCAACAGATGGAAAAGTAAATGGTCAACGAAGCAATTATCCCTATGGCGAGTGCTCAGGCGGAAGTAGTTTAGGTGGTGGGGCATTAGGCCGATTAGGAAATTCAACTTTTGCTGGATATTCGGGTACAGTATTCGAACCAATAGATGAATACAAAGGCGACTTTGCTCGTACTTATTTTTATTTTGCAACGCGTTATCAAAACATAATGACTTCATTTGTGGGTGGACCTTCATTCGACCATACAACCTATCCTTCAATGGCCGCGTGGAGCATTAACCTATATTTAAAATGGAGTAGACAAGATCCAGTTAGTGAAAAAGAAATTACTCGAAATAATGCAATTGATGCTTTTCAACACAATCGAAACCCATTTATTGACCATCCCGAATTGGCTGAATTTATTTGGGGAACTCGAAAAGGCCAAGCTTGGACATTGACTTCTGGCATAAGTGAAACGAAAATAGAATTTTCTATTTCGCCAAATCCTGTACAAAATGAGTTAACAATCAAGTCGGATGAAACAGAATTGAGTTACACAATCTTTAATCTAAATGGTCAAGCGCTGAAAGAGAATCAACTTACATTGAACCATACCATTTCGGTAGACGACCTACAGAATGGGATGTATTTGCTTCAATTAAAATCTGGCACACGCAAATCCATTCAAAAATTTATAGTAAGTAAATAAAATAATCAACTGCAAAAACAGGAGAATCTGCAAACGGTAAAACTAAGCAGGTTCTCTTATTTTGTCTTAAATACAAAGCATTAATGAAAAGAACAATCACTTTTATATCAGCACTGTATCTACTTACAATTTCCATCTTCGCCCAAATACCAGCGGGTTATTACGATTCTGCCATTGGCAAAATGAAAGCTGAGTTGAAAACAGCACTGCATTTAAAAATAAAAAATGCCAATGTACCAAGTTATGGAAGTGGTGCAGGTAGTACTTGGGCTGCTTTTGCCAAAACGGATGTACGCCCTGAGGATGGTACTGTTTGGGATATGTACAGTAATAATCACGTTGCTTTTAATGGAAATTCGGCTGCTAGTGGCATGAATATCGAACATTCGTTTGCCAAAAGTTGGTGGGGAGATGGTCGTCAAGCGGCTCAAGATGTTATGCATTTAGCACCATCAAATAGTACTGCAAATTCCGCAAAAGGTAGTTGGCCAATGGCGGTGGTAGATGGAACGACGACTTTTAGCAATGGGGTGATCAAAGTTGGTAAATCGAGTAGTCGCCCTGGTGGTGTGATAGATGCATGGGAGCCGGCAGATGAATATAAAGGCGATTTTTCACGCGCATATATGTATATGGTAACAGCTTACGAAGATTATGTAACTTATTGGACAGGCAACTCGGTGAATCAATTAGATAATAATACTTACCCTGTTTTTGAACAGTGGACAGTGGATTTATTGCTTAAATGGTCGAAACAAGATCCCGTAAGTCAAAAAGAAATTATGCGCAACAACGAAGTTTACAAAATTCAAGGCAATCGCAATCCGTATATTGATTATCCTTTGATGAGTGAATATGTGTGGGGATCATTAACGACAGTGCCATTTTCACCCGATGGGAATGTAAATTATCCATATATCAGTACACCCACAAACGGTTCAATTGTAGATTTCGGTAAAGTAGTGTTCCTACAAAATTTAAGTTCCACGTTGAATATTAAAGCCTTGAATTTAACTGGAGATTTGTCATTGGCAATTAGTGGAACAGATGCTGCTAATTTTTCAATTGCCACTTCCACTTTAACAAAAGCAAATGCCGAAGCTGGATATAATTTAACCATATTTTATAATGCAAAAACAGTTGGAACACATACGGCTCAACTTACTATTTCTGGTGGTGGAATTACTAATACTGTTGTCAATCTAAAAGCCATTGCATCAGATGAATTTTTGGCTTTACCTGCAAGCAATATTTCAAATTCAGGTTTTACAGCCAACTGGACTGTATCGGCCAATGCAACTGATTATAGCTTAAATGTTTTTTCGCTACAAAATAGTGGTACTACGCAAGCTCAAACATTGATAGAAGAAAATTTCACAAGCAGTTTACCAACAGGCTGGCTAAGCCCAGAATATACCGATACACAAACAGCAGGATTTGTAAGAATTGCATCAAGTGGAAGTTCAGGTAAATTAATTTTTCCAGCGCTCGATTTGTCATCAACGGGCAATGTGCTTACTGTTAGAGCCAAACAATATGTAAATGATACAGGTGCTCAACTTACTGCTACAATTAATGACCAACCATTAGCTGTATGGACGACTGGCTCTGCCAATCAAGACTTTACTGTTATTATTCCACAATCAACTTCAGCTTCCAAAATTGCGTTGTTGGCAGCAGCTGGAAGTCGTGTGTATGTGGATTATGTAAAAGTGGAAACACAAGGTTCGGTAAAAACAGCAGTTTCGTTGGCTGGTTATCCAAAATCTGTTGGGAATTTATTGTTTTACAATATCAATGGATTAAAATCAGACTCAAGTTATTATTACACAGTTACTCCTCAAGGAAATTCGGCTTTAGTGTCAAATCAGATTCAGGTTCGTACCACTTTTGCAAATGGAACATTAAGTTTACAAAACATTCTGCCGTCTTATGTTGTTTTATCAAACGGAATAAAAGTAACTAACTTAGCATCAAACTGTAAGCTAAGTGTTTTTGATTTAATGGGAAAACAGATACAAACAATTATTACAAATTCTTCTGAAGTTGAAATGCCACTTCCCCAAAAGGGAATTTACATTTTACAAGTTCAACAAAATCAAAATATAAATACTATAAAGATTTTATATTGATAAAAATTAGGAGTCAAAATAATTAAACATATAACATTCAATTAAAAGTGGTTTGTAGTGGTTTGCTCAGTTCAACAAAAAAACACAACTTGTTGATTTATTGCAGAAACCGCACCAAGACCATAAATGGAATGTAAAATTAGTATTGGTTGTATATTTTTATTCAACTTTTATTTTTCAAATTAATAAAAAACAAATACAGTTAATGATTCACGATAGTAGTATTACATCCCCTTCAGGGCTTTAGAGTGGTAAAATCAAAATGCGGCAAAACCATAGTTATTATTCTTTAACATTGTTCTTTAAATCAGAATCTTAAATATACAATTTCATTAAAAACAGCATTGAATCTTTATGATTTATATCGATTGACCAAACAAGGTATAATTTAACAAACTTGACTAAAAAGAAATATTCTGATTGTTTACATTATTTCAATGTCTATAGGTTTTAAGAATTATCAATGAAAAAATTCCTTTCTTTCACTACTTTTATTTGGATTTTATGTTTTTCAGTATTTGCACAAATACCTGATGGCTATTACAATACAGCCATTGGAAAAAAGAAAGCAGAATTGAAAAATGCGCTCCATCTAAAAATTAAGGTTGCCACCGTTTTGGGTTACGGAGGTGGCAGTGGAAAAACTTGGTCTGGATTTGCAAAAACTGATGTTCGCCCCGAAGATGGCTCGGTTTGGGATATGTATTCTAATAAGCACAGATTATTCAATGGAGTTCTTTCTGTCGACAGCATGAATATAGAGCATTCATTCCCAAAGAGTTGGTGGGGAGGTACAGAAACACAAGCTTACAAAGATTTACATCATTTAAACCCTTCCGACGGTTCTGCCAATTTACGAAAAAGCAGTTATCCAATGGCAGTAATTAACGATTTGGTTACTTTCGACAATGGTGTGATAAAAGTTGGAAAATCGACTATACGCGGTGCATTAATTGCTGCTTGGGAACCAAATAACGAATACAAAGGTGATTTTGCGCGAGCGTACATGTATATGGTAACAGCGTACGAAGATTATGCTTCACTTTGGCAAGGCGATTCTGAAACACAATTGGATAACAATACTTATCCTGTTTTCGAAAAATGGACTACTGACTTGCTACTTAATTGGAGCAGACAAGATCCGGTAAGTCAAAAAGAAATTAACAGAAACAATGAAGTTTACAAAATTCAAGGCAATAGAAATCCATATATCGATTATCCGCAAATGTCTGAATATGTTTGGGGCAATCGTATTACCGAACCGTTTTCGTTGAATGGAATTATTACATATCCATATTTAAGTTACCCCGACAACCATGATAGTATTGCTTTTGGGAAAGTGTATTATCAACAAACTTACAACAAAACGTTGTCACTCAAAGCAGTAAATCTTACTGGAAATTTGACGCTATCAATTAGTGGATTAGATGCAGCAAATTTCAGTCTAAACAAAATGTCAATCACCAAAACTGAGGCAGAAACAGGATTGGAATTGAATGTTCAATTTAAGTCACAGACAATTGGTAATCAAAATGCTCAGATAAACATTTCGGGCGGTGGAATCACACCAATTGCAGTAGATTTAAAAGCAAATTGCACACCCGAATTTGTTGCATTGCCAGCTACTAACATAACTCAAAATTCTTTTACTGCCAATTGGACTGCTTCCACAAATGCCACTGGATATGCTTTAAATGTATTTGCTTTACAACCAAATGGACAAATAAATCCTACTTTACTTTTGGAAGAGGATTTTACGGTGGCACTTCCAAACACTTGGTTAAAAGAAGGTTGGACTGATAATACATTAGCTGGAAATATCAAGCTTGCTTCTGGTAGCAATTATGGAAAAATCACCTTACCCCCACTCGACCTATCTGGTTCAACTTCAATACTGACTGTTAGAGCAAAACAATACTCAACGGATAATGGTGCAAAACTTACTGCAACTCTTAATGGTCAAACATTGACAACATGGACTACAGGTGTTGCCAATCAAGACTTTTCCATAACAGTTCCAAAATCAACTACAACTTCGTCAATAGCATTATCGGCTATTGCAGGTAAAAGATTGTATATCGATTATGTAAAAGTGGTTGCACAAATGCCAATTTTAACAGCCGTTTCAGTGCAAAATTTCCCAAAATCAATTGGAAATATATTCAATTATGTAGTTGATGGATTGGAAAGTGATTCAACATATTACTATCAGGTTACGCCCGAAGGAAATAATGACCTCATTTCCAATCCAATAAAAGTACACACAGCTTTGGTGAGTTCAATGCATATTTTACAAAAATCGACCCTAACATACTCAATTACAGAAGGTGGAGTATCAATACATAATTTAACACCCGAAAGCAAACTAATTTTAATGGATTTAATGGGACGAGAATTACAAACTTTAAATATAAATTCATCAGAAATAATCTTTAAGTTGCCTCAAAAAGGCTTATATTTGTTGCAAATTCAAAAACATGGGATTTGCGAAACTTTCAAAATAAAGCTATGAAATAATGCTCAAAAAACTATATTTTAGACTTAATTTTCTGTTTATTGCACTTATTGTATCTTCAATAATTTTTGCATCCGTACCATCGGGATATTATTATTTCGCCAAAAACAAAAAAAAAGCAGCACTTAAAACCGCCCTTTGTACTTACTGTGCACCAATGAACGAACTCGATTATGGGGGCGGTCCAGGATTTACTTGGGAAGGTTTCTTTTATACCGACCAAAAAGCTGATGGTTCAGTTTTCGATATGTATTCAAACACAGTACGGAAATTTAACGGATTTGCAGCAGTGGACGGAATGCATATTGAACATTCATTCCCTAAAAGTTGGTGGGGCGCGCATCCCAACAATGCCTACAAAGATTTATTTCATTTATATCCTGCCGATGCTGTTACTAACATGACCAAAAGCAATTTGCCTTTAGGAGAGGTTACTGGAACGCCAAGTTTGGATAATGGCGTTACTAAAATTGGACAAAATGGCTTTGGAACTTCATACATAGACAATTGTTTTGAGCCCGCTGATGAATATAAAGGCGATTTTGCTCGCTCCTATTTTTACATTTCCACCATTTATGAAACATATTCTCAACTTTGGCAATCGCCTATGTTGAACAATAATACTTATCCTGTTTGGAAACCATGGGCATTGGATTTATTGCTCAAATGGCATCGTCAAGACCCTGTGAGTGCCAAAGAACTGGCTCGAGCCGAATCAATTTATACAATTCAAGGTAACCGAAATCCATTTATCGATTATCCAAATTTGGCAGAAAACATTTGGGGCAAAGATACATCCAATGTTTTTCCTTTTCCTGTCGAAACCCAACCATTTTTGCTTTCACCTCGTCGTGGTGCAACTATTGATTTTGGAGTAATATTGTCTTCGGATTCACGAACTAAGAACTTACATATTTTAGGTGTTAACATTAATGATAATGTTCAAATTTCGCTCGCTCAAAACAATCCTGCACTCTTATTATCAACTAAAACAATTTCAATCGATAACACTTTGAATGGCTTTGATTTAGCAATATCATTTACACCACAAACATCAGGCCCTGTGCGCGACACTTTGCTTATTCAAGGCGGTGGAATGACTGAAAGTTTACGTATTCCAATAAAAGCTTTGGCATCAGCCGAATTTATAACTTTAGAACCAACAGCTGTGAAGCCAATTGGTGGAACTCTTCAATGGATTTCAGATCCTCAAGCCACTGATTACAAATTAAATGTATATCAAGGAGATATACAAACCGGCGATTTATTTATTTCCACATACATTGAAGGAAACAGTTGGAACAAAGCAATTGAGCTCTATAATGGAACTGGAAAAACAATCGATTTATCCAATTATTCGCTACAAAAACAATCAAATGGAAGCGGTAGTTTTGGTTCAACACTCAAATTATCAGGCACGTTGGCAAACAACAAAACTTTTGTGATAGCTCATAAACAATCCACAACAGACCTATTGTCAAAAGCACAATTTGTAACCGATTCCGTTCTACAATACAATGGAAACGATGCAGTGGCTTTGATGCGAAATGGTGTAGCTATTGATATGGCTGGTCAAGCTAATGCTGGAGCCGACATAAATTGGGGTTTGGATGTAACATTGCAACGAAAATCATCTGTTACACATCCTATTTCTACTTTCAATGCTACAGAATGGACAACACTTCCCATAGACACTTGGACAATGTTAGGCAATCACCCAATTATATTGTCAACTTCGAGCAATTACATTTTAAATAATATTTCTACAGGAAAAACAACCTCTTATGCTATCGAAAACTTATCACCATCAAGTATTTACACCTACAAAATCGAAGCCATTAAGCCAAATGGGAACAGTACTGCAATTAACACTATGCAAATTCACACATCAGCTTTGGATGTCCCAATTCTTATGCGAGCTACTGGCGTTCAATCTAAAAGTTTTACTGCAAATTGGGAAGAAACGCTTTTCGCAGCAGGGTATCTATTAAATGTATTTGAAGTAAATGGTAAAGCCGACACCACAGAAACGGAGGGTTTTAAAGATGTGGGTACTAATGGAAAACCACTTCCAATGGGTTGGTCAGGAACTGCAAGTGCAAACTATTCTTCACCAACAAGTTCTGGAGTAGAAATTCCATCAGTCAATTTAAAATTAGGTGAATGGTTACAAACCAAAACATATCCTCAAGCTGTATCAAATTTCACTTTTATGTATCGTTTTGCATCTACAAGTACAGGTTCAGCGGTTGTCGTAGAAGGACTTGCTAACAACAACTGGGTGAAAATTGATAGCATAATTTATAAAAACATTGTCAAAACAAATCCTGTTTATGCCATAGACAAATCACAAAACATGAGGGATTTTAGATTCAGATTTATTAAAGTAGGAAGTGGAAACTTAGCAATTGATGATGTAGCAGCAACCTATGGCAATCAAACTTCTATTTTTGCATTGAAAGATAAGGCTGTAAGCACTACATACTTTAATGTTGAAAATTTGAAAGAGAACAGTTTATATTTTTATAATGTGAGGGCTACATTTGGAAGTTCAGTTTCCAATAGTTCAGAATCGGTAGAAGTAAAAACATTACTAAATAACAAACTGAGTACAAACAAAACTTCAACGATAAGAATTCATACTTCTAGAAACAGCATTTTGATTAATAGTCTGATTGGTAACGAACAAATAAGCATATATTCACTTACTGGTAATTGTTTAACTCAATGTAAGTCATTCTCTAGCACTATGGAAATTCCATTTCATGCAAATGGAATAATTATTGTAAAAGTTCAGGATAATCAAACAGTTAGTACATTCAAAATATGTAAAAACTATTAATCAAAAATTGATTATCAACCAATAACGAAATAGCCTCCAAACTAGCTATTTCTTTTTTTGAGGTGCTATTGTATTTTTTATTGTGAACCTTTGTGTTGATTTTTTGTGTTTCTTTGTGGTATAGTTATTACACAAAATTATCTACGCTGACCGTTGGTTCACAAAATATCCCACTAAATACACTAAGTTTAAAGATTGAAGAAACTGAGAATAAATAATCTAATTTCATTCAAAGCAGAATAATATGATGATTAATTGAATTATATTGTTGTCCGGTAAAAACAAAAGAAAAAATAATGTCGCTCCGAAGGAGCTCTGGTAATACTTGTAACTTATTGATTACCACAATGTCGCTTCTCCGAAGCTATTTATAAAAAGTCCCATCGGGACGAAATTACGGTAGAAAATACGCAAAATCAAAATCTAAGCCCCATCGGGGCGAAATTATCTCAAAGCATTATTGGAAGCGGTTTTTCAGAAGTAAAATAAAAAGTTTATCGGACAACAATAATTGAATTAATATTATCTCAAAAAAAGAAATAGCCCCCAATTTATATTTGGAGGCTATTCTATTAAAAAGACTATTTTAAGTGTTCAAATTATGGAACAATTATACGGCTACTAGTTTCATTACCATTGCTTAAAGTTTTAGCTAGATAAACACCCGAAGAAAGATTTACAAATGAAGATGTGATATTATTTGCACTATATGTAAACTGCTTAACAAGCTTTCCAGCCATGTTGTAAAGTTTCACTTCGCCAGCCTCATTACTGTTATTTTGAACAAAAACAACTCCATTAGCTGAGTAAATTTTCATTCGAGTTGCATCATCAGTTGCATTATCATTCAAACTTCTAGTAATAATTTTGAATCGTTTTTCAGCTTTGCCATTAGGAACAGCGGTAAACTTATATTCAGAACCACTAATAGTAATATCAGTAGTTGTTTTTGCAATCATATCCAGCAAATAAATATTTGCATATTTTTTATCAGTGTTCTCATGCGTAAACCTCATAGTAAATTCCTTATCATCACCAGCCTGAAATCCTAAATCGGTGTTATTCATATCAGCCACCGCATTAATTTGATAATTACCATCCGTCTCAATAGCAAAAAGCTGCGGCGTGCGTGGAGAACCGAAAAGTTTACTTCCATCCCAACCTCTATCATATTTACGAGTACAAGTAGAGTCAGTAAATATCCACATTTTATCAGAATAATGAGTGCCTATAACATCAATGCGCATACCAACTTTGGTCTTTTTAGCAACTGCTGCTTTATTGGCAGAAGGAGCACGCTGTAGTTCAGTATTTGCACCTACCACATCAGCATAATTGAATATTAAGCTATTATTTGCTGGTGTATTACTTATTGCCTTTACTAAAAAGGCTTGCATAGAGGGTATTTGAGTTGGAACACCAATATTACTACCATCAGCAGTAAGAGGTGTAGAAACTGTATATTGTCCTGGAGTAGTGGTTGTTTGGTTATAAGTAGTAGCGCCACTACTAGCTTCCCATTGACTATAACTTCCAGCATTGTATAGATATACAGCCTCTTCCATGTTTGTTCCAAATTTATTAGCTAAAGCGCTTATATTAATAGCTGCTGTGTACGGGTTAGCATAAATATGTTGACCTGGATACAATGCACTTGCAGTATATGCTAAATCAATTTTACTAAAATCGGAATTTACCAAATCACCTACAAATGAATAGGTTTTGGGATTTAATTGACAAATTTCATAACCTGTAAATGGATATAATGTGCTGAATGTATTCATTGACTTCCAATGATTAGTAATAGAATCTCCTGTTTCATCCCAATAACGAACATAACCACCATAGAATGTTGGATTAGCAGGCAATGTACTTACAGGTATTCCAAAATACTGCCATTTATACTTACTGTTATCAGTATTACTAAGACTAGCATTCCACGAAGCTTTTGAATACATTTCTACTGTAGCTGGAACAGTTGACGATTGTGGGAAAATCAATGAACCGTTTGCTGTAGTAGAACTTGCTTTGATTACCAAACCTGAAGTGCCTGCATAGTTGATTAAATCACCAACCACAGTAAGAGATTTTTCAGGTTGTATTGTTAGTTTATTTCCAGAGTTTATAGTCAAAATATTACAGCTATTTGAAGCTGTTAAAGTACAGTCTCCATTTATGAATGGGCTATCATCTACGCTACCATAAGTGGCATCACCATTGGCACCAGGGACTTCTTGTACATTCCATTTTGTGGCATCTTCCCAATTGCCAGTGCCAGTGAAGATAGGTCTATTGTCAAAACTTGCTTCATCTGTCATAATAGTACCTGACTGATTAACTACATACCCTTTGTAGTAAATTATTGAGCCTCTATCTACTCCACCATCTAAAGAGTATGTAAATGCTCCGCCTGAAGTTGAGGGGTGGGCAGATTGATTGCTTCCTGTATTAACACCAGGATCTAAACTCCAAAATATTCCACGTTCAACTATCGTCCCACTAATAGGTTCAGTTATAGTAGCGCCTAAAGTAGCCCTAGTAAGTCCAAAAGATGCTGTAGGTGAATGAATTGTTTCAAGACTACATTCTTTTGGATTGCCACTTGCAGGGTCTGCAAAAAACTTAGTTAATGCATCCATCATATTATAATCATAATACCTAAACCAAAAAGTACTACTTGAGGTAAGTGGCATGTTAATAGTTACTGTTTCAGCAGTTCCAGTACCATTATAAATAACTTGCTGACCTGAGCCACTGTATGTTGTGTTAGCCGTTGGATTCGTGTTGTCTGTTGGTGTTGTAAATACATCTTCAGTGTTCATAACTAAAACTCTTCTGTTACCACTACCGCGAGTACAGCCAACTGTAATTGTGTTAGAAGTAACTGAAACGATTGAAATGACTGAGGCCTGTGTTGTTGGAGCAACAAAAAGTTCTCCTTGAACACTAACACCTTTAAGTGAAGAAGTAGCTGAAGAATTTGTTCCTATAGCACCATTGTTTTGAGCTAAAGTGCTATTCTGGACCCATCTGATATACAAATTGGCTTTATTGTCACAGACGGCTGGAAGTCTAGCATAATAATCTGCTTGGAGTGTTGTAGTTTCAATTAATGGGTTGTCATCTGTGAAGTTTTCATCATTTGGCACATCAGTCCAACTAGTACCGTTAAAACTATACTGTACTTTAAAATCTCCAGGGCCTGTAGCTGTTGATTTCATTTGAAAAGCTACAGCAATACTAATGTAACCAGATGTAGAAATTGTAGAGGTTTTCCAACAGTCGTTACCCATTGAATTCCAAGTACTGTAACTTGTCATACCATTATCAGTAGAGCAATTGTTAGTATTTATCCCGACTCCAGTGATTGTACTTGCACTGTTTACTGGTAAACCACTTGTTGCTTTACTACTTGTTGTTGTAAAATTAACTGCTAAAGAGTAACCAACAATTTCAACTGCCCACACTTTTCCCATCCCCACAACCACCAAGGCACACAAAATAAATATATAGCGTATATTTTTTTTCATAATCGTAAACAAAAAAAATTAAATTAATAAATTGTCCTAAAAGCAATACTTAAATATTTGTCAGTTACTTTATGTATAACACTTTAGGGCATAAGATGACAAAATATTTGTATGCAAATATAATAAATATTTTTTACATATTAGGCTTAAGTTAATTTGTAGTAGATAGTATAGTTTAGTTGAACTAATTACTATAATGCCTAAAATGACTGTTTTGAATGATTTATAATAATAAAATTCATTTCAATGTCAATTGAATGAGCAAAACAATCTATATATTTGATACATAGATATTAATTATACTGAATAAAGTCATTATTTCATAAAAAACAAAACTAAGGGCAATATGTTCAATTTGATATTTTGTAGATTTTTGTAGCAATTATTACAATCCCAACAAAAACAAATTATTAAATTCGATTAATATTAGCCTAACTTTTAAGTTTATGGAATATCACTAACCAGTCACAACCTATAATTTATAAGTTCTATTATATTTATTTAACTCAGCTCTATTATGATGAACAATTTGTCATCACTAATCATAATTTACATTTATTATATAAACCATACAATTATCAAATCAAAATTCATCATATTTCATGAGTCGCTTAATGACGAATCAGTAATAAATCAGCTACCATAAAAACTTGTTATCACTTTATTTATTTGGGGTTTGTTAAAATTCTTTCAGAAACAAACTGATTTTATTACCTTTGTGCTCTGAAACGAAAAAAAATGGGACGAATTCTTGCAATTGATTACGGACAAAAGCGAGTGGGACTTGCAGTTACTGATACTCTACACATTACCGCTAATGGCTTAGAAACAGTTTTAGTACATGAGGTGCTGGATTATTTGGCAAAATACATATCGAAAGAACCTGTCGAAAAATTTGTAATCGGATTGCCCAAGCAATTAAATGGTCAATACTCTGATTCTATGCAGTATATACGTCCATTCGTAGTAGGTCTACAGAAAAAATTTCCTGAAATTGAAATAGTGTATGTTGATGAACGTTTTACTTCATTTCTGGCTCATAAGGCGATGATTGATGGTGGATTAAAGAAAAAAGACAGACAAAATAAAGAATTAGTTGACAAAATTTCTGCTACCATTATTTTGCAATCCTATCTTGAATCGATAGCCTTTAAATAATTATTTTTAGTACATGACAAAAAAACATCAAATTTTATATTATTGAAAATTTGCGTGTTACCAATCTGTCCGAATCTCGCATTGGACTGACATCGTCTGGTGAGCCGAAAAATGGAGTGAAGTATGCGTAGAAAACTTTTGTGTTTGAGTGCCGACGTATTTCGTCGGTA
>CAIWCC010000259.1 GCA_903911085.1 uncultured Bacteroidales bacterium | reverse complement strand
TCCAATGAGCCGAAAAATGGAGTGAAGTAGGCGTAGAAAACTTTTGTGTTTGAGTGCCGACGTATTCCGTCGGTGCGAGTTTAAAAGTTTTCAGCCTACGAACGACTGATTTTTCGAGCGAAGTGGGCGCAGTCAAACACTTCAATTCCTATTTTCCCTCTCCAGTTTGGAGAGGGTGCCGTAGGCGGGTGAGGTGTTTTTTTTGCTTACTTTTTTGCGTCAAGGCAAAAAAGTAAGTGGGGTGCGGGGCTAGCCCCGAATTAAATAGTACATTTAATTATTCCACTTACTTATTGAATCAGTTATCAAAATTTAATGTTGGGTGGTTGTTAATTCACAATCTTCTTTACCCAACTTTTTCCATCAGCTTCAATCTGAACGGTGTACATTCCTTTTGCCGAAAGTTTAATTTGCAACGAATTATTACGCACTATTCTATTTGTAACCATTCGTCCAATAGCATCAAATACACGAACATTGGCTTCTCCAAAAACATTTTCAATTTTAAGTTGGTTATTTACAATCGACAATTGAGGTGCATCATCATTAGAATTGAATTTATTTACCTCAGTAGTTACGCGTTGAGCGGTTATTGTAAAGCGCGAATTAGTTGTTCCAGCAGCAGCTGTGAAAGTATAATTTGAAGTCAACAAATCAGTTTCTGTCGCTGGATTTGTGGAATTATCGATTAGCAATAATTTTGATATACTTGGCGCATTTGTGGCATCAACACTAATGGTGGTTGTTCCAGCTGTTTGAGTATAAAAACCTAATTGAAGGTTATTTACACTACTTACTGGCAACGCATTGTTGGCATAATTAATTCCTCCTAAAACAGTGTATACCTGCGGAATAATGGTTTTGGTGGTTATCATTTTTTCCAAATCCTCACCTATTTGATAATTTGTGCTTTGAAGATCATCCATAATCATATATGTTTTATCGGTTCCTGTAGCTGTGCTGATATTTAACCGAACCAAGTCTGACTGATTGACAGCTACACTTGCTGGCGCCGATTGACGTGCATCCAATCTAAAAGTCAACCCACTTCCCTCAAATCCTGAAGTAACCTGTGTAAAATAGGCTTCAAAAGGATTCACCTCAGGCAAATTAAGTGTGTTTCTTGCATAAAAATCGTAGGTTGTACCATTATATCTATACAAGTTCAATATATTGGCTCCCGTTTGAGAAGCATATTTACTCAAGTAAGGTTGACCCACTAGATTCCATCCCAGATTGTTTTCTACATTCGAAAGTGTACCAAAATAATTCACGTTTATATCACGTTGGGTTGCCTCGCTTGCCAAAACAGTTTTATCGAGTGGGAATGTGATTGTTGAAACGTTATGACCTGCTCCATCTGGCAAACCAAAAATGTAACCCTGATTAGCAGTTAAATGATCATCGGTAATTTGAATCCAATTAAGAAGTGGATTTGGACCATTGGTTGCACGATTTGAACCACTATAATACTTGATAAATAAATCCGTTCCCAAAATAAATGAATTACCATTCAGTTTTATTCCCGAAAGAGCTATGTCGCAAGGAAAAGCCATAAAATACCACTTGGTATCATCCATTGTCTTTAGGAATTTTATAGTACCATTAATGGTCATCGAATGATCAATTTTCACACTGCTTGTTGATGTTTGATCGGATTTGAGAATTAAATCGCCATTAACTGTCAATAAATCAGTCAAATTCAATTTTGAACCCGTAGCTACAGTAAGGTTTGTAGCTACAGTAAGTGGCTTGTCAACCACCACTTGTGATCCCAAATCGGTAGTCAAACTATTTACTGAACTGTTATTACTTACTGTTAATACTCCCGTAACGGTTACATCCGCCTTAGTGGTAGTAATATCTGCATCGGTGCTGATTCCGCTGAGCGCAATTGTTGGACGGGCATTAATTGTTATATTTTGACTTTGTTGAGCAGCTGCATTGTAATTTGTGCTTGAAGCTTGATTGGCATAAATTGTACATTCACCAGCACCAACAATATGAATTTGACCAGACACAATGGTTGCTACTAACTCGTCAGAACTTGAATACGTAATGGTGTTTGTTCCCGATGTGGCTGAAGTGGCACCAGGCGCAAAATCAATGTCCCCAACTGTTTTACCTGTTGGTAGTGAGCCAAAAATAATGGATTGAGAGGCTGGAGAAATAGTGGCAACAACTCCAACGGGTGGTGTACCAGTGAAAGTATAATTTGATGCTTGTGCACCACCTAATGTAGCACTTACAGTAACACTTTTTCCAATACCAGCATTAGCATCAACAAAATTTCCGGTAAGGTGCACGTCATCTGCACCAACTAAACCTGTAAAAGTTCCAGAAATGGTTGTTGCTGTTGTTCCATCGTAAACTTTATTTGAAGCCAAAGGTGATGATATTGCTGTCAATGCTTTAGCTGTAACACTGTTGCCCGACGACGGAGTTGTAATATTGATTGAAGTTGCCACAGTACTTGATAAGCTAATGTTTTGAGAATTGTAAGTTCCAACAGAAGCATCTGCTTTTAAACGGATTTTAAGTGTACCACCTGCAATACCAGAAGTTTGTGCAAATGTTACCGACGATGCCCATGTGCCTCCATTATCTTTGTTCAGTTCAAAACCTGTAGGAGCAGAAGCAACAAGATTAGCAGCCAGATTACAACCAGACACATAGTAGGTTTGCGATCCAGAGGCAGTACCGTAAGTTGTAGTTAATGCAGTTGTAGCACTTGCAGCCTTTAAAGCTGGAGCACCAGAATTAACTGCATTCACAATCCCATTAACATGTGTAAAAGCAGCGCTCATAGTAGCAAAAGGCTTTACATAATCCACTTTGACTACTTCACTTGCCTGTAACCCGTTATAAAGTAAAAGCTGGAGCTTTGTAGCAGTACATGCATTTTGTGTTTTCAAAGCCGAAACAGAAGGTGCACCCGCTGTTCCACAAGTTAAACCATCAAGATTGAAAATCAGAAAATAATCGCTGGTACCAGGAATATTTACCTGCTTAAAGTTAGGATCAAAATTCGAGCTTGTATATTCGGGAGTTGCATATTCAAAAGTTGTAAAGGAATATGGGGAAATTGTGGAAGGTACCGTAAGTCGAAGTTTTATGTGCGAATTAGTTGTAATAGATTGTTTGTTTACTTTATAAACCAATACATTCTGTTTGGAAAATGTCCATAGAAATGGTGCAGATGGCTCATAAGTTAAGATTGCCTGATCGGTCGTTCCACTTGCACTTGATTGTAGTATGAAGTTATTGGCATCGGTTGTCAAAGTAGTCGGAGATGCTGAAAAACCGGTGGTATAAGTGGATGAACCAAAATCAATATCGTACTTAGCTGCATCCATTTCGGTACTACCGTAAACAGTTGCGGAATCGAGATAAGATTTGATAAAATCTATTGTATATGTATTTGCTGGAGAACTTGCTGAAGTCGGAAGGTGATAATATTGCATACGACTTACAGCCGTATTTGAAGCAAAAGGAAATTGCGTTGAGCTATTGAACATCTGATGAATACGCCCCAAGCAAAGTACAGTATTTGTACCCGGAATTACATATCTTGAAATGGCTTTACTTGCACTATATCCGGTTGCCGTTGGCCCATATACTGAGAAATCTTTACTATCCGATGTCCTTCGTATTTGAAACATAAGATTAGCAGAACCGGCAATATCCTGTTCTTTTAATAAAATATATCTATCTGAAGTACCACCAAACGTCATTGATGCAGTATAGATCATTCTACAATCGGTTGTTGTATATAATGAACCATTGTAATTTGATAATGTAGACATTCCGGTTGTAGCGTTTAAACTTAAACCTGCACTTCCACTTGCGGCCCATCCACCTAATGCACTTGTAAAATCAGTATTAATCTGCTGTGATTTTAATGAAGTGGAAAACAATAATCCACTTATCAAGCTTATAAAAATAATTTGCTTCTTCATAATAAATTGTATTAAAATTTCGAGCAAAAATAGATACACTATCAATTGAATAAGTACACTAATCTTTCAAAAGAGTACACTACCATAAAAAAAAGTATAAGCACGATATGTTTTGCGTTACAATCACCATTATTTATAAAAAAAAGTGCGATAAAATCCTGTTTTATCGCACTTTATGAAGAAGTATGGTATTTGAACTATATAATAATTTTGGAAGCTTTATTTTCTATCTTGATAATATAAACTCCTTTATTCAAGCCAGAAATATCACCATTAATCATTTTTTTATTGAAAATAAGTGTACCTTTCGAATCAATAACTTCTACTTTGCTTTCGTATTTCATGCCAGTTATTTTTATTGAATTATTGGCGGTAGAAATTCGTATATTGGTGGAACGAATATCATCCAAAGCATCAATCATTGGTCCAACATATTCATAAGCAGCGTCAATTGTTGGAAACGATTTAATCCAATCTACCTGTATTTGCTGACCTACCGAAACTGATTCGTGAGCAATTTGTAAGTTAGTAAATGTCTTTGTACCCGATTGAATATCAGGGAATTCATTTGCATAGTTTTCAAATGCAATTACATGTATTAAACAGGTTGTGCCTTTTATTGTTAATGGCAGTGGATCTTTCAATTTGTAATTTTTGTTTGCTGCTTTGTCGTAAAATTTCACAAACAAATCACCAAATTTCTTTTGAACCTTCACTACTACTACTTTATTGGCATCGAAATTCCAATTTACGCCATTTTTTGGTTCGTAAGCAGCGACCGCCCAAAATCCACCATCTACTTGTATTTGTAAAAAATCGTTGCTTGTCCACGATACGATAGATTGATTACTTTTACCACCTTTCCAGTTTGTAGTATCTGTGTTTACCTTGAAATTGAAATCAATTTGCGCCTTGGATGCTGTTGTTGAAATTACTGCCAAGACGATAATAATCAGAAATTTTATTTGTGTTTTCATAAGTCTGTGTGTGTTTTGTATTAAAGTATCACTTTTGCAACTTCATTGTTGATTTTTACAATATATAACCCTTTTTGAAGTCCATTTATAATTTGGTTTTTCATTGTTTTAGAATAAACTTTTTCTCCAGCAGTATTATAAACTGTTACAAGTTGTTCTACTGTCATACCATTTATTTTTAACGCACCATTATTTGAAGATACAGTGAATTTTGGAGCAGAAATATAATTTGAAATAGTAGTAATCTCTTTAATTCCACTTATTGTATTTACATAAGTATCAGCGTCAACCTTTGATGCAAATGTGTTTAAGTAATCTACAGCAATAATGTCGCCAGCAGCCAAACCACTTGTTAAGAGAAACTGCAATTTGGTAGCCTGACAGTAATTCTGTGTTGCTAATGCGCTATATGTTGGAGCACCAGCTGTTGAGCATTTTAACGATGAAAGATCTAAGGTTACATAATAATCGTTGGTTTGATCTACCACTTTTTGAGTAACTGCACTTGTGTAAGTTTCACCCGAAAATGGTGTAAGGTACTCGTATGAAGTTAATTTTCCAGTTGCATCAGGAAGTGTCATTGTAAGTTTAATTTGATAATTACTGTTGGCCGCCACTGCTTGTTGTTTGTTTAGCTTAACCAAAAGTGCATTCGATTTTTGAAAATTCCACAGAAAACCACCAAAGAGAGCTGTTCCAGCAGGTTGATATTGCAAAAATGCTAAGCCTGGAGTGCCAACAGTAGTTTGCATAATAACAGATTCATTATTAGCCGATAGTGAAATAGCTGTTGGCGAAGCAGTAAAACCAGTTAAATAAGTAGATGCATTGAAGTCAACGTTAAATGCACTCGACACATTGGCTTTATTCAACGAACTAACATTATCGCTAATGGCTTGAAAAACTGTAGCAGAATCCACATAAGATTTTATAAAATCAATATTGTAACTATTTAGTGATGAACTTGATGTTGGAATGTGCATGTACTGAATACGTGCTACAGCAGTATTCGTTCCAACTGGGAAAAATGTTGAACCAAAATACATATCTTTTACACGACTAAGACACAAAACAGAGTTTGTACCAGGTAGGGCATATCTGTTTATTGGATTCTTTGTGTTGCTATATCCTGTGGCACTTTCAGCATTTACAATATAATCGTTAGATCCAATTCTAAGTTTAACAACAACATTGCTTGTTCCCGTGATACTATTTGCTCCAGAGTTTGTGCTAACTTCTTTAGATACAATGTATTTGTCGGCTGTTCCACCAAATGAAAGTGATCCCACGTAAATCATACGTGTATCTGTTGGTGTATAAGTTGTTCCATTGAAATTAGTTAAAATTCCCCAGCCATTTGATACATCAACCGAAAGTCCAGATGCTGAAGTTGGCGTCCATAAATTACTACCTGTTGAAGCCACCTCAGAAGTAGCTGAAAATTGAGAATTGATTTGTGATTTCGAAGTGGTTGAGAATAATAAACCACCCACCAAACATAGAAAAAGTAATTGCTTGTTCATAATTTTTATTTATTTAAACGTTAATTATTTGTTACAAATTTATCTTTATTGCATTCTTGTTATTAATTAGCAGAATATAAAATCCTTTAGATAAGTTTTTTATCGAAATAGTATTTGAATTTGAACTTCCGCACACTATACCGTTTACCGAATATAATTTGGTATCGGAAATTATCTCGTCACTTGTTATTTCAATAATTGAATTACGCACCTTAACACTAAAATTGATTGGGCTAACTTCAGTAATTTTGGCGTTCGAAAGGTCAGCTTGCAATTTGTCTATAGCACTATACGTTCTTACCCAATCATACTTCATCGAATTGCGTAGTAATTGGCTGTTGCTTGCACCTTCGAATACTAATTGCAAATTTGATGTTTTTGTACCAGTCCAACCAGTAATAGTAGGTATACTCCAGCAATAAATACCGGGATAACCAGCTACTTGATAGGCACTTGTACCAGGAAGTGTCAGACTGTTGACTCCATCGCTCATTTTTACTTTCCATGGTACATTATTAAGCGGGAATTGATTGATTTTTACGGCTAACAGCGGATATTTATCAAGATTAAACTTTAGACTTCCTTTCACTAATAATGAAAAATAATTATCGCCAATGGTTTCGATAGTAAGTTCTCCGTTTTCGACACTATAGTTACAAAATTTATTATCCCATCGTGTTAGTGCGTCAAACTCATCAACAAATCGGTCGTCTTGATTTTCTATTACTATTTGGTCAAAAAGCGTTTGGTTTTTGCTGATATAACGTCCCAAAAGTTTTAATTTTGCTTTGTTAGCCAGCAGAAAAAACTCATCCATTGCTACAGCTTTGAAGCGTGTAGAATCGAGTTTGCTCATTACAGCTGCTGCAAATGAAGGATCTGAGGCATAAACATGTACAAACCATGGTCGAGCAGTTACGTTTTTGGTTTGTTCTTGAATATATTGCGCCATGCCATTTGTTTTCAAGTTGGTAGAATAATACAATTCACTTTCAATCCATGGAATTACACTTGAGAAATCGGTACGCTGCATACTTGTCCAAGTTGTAAAACCAGAAATTCCCATGTCTTTAATCCATTGTTCGCGACCAGTAAATTTGTTGTACCAAACATCCATATAATGCATATCGGTAAAAGTAATGGCTTCTTTACCTTTTTGAGCATATACGGTGCGCATTTCGGGAGTTGAAAAACTTGCATCAAAATATCCAATTCCAGAAGTAGGAGAATAAAAATAGTCATTGTTGGTCATCGAACCATAAAAATACTTAGCCATCGATGGCAAAAGTTGTAATAATTTGGGGTTTATTGGCCAGTTAAATGGAATCTGACCCCTTTTTTGATGCAGCCAAGCACCATCTTCCATCAGGTTACCTACCGATTTATAAGTATCGCCTTCATTGATACTGTAGGTAATGTAAATTTTATTTTCGAGTGTTACATCATTGGCGGTAAGTTGTCGTTTTTGAATGAAAGAGGTTTCGGTAACTGGTGCAGCTGCATGAAACGAGAAGTTTGGAGTTGTATTGGTACAAATCATTGCATGACCGCCATTGCCACAGCGTGCTTGCATAATATATTCGTCGGACGAACCCCAACCCAAAATTATACTTCCTGGATGAAGATGTTTGAAAACAGAATCGAGTAAAGCAGCTTCGGCAGCATCATAAGTCAAGGTTACACCAGTTCCACTTTTATTCACCTGTTCGTTGGTATAAAGCAAATCGAAGGTGAAAAGCTTTTTTGCAACAGCAATATCTATCGTAAAAAAATTATTTTCTTTGCTCCAATACGAATATGCCATATCTTTGTTCGTTAGTGTCAAATAGTTTTCCATCAACCATTTTTGAGCAATAAACCGACTTCCAAAGTTACGTACTACAAGATTCTCTAATGTGTCTTTTTGCAGAAAAGTATATTTACTTAATAAAGTGGAAGTTACTGGAATACCATCTTTTACACCCGCAATGGTGGTTGCCAATGGAATTCCTAAATTGGGATTTGTTCCATCGTAAAGAATTACACCTTTGTAAGTTGCAGAAAATCGATTGAATAACTCGGTAAACGTAACACGTTGGAAAGTATAACCATACGATTTTGTGTAAAATTCCATCCACACACTTTCGAGCGATTCGTATTTTGCAAAAACATCTGGTGCAATTGGTATCATACCATCATGAGGTACGTTAATATCGGCTACTTTGTAACCGCCACCTTTGAAACCTCCTTTACTACGTGGTTCAATCATTATTTGAGGAGATACTCTGTTTGCAAGTCCTTCAAGCGCAAGTATTGCCACCTGTTCGTCGTTGGTGAGAGCACTAATATCAATAGTGTAAATGGTACTCACAGCAAAAAGTCCACGTGAGAAAAATAGTAAGAGAAATAAAGTGGTAGTTTTAAAATTCATAATATTATTGTGATTTTTGTTTTTGTACGCTGCAAAAGTAATTATTCTTTTATCTTGGAGAGTACATTATTTCATCAAAAGAGTACACTATAAGAAATATCAATGTTTTTTTTGAAGTTTTATCTTCGTAAAGTTCTTATAATCAAGAACACAAAATAAAATACACATTCAATTTGAATACTTACTTAACGAATAATTCTTTATTTTTCAAAATTATTTTTCCTTCCACAAGCGGACGGGCTTTATGGGCTAAATCAAAAAAATCATCCATGCAAACGGCTTCGTATTTATTGCTTTCGAGCAATTCCATTACACCTACTGCCAGTGCGGGACTGCAACCGTACACATGGATAAACCAGGGCTGATTCTGAATTTCTTTTGTTTGCTCCGCAATATAATTCGCCATTTTAGCGGCATCCGATTTCATATAATACATATCACTTTCAATCACCAGATTCCGTTTTGAGTAGTCAACTCTCTCTTGTCCTTTCCAAAGCATGTAGCCTTTCACGCCCATATCGTCAATCCATTTATCTTTCCAACTGAAGTTATTCCACCACACATCAATGTAATGCAAGTCGGCAAAATCGGCTTCTTTTTTATTCCGTTTTGCATAAACTGCACGTTGTTTGTCGGTGGAATAAGATGCATCAAAATATCCAATCCCCGAAGTGGACACGTAAAAATAGTCGAGTGGCGTGGCAGTTTCGTAGTAAAAAGCAGCCAACCCTGGCAATAAGTGCAACAGATACGGATTTACCGGCCAGTTCATTGGAATTTTACCTCGTTTGTCGTGCATCCAGCTGCCTTCGTTCATCAAATTACCCACCGATTTATAGGTGTCGCCTTCGTTAACGCTGAACGTAATGTACACTTTGTTCTTCAGGGTTTTGTTGGCAGTACCAAAAGCTCTGGGCTGTTTTAGTTTTGCAGTTTCCAGTTTTACCGCCGCATGAAACGATAAATTGGGCGAAACATTACTGCAAATGAGCGCATGTCCACCATCGCCACAACGTGCCTGAATAATGTATTCGAAGTTTTCGGCCCAGCCCCATATAATGGAAGCTGGCTTTAAGTGTGCAAAAATTCGATCGAGTAAAATGGATTGGGCTGTATCAACCAGACATTCTTTGCCTTCGCCGTTTTGGTGGACTTTAGGACTTGTAAACGATAAATCGAAAGCAAACAAGCGGTTTTGCACGGTATAATCGATACTGAAATAGTTATTTTCCTTTGCCCAATAAGAATAAGCTGCTGTGCGACTGCACTTTGTCAGGTAATTATCAATAGCCCATTTATGCACTTCCGCTTTGGTTGTAAAATGGTGATTTGTCAGGTCTTCGATAACCGTTTTGTTGAAAAAAACGTATTTCTGCTTCAAAGCTTCGGTTACCGGAATAGCATCGTATAATCCCGAAATAGTGGTGGCAATAGCAATGTCGCCCAACTTATTATCAGAATTATAAACAACAACTCCCTTATATACACGTTCGAACTTCTGAAACAGTTCGGAAAAACCAACCTTTTGGAATGTCTTATTCAGTTTACGGGAATAAAAATCCATCCATACATTTTCGATGTTCGGGAATTTGCGGATAGTTTCTGCACTAATGGCTGGTTGACCGTTAACTGGAACATTGTTTTTCTGCACATCGTACGTTCCGGGTCTGAAACAACCTTCTGCAGCAGGTTCAATCAAAATTTGAGCGCCACTGCGATTGACAAGAGCCTGCAAGGCCAGCAAAGCGATGCGCTCATCGGTGCTGAGTGGCGATATTTCGATGCTGTAAAGCGTGTTTTGTGCCTGAACTGAAAACGCAACAAACAATAAAACAGCGAATAAAATATTTTTGAAGGACATATTTATTGATTTATTTTTCAACTGTAAATTGTCCTTTCAGCTTAATATCTTCGCTCGAAGCACCAATCCAAACATCGAAAATGCCCGGTTCCACTACCCATTTCATTTTTTCATTTAGAATCTGCAAATCGGTTGGTTGAATTTTGAACGAAATGCGTTTGGTTTCGCCTGCTTTGAGGTTTACACGTTCGAATCCGCATAAGTTTTTATCGTAAACAGTTAGCGAACTAATGCGCTGATGCGTATAAAGTTGCACCACTTCATCGCCTTCGCGGCTGCCTGAATTTGTCAAATCGAAACCAACGGTAAATGTTGCCTGCGAATTTTGTTTTTCGGGAGTTACACTCAGGTTCGAATACTCAAAAGTAGTGTAGCTCAAACCAAATCCGAGCGGATATAATTTACCTCGCAAACGAACTTCGTCGCTTTCGTCGGTTTGTGCCTGCGGTTTCGATGGGAAATTCATCGGCAATTGTCCTACCGAACGTGGGAACGTAATCGAAAGTTTTCCTCCGGGGTTATAATCGCCAAAAATCACATCGGCCAATGCTGTACCGCCCTGCTGTCCAGGATACCAGGCTTCGATAATGCCGGGAATATTTTTCTTAATCCAGTTAAACGTAATGGGCATAGAATTGATAAAAACAACTAGCACCGGTTTGCCTGTTGCCTGAATTTTTTGTGCCAAAAGCAATTGGAAACCTGTCAGATCGAGGTCGGTACGCGATTTGGCTTCACCCGAAGTGAGCAAAGAACCTCCCAACACCAATACCACAACATCCGATTGTTTAGCCACCTGAACAGCACTGTCGATTTGTGCTAATTCAGCAGCAGTTGGCAAAACTGGCAATACTTCACTTTCGGGCCAGCTTTTGTCGGCTATTTCACAACCCTTTGCGTAGCGAACCACCACTTCTTTTCCCACTTTTTGCTGTATTCCCTGCAACACCGTAACCGGTTCTACTCCTTGCGCTCCATAACGTCCCTGCGCAAAAGTTTTGTCGGTAGCATTGGGACCGATAACGGCTATGGATTTTATATTTTGTTTATCGAGCGGTAAAATATTGTTTTCGTTTTTCAACAACACAATGGATTCGTGTGAAGCCTGTAACGATACTTTTTTATGTTCCGGATTTTGAATTGTTTTTTGCGTTTCGGCAGCATCGTCAATGTACGGACGGTCGAAAAGTCCGGTTAGGAATTTTACTTTCAACACTTCGCCAACACGCTCATTCAATGTTTGTTCTGAAATTTTGCCTTCTTTCAACGCTTTTCTCAAAGGCAGAATCATGGTTTCGGGCGTTTTGAAAGTTGTTCGCACATTCATGCCTGCATTAACTGCCATTGCTACTGCATCTTCGAGCGTTGGAGCTACTTTGTGTTTGGAATACAAATGCTCCATCGCTTCGCTGTCGGAAACCACATAGCCTTTGAAGCCAAATTCGTGACGTAGTCGGTCGGTAAGCCAGTAGCGACTTCCGATAATCGGAACGCCATCATAATCGTTGTACGAAGCCATTATGCCCAAAATTCCTGCTTTAGCCACTTCGCGAAAAGGAGGAACCAATAAAGTTTCAGCTTCGCGCAATGGAATTTGCGGGTCGGTGCGGGCTGAACCTTCACGCGCACCAAAATTGGCACTATACATCACAAAATGCTTGGCTGTAGAAGCAGCTTTAAAATCTTTTTGAATCCCTTTTACCATGGCTACGCCCATCTGACTCACCAAATAAGTGGCTTCGCCGTAGTTTTCTTCAATGCGTCCCCAGCGTTGGTCTCGAACCACATCGAGCACCGGAGCATACAGATTCGAATATCCCATAGAGCGACCTTCGGCAGCAGCAATTTCGCCAATTTTATAAATTAAATCTTTATTCCAGCTACTTCCAAGTGCTATCGGAATGGGGAAAGAAGTGGTTCCGTAAGCACAAACACCACCCACACACTCGGTTGTAAATTCCGCCGGAATTCCTAATCGGGTTTCTTCGATAAAGAAACGCTGCGTGGTATTCATGGCTTCCACGTGTTTTTTTGTATCGGTAATGATTTCCAAACGGTTATTTACTTTCGAACCCGCATCACGCCATCCGTTGAGGTGCTCGTCGATATTGGCAATGCCATCTTTCCAGATAGCATTTTTCCATGCTGGAGTAGGGAGTGAATCTTTCAGAACGCGACCAAAACCATACAATGTTGCTAACTGACAGGTTTTTTCGTCCTGCGTCATTTGCGAAACAAGGTTTTCCACCCGTTTTTCAACTGATTGTGTTGGGTCTTCGTAAATGTCTTTTACACCATTTTTGTTGAGGTCTATCCAGCCCAACTGGTAAATGGTTTTTGTTTTTTTAGTAGCTGCATTTAATTTGTCAATACTATTGCAAAATAAAATGCAGATAATGAGTGCAGAAGTAATTTGTGACTTAAACATATTATTTTTTTTAGTTTTGAATGTAAATATCTTTTTGATACACAATATTGTCTGAAGATTTTCCAACCATGAATCTAAACTCGCCAGGTTCAAAATTCCATTTTCCTTGCCCTTGATAGATTTCTAGTTGGCTTTTCTCTATTTCGAATAAAACTGCTTTACTTTCACCTTGCTTGATATTTATTCTTTTGAAAGCAATAAGTTTCCTTTCGGGTGTTGCATGACTTGTAACTTTTTGACGCATATATAATTGTACAACTTCGTCACCATCATTTTTTCCGGTATTATTAACGATCACTTTGACGGTTAAGGTTTTGTTATTTATGGAGTCAAAATTAAGTTCAAATCCGGAATAATCAAAACGAGTATAACTCAAACCGTAACCAAATGAAAATAAAGGTGTTGCCAGCTGGTCGATATAGTTTTTGCGATTACCTAAACGATTTGTATTATAAAACACTGGTAACTGACCTTCTGAACGTGGAATGGAAACAGTAAGACGACCAGCGGGATTATAGTCCCCGAAAAGAACATCTGCAATCGCATTTCCACCTTCCATTCCGGGATACCACGCATTCAAAATAGCCGAACAACTCTTAGTTGCCAAATTTAAATTCAGAGGTCTACCCTGAATCATTACTAAAACTACAGGTTTATTTAATATAGCAATTTCGGCTATCAATTTCTCTTGTTTTCCCATCATATTAAGGGTTGAACGATCATAGCCCTCACCACTTTCCATATCAGATTCTTTACTTTCTGAAACTTTGGCAGCACCTGTTGTTTCAAAATGGGATGAAAAATCACGTGCACTCGACCCTCCCATTACAAGAACAACTACATCTGAACGACGAGCAGCATCAAGTGCTTCAGAGAAACCCTCTTCTGATTCACCACGAATAGAACAACCTTTAGCATATAAGATTTTAGTATTTGGTGAAACCCGATTTTTAATACCCCTTAAAACCGTAGCTACTTCATTTTCAACTTGAGGAGCTGTATAATCTCCCAGCATATTATAAACATTGTCTGCATTTGGTCCAATCACTGCTAATGAAGAAATATTTTTTGATAATGGAAGAATTGAAGAGTCATTTTTCAATAAAATAATTGATTCCTGTGCTATTTTGCGTGCTAATTCTCTATGTTGCAATAATTGCTGGGTCGTAAGATTTTGGTTTTCATTATTAAAAGGAGTATCAAATAATCCCAATTGAAATTTAATATCCAATATTCTCTTTACAGCAGTATTCAAAACCGATTCACTCAACTTTCCTGATTTCACCAATTCAACAAGGTTATTTTTAAAGGCTTCGCCACCCAAATCTGCATCTACACCAGCATTAATTGCTTTTAAAGCTGCATCACTTTTATTGGCAGCTACACCATGAACAATTAGTCCTTCAATGGCTTCTAAATCCGAAATAACAAAACCTTTGAATCCCCAGTCGTTTCGTAAAGTTTCTGTCAGCATTTGACGGTTAGCGGTACATGGAGTTCCGTCAATTTCGTTATACGAACTCATTATGGATAATGCCCCCGCTTTTACAGCAGCTTTGAATGGAGGATAAAAGAATTCATTCAAATCAAATTCGCCTATGTGCACCGAACCTGCATTATGACCTCCCTCAGGCCAACCATGTCCGGTAAGATGTTTCAATGTCGACACCACGTTGATACCGCTTTTAAGATTGGTACCCTGCAATCCTTTAACATAAGCTTCACCAAAGCATGAAATTAAGAACGGATCTTCCCCAAAACATTCTTCTGTACGTGACCAACGTGGATCTCGGAGTAAGTCAAGCACCGGTCCATAGGCTATATGAGCTCCCTGTTTTCGAATTTCGAGCGCTACAGCTTTTGCCATACCATTAATCAAATCAGGATTCCATGTTGATGAAAGTCCAATTGATGTTGGGAACACCGTTGTTCCAATAGCCATATGCCCATGCGGAGCTTCTTCGTGAAGTAGCAATGGAATACCTAAACGGCTATTTTCAATCACCCAGCGTTGCATTTGATTCGTAGCCTTTACTGCCAATACAGGATTCAGCCCTGTTACTAAGGTACGTTTTGTCCAGGGATCAGCTCTCAGAAATCCCCAAAGCGACCCAATATGTTCATTCTGAACTTTGTTCTTTAGTAGTTCTGTTATTTTTACGTCATTCCCAATTCTATCGTACATTTTCCAACCTAAAGTTGTGAGCAATTGACCTGCTTTCTCCTCGATTGTCATTTGTTGAAGCAAATTTTCCACACGATTATTCATCGATTGTGTAGGGTCTTCGTAAATGTCTTTTACACCATTTTTGTTAAGGTCTATCCAACCAATTTTGTAAATAGAAGTAGGTTTATTCTTTTGGGAAAATAAAAATGCTGTTTGATTTATCAGCAAAAAAACAAGAACGATTAGGGCAAATTTTCTCATGATATTTTATACAACAAATTTTTATGTCACAAAAATACTTAGAAATACCCTATTCTTTTGTACACTATATCTACAAAGAAGTATACAATGCCATTTTTATAGGTTTAGAATTGAATTTTTAAGAATAAGTTCTTAGAACATGACAAAATTTTATACATTTCTGTAATTAATTGTAAATAAACTGATTGAACATGGGGCTTTGCCCCAAACCCCACTTACTATTTTTGCCTTGATGCAAAAAAGTAAGCAAAAAAACACCTCACCCGTCCTACGGACACCCTCTCCTTCAGGAGAGGGAAAATAGGAATTGAAGTGTTTGACTTCGCCTGCTTCACTCGAAAAATTTGTCGTTTGTATGCTGAAAACTTTTAAACTCGTACCGACGAATACGTCGGCACTCAAACACAAAAGTTTTCTACGCACACTTCACTCCATTTTTCGGCTCACCAGACGATGTCAGTCCAGTGCGAGATTCGTACAAATTGGTAACACACACATTTTCAACAATATAAAATTCTATGTTTTTTTGTCATGTACTAAGGAATAAATTACTAATCCATAATTGATAGGGCATGTTATTTACCAATCAAAAACCGTTGCTCTTTCTGATTAATTCCTTTGATGACCAATTCTAAACCATTCTTTGGCATATCGCTCAGATTAGTTTCGATGCGTATTATTTTCGACTCATCTGGTAGCAGACTAAAAAAATTATCTGTATAGTGCGATGGGCGGACGGGTTTTCCTTGTTTATCCAACAGTTGAATCTGTGTAAAAAACGCCAGCATTTTCGATACATTTTTCATTTCAACTGTAATAAAATGATTTTTGGAGTCGCGGATTACCGTATATTTTACTTTTAGTTGTGTTGGCTTTAGCTTGCTAATTCCTTCGAAGCCCGATGTTGCAGGACCTGTTAAGGTCGATTTTCCTTCGTACTTATCGTTTGAGCGCCAATAAAACGCACTTCCAACCTGTTGGTTTTTGTTGTCGAACAACCGCAGTTTCAAAAAGGTAATTTCTTCTTTATTATCAGGAAAATCAATTTTAAACACATCATTTACAACACCATCTTCCGGAATATCTGTTTTGGCTTCGTGGTAATAAATTCGTTTGGAGTTAATGTCAAACACTTCTGCTGTTATTTTGTAGTTGGGGAACGATTTATAATAATCATTGACCACCGAAACGGTATTTTTCAAATAATCGAACTGTGGATGCAGCGGTTCCAATGCGTTTTGTGAAGCATATAATGCCGCCGTTGGCTCTAGCGACCAATCCCACATGCGTCCAGCCACTTGTCGAATGGATGAATTATGATACCAAAAAAGCAAGCCCGAAGCATAACGATCGCCATATCCAAGCTTGTTATAATTCCATACTTCCCAAATACTTTTATAATTCATGGCACCCACAAACTGGGCTTTAGTTCCAAATTCGTCGATGCTTTTTGATTGTCCGTACAGATTCACCAAGTCGGTATATAAAGTCGACATTTGATGAAACCCTTTACCATCGGAATAATCCCACACTTTTTTATTTATGGGCCAAAGGTCTTTTTCGTCCATCATTTCGCGCAGGCACTCCACGGTGGGCAAACATGGTGCTCCATATTCCGGATTAAAACCATCTACACGGCTTCCCCTGTCCGAAGCAGTATTTTCGTAATGGCGCATCGGATTTACGGTTTTATACGGACTGCCATCGTGCACACCATCGCACTCCGACTGCATTTGATAATCGCGCGTGCCATCTAGATTTTTCATCAGTTCTTTTGCGCCTGTCATTTCGGTAGTCTCGTTGGACGACACATACAATGCTAACGATGGGTGGTTTCTGATTCTTTTTATGGTAGAAGTCATATTGGCAAAATACAACGAAGCATCGTAGGGATGTTTGGTATCGCCTGTCATCCAAAACTCTTGCCAAATCATAATTCCCATTTCATCGGCCAACTGAAACCAATAGTCCGACTCTGCAATTCCACCACCCCAAATGCGCAATAAATTAACGCCCGACTGTCGTGTGTAGCGCATTTCGGCATAAGTTCGAGCGTCCGAATTACGAACCATGGCTTCGGGCAACCAGTTAGAGCCTTTAATGAAAATTGGTTTGCCATTTACATAAAACTGCTTGGATTTATCGGGTGTATTTCGGTCGGTACGGATTTCGCGAATACCAAATTTTGTATAAACAGAATCGACTGTCTTGTTATTCATTATCAACTTCAGTTTAAGTTGATGTAAATAGGGTTCGCCTTTGTTTACAGGCCACCACAGCCGTGGATTATGAAGTATTAACTGCGGAAATTCTTTGCTAGAAAAAGTTAATTCGCGTACCTCGCCACGGTAGAGTTGCAGCTCTTTCGACACGCGAATAACCGAATCGCCATGACCAATAATCTCTGCTTGCACCGTGCAGTTCTGATTCCCAAAATTCGGATTTAAAACCTCCACCGAAACGGTTTCAATAGATTTGTTGTAACCGGGTTTTTCAAGTTCCGATTTCACAAATGGGTGCTTTAGCAATAGTTTTTCGGTGGTAAAAACTGAAATGCTTTTCCAAATACCCGTATTTCTGTCGCGTATGCCATCAAGATAGAAAAAGTCCCAGCCTGTAGTCATTAACATGGTGGTATTTCGGCCAATTTCGCCATTTCCACCGTTACGATATTCACCCGCCGCACCCCAGCCTTTTTGTTTTAAACCTCCCGGATTATCGACAGGCTGTACTTTGATGGCCAATCCGTTGACAGAAGTATTACTTACATAATCTGTAATATCAATCACATCTTGATAAAACATACCTGCAATATTGCCCACCATTTGACCGTTTACCCAAATCTCGGCTCTGTAGTTTATACCATCCACCTGCAACCATATTTTTTTTCCTTTAACTGACTCCGGTAATTTAAAATTAGTTCGGAACCAATAGGTATAAAAATCGCGCCCCACTACCGATAAATCAGGAATTTTTCCTTCACTCGCGTTATTGTTTAACCCATAGTATGGCTCTTCGTACACCTTATTGTAAACCAGAGAATTGAGAACAGTACCTGGCACCACAGCTGGCATCCATTTACTATCGTCAAAAGTTCCCGCCGAAACCGATTCTGATTTTACATCAAGTGCATCAGCTTTGAGCATCCGCCATTTGAAATCACCTTGATGCACATCTTCCGAATTTAGTGTGTACAGAAATTCCCTGTTTATATAAGGCGATTGGGCGTTGATAACAAACGCCATAAAACTAAAAGTGATAATAATCAACTGTTTATACTTAAGCATACTTGTCTTTTTTTTATTGTGTTTAATTTAAAGTTCTTTTATTTACACCCTTCAATGTCATTTTCACAGGACGAATTTTTCCATCCGCATCAAAATAAATGCGATCGATACACACGACACGATGATTGGTTCCTTTATTCGGAATGGGGCGACGGTGATAAACAATATACCACGAATCGGTGTCAGGAATTTGCAACATGGAATGATGACCAGCACCGGTGGCAATGGCAGAATCCTGTTCTAAAACAGTTCCAATGCGTTTAAATGGCCCGATTGGAGTGTCCGACCACGAATAAGCCACGCGATACGAGCTTTTAGCCCAATCACCTTCCGACCACATCAGATAGTATTTATTGTTTCGGATAAACATTACTGGTCCTTCTACGTAGCCTTCGGGAGTAATTTCTTTCAATAATTCCCCATTTTCAAACGGAATTATGCTTTTAAAATCGTTGGCCAATTTAGCTATATTACAATGTTTCCAACCTCCGTAAATCAGGTAATACTGACCATCTTTATCTTTAAACACAAACTGGTCGATAGGCTGAGCGCCGTTATATACTTTGTCAATCAGCGGCTTACCCAGATAATCTGTATAAGGCCCAGCAGGTTGGTCGGCTACACAAATACCAATTCCACCGTATTGCGATTGTTTGGCATTTTCAGGTCGCCACCACTTACTTTCGGGAGTTTGAATATCGTTTGCCCCGAAAAAAAGGAAACATTTTCCATTATGCTGAACAAAAGCTGGTGCCCATAGAGCTTTCCGAAGCCATTTTATGGTTGTTGTGTCAATAATGCGGGGATGTTTCTCCCAGTTTACCAAATCAGAGGAGGAAAAAGCATCGAAATAAATTCCTTTTTCGTAAGTAGTAGAAACAGTTGGAAAAATCCAAAAAGTTTTGTCCACAACGGCAATTTCCGGGTCGGCATACCACTCACCTGCAAAAAGTGGATTGTGATTTTTAGTAGAAGGATATTTTTGCGCTGAATTAGGACTCAAAAATAAAATCAGGAAAACAAGCAGCAATTGAATTTTGCACATAAACAGTATTATTTCATTATAATGCACAAAAATAATTTGAAATACCCACGCTTACGGTACACAATACTTACAAAGAAGTATACAAGTTCAATTATTTAAAAATTAGGCTAGTATTTCTATCATTGTTGTTCTGTAAACATTTTATATAGTTGCAGTATGTCTTAATACAACAAGACTTGCTATAATGTCGCCCCGAATGGGGCTTGGGTTTTGTGGTTTGAATTTTTCTACCATAATATCACTGCTATGCAGCTAAATATTTAGTCCCATCGGGACGAAATTATGGTAGTCAATAAGTTACAAGTATTACCTGAGCTCCTTAGGAGTGACACTATTTTTTCTTAGTTTTTACCGGACAACAATATATTTCTATAACAAAACACCCCACAACGTAGCAGTTCTGACTTGCTTTGTTGCGGGGTGTAATAATTAACCTTAAAAAAACTAGTTCAATAACTATTCACTTACATTGACTGTACCCAAATACTGACTGGTTGAAACCAGAGTGGGGTCAGTAGCCGACTGAAAGAATAAATAGAAAAGCAATTGGTCGCCGGTTTCGCTATAAGGAATTGGTAAGGTTGCTGTTTTTTCCGAACGAAGTAATTCGCCCAAAGAATAACTAATCTCACCATTTGTTACATTGTATACCAACAATGCCACATTATCGCCAAGTTTACCAATACTATTGCCAACTGTTTCACTCCAGCTGAATTTGATATTATCACCTTCTTTTATAGCTGATGCTCCAGAAATTCTACTCAAACTACCATCGCTGATAATTATTTTAGAATAATCAAGTTCTGGCTGAGCTTCTGTGCCAACTATGGCATTTTTCAATGCATGGCGACAGGCATAGTTATATACCGACATGTTC
>CAIWCC010000258.1 GCA_903911085.1 uncultured Bacteroidales bacterium | reverse complement strand
GATTGTAAACCATGCAGAAAATTACCGCTACAGTTCGGCTATTGATTATGCAGGTGGAAAAGGACTGCTGGAAGTAATGGTGGTATGAGCAAAAGAACGGATTAAAAATCCTAAGAATACAAGAGTTGGGATTAGAAATAATTAGCTCCGAATACCGAGTCGCTGACAAATAGTTCCCAACAACCAAGTAGCATTATTGTACATTTAAAGAATATATCTGGGGGGACGGGGGTTATTGAGATGCACATATTTCGGTGTTATGGGCAAGTTTAGAAAAAAAAACAAAAACTGCGAAACCTATTTAATTCAACGCAAAAAGACACGAAAACAGAAAAAGAAGAATGTCAAAAAAGAGACTACAGAAAAGACCTACAGAATTTGTTCAGCAACTAAGTAACAAGAAGGATAATTCGAAGAAAAGAAAGAATATAAAGTCAATTGCTATACTAGTTGTTGTTTTTATAGTTTTTATTTTCTCATTTAATTATTGTTCAGTAAATGAACACAATTCAATCCGTAAGACAGTAAAAAATAACTCAAAAACAATTTCAGCAGAAGTGATTCGCATTTCAAGGGGAAGAGGAGGTCACTTTGCTTCATTTGAATTCTTTACTAACGGAAAAAAATATACAGGAAAAACTTTCTATGAATATAAAGGACAAATTGGAGATATTATTTGTGTCGAATATTCGACTGTCAAGCCTGAAATTAATATATACTGTGAAGACACTGCCCCTGAGTCTTTCTTTGACGACGTATATATTTCGACTTTGGAAGTTACAGGTATTTTTATAGTTTTTCTTTCAGTAGCATTTTTATATTTAAAACTCAAGAATCCGAAGAAAAGTATATGGGAATTATAATAGCAATTGCAAAATAAACAAATGCTTGTCCTCGTTGAGCGTAGTGTGACGGTCTTGTAGTTCGGCATAGCGTCTTTCGCTATGTCGGGTGGGAAGGAAAGCTCCGCTTTCCATATTCAAATATAAAATATGGAAAGCGGAGCTTTTCTTCTAGCTGCGACGTAGGCAAAGAGCCATACGCCGAACTTAAACTACGCAGGATTACGCTACGTGGAACAAGGGTTTTTGCGCAGACTCTCGTTATGGGCAAATTTAAAAAACAAAAAAACATGAGAAAATTCACGATTTTATTATTGATTTTAACCTCTTATTCTTTCAGCAGTAAATTGTTATCTCAACCGACTGTTGGACAAGAAGCTCCAACACTTTCGGGAATAAAACTAATTGACAAACAAATACCTAATCTTGAAAACAAATTTGTATTCATTGATTTTTGGGCGACTTGGTGTTCGCCTTGTAGAAAATCATTGCCACATGTCGACAAATTAGCAGAAAAATATAAAGAAAAAGTTGTCTTTTTTGCGATTAGTGATGAGAAGGAAATGGAAGTTCGGCAATTTCTTCAAAAGAATAATTTCAATTCTCTAATCTTTGGTTTAGATATTCAAAAAGATTTGTTTACGAAGCTCGAAATAAAATCAGTCCCTCAATACTATCTAATTTCACCTCAAAATAAAATTTTAGCTTCCGGTTATTCTTCCGAAATTTCAGACGAATATCTTGATTCAGTTATAACAAATTACAATACTGGCAAACTCACTATTGAAAGCAAAATTAAAATCTCTGAAGACAGTATTGAAAAAGTATCTTCAATTGAGATCTTTGAAAAGTCAGGAATGACCAAATTCTTAAGTCAGAGCGGGTATACGTTTATTGTGAGAGACTCATTAAGTATTATTTTGCCATATCTGACAGGAGTTAAGTTGGCCAATAGAATACAAAGACAGAACTTACCAAAAAGAATGATTGAAGTCAAGATATTTTCTTGTAACACACCTTTTGACTCTTTAAAAATGATTGCTCATAATCAACTTATGGCTAGTTATGGTATTAGTAAGAAATCAATTGTTGAAAATACAACAGTTTATAACTTTCAACTTAAGAACTCAGGACAACTAAAAAATAAGAATACTTACATTGAACCTGGTGTTGCAATTAAAAGGGAATTAGTGAATGACTCAACGTATAGATTTGACAATTACACATTCAAAGATTTAGTAAATTTTCTTGAAGTTGCATATTTCCCTCGACTATTTTATGCAAAATCGGATTTGACTGATGTGTATGATTGGGATTTACAAATATCTAATCCAACCACACATTCTTGGGTAAGTTTTGACGAACTGAAGAAGATTCTGAAAAAAGAATGCGGTGTAGAAATTAAAGAAACGAAGAACAACGAAACATTTACAATTTACAACTAAAAATCTGCTCCGCGCCGGCAAGGGACGAAGCAATAAAATCATGGAATTGCTATTATTTCGGTGTTAGCGGGTAAGTGTAAAAATAAAAACAATGAAATTGGCACTTCTTAGTTGGAATATTTATGAAACAAACTTATAAAATATGAAGAAACTAATATTTATTGCTTTTGTCTTAGTTACATTAACAAGTTGTGACAAAAATGATATTGAAAACTCAACATTAAATGGAGTTTGGATAGAAACAATTCATAAGACAGACACATTGGTCTTTGACAATCAGTATACAGGTTTTATTTTAAATCGATGGACTGAAATAAGAAATGGTTATTTATTGCCGAAATACCTTTCAGGTCCTTATATGTATGAAATTGAAAATGATAGTATTTCATTACGTTGGTCAGCTTCAAGTTCTTCTTATGCAAATAAGTATTATTTTAAATTGGACTTGAAAAATATGCAAATTAAAATCGGTAATTTTTATGTTGACAGTATTAACACTGGTTTAATATTGACTTTTACAAAGGTTCATTAAGCAACTCGACTTTAGAATATAAAAAAAACGAGTTTTAGGGAGTTTATAAATTGGATTACTTCTCTTGTCCTCGTGGATATATTGATTAGCTGAGCAAAGTTTGGCACTGTTGGGTGGGAACCAACGGTCAGCGTAGCTAATTATTTCTAATCCCTCGTTCGGCGTAGTTTAGTCGTCTTTTTAGTTCGGCATAGCGTTTTTCGCTATGTCGGGTGGGAAGGAAAGCTCCGCTTTCCATTAGCGTTATGGCAGCAGCTCAAGTTACCAAAAGCGTTAATGTGAATATTTCGGATGAAACTGAGCCACTTATTTCGGATGAAACTGAGCCAGTCATTTCGGCAAAGTGCGCCACTTGTTAAAGTTGATATTTAATGTTTTTTACGAATAGATTGATTGGTTTAAAATCT
>CAIWCC010000257.1 GCA_903911085.1 uncultured Bacteroidales bacterium | reverse complement strand
AGTTTAAAAGTTTTCAGCATACAAACGACTAATTTTTCGAGTGAAGCAGGCGAAGTCAAACACTTCAATTCCTATTTTCCCTCTCCAGTTGGAGAGGGTGTCTGTAGGACGGGTGAGGTGTTTTTTTTGCTTACTTTTTTGCATCAAGGCAAAAATAGTAAGTGGGGTTTGGGGCAAAGCCCCATGTTTAATTAATTAATTTATAATCAATGACATGCAAATTAAAAATTTTGTCATGTACTATAATGTTTTTTATATAACTGAATTTGGATAAGAATTTCATTAAAACTCAATTTTGTAACTGATATTGGGAATGAAAATCACTTTTGAGTTTTCCTCAATGCTGTTGGTTTTATAATTATACTTATAACCATAAAAGTCTTTTTGTTGTGTGATATTCAGCATTTTTAGTGCAAATTCATGTGCTTTATTTTTCTTGTTTATTTTATAACTCATTGTAAAATGGGCGAGTACCGAAGGCGAAAGTTGTTTTGAGAAAGCATTTGTTTCATCATACACTACACTTTTTTTCAATAATGATTGTGTTATGTTTACAGGTGAATACCAGTCACCGCCTTGATAACTAAGTCGTACATTGGCACTTAATACATTTTGCCTACCTGCTCCAACTTGCCATTCTTTTCCTATCAGAAAGTTTAACAGATACTTGCGATTATAGCGTGTATTTCGCCAAACATTATCGCCGCCTTTGTATTTTGAGTTGAACAGTGAAGCATTTATCATGTAATAATAACCATCAGATAGGTATTTTTCCAGTGAAAGATCTAGTCCGTAATTTTGTCCTTTGCCAGTGTTTTGCAATTGATGATTGAAAAACCAATCGGCTTGAAGGTTAATAAATGAGAAGGAACTATCAGCTACTACTGGAATATTATAAAGCATTTGATAATATGTTTCTGCCTTGAAATGAAGATGTTCGCTTATGTTTCGGTCATAGCTCATCACCCAATGATGTGCTTTGCTGAAATCTAAATTCTTGTTGTAAAGATTGTTGTTGTGCGCAATGTCTTTGGTGTAGTAATAGTTAATTCGTTCCAGCCTACTGTGTAATCCACACGCTAACCCGAATGACTGAAGGTCACCAACTTTCCATTTCAGACCAATTCTAGGTTCTACCGTATAATGTTTATTGAGCGTAAATAGTTGGGAATTTACGCCAATATTTAACATTAAATTTCGACTTATATCTATTGATGAATTTGTATAGCCAGAAATCAACGAACTGAAACCATTCTCATCCACAAGTGTTTGAAGCGGAGTATATTGTACCAAACTTTTTTGGAGTAGTACGTCGTACATCAATCCTGTTAATACAAATCCTGTTTTGTTGGTGTGGCGAGCATTAAATTTTGTATTGATAAATGATGACAGCACTAAATTCCAGCTTTTATTGTTTATTTGACTTAATGGTGTTAATGTCATAGCATTGTCAAGTCTTCCAATATCAAAAATAACTCCGTTGACCGAAGCCACCAAATTTGATTTCAAATACATCTTATTGTTGATAAGGTATTTATGCGTTACACCACCAGCAGCCATAAACTGATTGGCATCCTGATTTTCTTTATCGCTGTCGTAAAACCATTTTGTACTGTCCGTTTTCTCAGCTGCACCCGAATGGTCAATCAATCCTATGCCCCATAATGAGAAAACACCTGCTTTTTTGGTTGGAAAATTCATTTTGAAAGACAAATCTTGATACGTTATACCATCGGTGGTTTTAGGCATCAGTGGCATAACAAGTCCCAACGTGGAATAGCGGTAATTGAATAAATAAGACGACTTTCCATTTTTGCGAAAGGGGCCTTCGGAAGCAGCATCGATGCCAATAATTCCCACCTGAAAAGTGTTTTCCATTTTCTGATTATTGCCATTACGCATAAAAATGTCGAACACACCACTGAGTGCATTGCCGTATTCGGCTGGGAAAGCACCAGTTAAAAAATCGGAGTTTGCCAGCAACTGACTGCTCATAGCTGTTAATGCACCACCACCAAAAGTAGATAAATCGGCAAAGTGATTAGGGTTTGGAATTTCAACACCTTCCATTTTCCATTGCAGAAATTTTGGATTGTTTCCACGCACCGAAATACCATTATCGCCATTGTTGCTTGCCACACCTGCAAACGAAGATGCCAAACGTGCCGGGTCATCAAAACCGCCGGCATAACGTGTTGCTTCGTCCACGCTCAACATGCGGGCACTTACAGTAGTCATCTGATTTATAGACTGTTCTTTGTTTACGTTAGGCCTCACTACCACATCTTTAAGCATGGTGGAACTTTCTTTGAGGTTTACTGCCAGAAAAGTTTCTTTAGCCGCTGACACCACCATTTCTCTTATTATAAATGGTTCGTATCCAACCATTGACACCTTGATGTCATATCGTCCCAAAGGAACTGAATGGATTGTAAAATTTCCTGCTTCGTCGGCGGTGGCCGATTTTAGTGGATTGGAATTAAGCATTACTACCGAGGCATAGGGTAGGGGAATGTTGGATGAATTATCAATAACTGTTCCCCTGACAGTTTGTGTAGATAGTTGCGCTATGGAATACATTGAACTTGCAAAAAGCATAACTACCATTAGATTAAATCTGTTACGTTTCATGTTGATTGAGTTTAAAAGATGTTTGTTTTTTTGTTGGAACAAAATTATTATAAACTCATAGTTACTACAATACTGATTTATCAGTAATTAAATCACAGGAATGGAATAAGATCGACTTAAACCCAAAAACATCAATAAATTATCTTTGTTCTATGCTCTTTGCTCTGATATCTTCTTATAACAAACCCAATTTAGATGCAAAAACCACAGCTTCCATTGAATTGTTTGCACCCAGTTTTTCGAGGAATCGTTGACGGTGAGTGTTCACTGTATGAACGCTTATGGCAAGCTTATCGGAAATTTCCTTGCTCAAAAATCCATCTTTTACCAATTGTAAAATTTGAACTTCTCTTTTTGTTAATCCCAATGAAATATCTTCAGATAAGTTTTTTGAATCGTCGAGTATTGGAATAGTCTTTCCTGTTCTGAAGTTAAGTAATTGACTCTTAAATACGTCGTTGCTTTCTTGATTGGGCGAAATGTCGATGGTACTCATAATCAGCCACATATTTCCACGGGCATCCATTTGCAAAGATTGATGCTGCTCAATTACCCTAACATACTTATTGTCGGAATTCAAAACCCTATATTCATTTATTAGCTTATAGTTTGCTTTTTCGTCGTCCGAAAACTGATTAAAAAGCTTAAATAATAAGATGCCGTTTTTCATCAGGCTGACATAGTCATCAGTGAAAATCTTTTGATCCAAAAATTCTTGCCCACGCTCCAATATTTCTTTCAAATCGTAACCCAGCAAAACGCCAAAATTGGGGGAATAAAACAAATGTTCTTTTTTGTTGAGATCGAATACACTCACACCACTGTTGCTGATAGTAGCAAGCGACTGAAGGATTGGTATTTGCTTTTCGAAGATTGAATAATCTAAATCTTCTGCTCGGTACGTATATTTCGACAACTCAGCTGAAAATGCAAATGCAAGTTGTTCAATATCTGATATTTTCATGACTTTAATAAATTTACTGCTACAAATATAAATAAATCTTTAAAAATTCGCTTGTCTTTTTTTTCAATTGTGTTTCATTATTTCGTATATTTATTTCTTTTCTAACACTTTATCAAATCGACTATCCATACAAACGCTCAAATCAGTGGTTATAAATTTTCCATTGTAAAACAAACTAAAAATGGTTGCAGGAGTCGGTGCTGATTGTGCTTTTTCCATTGTATCCAGTTTTATCAACGTTAAAGGCAGATTTCTTTTTGCGGCTGTTTCAGTCAATGATGTTGTTACATGAAATTCAGAAAATGGACAGCGATTAGAGTAGTAAGCCACTAATCCATTTTTGTCTGCACATTCACCCGATTTTACAGTGTCTTTGAATGTTGGATTTTCTGCTTTCGGGTTTATCTTTCTTACGAGCAAACTAAATCCCGAACTCAACTTTTCGCAGCTTTCAAAACCGTTTTTCAGTAGCCACTTGGTATCACTCATAAAGTGGAACTTACTGGTACCAACAACCGTTACCAAACCGTCTTTTCCTTGATTTTCAGCATCCTCGAGTGCAAGTCGCAGTAACTCTTTACCATAACCTTTTCCTTTATATTGACCTGATACCCAAAAGCAATTCACCAATAAATAGTTGGGTGCATCAATAGGCGCCCAACCTTTTTCAGCAGGGCAATACTCTATAAATACTTTTGCCCGTGCATCTATCCTGCGAAAAACATAGCCGTTGTCAAATTCTTTTCTTAACCAGTTCTTTTTAGCTTCGTAACTGTCCGCACATTTTTTGTCAGAAAACGCGCAACAAATATGCTCTTTGTCAATATTTGACTTGTCAAGACTTATAATTTTTTCCATAATTCAATAGTTGTTAATTGATTATTAAGAAACTCATACTACTGAGGGCTAACCTAATAATAATAATTCGAAGTTTAAGAAATTTTTATTTTGCTAGTTTAGCTCAATTTTTTAATGATATAACTTGCAAAAAATGCTTCCAATAGGCTTAATGGAACAGCATACACTAACAATCCAAAAGGAAGCACGCCCATATTGCCGGAACTAATCCACATCAATACAAAGCCAACAAACCACGAAAGGAGGGTAGTTTGTACCAATGAAAATTTCTTTCCAATAATAAAAATGGCAATAGCAAAACATAGCGACCACAACCCCCAAACTGCACCATTTATTGGTTCTGATGGAAATACAATTCCAAGATTTTCAAAATGTGTTGTCCAATAGGTTTTTAGAAGAAATTCATTTCTTCCAAATTCGGAAATGCTAATCCAAAGCGTAGCCAAAACGATTGGCAAAATTGTGTTTTTGAGTGTTTTCATTATTTTTACTTTTTATTTGCCGTGACAATTAACCAAATAGCTAAAGTTATTTCCCACAATGCGCCCGATGCAAGAAAATACATACTCCATTGCTTACCAAATAGTTCCATTAAAAATCCAAAAGCAAAAGCAATATAACCAATTATTCCCCATATTGCTAACCACGTTGGTAAAATTTTGTATTTGTATAATGTGAAACACATTGGAATACTACCAAGTCCCAAGACGAGCATTGCGGGGAAATAACCGCAAAAATCCGAAATTTGAACTGTAGTTATTAAATTCAAAACTAAACTTGCAAGAGCAATTGACTCAAACGCTCTAGTAAAAAGATAAATATTACCTGCTAAAACACTGTAATTCATTAATATATTTCTTAAATACGCACCAATTAAGAGTACCATTATTGAGTTTGCAATAACAAGGATTGCACCTATATATTTCTCTGAAGTACTTCCACTCTCCAATAAATTTCGCCCAATTCCATAAGCCATAAATGCTAAAAGAAAAAATGTTCCGATAAGCCGGGCCTTATAAATTTTAGTAGTGTTTATGTGGGTTTTCATACATTATTCGAAATTATGTTGTTTGAGTTTATGAATATACTTTTTTAAAAATGCTGCCAACAAAGATACAATATTTCATGATTAAAATGAAAAAAAATTACCGAATGTGGAGAATGGCGGATAAATTCACATATTTATTTTATTGGTATTGAATAACCTACCGAAATTGTTGGAATAAAGTAAGTATCCCAAGTTTTGTGCCTTTTGTTGTCGTAATAACTGCTCCCAACCAAAACAGGATTATTTTCCTTGCCTTGAGGACTATTGATATAATAAAGAGCTCCAACCCGGGGTGTCAGATAAAAATTTTTGGAAAAATACCAAATATAACCCAATTCAGCTCCGACACAATCTGAATAAAGTTTTTTTGACGTATTTGTGTTTTGTTCGGTCACAATCTGCATTTTGTTGTGATACATAAATCTGGTATATAATCCTTTATCAGTTTTTCCGTTCCAAAAATAGCTGTAATGAATTGAGTAAATATGCTCAACAGTTAAATCAAAACCTTCGGGAACTCCACTGAAAAGCGTGCTGGGTGCAGGGAAATGTTGATAACCCAATTCAAAACCATGAGGTCCGTTGCGCACTCCAAAATAATTTGCAAAACCACCCGTAAATGCAATTAAACCTAAATCAATTTCAGAAAAAACCTTCCAACTTTGTTTTTCTGAACTGATGTTCAAACTATCGGATGTTTGACCGATTGCAAATGTGTACAATCCAAGAAAAATTGTAAGCACTTTAATTTTCATTGTCTTCATATTAGTAATATTTATAAAATTATATCGCAAAAGTAGATATACTTAAATTATTAACTAGAAGACATTTGTCTATTAATATTTTTTACTTGATGTTTTTCCGAATTCGGCTCAAATGGCGCGGTGTAATGCCAATTAATGCCGACAAATATTTCAAAGGAACTTGCTGTAGTAACTCAGGTTCATTTTTCATTAGTTTCGCATAGCGTTCGTCGGGCGATAAAGTGATATAATCGAACCTGCTTTCATCAATGCATACCAAAAGGTGTTCTAATACAGAGATATAAAATTCTTTGAAACCGGAAATATTGTCAATTAATTTTATAAAATCTGATTTTTTAATTATCCAAACTTCAGCTTCAACCAGTGCTTTTACATTTTCTTTTGACTGTAAACCTGCAAAAAAACTTTGAACAGAAACAATAACATCACCTTTTAAAGCCATGTAAGTTGTTTTTTCATCGCCATTATCATCAAAATAAAATTGAAAGATGCCTTGGTTGACAAAGCCCAAATAATCGGCAACGAATCCATTTTGAATAAAAAATTCACCGCTTTTATATCGCTTTAAACTAAAATATTCCGCAATTTCAGTGAGGTCATTACCCGCAAAGCCAAACTTACTAAATGTGTTTATTATTTGATTCATAATGCTTTAAAAAATTAGTTTTGTAATGGTATTAATTTTTGGAATCACTATTCTTTTGTCTTCCAATTTTTGAATTTCAGATACTGGTTCTACATAATGCTCAAAAGTGCCAAAATGTACAGGAATTAGATATTTTGGATGAAGTACGGCTATCATTTTTCGCAGCATGGCAGCGTTCAAAGTAAGCGTCATTATCCAACTTTCCTGTTTGGCTGCACCCATATTGGGAATTAGCAAGTCAATCTCTTTTCCTTTTAAAGCATTGATAACCTTGTCTTTATATACAGTGTCACCCGTTATATAAATCCGAACTTTTTCATTTTTATAAGCAATAGACAGGTAATAACCATTTACTTTTCCGGCAAACAAGGCACTCAAGGGATTAATTCCGTGTATAGCAGGTATGGCTTCGATGCTGATTTCGTATCCTTTAATGCATAGTTTCTGAATACTGTGCCAGTTTAATACATTCAAGTCATTTATTCCATTTTTCTTTAAAATACCGGTAGAATTCGGGTTGCAAATTACGGTTGATTGTGTATTTATTTTCGACAAACCGATTTTATCTAAATGATCTTCGTGATTGTGAGTTATCAGCCAAAGATCAATATTTTTAAAGGTTTCAGCATTGTAAACCGGAGCTTCAAGGCGTTTGGATTTGAACCAGAAAAAGTCATGAACAGTTCCTTCCGGGCACAATACAGGATCGCAGGCAATATTCAGATTCCCAATGCTTAACACAAAAGTAGCTCCACCTATCCAGTTGAATTTTAGTTCCATTTTCTTGTTGTGAGTAGATTTCCGATTTTTAAAAAGAAAAAGGCAAGCGTTGCCCCCGTAAAACCACCAATTAATACAGAAAGTGTAATTTGCAAATTGCTAATTAACTGATTATCATATATAAGCCACAGAATTATTGCAGTAAGTGGAGTATTTATCAATAATCCAGTAATTACTCCTGGTGCATATTTTCTCAGATAAATTGTGGCTATAAGGTGTGGGAAAAATGTATTCAGAAATAACATGCCAGCGAATCCAGACACAAAAAGGATGTAAATTTCTTCCGATGGATAATAATCTTTGGACAAAACAACTACAAACCCAAGTAAAGTAAAAAGGGTTATAGCTACTGAAAATTGAGCAGTTGTTACAGGTGGATGAATAGATTTAGGGATTGATTTTGACCATTTTTCCATACTTATAAGTTCTTCAAGATTATGAAGAACAAAAGCATAAGGCAATATCAAAATTAATAAATCTAAATTTGTATCCATAAGTCATACGTTTATTCTTATCCCATTCTATCATAAATAAATCGTGGTAAAACTCTTAATATAAGTGCAATAATACGCCATCGTTTGGTAACGTAAACAACTTTCTTCTTGCGATGAATGGCTTTTACAATCTGTCGGGAGGCTTTTTCGATGGTTGAAACCCAGAATTTTCCATCACCTTTTGCCATGTCGGTATCTACAAATACGGGGCGTATGTCGGTTATGATTATTGGGATTTTTTGCTTGTGCACTTTTTGTCTTAGCCCTTCTAAATAATTTATTTGAAAAGCTTTAGTAGCATTATAAGCTGGTGCGCTACCATTTCCACGAAGTCCGGCAATGGAAGTAATGGCAACGAGATGACCTGAATTTTGATTTTTGAAAAACTGATATGCCCAATCCACAATATTCGTAAATCCTTTAACATTGGTATCGATGGTACGTTTTTCAATGTCAAAATTCAGCATTTCGTTTATATCGCCTGTACCCGAACTTAAAACCAGCAAATCCATTCCTCCAAGTTTGCTTACAAGCTCATTTAGCAGATTTACAGTATCTTCCAGAAAAGAAATATCCATTTGTTGAGGTATGAAAACCTCCTGATTTTTACTCGATAATTCAGTCAACATCTCAAATCTACGACCTGTTATTCCCACTGAATATCCTTCTGCTGCAAGAAGTAATGCGATTTCTCGTCCAATGCCTGAACTTGCTCCTAAGACTATGGCTTTTTTCATCTGTTTATTTGATTCTTTTGTAAAATGATGTACATTAAAAACATAACACAAAGATAAATAAAAAAATCTCCAATCTTGGAATATACAGTTTCCAATGCATTTACAGGCAATTGAGCCACCATAATTTTATTATTTTTGTCGAAACTACTCATTTTGGCTACCATATCACCAATGGGATTAATGGCTGCCGAAAGTCCAAAACGGGTAGATCTGACAATGGAATGTCCTTGTTCAATTGCCCGAAATGCAGCCATTTTTGTATGAACCGGGTCAATGCCTTTCCAATCGGACGACGGAACGGCTACAATGTCGGCATTTAATTTCCCTAATTTTTTGGCAAGATACGGAAAATCATAATCGTAACAAATTACTCCGCCCATATTCGATTTTTCTACCTGATTAACTCTCAGTACTTCAGTGCCTTTCATTGCAGGTTCACCCGGAACAGGTTCGTGTTTGTTGTATTCGTATACAATCTTCCCTTTTGAATTTACAAACAAATACTTGTTTTTATACTTTAAAGGTGACTGAGAAAATGGTATCACATAGGCCGCATACAATGCAATTTTATGATACCTGCAAAGTTTTGAAAGTAACTGCTTCCAATCTGCCTCTTCATTTGGCAAAACAAAAGTTGAAGCCTCATTCCAAACAATCAATTTAGCTCCAAAGGCTGCTGCTCTGATAGTTCTGCTGAACAAAGAATCTCTGACTGCTTCATTGATTGATTTTGATGGCAATGGTAATCCACTCACATTGCTATCCGTTCCAACTGCTGCAACTGTTACAGTTTCTTTGTGACTAGAATTGTAAATATTGATACGCACTACACCGTATATCAATACAGTTATAACAATGATAAATAGCAGTTTAATAGTAAACAGATTTTGAGATTTAATAACAAGATAATAGGCAACAGCAATATTAACCCAATAAATAAGGAAACTTAAACCCGGCATACCAAATAGCGAAAGCGATTGCATGATGGCTGGCGTATCAACCTGCGTGTAAGCAGCAGCACCCCAACTTGCAAGTGGCATGAAAGTGTATTGAATCCACTCCATTAGCGTCATAACAAGTGGAAAAATAAATATTCCTGCTCTTCTGTTTCTGAATTTATCCCAAAGCAAAAAACCCGGGAGGTGAAAAATAGCGATAGGCACAGAATACATAAACACAAAGGGATAAATGAGCGGAGGCGTAATAATTTTGGCAGTTGCAAGTGACCAGCCAATAATTAAAGCTCCAAAAAGCATTAACCTAGATTTAAAGCCATTGGTTTTCAGCATGTAAACCAACAAAGGAGTGTATGCAATCCATGCAGTAAAATTAATGCTAAACGAGGTATGGCTCAGGGTAATTAACATTATACCTGCCACTAAATACAAGTTGGGGTTGATTTTTTTAATCATAAATTTTTGTTTTTTTTAAATTAAAAACAAAAGTAATCTATGCTAAACAGCATTCCGTTATCAAATGATAAAAAGCGACAATTATCCCTGTAATAATTCTTTTCGCAATCGACTTAACGATATATTAGTGATCCCCAGGTAAGTAGCAATGTCGGTATGCGGAATTATGTTTTCGAGCAAAGTGTATTGTATCCGAAACCGGATTAATCGTTCCTTAGCAGTTAAAGAAGCCAACCCAATCTCTTTTTCAACTTTTTTCATTAGTTCAATTCGCAACACTTCATTCGCAAAATGTCTAATTTCGAGGTTGGAAATCATTAATTGCTCAAAAACATTGGCATTGATGCAAGCCAATCTTATGTTTGTCAATGCTTTGAAATTCATATTCGAAAAACCTTGCGAAGTTCGGGTAGTAAAAGGAGATAAAACCGATTTATCTTTAAAAAATGAAATTGTAATTTCTTCACCTTCTGGGTTGTACAGATAGCTTTTACAAACTCCTTCGAGCACAAAATACTCCATATCATTTCGTTTGTTTACCTGAATAAAAACCTCACTTTTAGACAAATACCTGTATTCAATATTTTTTTCAAGTTCCTGAATCGAAGTATCCGAAACCGGAAAAATAGAGTGGATAATTTCTTTGATCATTGTAACGATTTGTATTATAATTTATTTTAAATTTAAACCAAATTTTTTCACCTAATACTTGCGGTTATTTTGAATATTAGTCTCTTAAAATTAAGCATTTAGCCACTTGTTAACAATAGTATTTAATTCATTACCAGCATTTTCAATTTCAGTAATATTTCTGAAAGTGATAACAGCTCTGTCATTTTCTTTCCACGTTAATAGATCCGATTCGTCTTTTATTAGTCGTTCGGAGGGTTGTTTTAACTTTTTTGCTCCTCGGTGAAATATTAGTTGTATTTGCTTTGGAGGCTGAATGCGCATGGTAATTCTATCCTCGTTACGAAAGGAGTAATTTGGTCCGTTCCACTTGATGTTTTCTACAATCTCGGAGTTGGCTTGAAGTATCAGGCTTCGTAATTTATCAATCTCATTTCGAAAAGGATGATTTAGTCTGTCTAAGAATTTTGTAACTTCTTTATCTGGTATTCCACTCATATTAAATCAGTTATATTTAGTTAAAAAAAAACACTCCTCCCGCAAAACCTACTATCAGTTTAATGTAAAATAAAACGGGAATTATTTTTATGTAATCCAACGAACAAGGTATCAGTAAAGTTAAAACTGTTCCGATAATAAATAATAATACTGCACTGATTTTAGAATAATTTCTATTACCAAGAAATTTAATTATAGTTATTGATGTGAAAGTGAAAACTCCCATAAAAAAGAAAAGCAACTGAAAATCAGGAAGCAACAAAAGTAAAAGCAAAGGATGAATTATATGAATCAACAGAAATGGCACTTGAAGTTGACGATTTTCTCTGTAATACTGACGGGTGGATGTTGTGAAATTGGCAACAGCACCTCCAGCAATATCAGCAACAATTATAAATAGTAAGATGGTTTTCCATACAGCCAAATCCAATGGCTGAATGATAGTTGAAATAAAAATTCCAAAAAATAAAGCATTTGTATACACCTAAATCAGCGAAACTACACTTGCCTGTTTGCCGTGTAGTTCCTGAAGGTATTTTGGGATTTTTATACTTTGCATTTTCAGAAATTTCTATTTTATACTATTCACTATCTGTATCAGCATTTTATACGAAGTTCCCGGATTATTTATCTGATTCACTGTTCCTGCCAAAAATACATCTTTTTCGGGAATATAATATGCAAATGCACCCGACAAGCCTGAATGTCCAATAAAAGCGGGCATTTTGCGGAACATGGTGAAAATAGCCGGAAGTTGAAATTTCATTATTCCTACGCCATATTCCAGTGGAAACATTACGCTGTTCCATGTATAAAGTTCAGGAAGATAGCTCTTTGGGAAAAAATAACCATTGAAAAATGCTTTCAGAAAAACCATTGTTTCCGCCGAAGTAGAAACAATTCCACCATCGGCACCAAACGAAGTCATGGCTTTGCAAATATCCAAGGTCTTATTTTTATAGTACATCATTACTGGAGTTTTATCCACAGCATCGGCATACATATAAGTTTGCTTATGGCCAAGCGGCTGAAAAATAACATCATGCATCACTTCTGCAATTGTTTTGTCATAAATATTCTCAATAATTTTACCCAATAACTGAAAATTGGTATCCGAATAATGCGCTTTAGCTTTGGTGTCTGGGGCAAATTTAGGAGTCATTTTTTTCGACATTTCCACCGTTTGTTCAAAAGTCCAGCTTTGGTCTTTGCCTTCCTGCAATTTTTGCAGCAAGCTTTTTCCATCGGCACCTTTATCCTCGAAATAATCGGGTAAACCAGAAGTGTGCGCTAACAAATTGCTGATTGTCAATGTATCTGAATAGTTAATACCCTTATAAAAATGCAGTTTTTTCATTATTTCGGGAGCTAAAAACTTCGAAATTTTGTCGTCGAGCGACAGTTTTCCATCGGCTTTCAGTTTCAGAATCAGTGCAGTAACATACAGTTTGGTGGTGCTGGCAATAAAATAAGGTTGTTCGGGTTTTAAATTTCCTGCCGAACCAGTCCAGCTTTCGTTGCCTTTTTCAACGGTTAATACAGTTCCAAATATCGACTTATTATCAATGGTTTTATCGATAATAGTCTGAAATTTAGAGGTGTTAAACATAACTTGGGATTTTACACTTGTAGCCATAATTACCAAAAAAAATATTGATGAAATTAAAAAAAATCTCATAATGCTAAATAGTTTTATTTCAACTGTTCACCTAATTTCTCCACTTCCTTCAACCATTTCTTACGTTTTTCTTCTTTTGAAGATTTCACAGCGGTGAAAGAAGATACTTTTACAGGTTTAAAACCTGAGAATTCCAATACGCCAACTTTAACGGCATTATGACCTGCATTTTTATAGATTAGCGAGTAAAACCAGCCTGGAGTATCCATAGTTACAAGCGTACGTGCCGATTTGCCAGTCAGCAGTTTGTCCCACATAGGTGAATTTTCGCGGTATTGGAATGCAAAACCAGGTACAAAAGCGCGGTCGAACAAGCCTTTGAGTTGAGCTGGATATGTTGCCCACCAGTTGGGATAAACCAGTACCAAATGGTCGGCATCTTTTATATCTTGCTGAATTTGAATTAAATCAGGTTCCATTTCCATGCGTTTTTTATAACCAAAACGCATTACAGGGTCGAACTCTAAATCAATCAGGTTTACTAACTTGCAGGTAGCTCCACTTTTTTTTGCTCCTGTCATATAACTTTGTGCTAATGCTGCACATAAACTATCATCCTTAAGCGGATGAGCGTTGATAATAAGTATCTTTTTCATATTGCTTTTGTTTTTTGATTTGAATTATTAATTATGCGAATTAAGGGTAGAACCCAATTAAAAAATATGCTGATTAACAGCAAAATAACACTTAAAATATTTTGATATATCAGTAAATATCAGTAACTTAGAAGAATATTTACCACAATTTATTCTAAATTATGACTTCTACT
>CAIWCC010000256.1 GCA_903911085.1 uncultured Bacteroidales bacterium | reverse complement strand
TAGAAGTCATAATTTAGAATAAATTGTGGTAAATATTCTTCTAAGTTACTGATATTTACTGATATATCAAAATATTTTAAGTGTTATTTTGCTGTTAATCAGCATATTTTTTAATTGGGTTCTACCCTTAATTCGCATTAATTGTAAATATATCAATAGAATAATTGTAAAATAACACTAATAAAACATCCCTGTTTTTGCTTCTGCCATTTCATCATCTGACATTAACGAATCAACATAACCAAAGATTCCAGCTGGACTTCTTCCCATCATTGTAGCTAATTTCGATGGGTGTACACCATTTTTAGATGCTGAGGTTGCAAAAGTATGGCGCATACTATAAAATGTTAAATTTAATGGTAATAGTTCACTACATACTTCTTTTTCAGTTTTTTCAAAACCACTTTGATTTTTAAATCTATTATTATATTTTTCTATTTGATTATTTTTCTCCTCATTAAATTTAACTATTCTTTCATTCACTTTTATAACTACCCTTCTTAACTTTCTATTAATCATTTGCCCCGCTGCTTCAACTCCTAAACTTAGTTCTTTTTCTGTATCATATTTATAATCATGCTTAGCATTTTGTAGAATTGGAAACAAATATCCATCTCGCAAAGCAGCATTTTTTAACATGTGGGGAATTATACTTTCCGCATAAATATCTTTTTCAATTAAAATATCAACTTCAACATGAGTTTTTGTTCTGTCGGTTTGAATTTTATAATACTCTTTATTTTTTATTGTAACATTCTTAACCATATCAGATTTAATTTTTGCAATATCAACCAGTGCTAGTCCATTAGCTAACCACCCAAACAAATAAATTGCCATTGCATGTAATTCTGTAGAACGTTGTTCTAAATCGGAAACACTTTTTCCGCAATTTGACATTTCGGCATAAAGTCCATGAATTGCATACATTTGCCCGTTTGAAATTGCAATTTTTCTATTACTTTTTTTATAAATATTGAAGTATTTGAATTTCCTAAATGGGAAAAGTTGCGGTAGTATTATCTCTTCATCTATTGCCATATTAAAAATTGCTGAAACTTTTGAAAAACAAGTTCTGATACTTCCGTCAGTCATTTTTCTTTCATTCTTCATAAATTTACCAAAATCATTACAAAATTCAGGTGTTATTTCAGAAAACAACAAAGATTTTTTATTTGAGTATCTTTTTAACAAATTCAAACTGACTTCATAAGTTTTTCGAGTATTATATTTATCCTTCTTTTTCAATATATTTTCGATAAATTGATATACATCCAATGAATTTACATTCACTCTTTCTTCAACCCCTTCTTTCAATAACTTTTCAGCAGTATAAGGAATTTTTTTGATTTCAAAATCCATTTTTAAATTTACCACATTTTGTTTCAAATCTGTGATAATCTTATTTATTTGGGCTTGATTTGGAAACTTTTTATTTTTCACAATTTCTTGTTGACTATCCCAATCTGATAGACTACATGAACAGCCCGTACTAATCTCTTTACGACCATAATATGCTACCCTAAGCATAATCGGGTGCATTCCACTAGAAAGTGTCTTGTTTTTACGCAAAATTAGTGTAATAATTGCAGTTGTTGTTTTTCCCATTTTTAGTATGTTTTTAACAGTCAATTTGTTAATGAGAGGTGTCTTTGGTGCACCTCCTAGTGCACTGCAAAGATAGGAAAAATACTTTATAGTGCACTTTATGGAAGGAAAAAAAAGTTATAAATAACTATAATACAGGTATTTGAAAAATTGATATGGTTTTGCAATCGAACCAATTCAACATAAGCGTAATTAATTATTTATTAGTTAGTTATTTATTATTTACAATTCATTCAAAAAAACAAACAAAGATATATCAACTCATACAAAAAATAAGCACCTAAGAATATAAAATAAGTTAGATTTATAGGTTATTTCATTTTTGCAAAGGTTTCAAATTCAATTAATCTTTATTGATTGTTATTAGATAATTCATTCTCAGTTTCTTAAGTCTTAAAACTAAGTATATTTGTTCGTTCTTTTGCTATTTTTGAGTAATAATTATTCCACAAAGAATCACAAAAAAAACAAACACGAAGGTTCGCAAAATAATGAAATAGCCAATTTTTGACTTTAATATCAATTAATATTTCTATTTCCAAAAATAGAATTTGTTTGAGTTTAAATATCAAATATTTAAATTAATAAACAGCAAAAAAACAACTTGATTTACATCGGATCTACATCCAAATTTATCCATAAAGCTTTGAACTGTGGCTGAGCAATTACATTATTAGATACTTGACGTAAAAGATCTTTGGCGCGTTCTGGCGAAGCATCATTCTCAATTTTAAGTAAAATATGTTTGATATACATATTCTGAATTCTTGCAATTGAAGGTATATTTGGTCCCAAAACCCTTGCACCAAAAACTGCTCGCATATCATTTGCCATTTTTTGAGATGCTTGGTTCAATACCTTTGGATCACGATGACGCAACACAATTTGTATTAATCTAAAAAATGGTGGATACTTAAAAAGTTTTCGTTCATCGCATTGATTATTGAACATTGCTTTATAATCGTTGCGAATAACTTGTTCAATAACCGAATGTTCGGGCAATGAAGTTTGCAAAACTACTGTACCACGTTTATTTTTTCGACCAGCTCTCCCACTCACTTGTGCCATAAGTTGAAAAGCGCGTTCATGGGCTCTAAAATCAGGAAAATTGAGCATATTATCGGCATTCAAAATTCCAACTAAGCTTACTCGTTCAAAATCCAAGCCTTTTGAAATCATTTGTGTACCAATCAAAATATCTACTTTTTGTTGTTCGAAATCTGCAATTATTTTTTCATAAGATTTTTTTGAGCGAGTTGTATCCGAATCCATGCGTGAAACACGTGCATCTGGGAAAATAAGTTTTATTTCATCTTCAATTTTTTCAGTTCCAAAGCCTTTTGTTGCCAAAGTTCCTGGCGTTCCACAAGCGGGACAAGTATTTGGTATTGGTTCGGTATAACCACAATAATGGCACGTAAGAGTGTTAAAAATCTTGTGGACCGTGAGACTAACATCGCAGTTTTTGCAATGTGGCACAAAAGCACATGCTTTACACTCAATATACGGTGCATAACCTCTTCGATTCTGAAATAAAATAATTTGTTCGTGATTTTGAAGTGCTTTGGCAATTTTTTCAAGCAACAATGGTGTGAAATGACTTTCCATTTGTTTTTTGCGGTAAGCTTCTTTACTGTCCACCACCAAAATTTCGGGCATTGCCATTTCTTCATGTCGTTTGCTAAGTTCTACCAAACCAAATTTCCCAGTAATAGCATTATAATACGTCTCTACAGCAGGTGTAGCTGTACCTAGCAATGTTTTTGCACCATGCATACTTGCCAATACAATTGCCGAATTACGCGCATTGTAACGCGGTGCAGGGTCATATTGTTTGTAACTCGATTCGTGCTCTTCGTCCACAATAACTAATCCTAATTGACGAAAAGGAAGAAAAATTGATGATCGAACGCCAATAATTACATCGTAAGTTTTATCATTCAACACATTATTCCAAATTTCTACACGTTCTGCATCCGAAAATTTAGAATGATAAACGCCCAATCTTCGACCAAAAACTCGTTTCAAACGCGAAGTTAATTGAGTAGTTAATGCAATTTCGGGTACTAAATACAAAACTTGCTTACCTTCGGCTAATACCTTATTTATTAATTGAATATAAATTTCGGTTTTTCCACTTGAAGTAACTCCATGTAAAAGAACTACAGGTTTTTCAATAAACTGCTTTTCAATATCCAAATATGCTTTTTGTTGAAACTCGTTAAGTGCATATTGATCAGATACTTTTAAGTCAGACACATCCAAACGACCAACTTCTTTAATATATAATTCCATTGCACCACGCTCCACTAGGCTATTGACAATAGCTGCTGAAGCGCCTGTACGTTCTAATAATTCTTTGCGACTAACATCCTGTTTTTTTGATGGTATAAGACATTTTGATATGTCGATATACATCATTAAAACATCCAATTGTTTTTTGGCACGTCTTAAATCGTCAAAAAGTTTACGCAAATTTTCTTCATTAGCCATTTCATCCGTCAAACGTACAAAGGTATCGGTTTTTGGACGAAATTTTTCGGTCAATTCTTCGCTTATCTCAACTGCACCTTTGTCCAATAACTGCTTGAGAATAGGCAAAGTATCGCGCATTTCGGTTATTTTATTTAAATCTGAAACACTTATGGCTTTTCCTTCCGAAAGCGCATCCAACACTTTACTTTCTTTATCCGTTAGTAACGATTCAGCTTCATAATCGGGATTTATTCGCACCTGAGTTTCGCTTTCCAACTTTAATCCTGCGGGTACAGCAGCTTGATACACATCACCCAAAAATGCTTGATAATATGACGAAATCCATTCCCAAAATTTCATTTGCGGACGACGCAAAATTGGCTCATTATCTAATATGCATAATATATCTTTTGCTTGATAAATTGTAGGTGAAACTGTATGTACTAAATAAATTACTGCCGTATACATTTTCTTTTTTCCAAATGGCACCACCACTCGCATACCCAAACGTACTTGTTCTGCCCATTCATCTGGTACAGAATAAGTAAATGTATTTGCCAATGGCAAAGGAAGTATAACGTCGACGTATTTCATTTTAATTTGTATACTAGCAGAATGTATTAAAAAAACAATGGTAAATTTATTGAGATTAAAAATTTACAATAATCTATTGTCATACAGCAAAGTAAGCTTCCAATTCGGTGAGTGTGTCGGTATTTGTTTGAAGGTCTTTCACCATTTTACCTTTTTCGAGCACTACAATGCGACTGCAAATATCGGTTATGTGATTCAAATCGTGACTCGAAATAAGCATTGTCATATTAAATTTAGATTGAAAATCTGTCAAAAAACGCTTTAGTCTAATTTGTGACGAAGGATCAAGCGCAGTAAATGGCTCGTCGAGAATTAATAATTTTGGATCTCCTAATAAAGCAGCTGCAATACCTATTTTTTTTTGGTTTCCTCTCGAAAAATCGCGAATAAGTTTTTTTGAATATAATACTTCACCATTAAAAAAATCGGACATTGTTTCCAAAAAATCTGCAATATCAGTATCTGATTTATGGTGCAGTTTTCCCACAAATTTAAAATATTCTTCTGGAGTCAAAAAATCTATCAAAAATCCTTCATCTAAAAATGAACCAGTCATATTTTTCCATGCGTCATTGCGCATAACTTTGTGACGCTCAATCAATACTTCACCTTTTGTAATCTCAATTAAATCAAGAATTAAACGAAACAAAGTAGTTTTTCCAGCACCATTATTTCCTACCAAACCAAAACTCTCGCCTTGAGGAATGGATAAAAATGGAATATCTAATACAGTAATACCATTATATGCTTTCTGAAGATTTGTTACTTGTATCATAATTCATTTTTGATTTTATTTTTGATCCAAAATTTGATTTTTTTTATAATTGACCAGGTCTTCGACCGCTATCAGGGTTATAATCGATATTTATTATTGAGTCTTTCTTACGGCTACTTCGATTTGTTAACTACAAACTACAACTACCCACTATTCACCAACAACTGTCAACTGTCAACTACCTACTTCCCTAAACCCTTCAGCCATTTTATACTTTCTGTTATTAAACTGAAGAACACAAATTTTCAATAATGGTTTTCGAAGAACTATTCCAGAAAGCCCAATTATAGTTAATGTCCACATTGCTAAAGTCATAGATACAAAGTATGAAATTAAATAAACAAGTCCCATTGGGAATATCATCAGTGGAATAACAATTAAAAAGTTTTTAAAAGTTGTACCTTGATAATTAAGTGCTGAAGTTTGAGTTAAATCAATTCGTTTTGTATTATATGTTGCCAAAAATAAAAGTAGATAAATATTCACACCTACATTAAAAATAAAAGCTACAATATGCATAAATATTATTTTTGAACCAAAATAAAAATATGGTGTAGTAAGTACAAAACATAAAATATTAAAAGTAAGCAACAAATAATAATTCGCTTTTAAGTATGTTTTTATTGGAATATTTTTTGTCATTAGGCTGTCGAAATGTCCACTATCCCAACTCAACATCCATTGCCCATACATATACATCAGCAATCCGGTCATAAACATAGCAATAAAAAAAAGCAGCCCTATGTTATTGGCATAAATATCTTTGGTGTAAAAAAGCAATCCATAAAACAAAAAAACTGTTGAAACATACATCATACTTTTTGTCCGTTTATGACGAAGTATTAGTTTAATTTCCATCGAAATAATTTCTCCTACAATACCAAAACGATCGAGAAAAGAAAAATTGGCACTATAAATTCTCTCGGATTTCATTTTCTTATTAAAACCTTCGGGGTAATAATTTTTAGAAAAAAACCATTTGTTGATAAGAAATACTATTACAACCGCTATTAATGGAAAGCACAAACCCATTGGTTGCAAAATAATAAAGTTAAATATATCCTTTGACAAATAAAAGAGAGAGAATAAATTGAAGTATTCTAATGCAAAAACACCTGCTATTACGCCTATTATTAAGATAATAGAAAACCAGCCTGATCCAAATCGACGTTTTAAAAAAGCAGCAGATAGTGAATTGAACCAAACAAGAAAAATAAAACTCAATACAAATCGAAGTCCTACAGAAACATCATAATAACGAACTACCGATTGTATAGTAAAAGGAACCACAATCAATAACAGAAAGTAATTCAATGGGTTAATCAATGGTTTTAAAAGTAGAAAATTAATTAAACTTGATCGCTTTATGGGTAAAATTTGATATGATGGTAAATCTATCGTATTCAATTGTTGAACCATAAAGCGCAAAACTAAACCGAAAAGTAAAATATATAGTAAACCACCATTGAACAATTCCATTGGATTGAGTGAATTGTCTGCATTTTCTAGAAATTCATCGAGCGAAAAACCCACGAAAAGCAAAATAACAGCCATATACAACCCAAAAAAACCAAGTAAAAGATTTACAGCCAAATTGTTGTAATATCCTTTTGCTCTAAAGTTTTTTTTCCATTCTTGAGTAATCAAATTGATTATTAGCATGTTATAAAATTGATAGATTGCTTTCTGTGAATAATTATATTTGAAGTTTTACGTTAATAAATTAATATTTGATAATAATTTAAATTTATTTATTTTCTTCTTCCTTAAACCATCCAGCATACATAGCATATTGATGTGCAATTTTTCGGTTAATTTCATTAGTTTGCTCAGGGGCTACATTCTTAACAAATTTTGCAGGAACACCAGCCCAAAGAGTAAATGGAGGTATTTTGGTATTGCTCAACACAAGCGCTCCTGCAGCTACAATGGCACCTTCGCCCACTTCTACAAAATCGAGTAATGTAGAACCCATGCCAATTAATGCATAATTATCTATGCTAGCACCATGAACTGTAACATTGTGTCCTATAGATACATAATCGCCGATAACCACAGTAGATTTTTCGTACAAAGTATGGAGTACCGAGCCATCTTGAATATTTGTATGATTTCCAATTCTTATGGAATTTACATCACCCCGAAGTACAGTATTAAACCAGACGCTACAACCATCACCGATTATAACATCACCTACAACTGTAGCATTTTCAGCTAAATAACAATCATTTCCTATTTGAGGACTAAAGCCTCGCACTGTTTTAATTAAAGCCATAATATAAGTTATCAAAAAAATAAGCACAAAGATACATTTTTTCTATCAGAAAATTGGACTGTGGAATGCTGTTTTTTCTAAATTAAATTCTATTGCATCATAAAAAAATGAAGTCAAATATTAATTCTACCTAACTACATTTACTATAAACGATTTAAAGTCAACTTAGTTGTTTTTGTCAACTGAAAATTCTTCAATAAAGAACTGTTATTATTCAAATGTTATTTATTATTATAAATATATGTTTTACCAAAAAACATTTATATCTTTGCCTTCCAAATTTTAAAAGAAATAAAGCAATAATTTTAATCGAATTTTAATATTAAATTAATGCTAATTTAAAGTTGAAGACTTATCTTTGTATCTAAGATTCTGTTTCGTTATCAACTTAAGATTAATGTACTAAGCACATATATAACTGCAATTTTTATTAATATTAAATTCAAAGATGAACAATTAAATAATATTTTAATATTGTAAACAAAATAATTTATATAAATATTCAACAAAAAAAACAAAACCAAATGAGAAAAATTACTATTTTAAAAACAATGCTTCTTGCTATCGTGATGATGGTGGGAAGTGGGAATGCGTGGGGACAATTATTGGTAGAAGACTTTAGTTATACTGCTGGAACAGATTTAACTGCCAATAATTGGGCGATAACAGGTACTACTGCAACTCCAACAGTCGCCGTTAGTGCTTCATCGATAACATATTCAGGTTATTTATCATCAGGCATTGGAGCAGAAGTATCAATGGCGGTTTCTGGACAAGATGTAAATAGAACATTCACAGCTCAAACATCTGGAAGTATTTATGCATCATGTCTAATACATATAACATCAGCAACAACTACTGGTGATTATTTTTTCCATCTTGGTGCCTCTACAATCTCTACAACATATCATGGTAGAGTTTTTGTAAAAAAAGATGCTTCCAATAATTTAGCTTTTGGCATTTCACGAGCTGGAGCTGTTGCAACAGCAATTTTTACGCCTTTTACTTATGCATTGAATACAACATATTTACTTGTTTTAAAATATACAATTGTATCGGGTGTAACAAATGATATTTCAGCTATTTATATAAATCCTACTTTAAATGCAATTGAACCAGTAACTGGCTGGACAACAAGTTCTGACACACCTACTGACCTCGCAAATATTGGAGCAGTTGCATTAAGACAAGGTAGTGCTTCTACAGCACCTGCACTTAAAATTGATGGAATTAGAGTTGCTACTACTTGGGCTGAAATTGTAGGAGCCGCCTCTTCTTGCACCGCTTCTACTCTAGCATTTGAAACTTCTTCATATAGCAATACAGTCGGTGATGCTACATTTACACAAACAGCAAGCTCATTAAATGCTACAACAGCTATTGTTTATTCAAGCTCTAATAAAGCTGCGGCAGACGTAGATCCTGCTACTGGAGCTATTACAATTGGAGCAGCAGGATCAGCTACAATAACAGCTACACAGGCTGCTGGCACACATTCAGCTGTTGATTATTGTGCAGCAACTACTTCGTACAACATTACAGTTGCCGAAGCACCTTGTTCTGCATCAAATCTTGCATTTTCGACTACAACTTACAATAAACTTGTAGGCGATGCTGCATTTACACAAGCTGCTACTTCGTTAAATGCTACAACAGCAATAACTTATGAAAGCGATAATTCTGCCGTAGCAACTGTAAATGCTACAACTGGCGAAGTTGCAATTGTTGGAACAGGAACCGCAAATATTAAAGCTACCCAAGCGCTAGGAGTTCACAACACAGTAAACTATTGTGCTTCAACTGCTAGCTATGCAATTAATGTTACTACATTAGCACCAACTATTACAGTTACCGAAGTAACGGTTCCAAATTTTACAGCCAACATTGGTAACGAAAGTAGTAAAACTTTAAATGTTAGTGGTATTAACTTGAGCACTGATATTACGCTCGCATTATCAGGAACAAATGCTGATCAGTTCACTGTTTCACAACCAAGCGTTTCACAAAGTAGTGGAACTGCAGCAAATACAAGTATTACTGTTAAATACACACCTACAACTACCGGCAATCATACTGCCACACTTACACTTTCGAGCACTGGGGCAACTCCTATTACTCGCTCTTTGAGTGGAACTGCTGGTTTAAATACACCTGTGGCTACTTCTGCATCTGGTCAAAGTTTAACTAGCTTAACTGCAAATTGGGATGCTGTTGCTGGTGCAACCGAATATCAATTGGATGTTTTTACAAAAACTTCTGCGAGCACTCTTGCATCTGATTTATTTATTTCTGAATATGTAGAAGGTTTGAGTAATAACAAAGCTATTGAAATCTATAATGGAACAGGTAATAGTGTTGACTTAAGTGCTTATTCGATAAAAAAACAAACAAATGGGGCTGGAGTTTATTCTACAGAACAAATTCTATCTGGCACTTTAGCTAATAACGATGTTTATGTTTATGCAAATACATCAGCCAATGCCACAATTTTGGGTGTTGCTGATTCAAATAACAATACTACCATGACTTTTAATGGAAATGACGCTGTAGCATTATTTAAATCGGGTGAGCAAATTGATGAAGTAGGAGTTTTTAATCAAACTACTGATTGGGGAAAAGATTTAACCTTGATACGTAAAAGTACTGTTTCAGCACCAAAAGCTACTTTTGATTTAGCTGATTGGGACAGTCAGGTAACAGATTATGTTGCAAATTTAGGTTCTCATACAATGGCTGGAAGTTCAAGTACCATTTCTACAATCCAAGGTTCACCATTCACTGTTACTGGCGCAAATAGCAAAGTATTGGAAGGCTTAAGCTCAAGCACAACTTATTATTATACAGTTATTGCTAAAAATGGTTCGGTTACTACTCCAGTTTCAAACGAAATAGCAGCTTCAACCACTACTACAGAAATAACAACTGCAACTGCAACTTTACCAATTTCGATAGTAAATGGTAAAATTCAACTTACTACCAAAGCAGGTGAAACTGTATCAGTTTATAATACAATTGGTCAAAAAATTCTAAGCAAAATAACTGTAGAAGGTTTGAACTCGATAGCTGTATCGGCTCATGGAATGGTTATTATAAAAATTGGAAATAAAGTTGCAAAAGTAATTTTATAACACTAGTAAATATGTATAATTGAAAAAAGGCTGTCCATTTGGGCAGCCTTTTTTGTATATATAATGAAAAATTTAAATCCAATTTATCCTCTACGTTTTTCGAGAAGTATTAGCATCATTAAACCCAGCAGAATTCGCTCTTCTTCTCCCTTTTCAAATTCCGATAGTTTCTCGATAGTGAAACGTCTACCAAAAAATGAAGGTTCTTTTTTTAGACGTGCAACCAAAGTACCATTGGGACGAGTAACAATGTAAGCTGGATGAAACAAATATCCAGTTAAAATACCTAAGACAGGTACTTCTCCAAGCATTGAATCCAAAACTTTTATCCAAGGGTTTTCTTCGCGAACCAATAAATCTTGTTGGCGATTTTCGTCGAGTATCTCATAATGAGCTTTCCATATTGAAGCCCATCCCTTTCGAACAATTCTACCTACTTCGTAACCTGCACGATTTGTAAAACTATAAGATGCCGAAAAATCAAGCCATCTGTCGGCACGAATGGTGTAGTTTAATTCAGAGCGACTTTCACTACTGAAAACTTCTACCTCTTCAAGCAGTTTCAGCATTTTCTGACGAACATAAGCTACAGTGTTACCATTATTATCTTTTGCTACAAAATCGTTGCTAAAAGTAGAAATCTTGAAAGTAAGATCGAGAGGAAATTTGAGTGAATTCATTTATAATAAATTTTTGTTCTGTTTATAACGTAAAAACCTTTGAAATATTAATTTAACTATATTTTAACAAAGCGTTCGAATAATTTATTCCATAATAATAAAATTTAATTGCTGACAAAAATAATGGCGTTCCCATTATAAAATAAAACAAAGAAAGGTAATTCATTGGAATATAACCACTTTTACGTAAATACACACCAAAACTTATCATTATAGCCATCAAAATATAGCTTTTCAAGTTGAAAAAAGAAAATAAACAAGAACGTTCATTTTCCAAAAGAATAATTCTACGAATGTGTTTGTTTGAAATTTTAGAAAACAACGTTAGAAAAAACAAAACACCTAATACGACGCACATTCCTATTTTAAGCCAATTTTTATCCAAACCAATTTCTGATATACTTAATCCCTTATTAAATAGCATAATACTAGCAAATAACCAAGCTGAACCAGCCACCAACAATAAATACCTTTTGGGTATTCCAAGCTTAAATCTTTCAAATACAGCATATATTGAACTCATTATCTCAATCTTTTGAAATGCAAAAGTACAAATTTATTGTGAAAATAATCGTAAAAATAACGAATTTCAGAATTTCTATTTTTTTTTCGTAGAAACCTTTGGATTAAAGAAAAATTATACTACCTTTGCAGTCCCAAAAACAAGGTACCTTGGCCGAGTGGCTAGGCACCGGTCTGCAAAACCGATTACGGCGGTTCGAATCCGCCAGGTACCTCTTTTTAGCAAAAACTCACATTCTTTTAGATTGTGAGTTTTTTTGTTATATACTCATTATCAACGAAATAAAACATATCACGTAAGCATATTATTACAATAATTTGTTTGAGCTTCTCATTGATTTGCAGACCGTTTTCAATTTCCAGACCGAAAACAGACCGTTTAAATCAAAAATACTATATATGTTATTTCATTATATTTATGTTTATAATTTTTTTTGTGGGATAACTTTAGAAATTATTTTGTGATATGTATCACATTGCGTATATTTGCACATTAATCATTAAATTCATTATGATATGGAAAACGATTGTAGAAATTGTGCATTCAAAACCAAAGCTACTTCTATGCTAAGTGATTGTAGCCTTGACCAATTATCTGCCAATCATTTAGAATTAAGACTCAAGAAAGGTGATTCAATAATCAAACAAGGCACTTATTCAACAAACGTGATTTTTTTACGAACTGGATTAGCAAAAATTCATTTGGCTGGTCCTTATAATGAGCAAATTGTAAAGATGGTTAACGCACCAAGTTATTTGGGGTTGCCTACAACTTTTGGTAGTAAAATCAACCAATATTCAGTAACAGCCGTTTCGGATGCTGAGGTTTGTTATATTGACTTGAAAGTTTTTGAAACAATCTTAGATGAAAATAAGGAATTTACTCGAGAAATAATTCAAGAATTTTGTAAAAACGAACTAGAATCATTTCGTCGGTGCGCAAACCGAACTCAAAAGCTCATACGTGGGAATATGGCTGACGCTTTGTTGGAGTTTTCGGATAAAATTTTCAAATCAAATACTTTCATTTTACCATTATCACAAGCTGAATTTGCAAATCTAGTAGATACAAGCCGCGAAAGCGTAAGTCGTGTTTTGTCGGAGTTTGACAAAGATGGAATTATAAAGATTAATGGCAAGAAAATTGAAATATTAAATAAGGAAACATTATTGCTAATAAGTCAAAAAGGATAAGTGATATACTATTTTTAATCAATTACGTAATTGATTTTAAACTAAGTAAGTGGAAGGAAATAATGTCGTATTTATTGAATAAAAAGAAAAAGAAAAAGAAAAAGATGGAACGCGGATAAACGCTGATTGATCGGATAAAAAAAACGGATTTTAATTCCGATAAATCAGAATGAATTTCAATAGTTTAGGTATTATCAGTCATGTTTACATGACTTTAATCAGTTTTCAATCCGTTTAAAATATTATCCGTATTTATCCGCTTAATCCGTCAAATCCACGTTCTATTCTTTTTTATTTATACGGCATTAAATTTTGTCCATTACTTATAAATACTAAATTTCAAACCTTGAAGACAAATAAAAAACAAACTAAATAAAAATAAAAATGCAAACAGCAAAAATCATTACAGAGAAAGGTGAGATGCAAGTTGAGTTTTTTGAACAAGATGCACCACAAACAGTAGCAAACTTTATTAAATTAGCCAAAAGTGGCTTTTATAATGGATTGAATTTCCATCGTGTAATTCCAGATTTTGTAATTCAAGGAGGATGTCCAAATGGAACTGGTGCTGGTGGACCGGGCTACAATATCCCATGTGAGTTAACAGGTGGTAATCAATTTCATGACAGAGGAGTATTATCGATGGCACACGCAGGACGCAATACTGGTGGTTCTCAGTTCTTTATTTGTCATTCTCGTAAAAACACCTCACACTTAGACCGTCAACATACATGTTTTGGTAAAGTTGTTGAAGGATTAGATGTAATTGATTCAATACGTCAAGGTGATAAAATTCTTAAAATTGAAGTTGCTGAATAATTTCAAAAAGTAGAATAATATTAACGGTCGAAAAGATATTGCTTTTCGACCGTTTTTGTACCTGAAATCCAAGTAAATGAAATGAATTTCAGTTTTTACCAATAAAAAATGCTCGAATATTACATCGAGCATTTTGAATTATTATTTATTTTTCAATTTCCTATTTTTCAAGTTTTTCTCTCAAGGTATCCCATATAAAATAACCAATTATTGCACCATACATAACTAATGCTAACCATTCTGCTCCAGCACTTTCCATCCATTTAGTGCTCATTAAATCGACACCACCAAAACGTAATGAAGCGCTTACTACACCCATTAATGCACCTCCTGCAATAAATCCAGAAGCTAATAATGTTCCTTTTTCATTACGTGCAGTATTCAGTGCCTTATTATTACTGCGAGTTGATACATACCAACTTATGGCTCCACCAACAATTAACGGTGTATTGAGTTCTAACGGAATAAACATTCCAAGTGCAAAAGCTAAAGCTGGAACTTTAAAATAAGTGAGAATTAATGAAATTAGAGCGCCAATTGCATACAAATACCAAGGTGCGCCTGCACCCGACATCAAAGGCTCAATAACTGCTGCCATTGCGTTTGCCTGAGGTGCTACCAATGCTCCATCGCCAGTAAATCCGTATGTTTTGTTCAGAATCATAATAACTCCACCTACTGTTGCTGCCGAAACAAGTGTGCCAAGAAATTTCCATGTTTCTTGTTTAGCTGGCGTTGTTCCAATCCAATATCCAATTTTTAAGTCTGTAATAAAACCACCTGCCATTGATAATGCAGTACATACTACTCCACCAATTATTAATGCTGCCACCATACCTTCAGTGCCCTTTAAACCGACTGCCACCATCACAACTGACGCTAAAATTAAAGTCATAAGAGTCATTCCCGAAACCGGATTTGTACCTACTATGGCTATGGCGTTGGCCGCAACTGTTGTGAATAGAAAAGCAATAACAGTAACTACAATTATTCCAACAACAGCATAGAGTAAATTGTGAACCACTCCGAAATAAAAGAAAATAAATGTTGTTACTAATGCTAAAACAACACCAATAACAATAATTTTCATTGATATATCACGCTGAGTTCGTTTAATTTGAGTGCTTACTTCAGAGCCATTTCCTTTAAATTCTTTGGATGCTAAACCAATGGCACTCTTGATAATATGTCGTGATTTTACTATCCCAATTATACCTGCCATGGCAATTCCACCAATCCCAATATGTCGAGCAAAAGTTTTGAATATTAATTCGGGTGACATATCCGAAAGAATTCCAGAAAAACTTGGATTGAGTATTCCTAATATGTCTGGGCTCAATACAGGTAGAATTGGAACAATAACAAACCAAATTAAAGCCGAACCTGCGCAAATAATTGCCGCATATTTTAGCCCAACAATGTATCCCAAACCTAAAACTGCTGCGCCTACATTAATTTTGAAAACCAATTTAAATTTTTCTGCTATTGCTTCACCATAAGGTAAGACACGTGACGAAAATGTTTCTGCCCAAGTACCAAAAGTTGCAATAATAAAATCGTATAATCCACCAATTAAACCTGCCATAATAAGCGGTTTGGCTTGGTCGCCTCCTTTTTCGCCTGATACCAAAACTTGTGTGGTGGCAGTTGCTTCTGGAAATGGATATTTGCCATGCATATCCGAAACAAAATATTTTCGAAAGGGAATTAAGAACAGAATCCCCAAAATACCACCAAGTAACGAACTTAGAAATACTTGTAAAAAACTAACTGTAATTTCGGGGTATTTAGCTTGTAAAATATACAAAGCCGGTAATGTAAAAATAGCACCAGCCACCACTACTCCCGAACTAGCGCCAATAGACTGAATAATAACGTTTTCACCCAAAGCGTTTTTTCGTTTACCTGCACTTGAAAGTCCAACGGCGATTATAGCAATTGGTATAGCAGCTTCAAAAACTTGTCCTACTTTTAGCCCTAAATATGCAGCAGCTGCCGAAAATAAAACCGCCATCAATAATCCAATCATTACAGAACGAAAATTTACTTCTGGATAAATCTTGCTTGCTGACAATAATGGTTTATACTCTTCTCCTTCACGCAGTTCGCGCGAAGCATTTTCGGGTAAACCAGTAATTTTTTCTTCTTCCATTATGATTATTATTTTACATACATAATACTTGCAGACGAAGGTGCAATGGTGAATGTAGTATCTTTAATAGTTACTATACCTCCCAAATTCACAATTCCATCATCACATATTAAGTTCCAATTTCCGACAGGAATACTAACTTTTGCTTCTTTTCTATTTCCATTATAAAGCACTAAAATATCTTTCCAAATTTCGCCATTAACATGGTCTGAAAGTGTAAAACCAACAACATTTGGTACCAAGAAGTTGAGGAATTTTAAATGTTTTTGCAACATGTCCTGAGTTGGAATTCTGAAAGCTGCGTGACCTTTGCGCAGTGCTATGAGTCCTTTATAATAATCATAAAGTTCACTATTTGTGGTTTTAAAATCCCAGTCAATACGGTTTACAGAGTCAGGTGATTGATAAGTATTATGAATACCTTTTTTATTTCGGTACATTTCTTCACCTGCATAAATAAATGGTACACCTTGTGAAGTAAACACCACTGTTTGAGCTAATTTATTAAACCTTACCAATTCATCATCGGTAGCATCAATTGGTTTTGCTTGATTCAATTTGTCTACCAAACACATGTCGTCATGACACGAAACATAGTTAATTATTTGTGAAGGATTATTCACGTAAGGTGCTTTTGAATATATTAGTTTTGTATAATCGACTTGGTCATGTTGCGTGGCACCTATAACGCCGAATTTTACACTTTCTTCTAAACTATCAATTCCCGAAACGAAACCAGGAATTTCGGAATGCATCCAACTTCCTTTAAGTGCATCGCGTATATCATCGCTAAATACTGCAATATTATCCAATTGCTTCGCATTTTTTTTGACAGCTCGCCTTTCTTCGGCCAATGGAGAACTTGAAGCAGTCCAACCTTCGCCATAAACAAAAATACTTGTATCGATTTTATCCAAAGCTGCTCTTATAGCATTCATAGTTTCAATGTCATGAATTCCCATCAAGTCAAAGCGAAAACCATCGACATGGTATTCTGTAGCCCAATATACAACTGACTCCACCATAAATTTACGCATCATTCCACGTTCTGAAGCAGTTTCGTTACCACATCCTGAAGCATTTGACCAAGTACTATCAGCATTCATTCTATAAAAATAATTTGGAGCTAATAAATTCAAATGTGAATTTGAACCCGCCGCAGTATGATTGTAAACCACATCCATTATTACTCTTATTCCCGATTGATGTAAAGATTGAACCATCTGTTTAAATTCTTTAATTCTTGTAACCGGATTGTACGGATCAGTCGAGTAACTACCTTCTGGAACATTATAATTAACTGGATCGTACCCCCAATTATACTTATTTTCTTTTAACTTTGTCTCGTCAACTGAAGCAAAATCAAAAGATGGAAGCAAATGAATGTGAGTTATTCCTAGTTCTATTAAGTGATCAATGCCTGTAGTTTGCCCAGTAGAATTTTTTGTGCCATGTTCAGTAAAAGCTAAGAACTTGCCTTTATTTTTCATGCCCGAATTAGGCGAAACAGAAAAGTCGCGCACATGCACTTCGTATAGCATAATATCTGTAAAATTTTTGAGTGCTGGTCGCACATCATTTTCCCAACCTTCGGGATTTGTATCAGCAAAATCGATTATTGCTGCACGCTTTCCATTAACTCCAGTTGCTTTAACCCACATTCCTGGTGTTTCGTCAAGCCATTTTTCGCCAATTCTAATTTGAAAAGTATAAAATTTGCCTTTTAAATTATCATCAATTTCAAGCTTCCAAGTTCCATTTTCACCGCGTTTCATGCTTTTTGTTTCATAAGCACCGCCCTCATTTCCATTGTCATAAAGCAATATTTTAACTTCATCTGCTGTTGGAGCCCAAACACGAAATTTTGAAGATTGAGGTGAATAAGTCAATTCCAAATCGCTCCCCTCATATACAGGATAATCTTCAAATGTTGCATATTTTGGGGTTGTATTGCATGAACACAATACTGAAATCAATAATATAAATAATGATTGTTTTTTCATAAATAGTTTTATTGAATTGTGTGAAAGTAAAAGTGGTAATAAATTGGAAAAATTTAATTAATTCCATTGCGTTTTAAAAGCGCATCAATGTTTGGCTCTTGACCTCTAAATTTTTTATATAATGTCATTGGATGTTCTGTTCCACCTTTTTCAAGAATATTCTTACGGAATGATGCAGCTGTTTTTTTGTCAAATATACCATTTTTAGTGAAAACAGAAAAAGCATCTGCATCCAATACTTCGGCCCATTTATAACTATAATATCCTGCAGAATAACCACCAGAAAAAATATGACTAAATGTAGGGCTCATGCCTGTATTTGAGAGTGTTGGCAAAATTTGAGTAGACGCCATAGCTTGTTTTTCGTAATATATTATATCGCTATGAAATGGCTTTTCGATAGTATGCCAAGCCATATCCAGATATCCAAAACTAAGTTGACGCAGACAGAAATTTGCTGCATTGAAGTTTTCAGAAGCTTTAATTTTTTGTATTAAATCTGCTGGTATCTTTTCACCTGTTTGATAATGAACAGCAAATCCATCAAGAAATTCTTTTTCAGTTGCCCAATTTTCCATTATTTGTGAAGGAAGTTCCACAAAATCGCGATATACATTAGTTCCTGAGAGTGATTCATATGTACATTTTGTTAACATGCCGTGAAGTGAATGTCCAAATTCATGTAAAAATGTTGTAACTTCATCAAAAGTAAGCAATGCAGGCTTAGAAGCTGTTGGGCGAGTAAAGTTCATTACTATAACGATATGTGGACGGCTATCAATTTTTCTATCCATCATTTGTGGTTTGAAATCATTCATCCATGCTCCTGCCCGCTTTCCGTCACGTGGATGAAAATCGGTATATAACACTGCCAAAAATTTCCCATTCTCATCTGTAACATCATAAGCATCAACTTCTTTATTATAAACAGGTATTTTAGTGTTTTTTGTAAAATTAATGCCATATAAACGTGTTGCTAAACCAAAAACACCTTTTTTTACATTTTCTAATTCAAAATATGGCTTAGTCAACTCATCATTAATTGCATATTTCTCATCTTTCAATTTTTCGGAATAAAAAGACCAGTCCCAAGGTTGAATTTTAAAATATGCACCATTCTTATCGGCATATGCTTGTATTTCTGATGCTTCTTTTTCGGCTACTGGTTTATAAGCTATCAGCAATTTATCTAGTAAATCATATACGTTTTTTTTGTTTTGTGCCATTCGGTCTACCAATTCATAATCAGCATAAGATTTATGTCCTAACAAATTGGCAATTTTTAAACGCAAATTGACTATTTTTTTAATATTCTCCCGATTATCAAACTCACCACCCAACATACATTTTGTAGAATTAGCCATATAAAGCTCACGTCGCAAATCTCTATTTTCGGCATATTTCAAGAATGGAACTACTGTGGTAGTTTTCAAATTCAGCAACCAACCTTCTTTTTTACTTTTTTTGGCATTACTTGCAAGCATTTCCATAAAATCGGCGGGCAAACCAGCCAACAATGCTTTGTTTGTTATCAACAAACTATATTTATTTGTTTCTTTCAATACATTTTGTCCATACTGAAGTGTTAATATGCTTAATTCTTTCGATAATTCACGATATGTAGCTTTTTCTGAGTCAGATAAGTTGGCACCATTGTTTGCAAAACCATCATAGGTCTCTTTCAATAGCATTTTTTGTTCTGGCGATAGTTTTAATTCATCCTTTTTATTATAAACGGCTTTAATTCTCGCAAACAGCTTCTCATTCAGTCGGATAGCATTCGAATGTTCACTCATTAAAGGCGAAATTTTTTCTGCAATCTCTTGCATTTTATCATTGGTTTCGGCACTTAACAAGTTGTAAAATGGAGAGCTTACCTTACTCAATAATGCACCAGAATGTTCCAATGCCACGATTGTATTCTCAAATGTTGGAGCTGCCGAATTATTGACAATCAATTCCACTTCAGTATTGTGTTGCTTCATAGCCTCCTCAAAAGCTGGAAAATAATGTTCAATTTTTATTACATTGAATGGTATTGTTTGATGTGGAGTATTATAATTTTCAAGTAAGGGATTGGAAGCTAGAGCCGTTGAGGCTAGCGATAATGCAGTCATAAGCACTGTAATTTTGTTTTGTGACATAATGTATTATTTTTTATCTAGTTATTCTTTCATTAATTTTTGAGTGATTTGACCATTGTTATTCATTACTTTGAGAATATAAACACCTCTTGATAAATCACTTATATCTATTACTCCAGAATAATAAGTTTGAATATGTTTTTTAAGTACTTTTCCATTCAAATCCGAGACTGTCCATGATTGAATTGCATATTGCTGAGTATTAATGTAATAAATACCATTAGAAGGATTGGGATATACCGTTACAACATTTGAGCGATTTGAAATGTCTGTTTTTGAATCGGTAGAATCATTTTGAGGTAAATAACTGATTTTTATACTTTTGCCTTTCTGAATTGCCATTTCATTATTGAACATAAATGGAATATATGAAGACGTTAATTCGCCTTTGTTTCCACCCCAAAACTCATATTGTGATTCCATAACATTAGCTTTATCGCCAACAAAATCAGAATAATTTATTGAAATTATATTTCGCCACTCATTATATATTTGAAATGAGACTGCCTTTTTAACCAATTTTGAATCTGAATCAATTTCATAATTATACCGTGTCGCATTTTGCCAAAACATTGATTTCCAGTACTGATACGTTTCTGTTATTAGTTGATTATTTGAATTGTATTCATATAATATGTTTTGAGTATTTTCCCAAATCGAAAGTTTTGTTGACCAAGTTTTACTTCTTTGAGAAATTACATTATTAGAACCAGGTTGATAATACCAATTTATCAAATCGTTTTTAATCCAGTCATTTCCTTCTTTTGTCAAAACCATTTGCGAAGCTAAATTGCCATCGGCGTAATAATCGAAATCAAATCGAATAGTTTTAATTACATTTCCCGACTGAAATATTCGAGTGGTTATAGTGTCAGCTTTTAAATTTGGAAGCACTTTATAATCAATAATTTGTGATACCAACCACGCATTTTCTTGCCAATTGTATTCAGTTTTAGTATAAAGTATTTTTTTATCGTAAATATAACTAATTTTGAGAACTGGATTTGAAGCACCATTAACATATTTATAATGAGTTTCATCTTTCAATAAGTCATTTTCAAAATCATAATTTATTGAATAAGACATTATCCAATTATAATTATTCCAAATTCTTTCTAATTGAGTCACACATTTATCGCCTTGGTACAACCATTCTGTTTGCGATTGTCGAATCCAAAGCTTATTTTGTGCATAATATTTTGTTTCTAAAACCTTTATTCCGTTGTTGTCGTACAAGTATAAATAACGGAATGTAGAATCATTATCATATACTGTTAGTTCTGTAATTGGCTGATTATTAGCAATTGCAACAACTTTGCTATTAAAACAATTTACGAAAAGAAATACAAAAAATAGGGCTAATAATTTATTCTTCATTTAAAGTCTTTTTTTTGGGAAAATAGTTTTCAAAATTACAAATAATTATTCAAACAACAAGTGTATGATAACAATAATAATGATGTTAATATAAATGCATTGAAACTATAAAATATTTGATAATGATTCAAATAAACTACATTTATAACAAATTAGATTATCAGAATGTTGAGTAATAAAAATCCGCTTAATCAAAACATAAAATTTTGATTAAGCGGATTTATATAAAATGCGGTATATATGCAATTATTTTTTTTCAATTTTCTTAACTATAGTACCAGCTTGTGAGCGAATAACAGTCAAATACATTCCTTTTGGTAATGAGCTAATATTTACATTTTGTTCTTTGCTTGTCATTATACTTCTACCTGTCAACGAGCAAATTTCCACATCCTTAATATTATTACCAGAGACATAAATTGAGGAAATAGCTGGATTTGGATAAACATTGTACATTTTTTCTAATTCAACATTATTTACGGCAGATGTTACAGGTTCCCATTTAATAGATATCGCTGAAATTGGACTAACAGCTGTTGGTGTAACTGTTTGAGCCGTGGCACCTTTTGTAATTGTTGCTGTAATATATTTAGAACTTGTTGCATAAGCTTCTGAACTCATTTCAATACGTACTGTATAAATTCCATCAGCAACAATTGATCCATTTGCTTGGTCTTTTGCATTCCAAGTATTTGAAAATGCTTTATTAGTACTTGGAGTTGCACCAGTTGTAGCATTTACCAAATTTTTTGAAGTATTTGCTGACCAATTTACCATATCTTTATAGTAATTAGAATCTAAACCATAGAATGCCAAAGTTCGTAAAAAAGTTCCACTGGGATTCATTATCCAAACTGTATAATAATAAGGTTTGGTATAAGCAACAGATGCTGCAACAGTCAATGTACCTGACGTAGCTGTAACAGAAGTATTCGTTGGCACTTCATTTTAAGCAAATATTGAAATTGAAAGAAAAAGAATAAATGGGAGGAAAAGTTTTTTCATAAAAATAATTTTTTTTAATGTTAAATATATATTTGAAACTTAATAAGGGTTTTGTATTTGTAATTATTACATTTCGGGACAAAAGTAATTATTTTTTTTAATTACACAATGTTTTTGGGTGTTTTGAGAAAAAAAAATAACAAAATAATCTAATGAATTATGTATTTTGTAGTGTTTTCAACATAATCGTTTAATTGACAATAAATTATATTTTGAAATAACTTTGTAATATCGACAAGTTTATTTAGTTTATAAATTTTATAAATGATTTTTGAGAATCGTTGATAAATGTGTACTTTTGTATTTCTAATCAAAGATTATGACAAACGATAACATGGTGCTTCGCACCGAAAATTTATTCAAGAAATATGGTAAACGCACAGTGGTAAACGATGTTTCCATTGATGTTAAACAAGGCGAAATTGTTGGTTTACTTGGTCCAAACGGTGCAGGAAAAACAACTACGTTTTATATGACAACAGGATTGGTAACTCCAAACTCGGGAAAGATTTTTTTAAACGATGAGGAAATTACTAAGTTTCCTGTATATAAACGCGCTCAAAAAGGCATAGGTTACTTGGCTCAGGAAGCGTCTGTTTTTAGAAAAATGACAGTTGAAGATAACATCAAGGCTGTTTTGGAAATGACCAAATTCACCAAGGCACAACAAAAAGAAAAATTAGAAATTCTCATTTCTGAATTTAACTTAGAAAAAGTCCGTTTTAATATTGGTGATAGACTTTCGGGTGGTGAACGACGACGCACTGAAATTGCTCGTTGTTTGGCCATTGAACCTCGCTTCATTATGCTCGACGAACCTTTTGCTGGTGTTGACCCCATTGCAGTACAAGATATTCAGGACATTGTTTGGAAATTGAAAGACAAAAATATTGGTATCCTTATTACCGATCATAATGTCGACGAGACGCTTACAATTACCGATAGAGCTTACCTACTTTTTGAAGGACGAATATTATTTCAAGGAACATCTAAAGAATTAGCAGATAATCCTGTAGTTCGTGAAAAATACCTTGGTAGAGACTTTAAATTAAAAGAAAAAACAAGGATATAAAGGGTTTCGTGTTCCGTGTTTCGTGTTTTGTGTTCCGTGTTCTGGGATGACTGAGTTCCAACTCTGTCAATCGTGTTCCGTGTTTGAAAGGTTATGAATTCAAAAGAGTGTTGGCAAAATATTCCATTTAAGTGTCTGTTTTGTTCAAATTACACATAAAATTATTTTTTTTTGAAAGCAACACTCACTATATTAGGCTGTGGATCGGCATTACCAACTCGTAAGAATTTTCCCACATCACAATTATTGGAAATTCGCGATAAGCAATTTTTAATTGATTGTGGTGAAGGAACTCAAATTCGAATGCGCCAAATGGGTGTTAAAACGAATAGGCTTGGACACATTTTTATTTCTCATTTACATGGTGACCATGTTTTTGGATTAATTGGCCTAATTTCTAGTTTTGGTATGCTTAATCGTACTGCCGATTTACATATACATTCACATTCCGATTTAGAAAAAATATTACAGCCTCAACTTCTGTTTTTTTGTGAAGAAATGCCTTTCAAAATAGTTTTTCATGCTGTTGATCCACGAAAACATGAATTGATATACGAAGACCGTTCAGTGTCAGTTTACTCAATTCCGTTAAAACACCGAGTACCATGTTGTGGTTTTTTGTTCGAAGAAAAGCCTCGCGACAGACATATTATTAGAGAAATGATTGATTTCTACAAAATTCCAACTTGGCGAATTCCTAAAATAAAACAAGGCGAAGATTTTGTAACTGATGACGGTGAAACTATTCCAAACAAAATTCTTACTACTGCTCCTGAAACTCCAAAACGATTTGCATATTGTTCAGATACTGCACATTCAGACAAAATAATACCAATAATTCAAGGTGTAGATTGTTTGTTTCATGAAGCTACTTTTATGGAGGCAGAACAACTAAGAGCTAAACAAACTCAACATTCTACAGCACGTCAAGCAGCAGAAACAGCTCAAAAAGCAAATGTAAAAAAACTTATAATTGGACATTATTCTGCTCGTTATATACATCAAAATGAACTTTTAAAAGAGTCTAAAGCGGTTTTTGAAAATACAATTTTAGGCGAAGATATGACCGTTTACGAAATTTGAAAGTTGATTTTTTATAAGATTCATTCAATTATTGATTGTGAATTTAAGCCAACTATTTTATCAAAGATGCTTTCAATCCTTTTATTACAGCATTACTGAAACCGTTGGCTTCCATTTCATTAAGTCCTTTAATGGTAATACCACCTGGAGTAGTTACTTTATCTATTTCAACTTCAGGGTGAGAATTATTTGCTTCCAACAAATCGATTGCACCACGTAAAGTTTGGATTACAACTTCTTTGGCTACATTTGGGTAAATACCCATTTCCACTCCGCCTTCCGTTGCTGCGCGAATATACCTAAATGCATATGCTATTCCGCATGATGACAATGACATAAATGCATTTAATTGTGATTCTGGAACAAGAAAAGTTTTACCTAGTTCTCCAAAAATATCCAAAATCAATTTTTCCTGTTCTTTAGTTGCATTAAATGAGGAAATGGTAGAAACACTTTGCTGAACATCTATTGCAGTGTTAGGAATTACACGAAAAAAAGTTGTGTCGGTATTAAAGAAACTAGCCAATTTTTCAAAATCAATTCCAGCAGCTATTGAAACAATAATTTGTTTTTTGAAATCAATTTTATTTTCAATCTCTTCCGCTATCGTTTCAATCAGCCATGGTTTTACTGCCAAAATGATAATATCGGCATCCTTAATTATTTCTCGGTTAGATTCACTTATTGTTATAGCCGAATTATAAGTACTTATAGAATTTAAATTAGCCTGATAAACATCACTAACCCTAATGTTTTTCGATTGGATGAGTTTACCACTAGCCAATCCCCGAGCAATGGCGCCACCCATGTTTCCAGCACCAATTATTGCAATTTGAATATCTTTTGTTTCCATCTAATTTATTACTTTATTATTTAACAACAATTTTTTGCTACAATTTACTAACTATTCATCCAACGAATTCCAACCTTGCGCTCTAAGTTCCAATTCTTCACCTTCACGTCCTACAAGTTGCAATCCGTATTCCGATTTGGTTGTGTGTCCTACAATAGCTACTCCATCCATTGTCAATATTTTGTCATAATCCTCGAGAGCAGCAGTAAAAAGTAATTCATAATCTTCACCTCCATTTAGCGCAGCAGTAACAATACTCATATTTAACTCTTCGGCCATTATAACAGCTTGTATATTTATTGGAATTTTATCTTCATAAATTCTACAACCCACATTACTTTGTGTACAAATATGAATTAATTCTGAAGAAAGACCGTCCGATATATCAATCATAGAATTTGGAATTACTCCTTTTTCGGCCAGCATTTCAATAATATCTTTTCGAGCTTCGGGCTTCAATTGACGTTGTAAAATGTAATCGCGATTTTCAAAATCGGGTTGAGCTTGGTCATTTGCTGCAAAAACAACTTTTTCGCGTTCTAATAATTGTAAACCCATGTAAGCTGATCCTAAATTACCTGTAACACAAATTAAATCATTTTCTTTGGCAGTATTTCGGTATACAATTTTATTTTCATCTGCTTGGCCAATACAAGTAATGCTTATTGTCAGTCCTGTAAGTGAAGCTGAGGTATCGCCACCTACCAAATCAACGCCATATTTTTTGCAAGCCATTTCAATTCCGGCATATAATTGTTCTAAATCTTCTACCGAAAACCGTTTGGAAACACCAATTGAAACTGTGATTTGCGTTGGTGTACCATTCATTGCATATATATCCGAAAAATTTACTATTGCTGCTTTATATCCAAGGTGCATAAGTGGCACATAAACCAAATCGAAGTGAATACCTTCCAACAATAAGTCGGTAGTAATCAATACTTTTTTAGTTTCAAAACTTAGTACAGCAGCATCATCTCCTACACCTTTTAGAGTTGAAGAATTTTCAATTTTAAATTTTTCGGTCAAATGTTTAATTAACCCAAATTCACCGTAAGTTGATATTTCTGTTCGTTGCATTTTAATTATTTTGCTTTCAAACACCCATAAGGCGAAAGAAATTCCATGTTTGTAAATTTAAATAATAATTGGTTATAAAAAAATCCAATGATTATTTTCGTAAAATATTTCTTATTGATTGATTTTATCTATTCTTGTTTGATGTCTTCCACCTTCAAATTTTGTCATAAAAAACACATCAAGCATGCTTAAAGCATCTTCCTCTGTGATGAATCGAGCAGGAAGTGATAGTACATTTGCGTCATTGTGCTGACGAGCAAGCGCAGCAATTTGAGGATTCCAGCAAAGTGCTGCTCTAATTCCAAAATGTTTGTTGAGAACCATACTAATGCCGTTGCCTGTTCCACATATCGAAATTCCATATTCGAACTCACCACGCTTAATAGCAGAAGCCATTGGATGTGCAAAGTCTGGATAATCACAACTTTCGGTGGAATGACAACCAAAATCTTTCACATCTGTAGCACCTTCACCAAGAAGATATTCTACAATTTTTAGTTTGAGCTCGTAGCCTGCATGATCATTGCAAATGGCTATACGTAAATGTCTGTAAGGATTCATATTCGATTTTTTAGATTTAATGTGCAAAAGTAGATATTTATTTTCAACTAATATACATCTTACAATTTAAACTGTTTGAATCAATTAGAATAAAATTCAACAATTCAACAAATATAATATTTTTATTACGCATTAATTAATTATATATTAGGTCATTAGATTTTTGTAACTTAAATATGAAAAGAAATCAAATAAAAACATTAACGATGTAAATTATGAAACTTAGACTGTAAATAAAATGTATTATCAAAAAGTAAAGTTTTAATATCAATAATCTCATACTCCAAGATTATTTAATAAATATCTTTGCATAAAATTATAAATTAGTAATAATAATGAATTTACATCGTTATTTACAAACTAAACAATTATTAAAATAAACTTATTCCATAAATAAAACAAAACAATTTTAATTAATAAAAGAATCATGAAAGAACAACAAATCAATCAAGCATTTGAATATGCTAAAACACGTTATGCCGAATTAGGAATTGATGTAGAAGAAGCTGTAAAACAGTTAGACAAATTATCAATTTCGCTACATTGCTGGCAAGCAGATGATGTTACAGGATTTGAAAACGGTGATGGTGAACTTACTGGTGGCATTCAAGCTACTGGAAATTATCCGGGTAAAGCACGAACAATTGCTGAACTTCGTGCCGATATTGACAAAGCAATGACATTAATTCCTGGTGAACACAGAGTAAATATTCATGCGTTTTATGGTGATTTCCAAGGGGAAAAGGTTGACAGAAACGAAATTGAACCAAAACATTTTCAAAGTTGGATTGATTGGGCAAAAGAAAAGAACTATAAATTGGACTTTAATTGCACTTGTTTTTCTCACGAATTTTCGGCTGATGGCTTCACTTTGTCACATCGCGATCCTGCAGTAAGACAATTTTGGATTGATCACGTAATTCGCAGTCGCAAAATAGCTGAAGAAATGGGTCGTCAATTGGGTTCTAAATGTATTCACAATATTTGGATACCTGATGGATCAAAAGATTTAACGGTAGATCGTTTACTTTATCGCAAAAACTTGAAAGAATCGTTGGATAAGATATTCGAATACAAAACCAACGACGATTATATGTTAGACAGTATCGAATGTAAATTATTTGGTATCGGCAGCGAGAGTTATGTTGTTGGTTCACATGAGTTTTACATGGGTTATGGCGTTGCAAACAACAAAATGATTACATTGGATTCAGGTCACTTCCACCCTACCGAAGTTATTTCTGATAAAATTTCTTCATTATTACTTTTTGCTTCCGAAATTATGCTTCATGTAAGTCGTGGTGTACGTTGGGATAGCGACCATGTAGTAATTTTGAACGATGAGTTATTAGCTCTTACACAGGAAATTATACGTTCAAATGCATTAGATAGAGTACATGTTGGTTTAGATTATTTCGATGCATCTATCAATCGTATTGGCGCTTATGTAGTTGGTGTACGTGCTACACAAAAAGCACTTCTACAAGCATTGTTGGAACCAATTAAACAAATGCGTGATTTTGAAGCAAATGGACAAAATTTTGAACGTTTGGCAATGTTAGAAGAAGCAAAATCATTGCCTTGGGCAGCTATTTATGATTATTATTGTATGAAAAAAGGCGTTATTGCTGGCGAAGCATATATTGCTGACATTCAACAATATGAAAAAGATATTACAAGCAAAAGATAGTAACTAAGAAATCACGATTAGTGAATTACCCTAAAAATTTAGGTAATCACTAATCGTTTTTCGTATATAAATCACATGAAACTAATCATTAAATACTAATAAATCATGAACACAATTATAGGATTATTAATTATTGCATTTGGTGCAATGGGGCAGTCAAGTTCTTATGTGCCAATTAAAAAAGTGAAAACTTGGGCATGGGAAAGCTTTTGGTTGGTACAAGGAATTTTTGCATGGCTTATTTTTCCATATTTAGGCGCTCTATTGGCAGTTCCTGAAGGTCATTCATTGGTAGAAGTACTTTCAACAGGTGATGGCGCTGCTCTAAAAGCCATGCTATATGGGTCACTTTGGGGAATAGGTGGCTTAACATTTGGTTTAAGTATGCGCTATTTGGGTGTGGCACTCGGTCAATCAATAGCATTAGGAACCTGTTCAGCTTTTGGAACATTGATTCCAGCATTAATGGTTGGAACTGATTTATTTAGCGGAAAGGGACTTGTATTATTAATTGGTGTATGTGTTGCCATTGCTGGAATTGCCGTGATAGGATTTGCTGGAAGTTTGCGATCTAAAAACATGACTGATGAGCAAAAGAAAGCTGCTGTAAAAGATTTTGCTTTGGGTAAAGGCTTATTAGTTGCTTTGTTAGCAGGTGTGATGAGTGCTTGTTTCAGTTTGGGTCTCGAGGCAGCCGAACCAATCAAATTAGTAGCAATACAATTAGGTTCTCAAGCTTTATTTGCTGGTTTGCCAGCAATATTAATGATAACAGCAGGAGGATTTTTAACAAACGCTGTATATTGCATTTTCCAGAATATCAAAAATAAAACTATCTCTGATTATTTCAGCGTATCTACAAGTGTATTTATCAACAACGTTTTACTTTGTGCTTTAGCTGGAATACTTTGGTATTCACAATTCTTCGGTCTAGCATTAGGAAAAAGTTATTTAACTGAGGGTAGCGTAATGATGGCATTTTCATGGAGTATTTTGATGTCATTGAATGTAACCTTTAGTAATGTTTGGGGTATAATTTTGAAAGAATGGAAAGGTGCAGGCTCAAAAACTATCGGAGTATTAGTTTTTGGAATGTTGATACTTATCTTCTCATTAATACTACCTAATTTATTGAATTAATATAACTTATATCATAATTTTTTAAAACGAGGATGGTTTTTATCATCCTCGTTTTTTTACGCGAAAATTTATTATATAAAAAAAATACGGCATAGATAAAAATCTATACCGTATATATAATTAACTTATAAAACCTACTCCAAAAGGAAATTTTTTCAAGTTTTATTTTGCTTTCTTCTCTCTCTTTTCTGCTTTTTTCTCCTTTGCAGTTTTCAAAGGTTCTTTTTTTGCCGCCTTTTTTGCGTCTTGACTTTTTGCCATAATGTTAGTTTTTTGTTAATTTGTTGAGGATTATATAACTTCTTAATTAAAATAAAGAGTTTTTTTTCGATACTTAAAATATAAATCAAAATCCAAAGTCATCCACTTTTTTGTTGAATTTTTGCGCCTCTGGAGGTTTGTTTGCCAAAATTTGGGTTTTAGCACCCTCTACATAAATGGCAGCATAAGGTTTTGCTGGGCAAATTGATTCGCAGGCACCACAACCAATACAAATACTTTCTGTTACTTCAGGAATTGTTAATCCATCTTTGTAGTCAATCATGTGTACAGCTTGTGTAGGACAATGTTCAGAACATGCACCACAATCAGTTTCGTCAACACTAACTATACATTTGTCTTTTCTAAACTTGGCAACTCCAATCTGAACCAATTTTTTTTCATTTAACGGAAGCGATTTCAAAGCACTCGTAGGGCAAACAGTGGAGCAAATATTGCAATCGTAGCTACAAAATACGTGTGTTGAAAAATCTAAATGAGGTTGCATTATTCCAGAGATACCATATTGCAAAACAGCTGGTCTAAGCACTTGCATAGGACATTTATCTACACACAATTGACAGCCAGTACATTTAGTATTGAAATGATCAGCTGTGCCTGCTCCTGGAGGCATAATTGGTGTACGAGTAAGCGTAGCATCGTTTTTTGCAGTAACGGTATTTGCTTTTGCAACGGCTAATGTTGCAACAACTGCTCCGGAAGTAAGTAAAAATGTGCGACGACCATTGTTTGAAGGTGTTTCTTGAACTGTAGAATTTTGTTTTTTATATCCAAATTCGTACTTCATACTCGATTTTTTGCATACTGTAAGGCAGTTGTAGCAACTTACGCATCGTGATTGGTCTACTGTCATAGCATGACTATCAATACATTGCGATTTACAGGATTTTTCGCATGCCCCACATTGATTACAACTACTTTCTTTAATAGAAATTCGAAACAATGAAATTTTTGAAAGTAACCCCAATGAAGTTCCTACAGGACAAACTGTATTGCAAAATAAACGACCTCTGAACCAGGCCATTAATCCAATTAATAGAAAAAAGAATAACGTAATTCCAAATGCTAATGGAACAAATGTATTTTGCTCAACTTTATAAACTGAATAATTGCCCATCCCACTTAAAATCGTAGCCAAACCATTATTTCCCCAAATAAGTAAAGGACGGAATATCTGCGAAATCATTCTACCAAAGATGCTATAAGGATCAAGTTGAACTAGTAAAAAAGAGCTTCCAAAAATAAATAATAAAACCGTTAACGCAAGAATTGAATATCGAAGTATATTCTGTGGTTTCACGTATTCATATCGAAACTTTTTCTTGTTCTTTTTTGCAAAAAAACGAGATTTTCTTGCCGTAACATCTTGAAATACACCAAGTGGACAAATAGTAGAACAATAGATTCTACCAAAAAATAGGCTTAACAAAAACAAAACCCCAATTATTATCAAGTTTAAAGTTAATAATGCTGGAATCCATTGAATATGAAGTAAACCATGTAAATGAAATGGAAGTTTTCCTGTAAAATCAATTAAATACAGAAATATTGGAATGAAAAAAATAATTGCTAAAGCAATACGAATTTTTTTAAGGGATTTCATGAAACACTGTATTATTTAACCAAAGTTTTGAATGCTAATTAATCTTTATACGCTTAACATTTAAACTGTCAAGATTTTGAGTTCCTACATTTAATTTTTCGGCCATAGCTATATAACGCACATCTTTCATTTCGGTAGGCTGAACCTGCGAAAACAATTTCATAGACGCCGTATCTACAGCAACAAAATCGGGTGAAATAATCAATGATTTTAATGTTACAACATCCGCTTCCGATTTGCCTTGAGGCCCATTTGTTTTCATAATCCTATAAGCATCAACAATATTAAGTGCTGGCTTTTTTGCCATAGTAGCTGCATCGGCAATACATTGGTGCAAATTATTGGAATGGAAAAATTTTCTATCCCAAACAATTCCCATTAAATTTTTCATTGCAATGGAGTTTTTGGCTCCACCATGATGTTTCAATACAGGTACGTTAAACCAAACGTCACAATCGAGAATCGCTTTATGAATTTTGGCTTCAGTTAAATTTACACCTGTCGGAAAACTCACTTTTTGATAATATGATTCATCATTACCAGGCACCATTTTACCTCCAGCTGCATTTACAGCAGCTTCAATGCCGCTATTTGCATAACATTTCTTCCAATCCTGACAAGTATGATCGAATACTAAAATCTCAGAAGCACCTGCCGATTTACACATTTTTACCAAAGCTCCAATAATTTCAGGATTAGTATTAGCAGCCATTTCTTGACTTTTATCCCAACCAATATTGGGCTTAATAACAACTTTAGCGCCTTTTTTTACATACTTTCCTATTCCGCCCAATTCTTTCATCGCGCGCACTAGCATAACTTCGGGCTCACCACCCATAACTGCAACCAAATCAGGTGAGGAATGAACAGCTAATTTACCATTAGCGGATTTTGCAACAAGTGCTTCAGGCTTAAAAATGCTTGCCAAACCAACAACTGCAGCCGACTTAAAAAAATCTCTCCGTTTCATATCGTGTTAATTTATTATATTAAAATTATTTTTTTACAATAAGTGCACTTATTTCCCACAACATATATATTGGAAGGAAAACTACCATTAAAGTGAATGGATCACTAGAAGGTGTAATTACCGCTGCCAATATTAACAATATAACAATTGCATGTTTTCTGAATTTATTGAAAAAGTTACGTCGTAGAATTCCAATTTTTGATAAAAACCAGGATAACAATGGCAATTCAAATACCAATCCCATAATAAAACATAACATCAAAAAACTATCCATATATGAGTCGAGCGAAACACTGTTTTCAATATATGAACTAAGTTGATAACCAGCTAAAAACCTCAAAGTGAGGGGAAAAACCATTAAATAGCCAATAATTACACCTAAATAGAACAGTATATTACCAAAGAAAAATGCAGCACCTGCGTTTTTGCGTTCGTGGCTATAAAGTGCTGGTTTTATAAAAACAAAAACTTGGTATATAACAAAAGGAAAACCTGCTACTAACGCCAACCACAAAGAGGTGGACATGTGAATGAAAAATTGAGATGAGAGATTGATATTTATAATCTTGACTTGAAATTCTCCAACACAAAAATCGGGGAAAATTGGATATTTAAGGCTCATTCGGTTCATCCATTCATACAAGAAAAAATCATTTCGAGTGGGTGCTAAAATCACGTAATCGAATAACTCCTTCATGTAAGAAAAAAAAATGAGCGCTAAAACCGCAACAAAAGCTGCGATTCGAAATAATATTTTCCGCAAATCATCTAGATGATCCCAAAAAGTCATTTCATTTTCGGCAAAATCACTCATGCTTACTTAACTGAGTCTTGTTTGTCTTCTTTGTTGACATCGCTTTTTATTTGATTTTCAACGTCATTGAGACCATCTTTAAAACTTCTGACACCTTTACCAACTCCTTTCATCAATTCAGGAATTTTTTTTCCGCCAAACAACAACAATACAATTAAGGCAATGATAATAATTTCGCCAGTACCTAGATTTAAAAACATTAAATGGTTCATAATACTATTTATTTTTGTTCAAATTATTTTAAATATGCCGTAAAAGTACAAATATATTTGTTACAAATAAAACAATGAAACGTATTATAATTGTTGTTTGATATAAGATATGCAATAGTTACAATTTTTAATAGTTATTTAGGACAAAGTTGATATCTAAAAAATGCAATATGTTAATTTGTAATATCAGTTACAATTTTTTAGGCTATCCACTTCATAATGATATTTAATTATATTAATGAATATATCTATTTAAAATAAACAACGTTTTTACAACAAAAAACAGAGTAACTAATCCAGTACAATCTGCAATTAGTTACTCCGAATACATAACTTATAAGTAAAAATTAAATAGTTAAATTGACTATTAAACGACAATATATACATTAAACAATTGATTCAAAATGAATTGTTATTCAGTTGATATTCTCTGAATTATAATAAATTCATTAACAACTATTTAACCATTCGCTAAGTGCATTTTCATCATGAAATAGTTTAATATGAATACCTTTTTCATTGCAAGCACTTTCATAGAATGAATAGAAATCCAAATCGTCTTTATTTGCAATGTAAGCAGTTGGGATGCACATTAATTCATTGTCAACATATTCATATTTTGTAGAATACCAGAAATAAGCTTCACCGATAGAAATTCTATTTTTTAAATATCTATGATCAAAAATGACTTTGTAATCAAGTTTTTTTGCTTTTAACAAGATTTCCAACTCCATTGTAGCCACTTCTTTTGAAATTAAATTTTCATTGGCTTTAACAACAATGGTTTTATTCTCTGAATTTATTTCATAGGTATAATTCATTTTTTGTACTTTTTTAATTTTTGTATTTTGACATATCGTTGCATTTGTCAATCATTTGAACCTTTGTGAAATGTAATTAATTACAATCCAAAATAAAGTCACAATAATTTTAAACTAAAGTAATTGGAACAAAAAATTGAATATAACATTTTATTGCACAATCACTTTCTTCTTATATTTATGAGTATTATTACTTATTTCCAAAATATAAACTCCTTTATTTGGTACAATAAAAGTTGAATTTTCCGAAGTTATAGTCTTTGTCTGCAGCAATTTTCCAACAATATCAATAATTCTTACATTACTTGTTTCAGACAAACCTTCAATATTAACTTTTCCAAATTGTGTATAGATATTTAATGGATTTTTTACTTTATCGTTATCTACATTTGAAATTACTTTTTGAGTTACATTAATAAAGAATCGATTGTTAATTTCGCCCGAAGTAGTTGTTTCAAAGTTATAAGAACTTACAGAAGTCAAATCAGTAGTTTTATTTGCTAAATTATCATATAAAGTTACTGGTAAATTTGCTAATTGAGCATCCCAAGTAAATGAATAACTACCTGCCATTGGTACACGAATACCTACAGGAACTGTTGATTGCTCTGGAACAGAATTGATTGCAAATTTATTACTACCAATAAACGAATAAATCTGTGGTGTAGTTGACAACATTGATGGTGAATATGGCGCATCGTACAATTGATCATAAGCCCCTGTAGATTGGGGAAGTACGCGCACCAATGTAGTATAATTAGCCGTTGCTCCTACCAAATTCAATGTCACTTTATCAATAATTGTTGATTCTGAGCTTCTTACACTTGCAGGCATACTTGCAGTAGAAAAATTCATTGTACGTGGAGCAACTGTTTTTATAAAATATGCATCAAAACTTTGCTGATTGGTTTTATTAATTTCTTCATCTACATTATAATTATCTGTCAAGTAGTTATAAGAATAATGAAATTCGCCTAAATCTAATTTACCATAGGCATTAGCTGTTGTTGGGTGAGCAAAGAAATTCCAACCTGCATTAGTTATTGCACCTCCCGAAGGATAAGTCAAAGATTTAGTAGTTGTAGAACTAAATGAATTCACAGTCGGAGTGGTTGATGATTCAAAATATAAATCTGATTTACTCCAAAAAGCATAGCCAACTCCTGCATTTGGGGCTTCATTCACGTGAATCCAACCTGACTGACCTGCTGCACGTTTGGTCGCATCGTAATATACAGCTCCATAATCAGTATTATAGATTGGTGTCGATCCATCGCTCTTTTTAATTGCCGAAATAGCAAATGGGAAGCTAACAAATTGCCAATGTGCATCATCTGGGAAATTTACTTTTACACTGATTTTACCTGTAACTGCCACACTCCCACCTTTATTATCAAATTCGGATGTTGTTGTAGTTCCTTTCGAGAAAACTAAATCTACAAACGTTAATGAGGAACCAGATTCAGTTGTAGCTTTACTTCCTTCTAATAATGTCATTTTTGTACCAGCACTTGAAGTAATAGTTCCAGCTGTTAATTGTAAATTATTACTTATTACCAAATCATTACCTATAGTTGCAGTACCTCCTGTGGTGCGATTTATTGTCAAATTTTTTATTACATTGGTAGTGCCAGGTGTAGTTTGGTCAAATTTTAAAGTTCCAAGTGCACCAATTCCAGAAATGGATATGCTTGAATTACCACCACCTTTTAATGTTCCATTTGTGGTTGAAACAGTAGAGCTTGTACCCAAAGTAAGTGTTTTACCATTTAATTCTAAAATTCCCTCAGTCAATGTCAGTGCGTTATTAACAATCAAATCACCCCCTAATGTTGCCGATCCTGATGCTCTATTTAAAGTTAAATTTTGTAGTACATTTGTTGTACCAGGTGTAGTTTGATCGAAATTAATAGTACCAGTTGCACCTGTTCCTGTTATTGACATACTGGCACTGCTACTTCCCGTAATTGGCTGTGCAACGCTAGAAGCACCTAAATCAACAGTTGCCGAGCTGGGTAGAGTAACACTATTAAATGCAACTGTACCTGTGACAGTAGCAGCTCCAGCAAATGCAACTGTTCCAGTACCAGCAGTGAAAGTACCTCCATTTGCAATCGTTCCACCAGCAGCAATTGTAACAGTACTACTGCCACAAGTTAATTTTCCAGAATTCAATAAAACGAGTGATTTAGTATTCAAAGCATATCCGTTCAAATCAAATTCACTTGTAGCACCATCAATTTCTATTGCATTACCACCATTAGATGCTAATGACTCTAATGTACCAACTAGTCTAACTTTTCCAGCAGTTTTATTAATCCTGACGTAGGAAATATCAAAAGTACCAGCACCACTAATATCCTGTACATTACCTCCATTAAAAAATACTGCACGATTATTGGCATTAAATACTCCATTATCTATAATATTTCCATGTGACTTTAAATCACCACCAATACTTCCAGAGAGTGTTATAGTGCCATTATTCAATATATTACCCATTATTGTAACAGCTGAAGTCATTACATTTCCAGTTATATTCATACTAAAAGTTGAACCCGCATCAACTGTTAAATTTCCAGCGCATTGACGTGCAGTTCCCGTTCCTGAATTAGCACCGATATTAACAGTAGTGTTATTACTTATTTGTACATTGTAGGGATATCCAGCTCCTGATGTTGCACTCCACTCAGTACCACGGCCATAAACTGTACCTGAATTGTATTTCAAGATAGAACCGCTAGCGTAACTTGGTGCTGAAGTATTTACATATCCACCTGAATTTAGTGTCAAAGTACCATAAATTGTAGTTGAAGAACTAAAAATCACACCATCAGCCAAAGTCACATTGTTAAAACTAATTGTACCTGCAATTGTGCCTGTTCCTGCAAAAACTACTGTTCCAGTTCCATAAGTAAAATTACCATTATTTGTGAGTAAACCAGATGTAGCAATGTTTAGTATATTACCGCCACAAGTCAATGTTCCGCCCGAAGCAATTGTCAATGTTTTTGCTGCTGCGGTAGCTGTAAGTGTTACAGTATGAGTATTTAAAATTGTTGTTACAGTTGCAGAGGCATCTGGTACTAATGTTGCATTTATCCATGTGGAATTATTTGGTGATGACTCCCATGTTCCAACATCATTCCAATTACCAGTAGTTTTACTTCTAAAATAATCGGTAGCCGTAGACGTTGAAGTGGTTGTAGACGAAGCAGTTGAACCTGAGCTATAATAGCTCCAGTTTTCGGAATAAAAAGTATAAGTATATCCCGTTCCCGGAGTTAAACCAGTATCATTAAAACTTGTTCCTCCACCATTATAGATTACCGTACCTGTTCCAAGTGTGTTTCCAACAGTATATGGGCTTCCTTGGGTAGGAGCATTTGATGGATCAGCAGAAGTTAATCGGCGCACAATCATTATATTTTTACTATTCCATTTTGCCCAAGTTAAATTAATTTGAGTGCTAGAAGTAGCTGTTGCAGTTGGTGAAGTCGGATTTGATAATGCGGAAACAGAAATAGTTAAATTTGAAGTAGGTGAACCGTACATATTTGCCCATGCTGTATTATTATTACAATACCAACCAGTTGATCCACCCGCATCTGTATATTCCACTTTCATTCCCCAATACCATGTACCTGTTGAGGTAAAGCGAGGAGAAGTATTAGTTTTATGTTGTACATTACTATAACTAGACCAACTTCCAGTAAGTCCACCAGTAGTTAAATCAGCATTTGGACTTATTACGACACACCATTTTGGCCATTTTGAATCTACCATATCCCAAGAATCACAACCAAAATTACCATTATCTCCTAGATATATTGTTGCAGGTTGTTCTGGGGTACTACCATTATAGTTACGACATTGAGGCCAACTCCATGCAAATATATTTTGAATGAATACACTCAATAAACTAAGTAAAATTATTTTTTTCATAAACGTATAAATTAGAAGGTTATAAAAAAGAAAAATGTATTTTTAAAACATACATATTAGCAAGTATAGTTGAAAAATGAATCAAAAACTTGATGAAAAAGTTCAAAAAAAATGAAGGAAATTATAAATAAGAACGGATTATGAGTAATAAATATTATTCATATTCATCAAAAGAACTGAAGCGGGAAATAGATATTTCAAAAATAGACAGACCAAAAATAATTTAACCAGAGTAGAGATGTGTTTTCATTTGTGCAATATTAATAATTGCGCAAATATAATGGTATTTAGTCTGTTAGGTGTGTGAATGTTTGGAAAAATGATATTTTGCGGGTGCAAACGATTGCAATCAATATTATTT
>CAIWCC010000255.1 GCA_903911085.1 uncultured Bacteroidales bacterium | reverse complement strand
TCTAAACAAATGTATTGTTAAAAATGCCACGATTACTGTTACACCTTTAAAAGATTTGAAACTTGTGGGAGCTAACAAAATTATGATGATTGTAGAAGATAAATCGCAGAATCTGTGGTTAGGAACTTCACAAGCATTATTTTGTTACAATATACGTACTCAAAAAGAGAAAAAATACACGGTTAATAATGGACTTTTTTCTAATGCAACATTAGAAGCCGGATTTGAAAGTAATGGTAATGTTTTTGTTGGTACTATTAATGGGGTGAATATTATAAACACCAAACCACTACCACACAATCCTTTTAAAGCCGATGCATTGATAACTGATGTGCTCATTTTCGGGAAATCCCTGAAAAGTGATTCGACGCTTGCAGGTAAATTAAGGAAACCTCTATTTGAAACTGATGAAATTACACTGAATTATAATGAAAACAATATATCGATTAGTTTTATTGCGACTCATTACAACGATTTCACAGAAAATATTTTTGAATATAAACTTGAAGGCTATGATAAAGACTACCACAGTACCGACAGCAGAAATTTGACGGTTAGCTATAATAAACTACCAGCTGGTAAATACACTTTTTGGGTTAAAGCCTCGAACAATGAAAATGTTTGGGGAGGTAAGGAAAGTAGACTTACGATAGTAGTAAAACCAGCACCTTGGTTGTCGGTATGGGCTTTTATACTGTATTTCATACTTTTAGTTATTATCTTATATTTTGTAATAACATATATTAATAAAGAAGCCAAACACAGACAACAACTACAAATAAAGGACATTGAACGTCAGCATGAAGAAGAACTAAATGCCATGCGATTACGCTTTCATACCAATATTGCACACGATATACGTACACCTATAACCCTTATAGCTGCTCCACTCGAAGACATCAAAAACGACAAAACATTATTGAAAAATCCATTCCTAAATGAAAAAATAAGAATAATAGACAAAAATGTTGAAAGATTACTTTATTTAGTCAATCAGTTTTTAGACTTCAGGAGGATTTACAATTCAGCTTTGAAAGTAGAACTTGCAAATACAGATATGTTGAAATTATTTTCACAGATAAAAGAATCATTTGAAGGTATAGCCGTCACCAAAAAAAATAACTTTGAATACATTGTTGACCTCAATCATAATTACCTTATGATTGATGCAGATAAGGTTAGCAAAATCCTTATCAACCTATTATCAAATGCTTTTAAATACACATCCGAAGGTGGTGATGTTTTTGTTTTTATTGAAGAAAATAATCAAAGCCTACGTGTGAAAATTCAAGATAGTGGTTGTGGTATTGACAAGGATGAAATAAACCATATTTTCGAAAGGTTTTATCAGGCTAAAGATGCAAGCTCTGTTTCTGGTACCGGCATAGGATTAGCTCTAGTAAAACAATTAGTAGAATTACTAAAAGGTTCTATCGAAGTGGAATCAGAAAAGGGTGTTGGAACAATTTTTACAGTTTCTATTCCTTGCGAAATTGCAGAGGATACTTATGAAGAAGAATCAGAGAGAAAAGAGGCTGATTATCTGGTAGAATCCGAACCGAAACATAAGCATACACTT
>CAIWCC010000254.1 GCA_903911085.1 uncultured Bacteroidales bacterium | reverse complement strand
CATCGGCTTTTTGGAAATACCCGTGAAGTTGGGAATTGATTACGCATTGAGTGCAAAATTAAGTGCTTATGCCAACATTGGTGTGGCGTATGGCTTGAACCTCAGTTCCAAATATAGCAGCAAAGCCGACATTACCCGTACCGGATTTTATCCCGACTACAATGTAACGCTTTACGATGTGGACGTAACGGGTTCTCCGTATTATTATCCTACCAACAAGGCAGTTACAGGAAGCGGCAGCATTGGCAAACAAAACAACCTGAGTGCAGAAGGAGCGTTGGGACTGAAGTACAAACTCACTCCCACCGTGGCACTTTTTGCAGGAGCCAAACTGATGCATGGTTTTCAGAACGTAAAAACAAATACTTCCGAATTTATCATGGCCAAAAGCGATAACGGACTCAACACCCTTGCAAATCGTGCCGACCAACTTCAAACACGTGCTTTCGGATTGGAATTGGGCGTTCAGTTAGGATTGAACTGTGCCGCCAAAACCAAAATGGTAGAACTATCGGGAATAGTAACAGATGACAAAACAGCTGCACCATTGGCTGCCACCTTGCTCGTAAAAAACAACGGTGAATTGGTAAATACGCTAACAACCGACAATACTGGTAAGTATTCGGTAAGTCTAGCTGCCGGTAAAATCTACGAAGTGGAAGCTGCTGCAGCCGATTATACTTCGCAAAGCCAAACGGCAGATTTGCTGAAAGCCACCAAAACGGCCAGCAAAGATTTTGCATTGGCAGCCATTCCGCAAACAGTGGTTTTGTCGGGTAAAGTGACCGATGCATTCACCGCTAAACCATTAAAAGCAAAAGTGGCTGTAAATAATAATGGAAAAGCTGTGAAAACGGTTGAAACCACTGCCAACGGTGAATACAGCATTGAACTGCCAAAAGCAGATGCCTACGAATTGACTGTTTCTGCTCCGGCTTATATTTCCCAAACTCAGAAAGTAGAAGCGTCGGCCAAAAAAGTGCAGAAAAATGTGGCTTTGGTAGCCGAAATTCAAGGTGTACAACTAGAAACGAAGGTAGTAGATGCTAAAACAGGACTGCCGGTGAAAGCCACCATGGTAGTGAAAAGCAACGACAAAGTGATGCAGACCGGACAGACCGACGACAAAGGCCAGATAGTAACCGTGGTACAGGAAGGCAAATCGTACGAAGTGGAAGTTTCCGCCAACGGATATGTTCCGCAACGCCAGACCATTAATTTGGTGAACGTGACACGTGGCACGAAGAGAGTAATCCTGCTCGACCCAATAGTGAAAATTGAAAAAGGATTGGCATTCAAGTTCAAAAACGTGAACTACAATACTGGAACAGCCGATTTAACGCCCGAAGCACTAGAGATATTGAATTTAGTTTCTGGTATTTTGGTGGAAAATCCGAAGCTGCAAATAGAGATTTCCGGTCATACCGACAATGATGGCAGAGCGGCCAAAAACCTTGCTTTATCAAAAGCCAGATCCAAATCGGTTCAAACATATCTATTGAGCAAAGGCGGCAAATCCAGCCAGATGAAAGCATTGGGCTTTGGACAAACCAAACCAATAGCCACCAACACAACACCCGAAGGCAAAGCCGAAAACCGAAGGGTAGAGTTTAAGGTGCTGGGAATGTAGGAAAACCAATATCTCTAATTTAAATAAAGCGGGACAAATTCTAAACTAGAGTTTGTCCCGTTTCAATTAGTACCTAAGTACGCAGAACACTATAATGTCAATTTTAAATGGCACATTATTTAGTGCTTATTACTTAAATTCATTTGGCAACAATACAATCTATCCTACTGAAACTCCCTCATGATCATTATCATAATGCAAAAAGCAATGAAAATGGCATAAACAAAATGAAAATTGATGCGTCTGTAGATGCTAGCTGGATGACCGATTTTGTAGCCATGAGTTTGAACCCATGAATGGCATAAATGTAAATGTAAAAATATATTTTAATAATTAGATTGTGAAAACAAATCTTATGCGTACATTTGCAAAACAAATAAATAAATAAATAACCAATAACCAGTAGAGACGCGGCATGCCACGTCTCTACAACCATCGATAACAAATCGATGATGATTTCATTTTCAACATTTTATAAATAGCATT
>CAIWCC010000253.1 GCA_903911085.1 uncultured Bacteroidales bacterium | reverse complement strand
TCAATCATAGACTGTAATGCCGGACTGAAAAAACTTTGGATTCTAGGAAAGACCTCAGCCCCGATTCCTCAGCTTGCGGAAATTGGGGAAATTGGGGTATCTGGATATTTTGAGTATCTTCTTTTTCCTCTTAATCCCCAATTTCCTCACTCGAGGATTTGGGAATATTAAAAACCAAATGTTTTGATATTTATTCCATTTGGGCAATTATTGTGCAATTACAGTGCAATTTGTGCATTGGCGTTTTTCTGGCGTTATTATGGCCGTTTTGGCGTTATTATGGCGTCATTAATTTATAAAATAAGTTATCCGACATTTATCCGACATTTCCGATACGACTCCGACATTTAACCGATTTGTCCGACATTTGTCAAATCATAATAAGCGGCCTTTTTATCTGCCTATCACTCAGACCTAACCCGATCAAATTATCCTTTCTTTGTCATATTGATAGTATTTCTTTACGCACCTTTCGGTTGTTTAACGGTCGATTAACGGTCGTTTCGGTTGTTTATCGGTCGTTTTTAATTGGTAATTCATAGTAAGTTCCTCTACCAGTTTCACCAATTCTTACTAATATCTGTTTATCAACCAAATTACGCAATTCATCAATCGTAACAGATTTTCCAATTCCATTGACTTCTTGATATTCCTTATTTGTAATCCGTCCGTGTTCTTTCACATACAACACGGCTTTTATCTGCCTATCACTCAAACCTAACTTACTCAAATCTTCCTTATTGTAAATGTCTTTACGGAAAACTGTCCAAAAATCATTGCCTTTGCATGATAGCTGAGGTAGTGGGATTTTGGCTTCAATACATAAATTTCTCATTTTATCCATCCCTCGTCCCCACGATTCCACATAACCGCTGCGGAAGAAGGTGGTTGCAATATCCGGATTACGTGGTTGTGAAGAATGTTTGTCGAGCAAATCTTCAACAGTCCAATTTTCGGGAAGTTTGCCATAATTCCAGATCATAATCTTGTTTTCATAGACACTGATTTGTATCGGATAAGGTCCCGTATAATCTTTGTGTGCAACGGCATTAAGCAGTGCTTCTCTCAAAGCATCTTTTGGATATTCGTAGATTTCCACACGGTAAATATCTTCGTAGCTAATCATTGCTTTAATGTACTTTGTGAAAAGCAAATCCATTGTTTTTTCTACTTGTTCAAAAAGATTTCCGTGTATTTCGTCTTGGAACAATAAATCGCTGTCGGTACGGAAAAAACCGATTTTTATATACGCACCCGAAACATATTTTTCAGGGTCGGGGTGGAAAAGTAAAAGTGCAGCTCTTTTCAAATAACCATTATCTGTGAGTTTCAGGTTATTCAGTAAAACGTCATTTGTATCTGTCAACACATCTTCATCAAGTCGTTTGCTCTTAACACCTCTCTTGCGAAAAAAATCAAACGTTTCAGGTTTTAAATCGGCAACCGAAACATTTGGAATCGATACAGCATCCCAATGTTTACCCTGCTTTTGTAGCAAGAATTTATCTAACGCCGCGCCCTTTAGTTCTTGTTTGGTAGAGCCGCTACGGTAATGGTACTCACCTTTGTAGTTTACCGGATTAGGGTGTGAATCTACAATGATTTCTATATAGTCGCCCTGTTCGGTTTGGTGCAAGTTGACAGGGGTAACGATTCCCAAAATGGTGGTTATCTTGTTAGGCAATTCTTCCAATAGTTTCTTGGCATCTTTCACACCTACCACATTTCCGTTATCGTCTTTACCAATATAAAGCGTACCGCCCTGAGCATTGGCAAAGCCGCATATCCATTTCAAGTATTCATCTTTCCAAATGGTTTTGTATTCTATGTTTTGAGTTTCGGACATAATATGATTATAGACAGTCTATTACAAGTTATTTTAATTTTTTGATTTATCTTGAATCAATAGTAACAAAAGTATTAAAAAATATCGAGCAGCGACATTCTTTGAATTCGTAAAATATTGTCGCAACCTTCTACATCAGTTATTTGCATATTGCAAAATATCGGGAAATGTAGGAAACTGGATATTTTGAGTATCTGCTCTTTCCTATTAATCCCCAAAATATCAAATCGGGATTATGGGTTGAACATGCAATTTCAATTCACTCTTTCTTCATTTGCAGCAATTATTTTAACTCTGTCGAGGTGTATCCAATTGCCTTTGAGACAAAATCAAAGGATAATTACCCTTGTTTTTTATTGTTACCCAAAATGTATCTTGTTTCTGTCCTACAGCTTTATTAATATCTTTCTCAATTTTCATTTCTAAAACACTTGCATAAACACTGAAATTTGAGAATATATAGACCTCTTGAATGAAAGCATCTATTAATTCCAGAATCTCTTTTTCTGTAAATTTATCCAATACTAAACTAAGGGTATCTGTTACGGCGTTAACTTTTTTGTTTTTGATTATTTCGAGTTTTGCGGAAGTATTGTCTTTCGAAATTTCAATCTTAACACAGTATTTTTTATCTTCCATCTCTTGCTTGAATTTTTTATCAGTGTCAGATTGAGATAATAATGCACTCATCATTCGCTTTCTAATGTCCACAAAGAATGAATCAATATAATTTTTTTCTATCTCTGATATTTTTTTTCGCCAAATAGTAAATTCTAACAAACTCATTATTGGAAAATGTTTTAATAGATTGTACCTATTAATATAAATCTGCATTTTTTTCCCGTTTGTGGTCATTGCATTATATCTCAAAAGAAACATCTCATCTTCAGAAAGTTGACAACGTACAATTTTTGCGTATTCAGCTTTTTTACATTCAGAAATTTCAGAAGAATCAATAAGTTGAAATACACGATATAACAATCTAAAATATACGGCTGCATACTCCCTAAATTGTGTATAAAAACTGTTGAAACTATCTATAGTTTGTCTTACTTGTTTTTCATAATTTTCTGCTGAACTATTGAAACCACTCTGTAATTTTTTTACTTGTTCGTGAAAAAACTTTTTCCCTTTTTGTTCATCATCTATTTTAAAAGCTTCAATCGAATTTTGATATAACGAAACTAACGTAGTGAAAGTATCATGAAATTGTTGCAATACATAAATTTCGGTATTTCTCTTATTGTTTGAATTTATTTCGTCATTCGATTTTATTTGAAACCTAAGAGTTTTAATTAACAAATAAACACTGAAGAATGTTATTATTGTGCCCAATATACCTCCAATATATTCGCCAAATAGCCCCCATGAATCAGAGTCAATTGGAGAATCGAAAGCAAATTTATCCTTTTCCCACAAAAAAGCAACAAGCCCAATTACAAACAAAAAGGATAGTACAACAGACATTATAACCCAGACATTCTGAATAAGTCTAAGCTCCCATTTATCCCCTTTGCTCTTGGCTGGCTTTATATTTATTGAGCTGTCCATGATTGTTGTTTTTCAATATTTTGATTTACATCGGAGGTTATTGCAGTTTGAAAACTTGGATAATTATCTGCCTTTGTTCTATTATTTTTCCAATGCAACGGATTCAAATTAATGAGATTATCACTACCACCTCTTGAAATCGGTTTTAAATGATCTATTTCCCAACCGAATTTTGTATCCGTTCCGTATAAATCTTTTCTTATCCATGCTCCAGCAAAATCTTTACGCCAGATATTTGGATCATACCCAATGATTGATTGTGCTTTTTCCCAAACTTGTTGAATAACTTTATCGCTAAACTGTCCCATATTATTTATTTTTATCTATTTTGATTTATACGTTGGATTCTTCTTATATTAATAATGAACACAAAAGTATTCATTATTTTAGAATTTTGTGGATATGAAGAAAAATAGGACGTTTACACTAAATTCCTCAAATATCCTTCTATCTCGATTAATAGAAATTTTTTCCAAATACTTGAAACTCCTTTGCAGTAATAATGCCTTCCATTTCAGAAATGTATTTATTGTCTTTTAAGGAAGTTGATTTATAAAAACCAAAGATTATCATTTCCTATGTTTGAAGGAATGTCGCCACCGTTGAAATGCGGGGCGATTTGAGCCACCATTTCGGGGTATTTGATTGTAACCGGTAGGTTTTGTTGTTTTACCGATTTCCAATAAATACGTGAGAATTGATATACCTGGTCAATGAGTCCATTAATGATTCTGGTATCTGATTGCAATTCATTATCTGTTGGACAATTTATTTTCAATTTCACAGGAAATGGGAAACCGTCCATACTATTAAATGTATTGTCTTCGTAACGTGTGTTGTTGCAAAGTAAGTATGTTTTGTTGCCAAGGTTGATATACCTGCCACTATAGGGCATTTTATCTGTGAACTTATCGTCGAATACAACAAAGTCTTCGGATTCAGTTTTATTGATTGTAACCACAAATACCGGAATGTCAAGGTCTAAATTGTGGAGTGCATTTTCAATTGGTTTTATTTCTTCTTCGGACATTTCTTTGTAGAAATGAATGACAAGCCGATTCGGTTTGTCGTTTACATTGGCATAATTGATTATTGCTTCCTCGATAGAACCAGCCAACTGGGAAGTTTCGTCCTTGTGGAAATACTCGAATGAATTAAATGCGCCTGTGTTATCAAATGAGAACGCAGAAGCGATATATTGCACGTTTGTATCTGTGTTTTTGAAAGCTCCAACACCTACAACAAGTTCTTTAGCTGTTGGCATGTTGATACGCCAAGGAATACCTCCAAGTTTGGCATTGACAGCAATGGCAATATTTTGTAGTGTGTAAGCAAAGTTTTGTCCTTTTTTACCTTTCTTTTCAAGAGCACTATCGTTTTCAAGTACTTTGATCATTTTATCTGTTTCGATACATTGTGAAGATATATTTCGTTTCAGAAGTTTTTCTTTGACTTTGTAATAAATCTTTCGTTGTTCTTTATCTTTCGCATATTTACCAATAGGAGTGAGGTATATTGCAAGGTATTTCACACCCGGAATCCAGTCGATATTTTCAAGTCTTTCTTCTATCTCCGGCAATGGATTGTTTGAGTTCGTAAAAGCAATGCTATAGCCTTTTGGAGCTGTAGTTACGGGCACGTCTGTGTATTGCAATAAACCTTTGTAAACTTTATAACCTTTTTTAATGTAACCCGATAACACATTTGTGTGTGGTACATGGTCGGCCGAAGTAATAAAAAACATTTGAATGTTATTGTAGCGTGGTTGGTTGAATGGACCATTGTTTACACCGCGCTGCGGAATGACATCAATAACATTTTTATTTGTTTTGTTTTTACCAAATATTAGTTGTTTGCTTTGAGGAGTTGTTTTTCCAATCTGAAGTGGTTTGGCATTATCAAAACCTTTATCGGATATTGGCACGACTTTCTGAAAGCTTTCATTTTTCAGATACTTATTGTAGAAGCCAAAGATTTTAGAAAGGTATTTTGTGTAACGATTCACCTTTTGGAATGGGTTATCATTATCTTCGTCGTCCTCAAAACAAAGATATGCAGCTAATTTACTTCCAACTATTGGATAAACATTATTATATTCAATAGTCCTTTCTGATTCTAGCAATTTTTCATATTTTGTTACCCGAGTTTTGGTAATTTTTTTCTCTTCATTTTCAAAATATTCTACATGAACAACTCTATTAAAGAGGTCGGCGGTTGCATTTTCTTCTTCGGATAGAAATGCTTCTACCGATTTATTAAGCACTTTTGCTTTTCGGTCGTAGGATAAAACCAACTCAGGTAAGTTTGTGAAGTGATTGAAATTTACCTTAATGGTGTACCTATCGTAAAGCGTACAACCAGTTGGAGTTTTATCGGTATTATTGCGCAACCATATTTGATTATCCTGAATAAAAGTAGGTTCGACCAGATAATTTCTATGCGTGAAATAATACTTAATTTCGCGGTTGTAGTAGCGTTTGACAAGGGCGTAATTGTCAGTTGTAAAGTTAATACTTAACGGCGTAAAACCTTCTAATTTGCGGGTAAACGAAGTATAAAGAAAGCAGTCATTTGTAAGGTTGGGAAAAATATCTTTGATATTTATCGGAAACAGTTGGTGACTTAATTTTGTAAGCGAAACATCTTTTCTATCTTCTTTGGAGAAATAGAAGATTTTGGGTTCCTTGGGGAACTCAAATGCAAGGGTATTAAGAAACAGTGATTCTTCCATAAGGGCGCTACATTTATGTTTGTTTTGTTTAATGTCAACCTATGCTTTTTTTTAGATATAGGTGGACTTGTTTATTTGAGTCAATTCTATTTATTTTCTATTTGTATAAGTTTTACCATTCCCCTTTTTCCTTAAAATACTCTATACCTTTGAACGCTGCTATTTTTGCAAGTTCCGTAGTGTCGAAGTGTTTTTTTCCCCATGTGTCATCAATCTTGACCGTGAATTTGTGTGTCGTACTATCTTCTTTTATAAGAATATTGTGGTTGTCGACATTAATATATTCATTTCCTTTGGCACTAATTTTCCATGTCCGGCTAATAAAGTTTGTTCGCCGGGTTGTTCTGTTTTTCAGTTCTTTTTCCCTGCGCTGTGGGTTTTCATAATCACCTGTCAGTTTCTCGGCGCATTGGCAACCCACTAATAATTCTTCACCATAATCGGGGTGAGAAACAACATGCACGTAGCGAATTTTTTCGTGACCACACATCATACAAGATTCGTAAGAGGTTTCATCTTCCGACTGACCATCTTCCCGCACATCGTACACATTTACTGTTGTCCAACCCTTATGTGGTATGCCTTGTTGTTTCCAGAGATTACCCATACAATGAATTGTTTTATATTTATCTATTCACCATCGGAAATGTCATATCAAATAATTGTTTGATTAAAAAATCCAAATTCTTCATCAACCAACGCTCTTCGGTCTAATCCTAAATTCCGTTGTTCACATGAAGTTTCTGATACAAGGCAACATGAAAAACATGCTGCTAAATTGAGTTGCTCATTGGCTTCCCAACAAAGCGGGTCAGAGGAGCAGTGTTGAGCTCGATCCAATGCTGACAGAATTATTTGTTCCATCAGTTGTGGTTGACCTTGCCATACAAGCCCACCCATACTGCCTTCAGAGCCATCAGCTGTATAGATTAAAACTCCACACATTCTATCGGAGTAATAAAGCCTTTCTTTTAAGCTTGCTGTTGGATAACCACAGCTGAACTCCAATTCCTTTAGTATCAAATGAGAAAAAGTATGTAATAAATAAAACATTGGTGCACCATAGTTGTCCATTTCATCTTTCAAGCTCTTTCCTAAATCTCCTGGATCTTGATTATATCGAGAGTTGAAGAATGTTTTATTTCCTATCTCCCATTGAGAAATAGTTTCTCGGTTAAACTCAAAGAAAAGTCCCTCACCATATGTTTGATTTGCCGGCAATACTAAGACATCCTCTTTATTTTCTTCACTGTAAATTGCTTGGCCGAGCTCCCTCACAACTTCATTGTTAATCCATTTAGGACTTGGCAATGAAACTCTATTGAATCCCAATTGTGTGCTTGTTATTCCTAATGTGTTTACTTGTTTAATTTTTTTGAAATATGGTTTGAATACATCAGATAAAACAATGTCTACAAACTCTAACTCTTCTGACTCAATTAGTGAATGATTATACTCTGAAAAAACTTTAAATTCTTCATATCTGTATTGCTCTCTAATATCTCTAACCTCATTTCCAATATGTTGAAAATGATTAATTATATTCTGAGCCTCTGCTTGTGTTATGGATAAACCAGCATCATCAGCTTTATCAATCAGATTAATTGATTGAATAAATTTTTCTTTAGTGAGTAATTCGTTGCCAGATAACGCTTTTGGATACCATTTTTCTATGATTAATGAATGTACTTTAGAAAGCCTCCCGTCTAAAACTTTGTCTTTTAAATAACAACAAGGTATAAACAGACTGCTGAATGAATCAGCATAATAAACACTGTTGCTGGTTGCCAAAACAAATTGCATTGTACTACGAGTACCATTTGGCAGTTTACAACTATATTTTGATTTTGTATAAGTACCATTCCAAGGAGTTTCGCCTGAGCAGAATGGTTTTATATTCATGATACCTTCAAGGCTATAATTTTGACCACATTTTTTACATTTGATCACACCCCAACTTTCAGATTGATTTCTGTTTTCTATCCATTGTAGTTCATGTTTACCATCGTTCGTACAGGGTTGACACTCATAACCAAACAGATCAAAACCTTCATCTTTATCCATATCCCTTTTGTGGCCATCTATACCAGCACAAAAGAGCTGATACCACGGAATATCTGATATGTGACCATTCTTACAAATGAGTAACATTGGAACCTGAACTAAGGTATTATAAATATCAAACTCTTTGTTCTTGTCTTTAAACTTACGGTTAGTTTTTGAAAATGGGTCTCTTGGAGGCGAAAAAAACTTTAGATCTCCTCCGTTACACCGATTTTGTTTCCATAAATATTGCCAGTCCTTCAGCTCTTTAAATGTTTTCATTTTACTGCTGTAAAACCAACGCGGGAAATGTATAGCAGGGATTAAAAAATGATCTGCACTTTTTTCTGCATTTTGATATGCTAAGAATTGTTTAAAAAGCGGGTGATCTTTGTGCTTTGTATAATTTCGTTCTGTTAAGTTTAGAATTGGAACATCAATGAGACATCTAAGATTGATAATCTTTTGTTCTTCTTTCAGGAATTCTATAAATCGTGGGTCATTAATAACATCGACACCAGATTCACGAGCAATGGAAGCTGGATCAAAATCTTCTAAATGATTTTGTATGTAATTATTCACACTCTTTATACAACCCCACAATGAAACAGATTGAGGCATTATGAAAAAGCCTGACTTTGTCGTAATAATTGAACCAACACCAGCATTAGAGGATAGAACTTTATACTTTCCAACAGCTTGATTGTATTGTAAATCGTTGAAAATTTCCATATTAAAATTCTTCTTTAATTTTTATAACAGCCTCTGATTCTACTGTTCTAAGTGATTGAGGAACGTACCATAATCGATCAGCTCTTTCTTCATCATAAGAGTCAAGTGCAACATACAGATCTTTTGATACTGTAGTGTTTTGACGAATATGATCATTTGCATATTGTGAACCTGAGTAAATAAGTTTATACCTTTCTGTAGTCTGTCGATTCACATACTTCAACCATTCATCCATTGCATTTTGAATAAACTGGTTAATATGTGCTTCTAAATCGGAATTTAGTAGTTCTTTTTGAGAATCTTTCAATGACTGAGTTCTTCGAAGCCTTTCCTTGAAATAAGTTTCAAGTTCAGTAGATATTCTATTTTTCAAGTTAGCATTTAATTTACCTGCATCAGACTTCTCCGCAACTTCATCGTAATTATGCCTAATCATTGTCGCTAAATACAATGGTAAATAGCGATTAATGGATTTTTTCGAGAAGGGTGTTATAGAAATTGGTTCAACATAGAAATAAAGTTTTTCATGAAACTCTCGGAAACGTTCAAAGTGGGATAGGTCTCTTGATCTAAATGGATTGTGCAATGTTACAACTAAACCTAAATCATTTCGAGCAACACGACTACTTGCCTGTATATATTCAGCTATATTTCTCGGCATTGAATTCATGATAATTGTATTAAACCTATCAACATCAAGCCCAACTGAAATCATATTGGTTGCTAAAATATAGTCTGGGGGTGTTGTCCCTTTTTGCCAACTTTCGCCTGATTCTGACTTCTGAGGTAGTCTTTTGGCCGAAGACCAGCGTTTACTTACTACTTCTAATTGATCAATAACTTCTGATCCTGTTAGACGGCCAGTTAGCTCTGATTTCTTAAAGGCAGAATCATAAGCGTAGAAGCATTCTAACATATCACTAAATCTCAATACTCTTTTGAATAAACGGCGTGTATATTTGGTGAACTCAGTATAAAACTGTGCATCCGTTTTTCCAACCTCTTTTAAGCTATTGAAATATGAAATAATTGAGTAATAAAAGTCAGCAGCCTTTTCAAAATCTTTGTTTTTTAATATGGTAATATTTTCTTTTTCAAACAAGGCTCTATGTACAAACATTGTTGCAGCTAAGCGCATTTGAGTGGTCATTTGTGTTCTCCCTGTTGGCAAAATTCCTAAATATTTCCTTTTTGCAATAAACACAGGTGAACCATTTTCCAACCTTCTTTTGGAAAATGCAAAAAATGAATCATCGTAATCAATACCATTTTTTGGAAAGATATTTACACATCTATCGTACAATGCTCGAATTTGTAATTCGGTATTTCTTGTGGTTGCAGTAGAAGAAATAATCTTGGGACGAATATTAATTTTTTTACCATTAACTCCATTATCTACTCTTGTGCATAATTGATCAACAGCAGCTTCAAATAAACTCACAGCAGAACCTAACGGTCCCAATAAAAGGTGAAGCTCATCCTGAATAATTAAGTCAGGAGTAAGGTTATTCAAGTTCTTGCCCCGCCCGAATATCCTTCGAGAATCCTTTTCTTCTTTTTGTGTAGAAACGTTGTGGGCTAATGCCGCAAACTTATCTACTGTGCCAAAAAGGAGAGTAGGAGGATTCTTATAGATATAATCATCACATAAAATTACAGGCAGGCTATCTTCAAATGTACACCGAGTATTTTTACATCTAAATTCAATATTGGGATTCGATTCCGACCCTTTTGAGTTATCAAACTCTATGAGTTCACCACACCAGGGACATCTATCTACTGGAATTTTAGATTCAGGCCTTTTGTTATCTTTGATATTGTTCCACTTCCTGCATTCGTCAAGAAGGTCTTTTGCATGATTAGGTAACGAAGAATCCCCCACAAATAATCCTATTGTGATTGGCTCAACACCTAAATCCTTTTGATCCCATATCCTGAGCTGTTCAAGAGCTAAAATTACTCTCATAGCCCTCTGAAATTGTTGGGTCGCTAAAAGACGTAAAGTATAACGCATTATTGCAGTAGTACCACCATGCTGTGATTTATCAAAAGTTCGCCTCCGATTTATTATTGTCAGAGCAATAATTCCTAAGTATGCTTCAGTTTTACCCCCTCCGGTAGGAAACCAAACTAAATCAACCAATTCATTTCTTTTTAGCCATTCAGGATCATCTTGCCTTTGAATTACGCCATCGAGATTAAGCAAGATAAATGCAATCTGAAAAGGACGCCATGTTGCAGGAAATTCTCCGAATATGAAATCACTTGCATCTTTGTAAAAATCATGATTTATTTTTTTTCCAGCTGGAATTGTATTTTTGCTATGCCATAACTGTATAAACATAGCAGTATTCATAAGCCTAAATGATTTGATATTCTTTTGATTATCTTCAAGTAATAATTGGATATTCTCTCTCATTCGGTTATAGTCCTTTCGACAATTTTCAATGTTGTGTATCGAAAATTCTGAGGTTTCATCACAGGTATTTTCTAAATTTTCAATCCATTCACCGTACGCATCAACAAACTCATATAGTTTCATTATAATGTCCTTGTCTGAAACATCAGACAAAGTGGAAAGCCACTTAAATTCAAGAGCTTTTGTGTCAGCTAATAATGGTTTTGGAGAAAGGACCCCATTATCCTCAATCTAAGTACATGACAAAAAACTGAAAATATCTATATTTAATTGATTATTAGGATTTAAAAGTGTTGTAGCAATAAATGTCAACCCATATTTGAAATAGCTTTTCGCCATTCTTCCATTATTGAGTATTCTAATTGGTTTAT
>CAIWCC010000252.1 GCA_903911085.1 uncultured Bacteroidales bacterium | reverse complement strand
TTGGAGTCTTCATTATTTAATCGTTTTGGTAACGTAAATATGGAGACTCTTTTTTTATTATTATACATTTAGTGGTGATTTTTAATTGCGAAAATTTGAGGAAACAAAATTACTAATTACAACCTCTCCCCCCGCCCTCTCCCATGGAGAGGGAGCCAGACCAAGTTTCTATGTTTTCCTATAAAATACTGCGTCTTATCCCCCTCTCCTTGGGAGGCTGTGTAAAAATAATATTATAATGCGTTCTTTGAAGTATTGTTAAAAATGGAGTTTGAAATCTCTTTCTGTTTGATAATGCAAAAACACGCAAGAATTAACATATAAAAGTGTGTTTGAGTAAATAAAGCAAAAAAAATGAAGTTTACCTCCAATTTTGTATCTTAAAGAGCAATACATCTATTGGTTCTAGGTTTATAAGCCGTTTAAGGTTATAACAAGTGGAGTACAAATCAATTTCGACTTGCACTTTCTCCTTTCCTCTAAGCAATAATGGTATTTGTCCCATCCAATACTTAATTGTCCCAAATGGATGTTCAACCAAGTTTTTTCTGAGTTTAATTAACTCTTTAAATTCTTTTGTTTTGAGTTTCTCTTTGTATTTAAGTAACCAGTCATTCTGCAATCGTCTATAAATTATTCGTCCAACTTTAGATTTTGTACATGCCAATTTTAATGGACAATCGTTGCAGTTGTTTCCTTGATACTTGCTGTAAGGTTTCTTCTTTTTGATAACGAGTTTTGCAGCAATTTTTAAAGTTTGTCCTTGTGAGCACTGATAACAGTCTTTCTTTTTGTCATATTCGAAAGTGATTCCTGCATCAAGAAGTTTCTGATCAGGTGCTTGTTCAGGAAAAGGAACTACACACTTCATACCACTTTGCTCTAATGATTGAATCTGGTCTTCGTTAGCGTATCCCTTATCTGCCAATACAGTTTCCGGGTTAATGTCAAGTTGTTCTTTCAGTGCATTTATGTTTGATTCCAGACTGTGATAATCATTCGGCTCATCCGTTACATCCATTTGAGCTATCATGTGATTTTCTGAATCAACGGTTGATTGAACATTATATGCAGGATAGAAACCTTCTTTGCTTTTCATTATTTTAGCTTCTGGGTCAGCAGGTGCAATAGACTCACGACCTAGCTTTTCCAGAAGTTGCTTTTGTTTCTCTAAAGTGTGCACCTGCTCTTGCAATTTGGCAATTTTCTCAAGCAATGCAGGTTCTACACCAAACTCTTTAGATAATTCAGATAGTTGCTCTTCGACACTTTCTACTGTATCGTTGTCTTGCAACTGTGACAAGTATTTTTCTAGTTGAGTCTCCAATTGTTCCATGCGTTGGGTAATTCCTTTCAACGAAATTGTGTTTTTGCTGGCATTGGCTTTTATCTTTGTACCATCAGTTACAACTTGTTTTCCAGATATATAACCTTCGCTTACCAGGAACTTGCGAAATGAAATGGTTACTTTACGAATGGATTCTTTACTGTCTTTACGAAAATCGGATATAGTTTTATGGTCAGGTTGAAGGTTACCCAATAACCAGATCATCTCCATATTGCGATAAGTTTCCTTTTCTAGTTTCCGTGAAGAACTTATTGAATTGAGAAAACCGTAAATGTACAGTTTTAGTAAAGTTGAAAATAAATATGCAGATCGACCAACATCGGCTTTTCCTTTGCCTGTAAGCAATTCTGGCTGAATTTGGACAATTTTATCCACAAAGGCATCGATAAGCCGAACTGGATTATCGAATGAAACGTAGTCATCAATTACAAACGGCATCATTAATTGCGTTCTTGATTTTTGTTGTATATAGCTCATAGTCATTTAATTATAAGCCATAAAGGTAATCAATTTATTCCATTTATACAATACGTCAAAGAACTTATTTTTTTTAATTTTTACACAGCCTCCTTGGGAGAGGGGTTAGGGGAGAGGTCGAAATGTACTCAATGCAAACATGAATTATACAAATTACAGTTATTTTTTAGAACGAAAAATATCAAAACAACTGGTTAATTTTTTACACCCCACCCTACGGGATTTAAAACTTCAACCGAAAGATTAGTGCATGATATTTGAATATAAACCTTTAAATACCTAGCACAAATCAATTTTATTATTATACTAATCATTTGTCAATCAATAATATTACAATTTTTCAGCAGACCCTAAATAAATAAGTTCTACACTCAATTGTGTGAGTTGATATTTTTAAAACTTATTAAGACAACTTATATAGAAAAAAAAATAACCACACTAGACACATTAGTTCACAATAGAATAAATGCTGAAAGTATTTAAAATGAATCACAAAATACCGAAAGGTATTTATCTATTGTGTTCTTTTTTTATATTCTATCTTTTTTTCTATTGTGCCCTATGTGCCTAATGTGGTTTTTATTAGTATTTTAAATATATGTTTCAAATAGAACCCACACAATTGAGTTTAGAACCATATAATTGATTTGGTGCTGAAACTTACGATGTTTTATTGTCATTTTAAAGCGGCTTAATTGGTTGATATTAGGATATATATTTATTTCTTCGCTATCAAAAAAAACAAATTTGAGAGATAGGGTATTAAATGGTACGACAGTAAATTCAACAAAACTGTTTGTACTTATTTCAAACCTACCATAAACATGGTATATAAAAATACCCTATATTTGCGATTGTGTGGGAATTGAGAACAGAGTATCTTTGCATCATAAAAATCGAACAAAAAAATTTAAAAAATATCATTATGGCAAAAATTGCAAAAAGCCTTACCGAATTAGTAGGCAACACACCGTTAGTAGAACTTTCCAACTATAGTGCAAAAAAAGGATTGGAAGCAACAGTTATCGCAAAACTTGAATCGTTTAACCCTGCAGGTTGCGTTAAAGAGCGTATTGCTTTGGCAATGATTGAAGATGCCGAAGCTGCAGGATTATTAAAACAGGGTGATGAAATTATTGAACCAACAAGTGGTAATACTGGTATTGGTTTAGCAATGGTGGCAGCCATAAAAGGTTATAAACTAACACTTACAATGCCTGAAACCATGAGCGTAGAGCGTCGTAGTTTGTTGAAAGCATTTGGTGCAAATTTAGTTTTAACTCCTGGAACAGCTGGAATGAAAGGTGCTATTGCAAAAGCATTGGAACTTCACGAAGAGAATAAAAATTCTTTCCTTCCACAGCAATTTGAAAACGCATCTAACCCATCGGTTCACAAACGCACCACAGGCGAAGAAATTTGGAATGACACCGACGGAAAAGTTGATATTTTTGTAGCTGGTGTTGGTACTGGTGGTACTGTAAGTGGAGTTGGTGCTGCGTTAAAAGCCCACAATCCAAACATCAAAATTGTTGCTGTAGAACCGGCAGATTCGCCTGTAATTTCGGGTGGCAATCCTGGACCTCACAAAATTCAAGGTATTGGAGCTGGTTTTATTCCTAAAAATTACGATGCAAGTGTTGTAGACGAAGTTTTGCAAATTAGCAACGACCAAGCAATTCTTACTTCTCGCCAATTGGCACAACAAGAAGGTTTACTCGTTGGTATTTCGTCGGGAGCTGCTGCTTATGGAGCAACTATCTTAGCTTTACGACCTGAAAATAAAGGTAAGGTAATTGTTACTCTTTTGCCAGACACTGGTGAACGTTATTTGTCGACTTTGCTTTATGCTTTTGACGAATACCCACTATAATTAAGAATTAAGAATTAAGAATTAACAATTAAGAATTAAGAATTATAGACTGGAGCTTTCATTAGGTGAGATTCGCCTCGTACTCCAAAATAAATTTAATGGTTATGGCTGGTTTTTCAAGTGCTTTTCAGAAAGCATTATCAAAAATCCTGAATATAAAACCAAGTAATAAAAATAACGAAACAAAAAATACTCAAAAAGATATGGCAACAAACGAATTAAAATTTGAAACTCTGCAAGTTCATGCAGGACAAGTAGTTGACGGAACAACAAAGGCACGTGCGGTGCCAATTTATCAAACAAGTTCTTATGTATTTGACGATGCAGCTGATGGTGCTGATCTTTTTGCACTTCGCAAATTTGGGAATATTTACACACGTTTAATGAACCCCACCACTGATGTTTTTGAAAAACGAATTGCGGCACTTGAAGGTGGTGTAACCGCTTTGGCAACATCTTCGGGTCAGTCGGCTCAATTCATTGCTATCAACAATATTGTACAGGCAGGCGATAATTTTGTTTCAACTTCGCATCTTTATGGTGGTACTTATAACCAATTTAAAAATCAATTTAAACGTTTGGGTGTTGAGGTTAAATTCACAGAAAATGACCAACCTGCTACATTCGAAAAGCTTATTGACGAAAATACCAAATTATTATATTTAGAAACAATAGGAAATCCCGACTTAAACATTCCTGATTTCGAAGCTATTGCAGCTATTGCCGACAAATATGGAATTCCACTTATTGTAGACAACACTTTTGGTGCTGGTGGCGCAATTTTCCGCCCACTAGAACATGGTGCAAGCATTGTAGTAGAATCGGCAACGAAATGGATTGGCGGTCATGGTACTTCGCTTGGTGGCGTAATTGTAGACAGCGGAAAATTTAACTGGGGAAATGGAAAATTTCCTGCATTTACCGAACCTTCTGACAGTTACCATGGATTGGTGTTTTGGGATGTTTTTGGTACTGATGGTCCTTTCGGAAATATCGCATTCAATATTAGAGCGCGTGTTGAAGGTTTGCGCGACTGGGGAAATGCCATAAGCCCATTCAATTCTTTCTTACTTTTGCAAGGTTTGGAAACATTGTCGCTTCGTGTAGAGCGTCATGTTCAGAATGCATTAGAACTAGCTACTTGGTTGGAAAAACATCCAGCTGTTGAATATGTAAATTATCCCGGTTTGAAAAGTAGCCCTTATCATACGCTGGCTAACAAATACTTGAAAAGAGGTTATGGCGGTGTTCTTTCATTCAAACTAAAAGGAGAAGGTGAAAAAGCTGATGAACTAATCAATAACTTGAAACTAATTAGTCACTTAGCCAATGTGGGTGATGCCAAATCATTAATTATTCACCCTGCTGCCACTACTCACGAACAACTTTCACCCGAAGATAAAATTTCGGCTGGAGTTTTCCCAGGACTACTTCGTGTATCGGTTGGTATCGAAAATATTATTGATATTAAAGCTGATATTGAACAAGCAATTGAAGCAATAAGCAAATAAGTAAATGGGATTTAATAATGTCCCATAATTTCTAACGTATTCAAAGTATTTTAGATTATTAGACTTCGTGAATTTTGTGTGATACTTTGTGGATTTTGTGTGATAGCTATTGCACAAAACACACAAAGAAAAACACAAAAAGGCTCACAAAGTTTTAAATTGAAATTTAAAATTGAATTCCTGTTGTGGTCTATTTACTTATTAAGATAAATACGACATTATTTAGTTCCTACTACTTAAATAAATAGTATTGAAGTTGTTTTACTTTTATAATGATTATAATTTCGCTCCTAACGGAGCTCTAAAAGATATAATTCATGTTCAATTCTACCATAATGTCGCTTCTCCGAAGCTATTTATAAAAAGTCCCATCGGGACGAAATTATGGTAGAAAATATACAAAAACAAAATCTAAGCCCCATCGGGGCGAAATTATCTCAAAGCATTATTGGAAGGGGTTTTTCATATGTAAAATAAAAAGTTTATCGGACATGAATAAATAATAATTACAAAAAAGGCCAATTGCAAATTTGCAGTTGGCCTTTTTTTTAGGCAATAACCAAAAAAGTATTATAATTGAGGTCGATATTTTTGTTTATTGAATTTGTATGTCAGCATTAACTCGTGTGTACCGACAGAATATCTGCTGATACCAGTAAAAGCAAAATCGTAACTATACGATAAATGGAAAGTATCATTCAATTTAACGCCTGCAATTGCACCCATTTCATTTTTTGTTCTGTAAAAAAGTCCAAGATCAAGAACTTCTGGTTGATTATTAATGTCGAAATAAGTAGTAAAATTAACTTCCATTTGAAACATTTTGACATATTGAATAGCTGCTATACCTATTTGTAAATTGACTGGATATGTTGACTGATGATGATAGATTGCGTAAAAATAATTTGTATTAGATTGAGATATATTTTCATCAAAAAACAAAGAAAATATGTTCTGAGTTGAAATTCCAACATTTAAACCTTTTCCCGAAAATTGAGCTCCCAAATCACAATTGTAATTATTTTCAGGCAATTGAGTCATATAAATTGATGGGTCACTTTGAACGTCATAATTTATATCTTCGGTATTATCAGCAACATTTTGATAACTTGCATTTATACCAAAATTTAGTCGCCAGTCTCTATTAAACATTACTGAATATGCATACGAAAGTGCAACATTAGAAGTATTGGTATAACCAATTTTATCAGTAAAAACTTTTAAACCAAACTGAGTGTTCAAAGGGCTTATAAAAGTTCTGGCAGTGGCAAATAATGTGCCCGGTGCACCTTCAAATCCAAACCATTGTTTACGAGCTGCAACGCTAAAAACAGTGGTATAATCTTCGTCAATAGCCGCTGGATTGATGTAATAGGGATTTTGCCAGTAATTATTAACTCGAATATTAGACTGTGCATCTACTATTATAGCACTAGCAATCAATAGTATTAAAAATATCAACTTTTTCATTTTTCATCAGTTTTAGTTTATCTCACCAATTTCACAAATCCAGTTTTTGTTTTTACACCATCCAAAACAGGATAATTCAAAACATAAAAATATGTACCATTAGAAACAACCTTTCCTTTGTAAACACCATTCCAACCATCTTTACCTTCGTACAACAAAATTCCATTACGATTATAAAGTTTTATGTCCCAACCTTTAAGAAACTCATCATTAACACCGTCACCATTCGGAGTAAATGTATTAGGCAATTCAGGAGTTGTAAGCCAAATGCGTTTTGAAGCTAATTCTGTACAGCCATTTGGATTTACAATTCTCAATTTCACATCAAAATATCCTTCTGGAGAAACACCAAAGGTGTGAGTCAAATCATTTCCTTCATCTGAAGTACCGTCGCCAAAATCCCAATAATAACGTGAATATGGAATACTTTCGCTCCAGAAACGGACAGTTGAATTTGCAGCAACCTCACTTTTGTCACTTTGTAAAGTATAGTTAAATGAGTCATAATACTTAACGGTGAATGATAATGTTTGAGAACAACCATTTTTAGTTGAGCCGATTACGCTATAACTTCCTTCTTGTTTTATAACAATGCTGTCACTATTTGTTCCATCGCTCCATTTGTAAGAATTAGCACCGGAAACGTGGAATACGTTCAATTCGCCCCTACAGATTTTCAAATCTCTATCTAAAACAAGCTCTGGTAAAGGTTCAACAGTTATTTTTTTCTCAAAAGTTGTTTCACAATTTCCATTCGACATTGTCAATCGTACAGTGTAATCGCCAGCAGCAGAGTAATTATGTATTACATTTTTCTGTGTTGCACTTTTACCATCTCCAAAATCCCAATTATAACTATATTTTGTACCTTCTACATACACTTCGATAGCATTAAATTGGTAAGAAGATTTACTACAGTCAACTAATTTTGAGTCAATTCCAAAAGTTGGAATCTCAACATTGAAAGCATAACTAGCCACACAGCCTAATGCGTCAGTAGCCTGTAGAACTACAACACTATTTTGACTTGTTTCCATCATTTCGTTATTTGCACCACTTACAGCACCACCGCTCCAAACATAATTGTATGGTGCAATTCCACCCGAAACCATTGCATTATATTGTAATGAAAGTTTTTTTGTAGCGCAATTAAAGTTTATTTTTGAGCTAACAGAAACTACCATTGGTTGTTGTCTGAGCACTTCAAATTGTGCTGATTGAGTACATCCCTTTGCATCAACAACTTTTATTACATACTTTCCAGAGGTGATATTTGTGATATTCCTTGTTGTATCTCCGTTCAACCATTCGCATTTATAGGGTGGAGTTCCACCTTCTATCGAAACATTTATTGCTCCTGTATTTGGGTTTGAGCAATTGAAGGCATTAGTTATTTTTGCTGTTATAGCTATTTGAGTCGGACTTTGAATCAAAAAACTTTCAGTAATATAACAAGGTGCTGCATCATTCAAAGTAACAGTATAAACACCAGGTGCTAAGTTATTTCTAACTTCACCTGCGGTTGGATTATCCGACCATTTTACTGATATTGGAGCTATTCCACCAGTAATTCCAAGGTTAATACTACCATCTTTAGCACCATAACATGAAACATTTTTAAATGTTGGGTGATATGAGAAGTTAGCTTCAGAAATGTTTACTGAAACTGTTTTTTGACATAGATTAGCATCTGTAACAGTTACTGTATAGTTTCCAGGTTGCAAATCACTTTGTTTTGTACCACTTCCTAAGTTACTCCATTGAATTTTATAAGGACTTACTCCACCAGAAATGATAGCTGTTATTGAGCCATTATTTGAACCATAACAAGTTACATTGGTTGTTTCGGTGGTTAACTTCAACTCCGTAGGCTCAGTTAAAACTATAGAGAAAGTTTTGGTACAATCATAATTATCTGTTACTGTCAAATTATATGTTCCAGCTGGTATGTTACTTAAGTTTTGGCTGTCGCTAATAAAACCGTTTGAATTTGTCCAAGCATATTTGTAACCAAAAACACCAGTTGAAAGTTCAATTGGAGAACCACCCTGAACATCTATGTTTATTTCGCCATTTGCATCTCCAAAACAAGTTATATCTTTATGATTTAACAGACTAATTGTCAATAATGGAGATTCGGTAATTGTGAAGCCAACTTCTTTCGTTTTACAATTATTGGCATCCGATACTGTAACCACATATTTACCAGCAGTCAGATTTGAAATATCTTCAGTAGTTGCAAAAGGCAAACCATTTTTAGTCCAAACAAATTTGTATGCAGGTACTCCTCCAGTTACACTTATTGATATTGCTCCATTTGCATCACCATAACAGTCATTGTTTTTAACAACATCGCTATTGACAATTATTTCAGCTGGCTCAGTTATTAAATAATCTGCAGTAAATGGGCAACCACCAGCATCATTTATTGTTAGAGTATATTCTCCTGGCAACAAACCTGTAATATTCTTAGTATTAGCAGTAAAACCATTTGGACCAACCCAAGCAATTTTTAATGAATCACCACTTAAAAATGGTTTTCCACCTGTAATATGTGTAATAATAGAGGCGTTATTTGCTCCAAAACAGCTACTATTTGTTACAATTGCATTTGGTTTAATTGGTGCAATTACATTTACTACAACTTTAAAAGTAGCGCCCAAACATGATCCAGAAATTGGGGTAACTGTATAAGTGGCAGTAGCTAAATTATTAGTAGTATTAATTAATTGTTGACCAATTTCAGAAACAGGTATTGATTGTGCTATAGCGCCACTAATTGAATTTGCAGGTGAAATAACAGGATTAGACCAAATATATGTAGTTCCCTCAGGTATAACATTACCCTTCGATTCGTCTGGTAAAACTGAGAATGCAGTTCCACTACAGATTGTTGTACTTTCTGAACTTACACTTGGTGTAGGATTAACGGTAACAAATGCTGTTTCAGTCATCAAGCTATTGCATGCTCCAGTAAAGTTGGAAATAAAACAGTAATAATATGTTGTTCCAAGTCCAGAAACTGTAGGTTGATATTTTGCACTTGTAGCATCAGGAATTAATGTTCCTGTACTAGTAGAATTGGTAGAATTTGAATACCATTGATAGGTAGGGTTTCCTACACCATAAGAATATGACACAAACAATGCTTTTGGAACATCGCCATAACAAATTGTACTTGAAATAGGTTGTGATGTAATTTTGGGAACAGCATTTACATTCACTGCCGCAGTCATACTAGTCACACCACAAGCCAAACCATTAATTTGTGTAATTTCGCAATAATAATATGTTGTTCCTGTTAATGCAGTTGAAGGAGAATATATATTGGAATTGGCTTCTGATATTTTCACACCTGTAGTATTATTATTTACTGTATTTTGGTACCATTGATAGGAATAAGTTCCCAAACCACCTGAAGCACTTACAATTAAATCCGTCGGAGTTGTATTCTGACATAATGTTTGCGTACTTATTGGTTGATCAACAATTATCGGATCGTTAAACACTTCAACTTTTGCAATACTACTAACTGTAGACCCACAACCATCACCTGATGTAGTTAGATTTACATAGTAATAATAACTTCCACTGTTTAAATAAACAGGAGGTGTATAAACTGAATCAACTGCTCCAGAAATCTGAACACCTGAATTATAGGAATTATCTGTGCTTTTGTACCATTGATATTTTGGAGTTCCATTTCCACCAACATATTTAATAGAAAGTGGTGTAGCTATAGTTCCACCTACGCATAAATTTTGTAATGCAGTAGGTTGTTCACTAATAATTGCTGCATCGTTAACAGATACAGTTGCTGTTTGTGATGTAACGCTCGAACAAACGCCACCTGCAGACGAAACAACACAATAGTAATAAGTTGTTCCTGGTGTAGTGGTAGACGGAACATAGCTATCGGAATTTGCACCAACTATTTCTGTACCACCACTGTTCGCATTTGTATTATTAGAATACCATTGATAAGTTGCAGCACCTACGCCATCAGCATATTTAACTATTAAAGAATCTGCATATCCTCCAGGACAAACAAAACTGGATTTTGGTTGTCTGATAACTACTGGTGCAGGATTAATTTTAATTGTAAATGTAACTGGAACACCCACAGTACTAATACCACCATAACTAAAGGTAGGTGTAACTGTAATTGTTGCTGTTTTGGAAACTACACCCGTATTAACTGCAACAAAACTATTAATATTACCCTCGCCACTAGCAGGTAAACCTATTGATGGTATTTTATTTTTCCAAGTATAAGTAGTTATACCACCAGTAACATTTGTTGTAAATACAATATTTTGCGTCTCAAAACCATTGCATAATTCAATATTATCTGGCTTATTCATTTTAGCTGTCGGATTTACTATTATTGTAAAGTATTTTGCTGGTCCTTGACAACTTACTGATCCATTTGTATATGTTGGTGTTACTGATAAGGTAGCAATTATTGGAGCTTCAGTTTCATTGATTGCTGTAAAAGCACCAATATTTCCATTTCCACTTTCTCCCAATCCTATTTCGGGTTTATCATTTGTCCAAGCATAAGTTGTAGTTCCATCTATATTACTTGTACCAAATGAAACATTAGAAGTACTTGCACCATTTACCACAACTTGATTAATTGGCTGAGCAACATCACCGCTTGGATTTACCGAAATAGTAAACGTTGTAGAAGGTCCTGGACAATTGGTTGTAAACATTTTTGGAGTTACAGTAATTTTTGCTGTCAACACTTTGTTTCCACTGTTGCGTAAGGTAAATGGTGAAATGTTTCCAGAACCAGAAGCAGCAAGACCTATTGATGGATTATCATTTTTCCATTCGTAATAAGTATTGGCACTACCACCAAAAATAATTTCGTTGGATACAACACCATTGCAATACAATTGATTTTCAACTGCATTTACAGCTGGAATTGGATTAACCTTAAAAGTATTACTTGTTGTAGTGGTTGACCCACATTCATTGGTTACTGTCAACTTAACACTATAATCACCAAGAGCATTATAAGTTACAATTTCAGGAACAGCTAAAGTAGAGGATGAAGGTGAGCCACCTGGAAATTCCCATAAATAAGTCATTGCAGTTGTGCTAGTTGAACAAGAATTTACCAAAGCACTCGCTTGAACACTTGCTGTACCGCAAAAATCCAAAATTTTATTTATACTTACTGTTGGCGGTTTTTGTACCGAAACAGCTTTTTCAAAACTGAAAGTTCCAGCTGTATTTGTTGCACTTAATTTAATTTTATAAATACCTGAAGTTACAAAATTAAACGATGGATTTTCGGAAGTTGCACTTGTTCCGTTGGTAAAATTCCATACGCCAGATCCACTACCACAGTTTTCGGGTGAATAGCTTACTGACCACAAATAAGTAGCTGAACAAGTTTTTGATAAGTCAGTTGTATTAGTTGTAGATACACTTAATGGGGCACAACCAATATTTACATCTAAATCAAATTTTGGTACAAGAGGAGATTCAATACAAATTGTTTTTGTTTTAACACTCTCACCACAACGTTTTGTATCTACACGTAAAGTTATGGTATAAGTACCTGGTTTAGTAAATGTTGGACAAATTTTATTTGAACCTGGTTTCCATAAATTTGAATTATCCAAACCAAAATCATCTCCCAATATTTCACCACTGCCAAGTGTAAAACCTGTGGCTGGAGTAATTTTCCATACTAACTTTGGAACTGCACTACAATTTGCTCCATCGCTTACAAAACCAGTTGTTGCGTTTGTTAAACACACTTGACTATTAAGTGCTGTCTTACTTACTGCCATACTAAAATCGACTACCGGTGAAGTAGAAACATAAATTGGCACAACACTTACTGCTGAAACTCCACAAGTATTAACAGCTACTACGCTAGCTGAAAATGAATTTGGATAAGCTGTATTACCACTGTAACTTGTAGTACCGCACGACGATTTTGCGAATGTGTGGGTTATGCCACCATTACCTGCTGAAGGATCGTAAGTAATTGGCGCTGTACCATCATTGAATGTTACTGTATATTTTGTATCAGATGGGTTTTTTTCGGTTCCTGTAATTGGAAAAAATATTGGAAATGCACTACAATTATCCGTTAACCCTGGACTTCCCATCGAAATTGCTGGTTTTGAACCTACATATATTTCATAGTTTTTTGTGGTGGCTTTGTCGGCTGTAATACCAGTAACTGTATATTTCAACACCCATTTACCAACTGCATAATTATGAGAAATAGTACTCCATGTTGGAAAAGTCAAAACTGGCGATCCATCACCCCAATCTACTGTATAATTGGTATTGGTAGTTGAAGTAGTTGATCCATTAGTAAAAATAAATGCACCTGTTGCACTATAACATTCTTTGAAAACTGCCACACCATTTACTATAGTAGTTTCACCACTTGAGTAAATTGTTGCATCTGGCATTGGATCGGCAGCAGAAATTATTGAACTTACTTTGCTTTGAAAGCTATTTGAGTTTGCTTTAGAATTTTTCATTGAATTAAAAACCAAAAGTTTAGACGAAGCTAAATTTTCTTTCGATGATAAATTCATCACTGAATCAGTAGAATTATTATTCCAAATAACATTTGGATATAATTTTGATTCTGCATATAGAGACAAACTTGAAGCAGTTGTATTTTTCACCACGGGAAGATTTCCCATTGGTGATAACATTGTATTATTATCGGCAGCATACAATTGGCTACTTAAGCAAATTGCACTCAAAATTATAATTTTTACAATTGATTTCATAATGGTAGTTTCATTAAATAATTAAACAAATAATATATTTCTCTTTGCGCTTCAAAGATAATATATATTTATAAATTATTGATTTACAAATATATGTAGCACATAATTTGGAATAAATGAAGAAATTACTACAACGGAAATAAAGGTTGTTAAATTGCAATTTTGATAAATTGGAAGGCTTAATAACAAGAATAGATGATTTTTGCAACAAACAGAAAATGAATGATAAATAACTTAAAAATGAACCAATCTACATTATTTTACGTACTACACACTTGTAGTATTTATTGTTATATTATTGAAAAAAATCGTTTTTGTTTGTATTAATAATCAATACAAATCTGAGATTAAGCCATTTTATTGATTAAAACAAACACCGCTAATAACATTTTTTATACTTACATGGCAATATATTTTATATTAATAACACTTTAATTAAAACTCAAAGAAGAAAAGTAGATAATTACTTCATATAACTAGTAAAATCCTTCAAACAAAATACATTTTAAGTTTTTTCAGTATAATAGACTTAATATAGATTAGTATACTATGTGATTTAAAATAAAAGATTTACCACTAAGTCACTAAGGGTACAAAGTTTAGCTACGCTGACCGTTGGTTCACTAAGGT
>CAIWCC010000251.1 GCA_903911085.1 uncultured Bacteroidales bacterium | reverse complement strand
CTTTTGAATTGAAATACTGGTATACTTTTCAATTAATATATACATGGAGTTTAAGATTGACGACGATAATTGTCTCATACAGACAGCAACCTTTAGACCAACAGGATTATTAGGTAGATTGTATTGGTATTCGGTACTTCCACTACATGGTTTTATTTTCAAAGGAATGATAAATAAAATTGCAGCAATAAATTAGGAAACAAACAAAAGCTGCCTATATCAGAAGAAAATAAATCAGCTAAACGAATCGAAATATAAAATAAAATGACTATTGGCTTTTGCATCCATAGTTCGGTTTTGTGTTTATTTAGAGTTCTAGCAAAACAAAATTACTATTTTAGTACTGATGTGCATAACCCCAGTTTTAATTGAGGGATTATGTACAAATAAAATCCCCAGAGGGGTTTACCATAGATAATAATTATAGTAATATTGTTGTCTGGTAAAATTTTATATAATTGCTGTAAGTCTTTATACAACAAGACTTGCTATAATGTCGCCCCGAATGGGGCTTAGGTTTTGTGGTATGAATTTTTCTACCATAATTTCGCTGCGATGCAGCTAAATCTTTAGTCCCATCGGGACAAAATTATGGTAGTCAATAAGTTACAAGTATTACCAGAGCTCCTTAGGAGCGACACTATTTTTTCTTTTGTTTTTACCGGACAACAATAATATTGTACTAATTATCAATACATTAAATTTGTTCTAGGTGGACTCCTACATTGTTCATGCAATATTTTTTCAGTTTGACCCCCACTTAAAACTGGGTTATGCACATTAAACTCTTTCAGAAATTTTTTTAGTAATAAATTATTTGTCAATATTAATTTGAATTGATGATTTTAATATTAAAATTATTTTAATGGGTCCAAAAGCCGATAGTCATTTTAAATAAGTAACCTTAATCGTGTTTTGAATTATCAAACAATTAAACAAATGAAAATGGATTTATACACTGAAATAGCTTTTAAAACGAGTAAGATAATTACCCAAAAGTATAGCACTTCATTTTCTATAGCTGTAAGCTTTTTGCCTCAGGAAATGCGACAAGCAATTTATAGTATATATGGTTTTGTAAGGTTAGCAGATGAAATTGTAGATACTTTTCACTCGATCAATCAAGAACTGATTTTGAATAATTTCGAACGTGACTTCTATGATACTATGGAAAATGGTATTAGCATGAACCCTGCTTTACATTCTTTTGCTATTACTGTAAAAAAATACAATATACCTACTCATCTGATTGACTCTTTTTTAAAAAGCATGAAAACAGATTTGAACAAGCAAATTTATAGGAATAATTCTGAATTAAAGGAATACATTTACGGATCGGCCGATGTAGTTGGGCTAATGTGTTTAATGGTATTTGTAAATGGTAACAATCAACTTTATTGTGATTTAGAAAAACCGGCTATGAAATTAGGATCTGCTTTCCAAAAAGTCAATTTCTTGCGCGATATAAAAGCAGATATTGAAGAACTAGACAGAACGTATTTTCCTCAATTTGAAACAAATACCTTTAATGAAGTTGTAAAATCTGATTTAATTGAAGATATTGAAAATGATTTTAAAGAAGCAAAAGAAGGAATTAATCGGTTACCAGGAAAATCAAAACTTGCCGTTTATATAGCCTTTATTTATTATAAAAAATTATTGCAAAATTTGAAGAGTATTCCGGCCAACAAATTTATGGAAAAACGGATTAGGGTTTCAGATTCAACCAAACTATTGTTACTATGCAAAGCATATGTAAAATTCCAACTCAACATTATTTAAACAAACGTACAAATGGAAGAAAATGTTATATTAGTTGATGCAAAGGATAATGAGATAGGATTAATAGCTAAAACAGAAGCCCATAAAAAAGCATTATTACACAGAGCCATTTCAATTTTTATTTTCAATTCGGATGGTGAATGGCTATTGCAAAGGAGAGCATTCTCCAAATATCACTCAGGTGGATTGTGGACAAATGCTTGCTGCACGCATCCTTTACCCAACGAAAGCAATATAGATGCGGCAAACCGCCGTTTGAGAGAAGAGATGGGTATGCATTGTTCGTTAAAAGAATTATTTAATTTCACCTACAAAGAGGTGTTGGATAACGAACTTACAGAACATGAACTCGATCATGTATTTATTGGAACAACGGACTTAACTCCTAATATCAACGCCGATGAAGTGGCAGATTATAAATACATTAGCTACGACGATTTAATCCATGATATTCAAAATAATCCAATCAATTATACTGTTTGGTTTAAAAAAATAATTGAACGTGTACATTCATTAACTTGCCAATAAATATGTATTATACTTGGTACAGTGCGACTGAATTGTTAACATGACGATACAAAAACTTTAAAATGGTTGTTACTGCTATGAGTAAAAATACGGCTATTGATAATGAAATAAGTATATTTTGGTTTAGACGAGATTTTAGACTGAATGACAATGCTGGATTATTTCATGCATTGAAAAACAGCAAATCTGTGTTAGCATTATTTATTTTTGATACCGAAATTCTGGAGAGATTACCCTGCAAAGAAGATAAAAGAGTCGTTTTTATTCACCATGCAATTTCGAAATTGCAGCAGGAATTACTAAAAGTTGGTAGCTCATTGTTGGTTATGCATGGTAAACCTTTGAACGTTTTCGAAAACTTGCTAACAAAATACTCCATTAAATCAGTTTTTGCAAATTCCGATTACGAGCCCAGTTCTATCATGCGCGATAAAAGTATCTTTGACTTATTGGCAAGTAAAAACATTACATTTCAGTTATTTAAAGACCATGTTATTTTCGAAAAATCGGAAATTTTAAAAGAAGATGGTACTCCTTTTAAAATATTTACCCCATACTCGAGAGCTTGGAAAAAAAAATTTAATCAGGATAAAATTTGTACGTTTGCAAGCGAAAGCATGCTTGCAAATTTCTTAAAAACTCAACCGTTTCGACTTCCAACCTTGAGCGAAATTGGTTTTACCGATACAGCATCGTATGATATTCAGCCAATTGTTGATGAAAATATAATTCGGAACTATGATAAAACTCGCAATTTGCCGGGCATAATTGGAACTTCAAATTTAAGTGTGCATCTTCGTTTTGGAACAATTAGCATACGTGAACTTGCAATGAAAGCCTCGAAACTTAATGAGGAATATTTAAACGAGCTAATTTGGCGCGATTTTTTTATGATGATATTATTTCAATTTCCTTATGTGGCAAATGGATGTTTCAAGAAAAAATACGCGAATATTGGCTGGCGAAACAACGAAGAAGAGTTTGATAAATGGTGCAAGGGAGATACAGGATATCCAATTGTTGATGCCGGAATTCGCGAATTGAATGAAACTGGACTAATGCATAATCGTGTGCGAATGATTGTTGCAAGCTTTCTAATAAAACATTTATTGATTGATTGGCGATGGGGAGAAGCTTATTTTGCCAAAAAATTGTTGGATTATGAACTAGCGTCAAATAATGGTAATTGGCAATGGTCGGCAGGTTGCGGATGCGATGCGACACCATATTTTAGAGTATTTAACCCTTACGAACAAATACGTAAATTTGATCCAGATTTAATTTATACAAAAAAATGGGTAAAAAATCTTGACAAATCAGATTATCCAACTCCAATTGTAGAGCACAAGTTTGCTCGAGAGAGGTTTTTGGAAGTGTTTAAATCTACCTTAAACAACTTATAATCATAGTTATGTTAGACATACAATTTAAAGAATACATAGTTAAAATGCTTGCAAACAATCGTTTTGCTGTTTTAGCTACCGAAAGCCAAGGTCAGCCACATGCGAGTTTCATAGCTATTACAGCAACAGAAAATTTATTGCAACTCTTTTTTGCTACCTATCGCAACACAAAAAAATACAGTAATCTGATGCAAAATGAGAATGTTTCAATTCTTATTGAAAATAGAGATACGCATGAAATCGAGCAAAAAATTTCAATTTTAACTGCTTTTGGGAAAGCTAAAGAACTTGATGTGGAGAATTATGATGCTGTACTAAATGCACATTTGGTGATACATCCAGAACAGAACGATTTTCTGAAGTCAACGGACTGCACTTTATTTGTTGTAAATGTTGACGCATACCAAATGGTTTTGAGTATAGATGATGTTAAATGGTGGAAACCTAAAACGTAAATGGTAAGTTTTGTATCTGTACTAAATTTAAGCTACTATCTACTTAATTAAAAAATATAATTAACAGAGTTTATATAGATTAATCGTTTATAGCTCTCAAAAACAGAGATTTAAGATTGGACACTAAGTTACACTAAATTACACTAAGTTACACTAAGAATATATTTACAAATTAAGAACACTAAGGAAAAAACATAAATGTTTTTTTTAGAATAGTCGTTTTATTCTAAGTACATGACAAAAAATGACGAATTCAAAGTATTGGTCTATAAAACAGACTCTTAATATGGGGCTTTCTTGGCAAACCAAGCGGCAGAGCCGAGCGGCCCCTAACCCCACATACTTTTTTGTCTTGACACAAAAAAGTATGCAAAAAAAACACCTCACCCGTCCTACGGACACCCTCTCCAACCTCTATGCCCCTACGGGTACTTTCCCCAAAAGGGAAAGAAATAGGTCTTTTTTAGTTTCTGGAGAGGGAAAAAAGGAATTGAAGTGTTTGACTTCGCCCGCTTCGCTCGAAAAATTAGTCGTTCGTAGGCTGAAAACTTTTAAACTCGCACCGACGGAATACGCCGGCACTCAAACACAAAAGTTTTCTTCGCCTACTTCACTCCATTTTTCGACTCACCGGACGAGGTCAGTCCGTTTATCAATAGTCGCTGATAAAATAAATTATTCAATTTCAATACATTACAAAACGATCTTTTTTTTTGTTATGTTCTAAACGTTTTACTATAAAACATTTATGTTTTATCTTAGTGTTCTCATAATAAATGATTAAAAGAACCTTAGTGAACCAACGGTCAGCGTAGCTAAACTTTGTGCCCTTAGTAACTTAGTGGTAAATCTTTTATTTTAAATCACATAGTATAATAATCTATATAAAGTCTAATCATGATAAATGTTTCATTACTAATTATTTCTTACTGCTTTATGGAATTTGTGGCATGGTCGAACCATAAATACATAATGCATGGTTTTTTGTGGAAGTGGCACAAAGACCATCACCGGAAAGACCGTCAGCATACTTTGCCCGAAAAAACGGAAGACAAACGATTTGAAAAAAACGACTTGTTCTTTTTGGTTTATGCCTTACCAGCAATTATTCTTATGATCATCGGGTTTTCATTTCAGTTATTTCATTTGGTTTATATAAGCATTGGCATTACTTTATATGGTTTCACCTATTTTATTATTCACGATATAATTATCCATAATCGATTACCGATTCCATTATTAAGAAAGAATCCAAATTTTTATATTAGTGCAATTATCAAAGCACATACGGCTCACCATTGGCCTAAGAACAAAAAAGATTTTCATAATTATGGTCTATTGGTTTTCCCATTTAGATATTTTAAAAATTGAAATATGCCGTTGTATTCAATACTGTTACTTTCGTCAATTTTAGTCCCTTTGACATTGAGTTTCGACAGAAAACTTCAATTTTACAAGCAATGGAAATATCTATTTCCGTCATTGCTTTTAGTTGCATTATTTTATATTGCATTTGATATCTATTTCACCAAATTGGGAGTTTGGGGGTTTAACCCGCAATATCATTCGTCCATTGTTTTCTTTAAATTACCAATTGAAGAATGGCTGTTTTTCATTATTATACCCTATGCAAGCATATTTTTACACGATGCTATCATCTTGTATTTTAGCCAATTTCAAATTAGTAACAGATTGACAGCCTATCTTTCTGTTGGTTTGATTTTACTGTCTTTGAGCCTTATATTATTTAATCTTGAAAAAGCCTATACTACTTACATTTTCTCGTTGGTAATTCTAGTTTTGTTGCTTTCATTTTTCGACAAAAGCAAAGTTATGAATAATTATTACTGCACATTTCTAGTGATACTTATTCCATTTATACTTGTAAATGCTATTTTAACCGGTAGTTTTATAGCCGAACCTGTTGTGTGGTACGATAACAATGAAAACCTGGGAATACGCATTCTAACAATTCCTATTGAGGATTTTGGTTATGCTTTTAGTCTAATTTTATTTAATCTGCTGTTAAGGAATAAACTTAAAAGATATAATGATGGCTTATAAGCATAAATATATTGAATATATAAGTAATAGGCAGAAAGCAATAAGTCTGTTTTTTGTCATATTCTATACCGTTGGTGTTATCGGTATGGCTTTACCGTTTACATTTCAGCTGTTTACAAAACTAATTCCTTTTGCACTCATTTTAAGTTTTTTGACGCTAGTGTTATTTCATCCAAGCAAAATTGAATGGAAAGTACTTTGGGCCTTTTTGGCAATATACTTTATTAGCTTTATAGTTGAGGCCATTGGTGTAAATACCGGGCAAATATTTGGTTATTACCACTATGGAAACAGTTTAGGTCTGAAACTCTTTGAAACACCATTTATTATTGGCCTAAACTGGCTTTTTTTGGTTTATACCACATCGGCGGTTGTTGAAAAAATAAAAATTCATTACATCATTAAAATTATACTGGCCTCTTTAAGCATGTTGGTGTACGACCTTGTATTGGAACAAGTTGCGCCCAAACTTGATATGTGGCATTGGAAAAACGATAGTGTTCCTTTTCAAAATTACTTGGCTTGGTTTACTTTGGCACTGATTTTTCATTCCGTACTTAAAATTTTAAATATCAAAATTCAAAATAGATTAGCCCTCCTTATATTGGGGTGTCAATTCCTCTTTTTCTTATTATTATTTATTTTGTTTAAGCTAACGCAATGATACTGAAAGCAAAACATAATTTTATTATATATCCTTTTTTCAAATGGTATGCTGGTTTTATAATTAAGCGACACAACAGCATTGTGAAAATCAAAGGAGAGTTTAAGGACAAAAACCTTCCTGTTTTACTTATATCTAATCACATAAGTTGGTGGGATGGCTTTTGGGCAATGTATATCAATCAGAATGTTTTGCATCGGAAGTTCCATTTTATGATGCTTGAAGAACAACTTCGGAAGTATTGGTTCTTTAACTTTACCGGTGGTTTTTCGGTGAATAAAAGTTCGAAAAGCATCGTGGAAACTTTGAATTACACTTCGGGCTTACTGACAAATAAAGAAAATATGGTGCTCATTTTCCCGCAGGGGGAAATACAAAGTCTGCATAATCAGAACATAGAGTTTGAAAGAGGGTTGGAACGCATACTGAGAAACAAGGAAAATGCAGTACAAGTTGTATTTTTAGTGAATTTGATTGATTATTTTTCAAATCCCAAACCGGGTATCTATTTTCATATTCGGGAATATACCGAAGGTGCTTTCGATCTAAAATCTATTCAGCAAAACTATAATGAATTTTATGCAGATTCGGTGATTAAACAAATGACTTTCAATCAATAATCAATGATTTATCTAGCTAATATTATATTCATTTTTACGCTCATTCAACTTATAGTTGCGTTAGTTAATTTAGTTTGTTTTCAACAGCCAAAATCAGGCATTTGTAATTTCAATGGGCTGGTTTCAGTTTTAATACCTGCTCGCAACGAAGAGAGTAACATTGCCAACATACTGACTGACTTAAGAAAACAGAATTACCAGAACATTGAGATAATAGTGTTTAATGATCTTTCGACTGATAGAACTGAAGAAATAATAGCTCAAATAGCAAAAAACGATAAAAGAATTCAATTGATAAATTCCGAAGGACTGCCCGAAGGTTGGCTGGGGAAAAATTATGCTTGCCATAGCTTGTCACAAATGGCAAAGGGAGAATATCTACTATTTTTGGACGCAGATGTTCGTGTTAAAGATGGCATAATCACCAATTCTATTGCCTTGGCCGAAAAGTATAAAACAGGCTTACTTTCTATATTTCCAAAACAAAAAATGGAAAGTTTGGGCGAATATCTGACAGTACCTGTTATGAACTCTATTTTGCTGACGCTTTTGCCTTTGGTATTGGTTTTAAAATCAAAATTCTCATCAATGGCTGCTGCCAATGGTCAGTTTATGTTATTCGAAAGGGCGAAATACTTCGAATTTATGCCTCATGAAAAATTCAAAAGCAACAAGGTTGAAGATATTGAAATTGCACGTTTTTTTAAACAAAAAAATATCCCTGTCGTTTGCATGCTGGGAGACTACACTATTGAGTGCCGCATGTACAATGGATTTAATGAGGCGGTGAATGGCTTTTCCAAGAACGTAATTAACTTTTTTGGAAATTCATTTTTGGCAGCTATATTGTTTTGGGTTATTACTACATTCGGGTTCTTAGCTGTTTTAAGCACATTATCTATGTGTCTGTTTTTCTTTTATTTATCTATTATTTTTGTGACTAAAGTTATAGTTTCATTTATTAGTAAACAAAATATTGCGCTAAACATATTATTGTTGATCGCCCAACAGTTAATTTTGGGCTGGTTGATTTACAAAGCATTAATTTACAAATTCAACAAACAATTGAAATGGAAAGGCAGAAGTATCTGACATTGTTTATTCTGTTTTTGTTTGGTTTTATGAGTATATACTCTTCCAACAAAACCGAAATATACAAGGCATATATTTGCAATGATATGCACTTGTGGAAAAAAACTATTGATGAAATGCAGCATCAAAAATCTAAAACGAATGATTTTAAATTGGAGTTACTCAATTATCAATACGGTTACATAGGCTGGTGTATTGGCAACAAAAAGAGTGAGTTAGCCGAAGTTTATATAAATTTAGGCGAAAAGAATATCCAACATCTTGAAAAAACAGATGGATATAATTCGCTTGTAAATTCATACAAGTCAGCCTTCTACGGATACCGAATTGGACTTAACAAACTCAAGGCTCCGTTTATTGGTCCAAAAAGTGTAGAGTGCGCCAAACAAGCAATAAAACTGGATGCCAATAATCCGTATGGCTATATTCAATATGCCAATTCGCAATTTTATATGCCTGCTGTATTTGGTGGCTCCAAAAAGATTGCTTTAGATTATTATACAAAAGCAAAAATTCTGATGGAGAGAAATCAATCTAAAATCATTCAAGACTGGAATTATTTGAGCTTATTAACTATGATTGCAAAGTCATATTCCGAACTGAAAGATTTCAATAACGCTAAATTGTATTGCGAAAAAATATTAAAAGTAGAACCTAATTTTTTATGGGTTAAAAATGAATTGTATCCTGAGTTACTAAAAAATATAAAATAAAATCTATGAATAAAAATGTATTGATAGTGGGTGCTGGTTTGGGTGGCTTGGCAACTGCTTTACGTTTGGCAAAAAAAGGCTATAAAGTGGAGATTATTGAAAAAAACAGTCAAGCCGGTGGTCGTTTGAATCAAATTAAAAAAGATGGATTTACATTTGATACTGGCCCCAGTTTCTTTAGCATGTCGTTTGAATTCAAAGAGTTTGCAGAAGATTGCAACATTAATCTACCTTTTAAATATGTTGAATTAGACCCATTGTATACTGTAAATTTTAGCGATAATCCCAAAACTTTCTATCTGTATAAGGACACAAAAAAACTGGCCGAACAATTCAAAGAGATAGAACCGGATTTTGAAGAAAAAATGACAAAGTACTTGGCTAAATCAGGTGCTTTATTTAACGACACGGTTGATTTGGTTATCAAAAACAATTTTGACTCCATATTTGCCTACGTCATAACTTTAATGCGTGTAAATCCAACGCATATACCGGTTTTATTCCGTAGCTTTTGGCAAGAAGTGAAGCGAAATTTCAGTTCAAAAGAAGCGCGACAAATTATATCGTTGGTAGCATTCTTCTTAGGTCGCACACCTTTTGATACCATGGCAATTTACACGCTCCTCTCCTACACCGAATTTAAGCATGATGGTTATTACAATGTTGAAGGCGGAATGTATAAAATTGTTGAGGGAATAGTTGATGAATTGAAAAAGGAAAATGTAAAAATCACTTACAACACTGAAATAGTTGACTATGTTGGGAATGGCAAAAAGCTAGAATACCTATTGGACAGCAAAGGAAATAAATGGTATGCTGATGCAATATTGATAAATGCCGATGCTGCTGTATTCAGAAGTAAGGTATTTAAACGCGAAAAGTATTCGTTAGAAAAGCTCGATAAAATGAACTGGACTATGGGTTACCTAACATTTTATATTGGTTTGAAATGTAAACTACCCCAAGTGAATCATCACAACTATTATTTAGGTGCAAATTTCGAAGAATATGCCAACAACATTTTGCAAGATCCTGATACACTTCAAAAGCCTTATTATTATGTTAATCTATTGTCGAAATATAATTTGGAGTGTGCCCCTGAGGGTTGCGAAAGCCTGTTTTTTGTATGCCCAGTTCCCAATCTGATGAACAAACCAAATTGGGATGATAGAGATGCAATTGTGGATAGTATTATTACTGATTTTTCGAAACGAATAGACAAAAACATTGTACCCGAAATAATATCAAAAACCATATACACGCCTAATGAATGGCAAAACCAGTTCAACTTACACAGGGGAAGTGGTTTAGGCTTGTCGCACACCATGAACCAAATTGGAGCATTCCGTCCTTCAAATTTTGACGAAAAGTTTAAAAACGTGTTTTATGTCGGAGCTTCAACCATACCTGGTGCTGGACTTCCAATGGCAATTATAAGTTCAAAACTGGCTTATAAACGAATTGATACTTTTTTTAAATAATAATTTCTTCGATTGTACTTATTCATTTATTTCGAAAAAAACTGAAAAAGAACAGAGTTTCGTCAAGAATGACACATTGCAAAACACCTATTTGATTCCTTGTGTAAAGTGTGCAAATAGGTGTTTTTTTGAATGTCCAGTTTCTTTAGTAGCAGAAATATATGGTATTGTTTTAAACTATTATTAAGCATAATTGTTCTAAGTATCAAAGACAATTAATACTTTCAAAATGAAAACGAGAATATTTTTACTAGTTTCTTTTTTGTTAGCTTCAGGTTTAATTTTCATTCAAATAAATTCAATTATGGCTGCAAATAAAACTGAAACACAGGCCTATAGGATAATAAAAGCCGAAAAGGAATTTGAAATCAGGTTATATCCGCCTGCTACTTTGGCTACTGTTACCTCATCTGCTAAAACCTACAAAGAACTGGCAAGCCCGGGATTTCGAAAACTGGCAAATTTTATTTTCGGAGGTAATCAAAACAACAAACCAATATCAATGACATCACCCGTACACATGGACATTAATGATACAGTGTCAAGCATGAGTTTTGTAATGCCATCGACTTACACAAAAGAGAACTTACCCAAGCCGAATGACCCGAATGTAATTATTAGTACAACCACAGAAGATTACGTTGCAGCAATACGTTTTAGCGGCTATGCTTCTGATAATCAAATTAAAAAATATACGGATAAACTCAAGACTGCATTGATTTCAAATGGTATTGAGTTTTATGGAAACTTTCGTTTTCTAGGTTACAATGCACCCTATCAATTTTGGGGTAGAAGGAATGAAATAATAGTTAGTATTCGTTGGAATACAAATAATTAAAAACAACTAATTCGTAAATGCCTGATATATAATAAAAGACTTTAGAGCAAAGAACCAAGAGCAAAGACAAGACGTAGTTTATCTATATTTTAGTAAATTCAAAGTGTAGGTAATAAATGACGTTTATTATATATAATGCACTATTCACTTTTTGAGAAGTGAAATAAAGACCCCAGCCCCAATTTAGGGGAAAAATGAGAAACAGCCCAACTGAATTAAAACGGTTGAGCTGTTTTGATAATTATCAAGAATAAAAATTAATGATTTTCAGTCTTTCTTTCAATGCTTTTCTGAAAATTTTCTTTATATTGGTCACTAACAGGTATGTGGATTTTATTTTCAAATACAATTCTGTTTCGTTCAATCATTGAAACTTCATTAATATTTATGATAAATGAGCGGTGAACTCTAATAAATTGCTTGGTTGGAAGTAACTCTTCGATAGATTTTAAACTCATCTTTGTAGTTACAGATTCATTGCTAAGCAAGTGTATTTTAATGTATTCGTGTTGACTTTCGATGTATTTTATGCTGTTAAAATCAATACGAATGGATTTATAAGCTGATTTTACAAACAGAAAATTTGCGTACTCCTCTTTGTTTTCTTTTTGATTATTTGCTTTCAAATCCATCAGCGTTTTTACTTTATTAGCCGCTTTTAGTAGATTTACAAAACTGATTGGTTTCAATAAATAATCAACCGCTTGAACTTCAAATCCTTCCACGGCATATTCGCTATAGGCAGTTGTAAAAACAATATACGGTTTGTTGCGCAATGATTTCACAAACTCCATTCCACTGATGTCGGGCATATTTATGTCGATAAACAGGAGTTGAATTTCAGTATTGCTCATCACTTCCATTGTTTCAGCCACGTTACGGCACTCCGCCACAAGTTCCAGAAATGGTATTTTCTGAATATAACCGGCTATTTTCATTACAGCCAATGGTTCATCGTCGATGGCAATGCATTTTATTTTCATGTGTTTATAATTGATTTTATTTGTCACATGGAACTCGCACATAAACATCTCCTTGCATGTCAGAATTTGTCTATAGTGCTCGTTTCATAACGGTATCATGAGGTTTACTTCAAATTCGGTGGCTTTATCGGCAATGTCCAACTTGTAATTATCGCCATACAATAACTTCAAACTTTCTTTGATATTTTTGAGCCCAATTCCTGAATATTCACCTTTCGTTTGTTGTTTTTTGGCATGTTTGCTATTTCTGATAATGCAATTTAAGGTAGTTTCGGTGGTCTTTAGCTCAAAATAGATAAACGATTTATGCGGATAACTCACGCCGTGTTTGAATGCATTTTCTATCAACGAAATAAAGAGCATCGGTGGTATTTTTATGTCGGGAATTTGCTCTGGCATAAGGGTTGTAACTTCCACTTCATCAGAATGTCGGAGTTGCATCAAGGCAATAAAACTGTGAATAAATTCGATTTCTTTTCGGAGTTCAAGCACGTTTTGAGCCGAATCGTACAGTAAATATCGCATCAAAGTAGAAAGTCGTTCCACCGCATCTTGTGCCTTGTGCGTATCCATTTCAATGAGCGAATGTATATTATTTAGCGTATTCATAAAAAAGTGCGGACTCACCTGATTCCGAAGCAGTGCCAGATTGGTGGCGAGTTGCACATTTTCTATTTCTTTACGGATTTTCTGCTCAGAATTCCACTTTGCAAACAATTCTAACGCAGTACTACTACCAATAATCAATATAGCCGTCAGCAAATTATTGAAAATTGTGCCTAAAATAGCATGAATGGCAAATGGATTTTCAGGACGCATTGTCGGATTATGAGGTGGCGCATTCCCCTGATGAATGAAAATATCAACCGCACTTATTAATATTATCATAACTATCACAATAACTGCATATTGCGACCGCTTATTGTTGAAAAGCAATTTTGGTACTAATATCCATAAATTGACGATAAAAACAGCTAATAGCAAAAAAAGATTTGCCCAATCACCAATCATTCTAGTCCAACTATTTAGGTCGGTATCACTAATGCTCCTCAAATAAGGACCCAAAAATACCAGTATCCAAATGATAGCGTAAAATAGTAGAAATTTATTTTTGAGGTTTTTCATGCAATGGGTCGTTATAAAAAGTCGTATTAAATTGATTAATAATGGTTTAAGTACAGTAATTTAACTTGTTGTGATTTTGCTCAAAACAAAGATTAAACGCAAAGCCGCAAAGTTTTAAATGCCTTATATTCAATAACAGGAGAAAGAACGCTAAGACAAAAACTTTCAGTTTTTCTTTGCGGCTTTGCAACTTAGCGGCTTTGCGTTCAAAAAAACATTTTTTATAACGAACTATTTTCATGGCTCTGTCAATCTAAAACTGTATTTTGTAAACCACATTCGGGAAAAAACCAAGTTGATAAGTTGTGTTAATTGACTTATTCCGCTGGTCGTAATTTTGCGAAAAAACGTTATCATTATCCGTTACATTTTGCAAATCTAATGAAAAAGATTGAGATATTTTTTTTGTTCGGCTGTTGAGCGTGTAACCAATTTTAAAATCCAATCGGAAATAAGCATCGTAAAAAGCAGAATAAGCATCGGTTGAAAGCACTTCGCGACCAGCCAGATTAGACGCCGTTAAATCGAAAGGTGTGTAAGCTCTACCTCCCGCATTGGTACATTTAATGTCTGTGGAAATTTTATTTTGCTTCATGCTGCCCACCTTCCATTCTTTGCCAACTAACAGATTTACAACATATTTGCCATTAAAAGCCGTATTCCGTTCCACGCCATCGCTTCCGGTGTATTTGGAGTCGTAAAGCGACGAGGTGAACAAGCCATAGTATCCATTGCTGAAAAACTTCTCGAGAGTTAATTCCACACCATAATTTGTACCTGTGCCATCGTTTGTAAGTTTGTCCTCCAAATCGGTTTTAAAACTGGCTCCGGTATTCAACATGGAGTAACTACTTGAAAATGTGTTTACTGGCACGTCGTAAAGTGATTGATAATAGGCTTCGACTTTCAAACGCCAATCTTTGAACGGTTGCAAGTCGTATCCCAACACAAAATGGTGACTTTTGGTAAAATCCAAGCTTTTGTTGTTGTACTCGTAAGTGCCATCGGTCAGTGCGGTTTGAAGAAAATAGACATTCACGGGTTGCATTTGCGAATGTAATCCATAGCCCAAACTAAAGCTAGAATTGCTATTCATTTCATATTTTAATCCAAATCGTGGTTCTACCGAAACCGAATTATTTAGCATAAATTGTTGAGCGTGAAGTCCCGCATTCATTACCAGTTTATCGCTAATGCTGTATTTAGCATGTGCAAATACCTGTGCCAATGCGGTATAACTATCATAATCCCAAGTTTGTTTCCAGCTTTCTTTTTCATCCCTTCGAGTTCTCAAATTAAGGTACAAGTTCATCACTTCTGCCTGTGCGCCCACTTTGACAAACAACCTCGAATTGATTTTTGAATTATAACTGGTCATAAAATTGTAGCCCGTTTTGGTGGTTGTATTTTCCTCCGTATTGTACGAATTGCCAGTAGAATCAACAGTATAAGCCAATTGGTCGGTATTTGAATAATTGAGTCCAATAGTTGAACTTAAAAATGATTTTTCATTGAGTTGCTTAAAATGCTTTAATCCAAGAATTGCAATTTCGCTGCCTAAATTATGACCATCTCTGCCGCCACCATATAGCGTATTTCCACCGCCACTCGAAATGTCAATACTGCTGTTTGCCAATATGCCAAACAGTGAAAACCGTCCCAACTTTGTATTTCCGCTGTTCAATTTGAACGATAAATCCTGATAAGAAGGCAATGCCGTAGTGCCAATATCTATCCCAACTGCCTGTGCTACACCCGCCAAAGCATACCGATAGCCAACCAAATACGACGAACCTTTTTCTTTGTTGATAGGGCCTTCGGTAGTAGCTTCCAGTCCAGTTATTAAACCTGCTTGAACCGTAGTTTCACGTTTTTGGGTATTTCCATTACGGAATCCTAAATCGAAAACTCCCGCAACGGCATTGCCATATTCTGCCGGAAAAGCCGAAGTCATAAAATCGGAGCTTTTCAGCAAGTTGGTATTCAGCGCACTCACAGCGCCACCGGTTGTTCCCACCGATGCAAAATGATTCGGGTTTGTTACGTTCATTCCGTCGATGCGCCACAAAACTCCCACCGGCGAATTGCCACGAATCACAATGTCATTCCGACTGTCATCGGGTGCACTCACGCCGGCAAAATTGGCCGCCAAACGGGCAGGGTCGCTTCGTCCACCAGCATATCGGTTCACCTCTTCCACCGAAAACATGCGCGCACTAATTGGTGCTAAGTTATTGATAGTTTTATCTTTGGTGTTGGCAGTAACAACCACTTCATTGAGCTGTCTTAAATTTTCTTCCATCGTAATATCCAAAATGGTTTCTTTCCCTGAAATCACCACCACATTGGGTATCACCACATCTTTGTAGCCCACAAACGAAACCTTAATTTCGTATCTGTCGGGCGAAACATCTGCCAACGTGTAGTTCCCATTGGCATCTGCGGAAGCTCCTTTATTGCTCGTTTTACCAACTATTTGAACAGTAGCACCGGGCAGTGTAACTTGCGAAAGTTTATCCGTGATAACGCCTCGAATATTTTGCTTATTGTTTTGAGAAAAAGAGAGTTGGGATAATAAAAGCGTAATTATTAATAGGTTTGTTTTCATGTTTGTGATTTATTTGATATTTCTCACCAATCGTACAAAATTCAATACACGTTCTTCTCCTTCGCCAGTTCCTACCACCTTCTTGTCGAAGCGCACTGCACCAGCACCGTGAAGGTTTTCTCCGAATCCATCTTCAGCCTGACCAAAAGCCACATACCATGCCGAAGGATAAGACCCATTTGCCATTGACATAGCCGATGTACCTGTCCAATAATAAGGATAGTCAGCCTTTCCACCATCGTTTAG
>CAIWCC010000250.1 GCA_903911085.1 uncultured Bacteroidales bacterium | reverse complement strand
GGTACCATTGGACACGTTGACCACGGCAAAACTACCTTGACCGCTGCAATTACCATGGTACTTGCAAAAAAAGGACTTTCTGAAATGCGTTCATTCGATTCTATCGATAATGCACCAGAAGAAAAAGAACGTGGTATTACTATCAACACTGCACACGTTGAATACCAAACAGCTAATCGTCACTATGCACACGTTGACTGTCCGGGTCACGCCGATTACGTTAAGAACATGGTAACTGGTGCTGCTCAAATGGATGGTGCTATCATTGTAGTAGCTGCAACTGATGGTCCAATGCCACAAACTCGCGAACACATCTTGTTAGCTCGTCAGGTAAACGTACCTCGTTTGGTTATCTTTATGAACAAATGTGATATGGTTGATGATCCAGAAATGTTGGAATTAGTAGAAATGGAAATGCGTGAATTGCTTTCATTCTATGATTTCGATGGTGACAACACTCCAGTTATTCAAGGTTCAGCTCTTGGTGGCTTGAATGGCGTTCCAGAATGGGAAGATAAAATCATGGAGTTGATGGATGCAGTTGATACATGGATTTTATTACCAGAACGTGCTGTTGACAAACCTTTCTTGATGCCTGTTGAAGACGTATTCTCGATTACTGGTCGTGGTACTGTTGCAACTGGACGTATCGAAACTGGTAAAATCAAAACTGGTGAAGAGGTTCAAATCATTGGTTTAGGCCAAGGCGCATTGAAATCAGTAGTAACTGGTGTTGAAATGTTCCGTAAAATTCTTGATGATGGACAAGCTGGTGACAACGTAGGTTTATTACTTCGTGGTATCGACAAAGAAAGCATCAAACGTGGTATGGTAATAACTCACCCAGGAAAAGTTACTCCTCATACTTCATTTAAAGCTGCTGCTTATATCTTGAAAAAAGAAGAAGGTGGTCGTCATACTCCATTCCACAACCGTTACCGTCCACAATTCTATATTCGTACATTGGATGTTACAGGTGAAATCACTCTTCCAGAAGGAACAGAGATGGTAATGCCAGGTGATAACTTAGAATTAACTGTTACATTAATCTATCCAGTAGCTTGTAGCGTAGGTTTACGTTTTGCTATTCGTGAAGGTGGTCGTACAGTAGGTTCTGGTCAAATTACTGAATTGTTAGACTAATCAATAGTAAACATGTATACGAGTAAACAAGTAAACGGTTAAAGCCGCAGCTTGTTTACTTGTTTACTGATTACTTGTTTACTTAAAATACGGGCGTAGCTCAGTTGGTAGAGCACTGGTCTCCAAAACCAGGTGTCGGGAGTTCGAGTCTCTCTGCCCGTGCAAATTCTATTTATATATGAAGATAATAAACTATATCAAAGAGTCGTATTCGGAACTTACTCAAAAAGTATCTTGGCCAACGCGCGAAGAACTTACTAACAGTGCAGTGGTGGTATTAATTGCTTCCATCATTATTGCATTGATAGTTTGGCTTATGGATGTAAGTTTTGAAACTATCATGACATTTATTTATACGAAACTTTTTTAACTTAATCAATGGAGGTCAATAAAGTGTCAGAGTCAACAAATTTTAAATGGTACGTAATGCGCGCCATTAGTGGAAAAGAGAACAAGGTAAAAGAGTATATAGACGCAGAAATCAAAAACTCCGATCTTGGTCAATATGTTGCTCAAGTATTGATTCCTACAGAGAAAGTTTACCAAATTCGTAATGGCAAAAAAATTGCAAAAGAACGCAGTTGCATGCCAGGATATGTTTTGATAGAAGCTTATCTGATTGGTGAAATTCCTCACCGCCTTCGCCACACACCAAACGTAATTGGTTTCTTGGGTGAAAAAAACCATGTTCCTACTGCAATTCGTCCATCGGAAGTGAATCGTATATTAGGAAAAGTGGATGAACTCCAAGAAACTGAAGAAGAAATGTTAACGCCATTTTATATCGGCGAGAACGTTAAAGTTATTTTTGGTCCATTTAGTGGATTTAGTGGAGTCATTGAGGAAATAAACACAGAGAAGAAAAAACTTAAGCTTATGGTTTTAATATTTGACAGGAAAACTCCTCTCGAATTATCTTTTACTCAAGTAGAAAAGGAATAGTTGATTATTGTTACAAATCGACAATTCCCGTTTAACAACAAAAAACAAAAATAATTATGGCTAAAGAGATTGCTGGACTTATTAAATTACAGATTAAAGGAGGGGCAGCAAACCCATCTCCCCCAGTAGGTCCTGCTTTAGGATCTAAAGGGATCAATATTATGGAGTTTTGCAAACAATTTAATGCCAGAACCCAAGACAAACCAGGTAAAGTTTTACCGGCTGTCATCACCTATTATACCGACAAATCATTCGACTTTGTAGTAAAAACTCCTCCAGTTGCTATTCAATTGTTAGAAATAACAAAATTGAAAAGTGGATCTGCGGAACCAAACCGTAAAAAAGTAGCTGAAATAACTTGGGAACAAGTAGAAGCTATTGCTACGGATAAAATGGTAGATTTGAATTGTTTTGAGTTAAATGCAGCAATGAAAATGGTTGCAGGTACAGCAAGAAGCATGGGTATTACCGTAAAAGGTACTTTTCCAAATATAAATAATTAACAAACTTCAATTAAAATGAGTAAACTGACAAAAAATCAAAGGTTAGCTTTAGAAAAAATTGAAGCAGGAAAAACCTATTCTCTAAAGGAAGCGGCTGGATTGGTTAAAGAAATTACCAGTTCTAAATTCGATGCTTCAGTAGATATTGATGTACGCTTAGGTGTTGACCCACGTAAAGCCAACCAAATGGTGCGCGGCGTTGTTTCGTTGCCAAATGGTACTGGAAAAGAAGTAAAGGTTCTAGCATTATGTACACCCGACCAAGAAGCAGCAGCAAAAGAAGCTGGTGCTGATTTTGTAGGTTTGGATGAATATATCGATAAAATTAAAGGTGGTTGGACTGATGTTGATGTAATTATCACTATGCCTGCCATTATGGGTAAATTAGGTGCTTTAGGACGTATATTAGGTCCTCGTGGTTTAATGCCAAATCCCAAAAGTGGTACAGTAACCAACGAAGTAGGCAAAGCGGTAAAAGAAGTAAAACAAGGGAAAATCGACTTTAAAGTTGATAAATATGGTATAGTTCACACATCAATTGGTAAGGTTTCCTTCACCAACGAAATGTTAGTTCAAAATGCCAAAGAATTTGTTTCTACTTTGATGAAACTAAAACCAACGTCGGCAAAAGGTACTTATGTAAAGAGCATTTATCTTTCAAGCACAATGAGTATGGGTATTAAGATTGAACCCAAATCAATTGAAGAATAAAATAAAAGTTTATGAAAAAGGAAGATAAAAGCGCTATAATAAAACAACTTGAGACAACTCTTGGAGAGTATTCTCACTTCTATTTAATGGACATTGGTGGATTAAATGCTGCTAAAACCACTGAATTAAGAAGAATATGCTTCAAACAAGATATTAAACTTGTAGTTGTAAAAAATACATTGCTTCAAAAAGCACTAGAAAATTCATCGGTAGATTTCAGTGAACTATATGGTTCGCTTACTGGAGAAACTTCTATGATGCTTTCAAATGTAGGTAACGCACCTGCTAAGATCATTCAAGACTTTAGCAAGGCAATGAAGAGTAAAATCAAAAAACCTATATTAAAAGCAGCGTATGTTGAAGAGAGTTTCTATATTGGCGAAAACCAATTGGAGGCACTTATAAATGTAAAGACGAAAAACGAACTTATTGGCGAAGTTATTGGATTATTACAATCGCCTGCTAAGAACGTTATTTCAGCACTCCAATCAGGAGGATCAACTATCCACGGTTTATTAAAAACATTGTCGGAAAGATAATTTCATAAGTAAATAAAAAAAAACAAATACATAAAAAATAAGTAAAATGGCAGATTTGAAAGCTTTTGCAGAACAATTGGTTAACTTAACAGTTAAAGAAGTAAATGAGTTAGCTCAAATTTTGAAAGATGAATATGGTATCGAACCAGCTGCTGCAGCTGTAACTGTTGCTGCAGGTCCTGTAGCTGCTGCTGAAGTAGTAGAAGAAAAAACTTCATTCGATGTAGTATTGAAATCAGCAGGTGCAACAAAATTGGCTATCGTTAAATTAGTAAAAGAATTAACAGGTCTTGGTTTGAAAGAAGCTAAAGATTTAGTTGATGCAGCTCCTTCAGTAATTAAAGAAGGTGCAACAAAAGACGAAGCTGAAGCATTGAAAAAACAACTTGAAGACGGCGGAGCTGAAGTTGAACTTAAATAATTAAACCTGAATATCAGGTCTTTGGTTTAGAGCCCCTCTCACTGAGGGATTCTAAACCTTTTTCTGTCTATAAAATAATTGAGTTCACCGCATTCAAAAAAACTCTTTGAAAATGTCATCATTAACAAAAGATCAAAGAATAAATTTTGCTTCTATTAAGAATCAGTTAAACTATCCTGACTTTTTGGAAGTTCAATTAAAATCTTTTCATGATTTTTTTCAAATGGATACTGCTCCAGAAAAAAGAAAATCAGAAGGTTTGTATAAGGTTTTTTCCGAAAACTTTCCTATCACAGATACCCGAAATAATTTCATCCTCGAATTTCTCGATTACTACGTAGACCCTCCACGTTATTCGATTGATGAGTGTATCGAACGTGGCTTAACTTACAGTGTGCCGCTTAAAGCCAAACTGAAGTTGTATTGCACCGATCCAGATCATGAAGATTTTGATACGGTAATACAAGATGTGTATCTGGGACCTATCCCATATATGACATTGAAAGGTACATTTGTTATCAATGGTGCCGAACGTGTTATTGTATCGCAGCTTCACCGTTCTCCTGGTGTATTCTTCGGTCAAAGTACTCACGCCAATGGTACAAAATTGTATTCAGCACGTATCATTCCTTTCCGCGGTTCGTGGATTGAATTTGCTACTGACATCAACAATGTAATGTATGCTTATATTGACAGAAAGAAAAAACTTCCTGTTACGACTTTGTTGCGTGCTATAGGCTTTGAAAGTGATAAGGATATTTTAGAGATATTCAATCTTGCTGAAGAGATTAAAGTAAGTAAGACCAGTTTGAAAAAAGCCATTGGACAAAAATTAGCTGCTCGTGTTTTGAAAACATGGGTTGAGGATTTTGTTGATGAAGATACTGGTGAGGTAGTTACAATTGAACGAAACGAAGTAATTATCGATCGTGAAACTATAATTGAAGCTCATCATGTTGACGAAATAATTGAAGCTGGAACTCAAACAATTTTGCTCCACAAAGCTGATGCCAATCAAAATGATTACGCTATAATTTACAATACACTTCAAAAAGATCCAAGTAACTCGGAAAAAGAAGCCGTTTTGTATATTTATCGTCAATTACGTAATGCGGTTCCTGCCGATGACTCAACCGCAAGAGAGGTAATAAACAATTTATTTTTCTCAGAAAAACGTTACGATTTAGGTAATGTAGGTCGTTTCCGTATTAATCGGAAATTGAATTTGACCACCAGCATGGATATTAAAGTGCTGACAAAAGAAGATATTATCGAAATTATCAAGTATTTGATTGAGTTAATTAACTCAAAAGCAATAGTTGATGATATTGATCACTTAAGCAATCGTCGTGTTCGTACGGTAGGAGAACAACTATTCAACCAATTTGGTGTTGGTTTATCTCGTATGGCGCGTACTATTCGCGAGAGAATGAATGTTCGTGATAATGAGGTATTTACACCTATTGATTTGATCAATGCAAAAAGTGTATCATCAGTTATCAATTCATTCTTTGGAACTAATGCATTATCTCAGTTTATGGATCAACAGAATCCGTTAGCTGAAATAACTCATAAACGTCGTCATTCAGCTCTTGGACCAGGTGGACTTTCACGTGAGCGTGCTGGTTTTGAGGTACGTGACGTTCATTATACACATTATGGTCGTTTATGTCCAATTGAAACTCCTGAGGGTCCAAACATTGGATTGATTTCGTCATTGTGTATTTATGCAAAAATCAACGAACTTGGATTTATTGAAACTCCATATAGAAAAGTTACTGATTCTGTGGTAGACATTTCTGAAAATGGAATTGAATATTATACTGCCGAGGAAGAAGAAGATTTCATTATTGCACAAGGAAATGCACCATTGGATGAAAATGGAAATTTTATCAGAACAAAAGTAAAATCGCGCCAAGGTGCAGATTTTCCTGTTGTTGCCCCATCTGAGGTAAATTTAATGGATGTATCTCCATCGCAAATTGCATCGATAGCGGCAGCATTGATTCCATTTTTAGAGCATGATGATGCTAACCGTGCATTGATGGGTTCTAATATGATGCGTCAAGCAGTGCCACTTTTACGCTGCGAAGCCCCAATTGTTGGAACTGGTATTGAAGCTCAATTGATACAAGATTCGAGAACGCAAGTAATGGCAGAAGGAACTGGTGTAGTGGAATTTGTTGATGCAACCTGTATTAAAATTAAATATGACCGTAGCGAAGAAGAAGAGTTTATTAGCTTCGACTCTGCGGTAAAAGAATATAAGTTACCAAAGTTTCAGAAAACGAACCAAAATACTACCATCGATTTACGACCTATTGTAAGCAAAGGTGATAGTGTTGTTAACGGTCAAATACTAACTGAAGGTTACGCAACTCAAAATGGTGAATTAGCTATTGGAAAGAACTTGAAAGTAGCGTTCATGCCATGGAAAGGTTATAACTTTGAGGATGCAATTGTAATTAACGAGCGTGTTGTTCGTGAAGACGTATTCACATCAATTCATGTTGTAGAGCAGTTGCTTGATGTGCGTGAAACAAAACGTGGAATTGAGGAATTCACTTCTGATATTCCTAACGTTAGCGAAGAAGCTACCAAAGATTTGGACGAAAATGGTATTATCCGTATTGGTGCTCGCATTGAACCAGGTGATATTATTATTGGTAAAATTACCCCAAAAGGAGAATCTGATCCTTCACCAGAAGAAAAATTACTTCGTGCAATATTTGGTGACAAAGCTGGTGATGTAAAAGATGCTTCATTGAAAGCAACTCCATCATTGTCGGGTGTAGTTATTGGTAAACGCTTATTTTCAAAAGCACAAAAGAACCGTAAATCAAAATTAGCTGATAAAGCAATTCTACCAAAATTGGATGAAGAGTTTGAGAATCAAGCATTAATTTTGCGTAACACACTTGTAGATAAACTTGTAGTACTTATTGGTGATAAAATATCGGCTGGAGTTAAAGATTTCTTAGGCACTGATATTATTTCAAGAAATAGTAAGTTTACGGCTGAACGACTTAGAGAAATAGATTATACTGCAGTTCAATTAAGTAAATGGACTACTGATTCTCATAAAAATGAATTGGTTAAGAAATTAATCATGAATTATTTGAGAAAATATAAAGAATTAGATGCCCAAATAAAACGCCAGAAATTTAATATTACAATTGGCGATGAACTTCCAAATGGAATTGTTCAGATAGCAAAAGTTTATATTGCCAAGAAACGTAAAATTCGTGTAGGTGATAAAATGGCTGGTCGTCATGGTAACAAGGGTATTGTTTCGCGTATTGTACGTCAAGAGGATATGCCATTCTTAGAAGATGGAACTCCTGTTGATATAGTTTTGAATCCACTTGGTGTACCTTCGCGTATGAACCTTGGACAAATTTTCGAAACCGTATTGGGCTGGGCTGGAAAAGAATTAGGTGTTCGTTTTGCAACTCCAATTTTTGATGGTGCGCATATAGAAGATTTAAATGAGTGGACTGATAAAGCTGGCGTACCCAATTACGGTAAAACGTATTTGTACGATGGTGGAACAGGTGAACGTTTTGACCAAACTGCTACAGTAGGTGTAATCTACATGTTGAAGTTAGGACACATGGTTGAAGATAAAATGCATGCTCGTTCTATCGGACCATACTCACTAATCACTCAACAACCACTTGGTGGTAAAGCTCAATTTGGTGGTCAACGTTTTGGAGAAATGGAGGTTTGGGCACTTGAAGCATTTGGTGCTGCTCATATTTTACAAGAAATATTGACAGTTAAATCGGATGATGTAATGGGGCGCGCCAGAACTTACGAGGCAATTGTCAAAGGTGATCCAATGCCAACTCCTGGAATTCCGGAATCGCTCAATGTATTGTTACATGAACTTCGTGGATTAGGTTTGAGTATCAATTTAGAATAGATTAAGATAAGTAAGCAAAATAATGTTTTGCTTACTTTATCGAATAAATTATAAATTGAAATAAAGTAATATTGTAAATTGAACAACTCTTTATAAAACAAAGATATGGCTTTTAAAAATGATAATAAGGTAAAGAGTAGTTTTAATAAAATTTCGATCGGTCTTGCATCGCCCGAAGAGATATTAAAATTATCGAGTGGTGAGGTTCTCAAACCCGAAACCATTAATTATCGTACTTACAAACCTGAACGTGACGGTTTGTTCTGTGAGCGCATTTTCGGTCCTACAAAAGACTTTGAATGTCATTGCGGAAAATATAAACGCATTCGCTATAAAGGCATTGTTTGCGACCGTTGTGGAGTAGAAGTGACCGAGAAAAAAGTTCGTCGAGAACGCATGGGACATATTCAATTAGTAGTTCCAGTTGCGCATATTTGGTACTTCCGCTCTTTACCAAACAAAATAGGTTATCTTCTTGGGATGCCTACAAAAAAACTAGATTCGATAATTTATTACGAAAAATATGTCATTATTCAAGGTGGAATAATCGAAAATGGTGAAAACATTACCGTTGGAGAAATGCTATCGGAAGATGAGTATTTAGATATATTAGAAGCACTTCCACGCGAAAACCAACAATTAGAAGACTCTGACCCAAACAAGTTTATTGCAAAAATGGGTGCAGATGCAATTCATGATATGTTGAGCCGATTGGATTTGGATATTTTATCATATGATTTGCGTAATAAAGCTAACAATGATACTTCACAACAACGTAAAAACGAAGCGTTAAAACGTCTACAAATTGTAGAATCGTTTAGAGCTTCACGTCTGCGCAATAAACCAGAATGGATGATTATCAAAATCGTTCCTGTTATTCCGCCAGAATTACGTCCGCTGGTTCCATTAGATGGTGGTCGTTTTGCAACATCGGATTTGAACGATTTGTATCGCCGTGTGATTATTCGTAATAATCGTTTGAAACGATTAATCGAAATAAAAGCGCCTGAGGTAATTCTTCGAAACGAAAAACGTATGCTTCAAGAGGCTGTGGATTCGTTGTTCGATAACTCACGTAAGTCTAGTGCAGTAAAAACAGATGCTAATAGACCGTTAAAATCACTTTCAGATTCGTTAAAGGGTAAACAAGGACGTTTCCGTCAAAACTTATTAGGAAAGCGTGTGGATTATTCAGCACGTTCGGTAATTGTTGTTGGACCTGAATTAAAAATGCACGAATGCGGTATCCCTAAAGATATGGCAGCTGAATTATATAAACCGTTTGTAATTCGTAAATTAATTGAACGCGGAATTGTTAAAACGGTAAAATCAGCAAAGAAGATTGTTGATCGCAAGGATCCTGTTATTTGGGATATTTTAGAGTACGTGATGAAAGGACATCCCGTATTACTAAACCGTGCCCCTACATTGCACCGCTTGGGTATTCAATCATTCCAACCAAAGATGATTGAAGGAAAGGCTATTCAATTGCACCCACTTTCGTGTACAGCTTTTAATGCTGACTTTGATGGTGACCAGATGGCCGTTCACTTACCACTTGGTAATGAAGCAATTTTGGAAGCCCAAATGTTGATGTTGGCTTCACATAATATCTTAAATCCAGCCAATGGTGCTCCTATTACTGTTCCTTCACAGGACATGGTTCTTGGGTTATATTATATCACCAAACCACGTACAGGAGCATTAGGCGAAGGACTGATTTTTTATTCGCCAGAAGAAGCAGAAATAGCTTACAATGAAAGAAAAGTTGCATTACACTCTTGGATTAAAGTAAAAACCCAAGATTTGAATGCAGATGGTGAATTGGTGAATATGATTATTGAAACCACTGTAGGTAGAATTTTGTTTAACAAATGTGTACCTACAAAAGTTGGTTATATTAACGAATTACTTTCAAAAAAATCATTACGTGACATTATTGGTAACGTAATCGAAATGTGTGGAGTAGCTCGTACAGCTCAGTTCCTTGATGACATCAAAGATTTGGGTTACTTTATGGCTTTCAAGGGTGGACTTTCGTTTAACTTAAACGATGTAATTATCCCACCAGAAAAAGAAACATTAGTAAAAGAAGGTAATGCTGAAGTAGAAGAGATTTTGAATAACTATAACATGGGATTCATTACTTTCAATGAACGTTACAATCAAATTATTGATACTTGGACACATGTCAACTCCAAATTATCAACCATTTTGATGAAACAACTTTCTACAGATAATCAAGGATTTAACTCTGTATACATGATGTTAGATTCGGGTGCTCGTGGATCGAAAGAACAAATTCGTCAGCTGTCTGGTATGCGTGGTTTGATGGCAAAACCTCAAAAATCGGGTGCAGAAGGTGGTCAAATTATCGAAAACCCAATTCTTTCGAACTTTAAAGAAGGTCTATCAGTATTAGAATACTTTATTTCTACCCACGGTGCTCGTAAAGGTTTGGCGGATACAGCTTTGAAAACTGCTGATGCTGGATATTTAACTCGTCGTTTGGTGGATGTATCTCAAGATGTGATTATCAACGAAGAAGATTGCGGAACTTTACGTGGATTGATAGCTACAGAAATGAAAAATAACGAAGAAGTAGTTTCGTCTCTTTACGAACGAATTCTTGGTCGTGTTTCTGTACATGATATACAAAATCCACTTACTGGAAAGCTTATTGTAGCTTCAGGTGAACAAATTACTGAGTCATTAGCAAAAAAAATACAAGATTCGCCTATCGAACGTGTAGAAATTCGTTCAGTATTAACATGCGAATCGAAAAAAGGTGTTTGTTCTAAATGTTACGGACGCAACTTGGCAACAGGTAAAATGGTTCAAATAGGTGAAGCTGTAGGAGTTATTGCAGCTCAATCAATTGGTGAGCCAGGTACTCAGTTAACGCTTCGTACTTTCCACGTTGGGGGTATTGCGTCAAACGTTGCTGCTGAATCAAAAATTGTATTGCGTTATGATGGTCGACTTGAATTTGACGAGCTTCGTACAGTAGACGCTATTGATGATGATAAGAAAAATTATCAAGTAGTAGTAAGTCGTTTGGCCGAAATGCGTGTTATTGATACAACTACAGGCATTGCTCTTACCACACAGAATGTTCCTTATGGATCGAAACTGTATGTAAAAGATGGCGAGATGGGTAAAAAAGGTCAATTGGCTTGTGATTGGGATCCATTTAATGCAGTAATTATTGCTGAAACAGAAGGTAAAATTGAATTTGAAGATGTTATTGAAAATATTACTTTCAAAACAGAATCGGATGAATCTACTGGTTTACGCGAAAAAATCATTATTGAGTCAAAAGATCGTAATAGGGTTCCAAGTGCGCATATTGTTTCAAAGGATGGTTCAATACTACGTACTTACAACTTACCAGTGGGTGCCCACTTGGTATTAGATAATGGTAATAAGATTAAAACTGGTCAGATGTTGGTAAAAATACCACGTGCAGTTGGAAAATCTGGTGATATTACCGGTGGTCTTCCACGTGTAACTGAATTATTTGAAGCTCGTAACCCATCAAATCCAGCTGTAGTAGCCGAAATTGATGGTGAGGTAACCTTCGGTAAAATCAAACGTGGTAATCGTGAGTTGACCGTAACATCGAAAACTGGTGAGGTTAAGAAATATATGATTCCATTGTCTCGTCAAATTTTGGTTCAAGAAAATGACTTTGTACGTGCAGGAATTCCATTATCGGAAGGTGCTACAACTCCTTCAGATATCTTATTAATTAAAGGACCAACTGCCGTTCAGGATTATATCGTAAATGAAGTTCAGGACGTTTATCGTTTACAAGGTGTAAAAATCAATGACAAACACTTTGAGGTAATTGTTCGTCAAATGATGCGTAAAGTAGAGATTTTGGAGCAGGGTGATACTCGCTTCCTCGAAAAACAAATTGTTGACAAAAATGAGTTTATGGAAGAAAATGATCGCATTTGGGGTAAAAAAGTAATACTTGATGCAGGCGATTCTGCTACTTTGAAACCAGGTCAAATCATTACGCCTCGTAAATTGCGTGACGAAAATAGTATGCTCAAACGCCGTGATATGAAAATTGTTGAAACTCGCGATGCGATTGCAGCAACTTCAAATCAAATACTTCAAGGTATTACACGTGCTGCGCTTCAAACAAATAGCTTTATGTCTGCTGCTTCGTTCCAAGAAACTACGAAAGTATTGAACGATGCTGCAATCAATGGTAAGGTTGACCGTTTAGAAGGTTTGAAAGAAAACGTTATTTGCGGACATTTAATACCAGCTGGAACTGGACAACGTTCTTTTGATAAAATCGTAGTTTACTCACGTGATGAATATGAGAAGAAGGTAGATGCACGTAGAAATGTGTTAGATATCGATGATCGCGATAATGAAGAATAGTTATTATTCTAATTAAATAAATAAAAAAACCGAATTACTTTTCATAGTAATTCGGTTTTTTTATTCTACTTTAGAGCAGAAAATTCAATTATAGAGAAAATAATCTTTTTGCATTCTGTGTTGTAATTTCAGCCACGTATTCTTTGTTTTTTGCAAAAATTGCTGCTAATTTTTCACACACAAAATCTACATAAGCGCTTTCATTTCGTTTTCCACGATAAGGAGCTGGTGTTAAATAGGGAGAATCCGTCTCAATAATTAGATTTTCTAATTTTAATTGTTGAATAGTTTCAGAAAGCCCCGAATTTTTGAAAGTAACAATTCCATTAATTCCTAACAAAAAACCACCAAAATTTAGAATCTCAGTTGCCTCATCATAATTTCCAGTAAAACTATGAAAAACACCTTTTAATCCTAAATTTTTATAGGGTAAAAGCGCATTCATTGTTTCTCTAAAAGAATCTCGAACATGAATTATTACTGGGAGATTATATTCCAAAGCCCATTCAATTTGAGTTTTAAATGCTTTAACTTGCTCAACAAGGAAAGTTTTATCCCAATATAAATCAATGCCTATTTCGCCAATTGCAATCCAATTTCTTCGCTCTAATTCTGATCTTACTAAAGTTAACTCTGTTTCATAATTCTCTGCAATACTAGTTGGATGCAAGCCAATTGCAGCATGACAATAATTCGGGTTTTCGGCTTCTAAAGCCAACATCAATGGCAATGTCTTGCTATCTACATTCGGTAAAATAATATGTTCAATACCTACTGACTTTGCACGCAGAATAACGTCATGACGGTCATTATCGAATTCAACAGAATAAATATGGGAATGAGTATCAATCAATGGTAATGCTTTTAAAATAATTAAAAAAATCGGACGTCAAACATGGGTTTCAGAAGCAGTTTCTAATGTTAACTTGGAACACGAAACACGAAACACGAAACACGAAACACGAAACACGAAACCACTCAAACTTTCAAACTCTTCAAACTTTTCAAACTTCCTATTCCCATTCAATAGTAGCAGGTGGTTTTGAGCTTATATCATAAACCACGCGATTTACACCTTTTACTTTATTGATTATTTCATTCGACATTTTTGCCAAAAAGTCATAAGGCAGTTGAGCCCAATCGGCAGTCATAGCATCAGTTGAAGTAACAGCACGTAATGCTACAGCGTTTTCATAAGTGCGCTCATCGCCCATCACTCCTACAGATTGAACTGGTAATAGAATAACACCAGCTTGCCAAACTTTATCGTACAAATTCCAGTCGCGTAAACCAGATATAAAAATATCGTCAGCTTCTTGTAGAATTCTAACTTTTTCGGCAGTAATGTCACCTAAAATTCGGACTGCCAATCCTGGTCCTGGAAATGGCTGACGTTTGATAAGATGGTGCATCATACCCATTTGAGTACCCACACGGCGCACTTCATCTTTGAAAAGCAAACGAAGTGGTTCACATAATTTCAGTTTCATTTTGTCGGGTAAACCGCCAACATTGTGATGCGATTTTATAACTGTTCCAGTAATTGAAAGCGACTCAATAATATCGGGATAAATTGTACCTTGAGCCAGCCACTTTACATCTTTAATTTTATGTGCTTCTTCATCGAAAACATCAATAAAACCACTACCAATTATTTTTCTTTTTTGCTCTGGATCAGACACTCCTTCCAAAGCCTTATAAAATCTCTCTTTTACATTAACACCTATGACGTTGAGCCCTAGATGCTCATAATCTTTCATTACATTTTCAAATTCGTTTTTTCGTAGCAAGCCATGATCTACGAAAATACATGTCAGATTCTTTCCTATTGCTTTGTTTAATAAAACAGCAGCCACAGATGAATCGACACCACCCGAAAGTCCTAGTACCACCTTATCGTTACCAAGTTGTGCCTTTAGTTCTGCAACTGTAGATTCAACAAATGAAGCTGGTGACCAGTTCTTAGCACAACCACAAATATTCAAAAAGTTTTCGAGTAATAAAGTTCCATCCAAAGTATGAAATACTTCTGGATGAAATTGAACGCCCCAAGTGTTTTCACCTTCAACTTTAAAAGCAGCTAATTCAACATCGTCAGTACTAGCAATTTTTTTAAAACTATTTGGAATTTTAGTTATACTATCGCCATGAGACATCCATATTTGAGTACCTTGTTGAATATCTTTCATTAATAAATCTTGATTATCAATAAAAGTCAAATTAGCACGTCCATATTCACGTGAACCTGCCGATTCAACATTACCACCCGAGGTATAAGTCATAAATTGAGCACCATAACAAATACCTAGTACAGGAAATTTTCCACGGATATTACTCAAATCTGCTTTGAAAGCATTGGGGTCATAAACCGAGTAAGGACTTCCCGAAAGAATAACTCCTTTTATATCGTCAGTATTTTCGGGGAACTTGTTATAAGGTAAAATTTCGCAATATTCGTTCAATTCACGTAAGCGACGACCAATTAATTGGGTGGTTTGAGAACCAAAATCGAGGATGATTATTTTTTCTAACATAAATATATTTTACTCCCAATAAACATCGGGATGGCTGATTATCAAATAAATATTTAAAAAACTTTGTAAAGTAAGCGTACATTTAATTGCTTTGCAAAAGTACAAAAAATACAACCTCTATGCAATAGCGAAAATTTATTTTATACTTCAATTCAGGTTATTTCTTTTATAGAGCATTTATTACAACAGAATAAAAAAAAACAGAACTATAATGGCTTTATTTAAGGTGTTCGTTGATTTCAATTAAGCAAAAACCACTTAATAATTTAACGAACTATTGTAAAATGAATGTTTTGTAGTACTTTTGTACCTATAATTAATATGCCGTAATAGGTTCAAAAACAGTCAAACTTATTTTTGAGAAAACGTCAAGAGTAGTTTTTAATAATAAATCAAATTTGGAATGAACATAATTCAAATTAAAGATAAGAAATTTTCACTTTCAATTCCAGAAGTAGACATTCAGGCTGCTGTAAAAAAAGTTGCTGAAGCAATAAATCGCGACATCGCGGATACAAATCCACTTTTCATCTGTGTATTAAATGGCGCGTTTATGTTTGCAGGCGACTTAATGAAAAACGTAAATATCCCATGCGAAATTACTTTCATTAAACTAGCCTCATACGAAGGATTGTACTCTACGGGTGCAGTTAAAGAGATTATTGGGTTAAATGAAAGTGTTGTTGGGCGAAATGTGGTTGTGGTTGAAGACATAGTAGATACAGGTATTACTATGGAACGAATATTAAGCTCGTTGAAAGCAAAAGGTGCAAATGAAATAAGAGTTTGCACATTTCTTCAAAAACCAGATGCATTGCAACGTGATATTAAGGTAGATTACGTAGCAATGAAAATTCCAAACGATTTTATTGTTGGTTATGGATTAGATTACGATGGGTATGGTAGAAATTTAAAGGACATTTATACAGTTGTTTCGGAGTAATTCGGAATACTGTCACGATAAAAAAATGAATTGAATATACTTCTTTTCATTAAATTAAAAATAACATATTAATATAAAAAAGAATGTTGAATATTATTATTTGTGGTGCGCCAGGTTGTGGGAAAGGCACTCAAAGTGATTTGTTAGTTAATAAATACAAGTTAGAACATCTCTCTACAGGAGATTTGTTAAGAAAAGAGATTGCTAAAAAAAGTGAATTAGGGCTTATTGCTGACAGCTATATATCAAATGGCAATTTAGTTCCAGATGCAATGATTATTGATATTCTATCTAAAGCTATAAATGAACAAGCTGAAGGAGTAAAGGGAGTTATTTTAGATGGATTTCCACGTACGGTAGCTCAAGCCGAAGCATTAGAAGTGATGTTAAAGAAAGTGAACAAGGAAGTCTCTGTTTTATTAGATTTAACCGTAGATAACGATGAATTAATCAATAGATTACTTAAACGTGGTGAAACATCAGGACGCAGTGATGACAATCTGGAAACAATTAAAAAGCGCCTAGAAATATATGAAATAAAAACTGCGCCAGTTAGTGATTTTTACAAAAAAATCAATAAATATGCATCAATTAATGGCATGGGCTCTATTGAAGAAATCTTTGAGAGAATTGCCGCAGTTATTGATTCCAAACGACAATAAAACCTTTTATATTTTCATCCCGCTATAGACAAATATAACTTCTATCAATTCGATTTATAACAAAATAAATATAGCTCTTTCAATAATTCATTTTCATAATTGAGTTCAGCAGTTTTTTTTCTTAAGAACTGTTGAATTCAATTCAAAAATAAAAAAACCAATGGCAAGTTCAAACTTTGTAGATTACGTAAAAATATATTGTCGTTCGGGCAAAGGTGGACCTGGATCAAAGCATCTTTATCGCGATAAATTAACACAAAAAGGTGGCCCTGATGGTGGCGATGGTGGACGTGGTGGTCATATTATACTAAGAGGAAGCAAAAACCATTGGACTTTGATTCATTTAAAATATGCAAGACATATCCACGCCGAAGATGGTGAAGGTGGGAGTAGAAGCCGTAGTTTTGGAAAAGAAGGTTCTGACAAAGTAATTGAAGTTCCTTGTGGCACTGTAGTTTACGATGCAGAAACTGGCGACTATCTTTGCGATATTACCGAAGATGGACAAGAAGTTATCATTTTTCCTGGTGGTCGTGGTGGACAAGGCAATTGGCATTTTCGTACAGCAACAAATCAAACTCCTCGATTTGCACAGCCTGGTGAAATGGGTATTGAAAAAACAATTATTCTACAACTTAAAGTACTAGCCGATGTAGGATTGGTTGGATTTCCAAATGCAGGCAAATCAACCTTATTATCAGTTGTTTCGGCTGCGAAACCCGAAATTGCAAATTATCCTTTCACAACACTAGTTCCAAATTTAGGAATTGTTACTTATCGCGATTCTCGTTCATTTGTAATGGCCGATATTCCAGGTATCATTGAAGGTGCAGCAGAAGGACGTGGATTGGGTTTGAGGTTTTTGCGTCATATCGAACGAAATTCAATTTTATTGTTTATGATTGCATCAGACTGCGATGATATTCAAAAAGAACATGATATTTTATTGAATGAAATTCAACAATACAACCCAGAACTCGCAGACAAACAACGCATACTAGCAATTACTAAATGTGATATTTTGGACGAAGAGTTGATGGCAGAAATCAAAACTCTTGTACCAAAAGACATTCAAACAGTATTTATTTCTTCGTTGAGTGGACTTGGAATAATGGAATTGAAAGATTTAATTTGGACAGAAATCAACAAAGAATCAAATAAAGTAGTAGACCTTACACATCGTCCTATGCACATAAAATATCATGATGTAGAAGAAATTGAAGAAGATGAGGAAGATGAAGACGAAGAGGATGATGATTTGAGTAAATACAAAGGAATTGGTTGGGATGAATTATAATCATTCCACCAATTTTAATTTATCAAAAACTGATTTGTTGAATGGAAATTGGTCTAAACTAAGCAGTTGGCAATTTAATTCAGCATTATAACAAGTATATGTTCTATCTATAAGTAGTAAATTTAAGCATTGCTTGAATTATTTCGACCCTAAGAATAGCAATAACATTCCTAATAAAACGCCAAATAAATCAATAATTTTATATTTCATATTTTTATCTTGCATCACAATTGCACCATACAAAAATGGAACTATAACACCTGCCCTACGAATGGTGGAAACTACTGAAATCATGGAATCTGGGAGAGATAAAGCGTAGAAATATACAAAATCGGCCGTAACCAGAAAAATTGAAATAAATGCAATTGACCACCTAAATTGAAATGGGGTAGTTTTTTTTCGCGTTGGAGCCCATAAAAACAATGTGATGACACTCATTATAATTGCCTGATAAAAAGTATAATAAGTTTGTACGGCCATTGAATTAAATTGTTTCATCAAATATTTATCGTACAAGCCACTTACTGCCCCAGTAAGTGTAGCCATTATGATAAACCAAAACCACTTGTTGGTTTTAAATGAAATACCTTCCTTCTTGCCAACTACCGAGAACATAAAAAATGATATAAGTGTAATGCCAACACCAGCAGCTTGAAATCCATTCAACTTTTCGCCAAATATCAACATAGCTCCAACTACAGTCCACATAGGCTGAGTAGCTTTAATAGGTGAAGCCAATGAAATAGGCAAATGTTTCATTGCAAAATATGCAAAAAGCCATGAAGTAAGAACAATAACAGCTTTTAGAATTAAAAGCAAATGAGTGTGAAAGTCAACTTGAGGCACAAAGAAAATGCTGCCTTGTAAGAGTGTAGGAAAGAAAAAAGAAATGCCTAAAAAAGGTAGAAGCGTTATTGTAGAAAATAAAATGGAAGTCAAAATTACCGGAATAACGGCATTGCCCTGCAACGAAACTTTTTTAAAAACATCATACGCACCTAGAAACAAAGCCGAAATAAAAGCAAGAAATAACCACATTTAAAATTTACATTTATTCTATTTCCAACAAATAATTTGGGAATAGCTATTTGAACTTAATTAATTCAATCAAAATATTTTTAATCCTTTAATATAAATATATTCTCTGGGTACTGAATGTCAACCAAATACAAGCCATACGCAGGTACAGATGTTCCTGCTTTGCAACGATTTTGCGCTAAAATAACTTCTTCAAATTCTTTCAATGTCATTTTATTACGCCCAACTTCTAACAAAGTTCCTACAATAGCACGCACCATATTGCGCAAGAAGCGGTCAGCTTGTATAGAAAAAATCCATTCATCACCGCTTTGACTCCATTCAGCATGAGATATTGAACAATAGTTAGTATGCGCATCCGTGTGCAATTTGCTAAAACTGGTAAAATCACTATAATCTTTCAATAAGAGTGCAGACTTATTCATCGCTTCGAAATCTAAGTTTTCACTTAATCTCGTAGCAAGTAAATTCTTAAAGACATTTTTACTAGTAATAATATGGTACTCATATCGTCTAGCTACAGCATCGAAACGAGCATGAGCATCTGGAATTACTTCTACAATTTTGAAAATTGCAATATCTTTGGGTAATAAACTGTTAAGTTTACTTGCCAAATCAAAATCAGCTGGTAAGTCATTTTCAAAATCAAAGTGAGCCACCATAAGTTTGGCATGTACACCTGCATCAGTTCTGCCAGCACCAACAACCTCAATTTCAGATCGCAAAACAATTGATAAAGCTTTAGCCAAAACCTCTTGCACCGAAATACCATTAGGTTGCACCTGCCAACCATGGTAAGCAGTACCATTGTACGATAGATATATGAAGTAACGTTTTTTCACTTAGCAAATAATATAAAAATTATTTATAAAGTTTTAGTCTATCAATAAAACAAGAAAAACCACCTGATAACAAGTGGTTTCAATCTGTGATCCAGCTGGGGCTCGAATATTTCGATGCTAATTATTCCAATAATTTATTTTTAATTGAAAAAAATAGTAATGATTTGATAATGAATAAAAAGTCTTGCTTTACCATGCTGTGACAACGTTTTGTCTGCTAAACTTTCGGGTTCAAAATTACACAATTATTTTGACATGCACAAGTATTATAAATACTATCCACATTGCATAGCACAAGTTTATATTTAGAAACACTTGTTCATTGCACTATAATTTTAAGCACTTAAAAAATAACATATTAGGTTTTCCATTACCTAGGACACATTTGCTACAATCGTAACATTGTTTCAACTCAATATTTAAATCTGTTTTAATGAAAAAAAATGTTTAATTGCCTAAGTTGGTTATTGTCTGTTTATATTTTGATTTACAAATGAAGAAAATTGAAATATTATAATCTAAATTTAAAATTTTCAGCATTAGCAGAATTCTGCTTATTCATTAAAAAAAGTAGCAAACATGCTTTACACTTCAAATTCAGGTTGGACAGTGGCTTTAATCTAAATAATAGGGCACATCAATTGCAAATTAGTACTCAAGAAAAAGATTGGTTTGGTTTGATAGAAGTTATGTACTCTAAAAAATTCCACAATTAACAATCCATTATCCCGAACTCAGGTTAATAATATTATCTTTGTGTCGATAATTTAAACTATAATAGAAATCAGATTGAAAAACATCAAAAATAATAGTGCTTGAAAGCAATTTGATAATAGTTTATAAAAAGATTATGATTTACGACATGAACAATATTGCAGTTTTCAATCAAACATATTTAACATATTTATTGTAAAATGAAATATCCAATCTTTACGTTCCTACTTATACTATGCTTTATACAACCAATTCAATCTTCTGAAATTTCTGTAGAATCTCGAATTAATTTCAAACAGATTTCGTTAAAGGAAGGATTGTCACAAAGTACTGTTTTTAATCTTTTACAGGACAGTTTGGGATACATTTGGGTAGCAACCGCCGATGGATTGAATCGTTACGATGGCTATAAATTTATAGTTTATAAAACCGAAAGGAATAAGCCAAATTCCATAATGGATAACAATATCTGGAGTATGTATTTGCAAAATAGCAAGTACCTTTGGGTTGGTACAGGAAAAGGTATAAGTTGTTTTGATGTGAGCAAAAATAGTTTCGAAAACTTTCCAAAGATGGAGGGAAGTGAAAAAATGTGGGTATATCAAATTTCTGAATGGAAAAGGGATGAATTTTTATTAGCTACCAATTTAGGACTTTATTTTTTTACAAAAAAAGAAGGTTATCGTAAATTGAATTTTCCATCAAAAGTTTCGGCTTCAGCAATATTTAGAATCAATTCAGAAAGTGTATTAATTGGTTCGTTCGATGGTTTATATGTATATTATCCCCAGAAAAACACCTTTAAGCTTGTAGATAGAAGGTTGAAGGGTATAAATGTTGCAGTATTGCTTCCACAAAAAGGTGCAACAGACAAGTATTGGTTAGGAACTGAGGGGGCTGGAGCTGTATTGTACAATATTAAAACAAGCAATATTGAAAAATGGCTACGCGAAGCTTCTGGCGAGTTAAGCTCCGATTTTGTGAGGTCGATGTGTTACGACAATCTGCAACGTTTGTGGCTTGGTACATTTGTAGGTTTGAACATATTAAATGAATATAATGGTGCAATTCAACATATATATCATACAGGCAAAAAAGAAGGAGAAATTGCTCAAAATTCAGTAAGAGCATTATATCTGGATAAGCAAAACGGAATGTGGTGTGGTACTTTTTATGGCGGTCTGAATTATTATCACGCTCTAAAAAATCAGTTTGAACATATCAGAAAGGAAAATGATAATATAGGGCTTAACGATAATGTTGTCAGCGTTTTAAAAGAGGATTCGAAGGGTAATATATGGATTGCAACGAATGAGAATGGTATTAATGTACTAAACTGGAAAACAGGTGCATACAGCTATTTCAGAAACAATCCTCGAAACCCTAATTCACTTACAGCTAACAATGTAAAAGCATTATTAGAAGAAAATGGAGGTAATTTCTGGATTGGAACTCAGGGTGGTGGTTTCTGCCGATATAATGCTCAGAGTTCTACATTCAAGCGTATAAATATTAGTTCCGATCCAGTTGCTAACAATCGTGTGTATGCATTGTTACAAACCCCATATTCCGGAAAAATGCTAATAGGCACACTTCGTGGTTTATATTGGTTTGACAAAACTACAGTGGAGTCCGACGAATTCAGCATTGATGGGAAGTTTCCACTTCATGAATTTCAGATTCTTTCCCTTTTTTGCGATAGCCGTAAAATTATTTGGATTGGTACAAATTATGGATTTTATAGATACGATTCGGCAAGTCGTAAACTAGATAAACAATCGGGTAGAAATCTAAATTTAAGTTTAATACATTGTTTTCATGAAGATAAATACCAGCGTGTTTGGATAGGAGCAAAGGATGGTTTGTTTTGTTATAATATGAAAACGGGAGCTTTCGACAAAGAATTTGCAACGGCAGGATTTCCAGAATATATGATTCATGGTATCGAAGAAGATGATTTCGACAATCTGTGGCTTGGTACTGGTAGTGGGTTAATATCTTTCAATATGCAGTCATTAAAATGGCGTATATATACCGAGTCGGACGGTGTTCAGAGTAATCAGTTCTCGCCCTATTCGCATTTGCGTTGCAGTAACGGAAAAATGTATTTTGGAGGCATCAACGGCATTACATCTTTTTATCCTGAACGAATGATTGACAATCCGTATGCCCCTATACCTCTGATTGACAAGCTAACTGTATTTAACAAAACTGTTTTACCTGACGACGAAACTAGAATTACTAACCAAAGTATCGACAGACTTTCTTCTATACAATTAAAACCTGAATACAATGTATTCGGACTTGAATTTGTGGTGCCCAATTATGTTTCGGGACAGAAAAATACTTTTTCGTATAAGCTCGAAGGCTTTGATGAAGATTGGTATACAACGGAAAAGACATCAGTAAGTTATTCAAATTTGCAGCCAGGAAAATATACATTTCATATAAAAGCAGCGAATGGAAATGGTCGGTGGAGTCTGAATGAACGTCGTTTAGTTATTATTATTTTGCCACATTGGTACGAAACTCTTTTGGCGAAATTTTTATTTGCAATTTTGTTTATTACTATAACAATTGCTCTAGTACGTTTTTACCTTGGAAGAAAATTGATAGCCAACGAATTGGAACTCGAACGCAAGGATAAGGAACGAATTAAAGAACTTGATCAAGCCAAAATACGTTTTTTTGTAAATGTATCGCATGAGTTTCGTACGCCGCTTACACTCATTTTGTCGCCAGTACGCGAGATGCTGAGTAAAGGAGTGAAAGAACTTTGGGTAAAAAAACAACTTCAGCTTATCGAAAGAAATGCAGACAGGATGTTACATCTTATTAATCAAGTGCTTGATTACCGAAAAACGGAACTTGGTGCCATGCCACTTCAGGTTCGGCACGAAGAAATTGAACCGTTTGTCAGGCAGAATTTTGAGTTATTTACAGCATTTGCTCAAAGTAAGGGCTTTAATTATTTCTTTAACTCCACAGTAGGGGAAATTAAAGTATATTTCGACAGAAATTTTATAGAAAGGATTTTGTCAAATTTGCTTGGTAATGCATTTAAGTACACTACTAATAATGGTACTATTGAGCTTAATTTGAGTATTAAAGATAATTTTATTCGTATAGAGGTGGTTGATAACGGCTTAGGAATAGCAAAAGAAAAATTCGACAGCATTTTTGATCGTTTTTATCAACAAGAAGAAAACGCTCAAGGAACAGGAATTGGATTGTCGTTGGTGAAAAATTTAGTAGAGACTCATCATGGTAAAATTTTACTTGATAGCGAACTAAATAAAGGCTCAAAATTTACGGTTTTAATACCTGCCGAGAAATCATCATATACAAAAAAAGAGTTTTACGTAACTAACGAATTTAAAGATGATAGTTATACCGAAACGAATGAGGTTTTTGTTAACACAATTGAACCAACAGCAGATGATGTCACATACGAGAAGCAATCAAAAGACGAAAGGCTTGATTTGGAAAGACCAAAGCGCTTGATGATTGTAGAAGATGATGAGGAAATACGAAATTATTTAAACGATCAGCTTTCGCAAAAATACGATGTTCAACTTGCTGAGAATGGAAAAGAGGCTTGGGATAGCCTAAATGAAAAGGAGGTGGATTTAATTTTATCGGATGTAATGATGCCACAAATTGATGGGGTTACTTTGTGCAAAATGGTGAAACAAAACATTCATTTTTCCCATATTCCATTTATATTACTCACCGCTAAAAACGATATTAGCGACCAGTTGAAAGGCTTACAAACAGGCGCAGACGACTATATTGGAAAGCCATTTGTATATTCAATTATCGACACAAAAATCACAAATATATTCCGTCAACATAGTCGAATCATTGCTCGTTATGCAACCAATCCCGATTTAGACCCTCACGAACTAGTTTCAAATCCTCTGGACGAAGAGTTCTTAAATAAAGCTGTTATTATTGTTGAGAAAAATCTTGATAACTCTGAGTTTTCGGTAGAAGAATTTAGTAGCGAAATGTTTATGAGCCGATCGGGATTGCATTTAAAGATGAAAGCTTTAACTGGCGAGTCAGCGGGTGATTTTATTCGAAAGGTTCGCCTATCAAACGCATGTAAAATGCTGAAAGAAGGACGGTATAATGTGGCTGAGATAAGTACCATGATTGGCATGTCGCCAACATACTTTTCAACCACATTTAAAAAACACATTGGTTATTTGCCTAGCGAATACGTGAAAACATTGCAAAATAAACAAGGTTGAAACTATTTTCAACCTGAACGAAAATATTATTTTGTTTCATAAGATACTTTTGTTGCGTAAATAAACATACGAGTAATTTATCACAAAAGCATAAAAAAGAATGAAACTTAAAATGTTACTTTTTGTCTTTGCATCTAGCGGATATTTATCGCTTTCTGCCAGCAATATCAGTCAACCTGTATGGGTAAAAAAAAGTGTTGAAACTGCCACATTTCAATTAAAACAAATGTCGTCCAAACTTTACAATAAAACGGGTAAAGAGGTTTTTCCACGTTCAGTAAAAGATGGTCAAATTAAGTTGGTAGATGGCGAAGATTGGACAAGTGGTTTTTTCCCTGGTTCACTTTGGTATGCCTACGAACTTACAGGCGATAAAAAAATGTTGGAGAATGCTCGTTACTACACAAATAAATTAGAGTCTATACAGTATTTTACCGGTAATCACGATATCGGATTTATTATGTACTGTAGTTATGGTAATGCCCGTAGGTTATCACCTCAAAAATCAGACTCATCCATTTTAGTAAATTCTGCTATTAGTTTAACCAAACGTTTCTTCCCGAAAGTAGGACAAATTCGTTCGTGGGACAATGAACGATGGGCTTTTCCAGTAATCATTGATAATATGATGAATCTGGAACTTTTGTTTGCCATGAGCAAAACTACTGGTAATCCATTGTTTAGAGATATTGCCATAAAACATGCCGACAAAACCATGGAAAATCATTTCAGAAAAGACATGAGTAGTTATCATGTGGTTAGTTACAACCCAGAAACTGGATTAGTAGAAACAAAAGAAACACATCAGGGATATTCAAATGAATCGGCATGGTCGCGTGGGCAAGCTTGGGGGCTTTATGGCTATACGGTTTGCTATCGCGAAACTGGGGATAAAAAATACCTCAAACAAGCCAAGGCAATTGCCTCGTATATTATGAATTGTCCCGTAATGCCTAAAGATAAAGTGCCCTACTGGGACTACAACGCACCGAAAATACCTAATGAGCCCCGTGATGCTTCGGCTGGAGCTGTTACTGCATCGGCTCTACTTGAGCTTTATACTATTACGGGTGAAAAACAATACTTTTCCTTTGCCGAGACAACGCTTAAAAGCTTATCTAGTAAAAAGTATTTGGCCAAAGTTGGATGTAATCATAATTTTATCCTGATGCATTCGGTTGGGAGCATTCCTGGTAAATTCGAAGTAGATACACCTTTGAATTATGCAGATTATTATTATCTCGAAGGATTGATGAGATATGTAAATATTTGGAATAAGTTGAATAAAAAAAATAATTTATAAATACGAAAAATAATATTATGAAAAAAACATTAGTTAATCATATTTTTAACTGCCGCTTTCTATTTCTACTGTTAATTTTTAATGGAAGTGCAGCACTAATTTATTCGCAGCAACTGCTTATCAAGGGAACAGTACTTGATAAAGCCGATGAACCGATTATTGGAGCAAACATTAAATTAAAGAATACTTCTAAGGGAACGATAACAGATATGAATGGTAAATTTACTTTGACAGCAAGTAAAAATGAAGAATTCAATGTCAGTTATGTAGGCATGAAATCACAGACCCTAAAGGCGATTAACAATAATCCAATAACAATAATTTTAGAATCAATTGAGTTGGGATTGAACGAATTGGTAGTTGTAGGATATGGTCAATCCACCAAACGTGACGTGACGGGTTCGATGTCAAAAGTAAATATCGATGACATAACAAAAGCGCCAGTTGCATCGGTTACTGATGCATTGGGAGGTCGTATAGCAGGAGTTTCGGTAACGTCGCCCGATGGACAACCCGGTGCAACTGCAAATATTGTTATTCGAGGATCCAATTCGCTTACAGGCGACAACTCTCCGCTTTATATTATCGATGGTTTTCCGCTCGAAAATGCTCAATTAAATAGCACACCACCGGAAGATATCGAGTCTATGGAGATATTAAAGGATGCGTCTGCAACAGCTATTTATGGTGCGCGTGGATCAAATGGAGTTATTATTATCACCACTAAAAAAGGAAAAGTAGGAAAACCTCAGATTAACTACGATGCAAGTTATGGACTTCAACAAGTTACAAAACATGCAGAATTAATGACTCCTTATGATTATGTGAGAATGTACAATGAAATACAACCAGGATTAGCTCTAACCAAATACTTCACAAACGAGCTTACACTTGACAGTTACAAAGACATTAAAGGTATTGATTTCCAATCTGCAATATTCCAATTAGCTCCGATGCAAAGCCACAATATTTCGGTCAGAGGTGGTACTGAAGCTACAAAATATAATGTATCATTAAATTATTTAGATCAGCAGGGCGTAATTATTCAGGGTGGTTTCAATAGACTTCAGGGTAAATTTGTTTTGGATCAGGAGATAAACAAAAACTTTAAAATGGGAATCAACGTAAGTTATTCCCAAACCAATTCGTATGGCGTAACTCCTTCAGAAACTGGATATAATGTAAATACTTATGTAATGACAGATATTTGGGGTTACCGACCAGTAGGAAATGGCGGAACAACTTTAATAGATACAAATATAGATCCGGATGATTCGCCAACAGATTTGAGGTTTAATCCTCTTGTAAACATTAACAATGCAATAAATGAACGTAATAAAGGAAATTTAATTGGAAATAGCTATTTGGAAATGGCAATTAATAAATATTTGAAATTAAGAGTTTCAGGTGGCATTAACCAATATACCAATAAAACCTCAGAATTTTATAATTCAAATACTAAAAAAGGTAATTACAGAAATATTGATGGTGTTAATGGTCAAATTATTACCGATGAAAACAATACATGGTTGAACGAAAATATCCTAACTTATAATAGAAAACTAAAAAATGGTCATAAAATAATATTGATGGGGGGTGTTACTGCACAAGGTTCTCAAAGTTCATCTTTTGGTGCCAGAGCGGTGAATAGTCCTTATGAGTCATTAGGTTTAAGTGGTCTCGATTATGGCACCCCGCAGTCAATAACTTCAAAATCAAGCGAGTGGACATTATTGTCATATTTAGGCAGATTAAATTATGATTATAAATCAAAATATTTAGTTACTGCGTCATTTAGAGCCGATGGTTCTTCAAAGTTTTCTGATTTGAATAAATGGAGTTATTTCCCATCGGGCTCATTAGCATGGCGAATGAGTGAAGAAAAATTCATTAAGAACAACTTTTCTTTTGTTTCTGACTTAAAACTTCGTACCAGTTATGGGGTAACAGGTAATAATCGAGTAGGTGATTTTGCATCTTTAGCGCAAATGAATGGTACTTATTACTATAATGGAGCAAACTATTATGCAATTGTACCTTCATCACTTCAGAATACTACTCTCCGTTGGGAAAGTACAGCGCAAAGTAATACTGGTATTGATATTGGTTTATTTTCACAGCGAGTGACACTCACAATAGATGTATATAATAAAATAACAAATGATTTGTTGTTAAATAGTCAACTTCCACCATCAACAGGTTACAAAACAGCAATGAAAAATATTGGTAAAATTCAAAATAAAGGGTTGGAGTTAACATTAAACACTATAAATATAAAATCAAAAAATTTCCAATGGAATACGAATTTCAATATTTCATTTAACAGAAATAAAGTATTGGAACTATCGGAGGGGCAAAATTCCTATTCCTCTTCGCCAAATGCCAACGCATTTTCATCAAACCTTTATACTGCAATTATAGGACAACCTATGGCTCAAATTGTGGGTTATGTATGGGACAAAGTGTATCAATATAGCGATTTTGACGTGACTCCGGCTGGTACTTATGTTTTAAAAAACAATGTTACAGTTAACTCGCCCAATAGAAGTAATACTGTACAACCTGGTTATATTAAGTTCAGAGACCTCAATGGGGATGGAATAATTAACACAAGTGATCTTACCGTAATAGGTAATCCTTTACCAATACATACGGGTGGAATATCAAATAGTTTTACATATAAAGGTTTAGAATTAAATGTATTTTTTCAGTGGTCCTACGGTAACGACATTTATAATGGCAACAGGGATGTCTTTGAATCTGGTCGTCTTACATATCAAAATATGAATCATTTTGCATCATTTAATGATCGTTGGAGTCCGGATAATCAAAACGGTGTATATCCTGTTGCACGTGGAGATTACGATGGAATATATGCTTCTACCAGATGTGTTGAAGATGGGTCTTTCCTTCGATTAAAAACAGTTTCATTAGGATACAACTTTGACAAAAAATTAATAAAAAGAGTCGGGTTTAATAACTTACGTATTTTTATTGCAGGAAATAATTTATTAACTTGGACAAAATATTCAGGATACGACCCTGAGGTTTCAACAGTAAGTAGTTCGCTTACTCCGGGTTTTGATTTTAGCTCTTACCCGCGTGCCAAAACTATGTCCATTGGACTAAATGCTTCTTTTTAATCGTTTAATTAAATAATATGAAGAATATGAAATCAAAATATATCAAATCCGTTTTAATAATTTTATTTGGAACTTTAATATTAAGTTCATGCAGTGATTTTTTGAATACCAACCCATCTGATTTTATTTCACCGGAAAACTTTTTTAATACAGAGGCTGAAGGTGATATGGCAATAGCTGGTGTATATCAAAGTGTAAATGAGTTATATAAAACTGAATTTAAAAACACATTTAGTGCTACCACAGATGAAACGTTTTATTACAGGCTTGGCGGAGAACAAATGCAGGAAAAAACCTTTAATGCCACCACACCAACAATTTACAATATATGGTCGAAACTCTATACGGGCATATATAAAGCTAATTTCTTTTTAGAAAACGTTGACAGGCTCAATGTATCTGATGAGAAAAAAAATGCATTTCGTGCCGAAGCCAGATTCTTGCGGGGATATTTTTATTATCATTTAGCAATGCTTTTTGGCGATGTTCCATTACGTTGGAAAGCCATTGATTCACCTTTGAATACTCAAATTGCCCGATCGCCTCGTGCCGAGGTATTTGATTCGGTTTGTTCGGACTTGAACTACGCCATAAATAACCTATACACCTATACTGCACCAAAATCACCGGTGAGAGCTTCTAGAGAGGCTGCAACAGGTGTTTTGGGACGGGTGTATTTAAGTATGGCGGGTGTATTGGGTAAACCGGAATATTTTGAAAAAACCCGTGATTTGTTACTTCCATTGGTACAAAGTGGTGTAATTCATTTAAATCCTGATTATACTCAAATCTGGAAAAATATTTCGGCTGATGCTTATGATCATGTTTCAAAAGAGATTATGTTTGATTGTGAATTTAGTGCCGATCCATACAAATATATTTATTACGGCTGGGGCTCAAATGTAACACCGGCTGCCCCAGTTGGCACACTTACAAATCCGAACGATTGGTATCGGGTGACAACTACACTTTGGCAATACTATCAGAGCGATGTAAATGATGTACGTTATACATGGAATATCTGCAATTATTCTGGTGACACAAAAACACCTAGACCTGTGAATGGCTTTCAGCCCAATGGGAGTAACGCTACAGAATGCAATGCTGGAAAATTCCGTCGAGATTGGGAAACATCAACGACAAAAGATTCACAGAAAAATGGCCATAATTTTCCGGTTCTCAGATATTCGGATGTGTTGCTGATGTTAAGCGAAGCCGAAAATGAAGTAAATGGTCCGACTGCATTGGCATTTGCCGGACTAGATTCAGTTCGCTCCAGAGCAAAAGCATTTAAGTATAGTACCTCTCCACTCAAACCAACTATCAAAGAAGATTTCAGAAATATTATCATACAAGAACGTTCACGTGAACTTTGTTTTGAATCAACTACCAGATATTATGATTTAATTCGTTGGGGAATTATTATTGATAAATTTACCGAAGTTGGAAACACAATGAAATTACTTGGAGGTTCAAACGGAGCAAACTGGGCTAACAGATTATACTATGTTATTAAACCCTATCATCTGTTGTTGCCAATACCACAGTTAGAAATGCAATTAAATCCATTAATGAAACAAAATCCTGGTTATTAATAATTTATATTTTAAATCAAATAAAATGAAAAATAAATTTAGCATAATAATACTCACACTTGTACTTTTTATAAGCTCATGTGAAACCGAAAAATTAGCACCTGAACTCTCTGTGTCTGTAAATCCTTCACAGATAGAAAGTATAGTATCGGATACAATTGTAGTAAAAGTGAATCAGCCTATTGAATTTCAATTAAGCGGAAATCCTGATATTATAACCTTTTTTTCTGGTGAAAATGCTCATGCATATATCAATAAAGACAGATTGAAAGCTGTTGGAACTCCGAAACTTGATTTCAACTATAATTCAAAATCGGTTACTAGTGCTCATAAAGTGGATGTTTTAATGTCAACAGATTTTAGTGGGCATTATGATAGCATTAGTATTAGAACAGCAAAATGGGATACGCTAACACCGCCCGATATGAAAGCTTATCTAAATACAGCTGTACCCAAAGCAATATCTACTATTGATTTATCAAAATATGCTGCTACACCTGCATTTCTAGCTTATCGGCTGGTTATCAATTCTACAGCAAGATTCTCACAACCTTCATTTTCGGGGCTTTTAGTTCGTAATTATTTGTCGGATGGAAGTTTCAGTGCAGTTGTAGAGGGATTTAATGCATTAGGAATGTCATTTGTTACACTTTCCGAAAATGGGGCTTGGAAATCAAATTATGGTGGTGTGATTTTAGGAAATAGTACATGGAAACTCAATGCCAATTCGATTCAAATTAGTACTCAACCAATACAAGGTTTAACAACCGATATGTTTTACGCCAACGATGGCAGATTGCATGAAATTTGGGCAATATCAAAAGTATTGTACCTTGATGCCACAATGCCAGATACTGGTATAAGTGCCAAAAACATGTTTGAACCAGTTAGTAATTATAAATATACTTATACTAAAACCGGAGTTTATACTGTAACTTTTGTGGGTTCAACTACCGACAAATCAGGCGTTGTTGGGACAACAGTTAAAGAGTTGATTGTCAAAGTTATTTAAATTGTTTTCAATGAAAAAAATACAGGTATATTTAATTGCATTGTTTTTCAGTATATCATTGATTGCACAAAACAAATCATTTAATATTTCGCAGTATAATGTAATATGGGACACACCAAGTAAAAACTCTGGCGAATCCATGCCTTGTGGTGGTGGTGATATTGGTACCAATGTGTGGGTCGAAAAAGGAGATTTGTTGTTATATCTCTCGCGCAGTGGGGCGTTTGAAGAAAATGGAGTTATGCCAAAGTTCGGAAGAATCAGGCTGAGAATGAATCCAAATCCATTTATTGGTGGTGATTTTCGTCAGGAGCTGGAACTAGAAAAGGGATTTGTTACTATTAGCGCGAAAAACAACGGACTCTCTGTAAAACTCAAAGTATGGGTCGATGTGTTCAATCCGGCGGTTCATGTAGAAGTTGAAAGCAACAATCCGGTTAATGCCGATGCTTTTTACGAAAGCTGGCGGACAAGTGACCATACATGGACTACCACCGAAGAAATGCAATGCAGCCGGGGTTATTTTGAGGCTCCCGAAAAAGCAGTCATTCGAAAAGACAGTGTTCAGTTTGATAATAACCGCGTGTTGTTTTACCATCGCAATCGGGATAAAAGTATTTTTGATATGACTGTTTCTCAACAGGGACTTGATAATGTGAAAGATCAACTTTGGAATCCGCTGTTGAACCTTACATTTGGAGGTTCGCTGGAAGGTGACAATATGAAACCTGCCGGAATAGTCACCGGAAAATATGCAATTACAGACTTTAAAGGTTGGAAATTAACTACGATTAAACCAACCACTCAACTTCATTTGCGCGTAATTTTACATAAAAATCAAACGGCATCGAATAAAGATTTCATTAACGAGTTGAGTGCGATTAATGCAAAAGCAAAACAAGAAGAAAAACAATCCGCTATTCGCTCAGCCAATTGGTGGAAACAGTACTGGGAGCGCGGACACATTGCCATTAATACTGAAAAACCGGATACTTCATCCTTAGCTTGGCAAGTTGGAAGAAATTATAATGTGTTTCGTTATCAATTAGGCTGCAATGCTTTTGGAAATTATCCGACTAAATTTAACGGTGGATTGTTCACTTTTGATCCATGTTATGTGCATGCTAATTACGTGGCTACTCCCGATCACCGCGATTGGGGAGGAGTGACTTTTACCGCTCAAAATCAACGACTTCTTTACTGGCCTATGCTGAAAAGCGGCGATTTTGACATGATTCCACAGCAGTTGGATTTTTATGTGAATGCGCAAAAAAATGCTGAAATCAGAACGGAAGTATATTGGGGGCACAAAGGAGCATCATTCACCGAACAAATGGAATGTTTTGGTTTGCCTGTGACCTTTGAATATGGTTGGAACAGACCCAAGGACTATCCGAATGGTGTGGAATATAACCGTTGGCTTGAATATGTTTGGGATACTTCGCTCGAATTCTGCATGATTGCATTAGACAAGCAACAATATGACGGTGAAGATATTGGAAAATATATCCCGTTGATCGAAAGTTGCCTGACTTTTTTCAACGAACATTATCAACAGGAAGCATTGAAAAGAACACAAACTCCATTGGACGGTAATGGTAAATTAGTGATTTTTCCGGGTTCCGGCGCCGAAACATTTAAAGTTACTTATAATGCTAGTTCAACTGTTGCAGCTTTAAAAACCGTATTAACCAGACTTTTGGCTTTGCCATTACGGTATGTTGGCTACGAAAGGCGGGGTTATTGGGAGAAAATGCTGAAATCTATTCCAGAAATCCCAACTATGGAAAAAGATGGTCACAAAATCATTGCACCTGCTCAAGCATGGTTCAGACGGCAAAATCACGAACTTACGCAGCTCTATCCCGTTTATCCGTGGGGAATATATGGCGTTGGCAAGCCCGATTTGCAGATGGCAATTGACACCTGGTTGTATGGGGCTGAAACACCTACCCAAAAAGAATGTCCAAAATTGAGTTGGCATCAGGAAGCTATTTTTTGTGCGCGCTTGGGCTTAACAGATGAAGCGAAGAAACGTGAAACAGCAAAATTACGTGATTCAGGAAGACGATTCCCAACATTCTGGGGCCCCGGTCACGATTGGGTGCCTGATCATAACTGGGGTGGAAGCGGAATGATTGGTTTACAGGAAATGCTCATGCAAACCGATGGAAAAAGAATCATGCTTTTCCCGGCCTGGCCCAAAGAATGGTACGTGGACTTTAAACTTCATGCGCCTTACAATACAGTTATTGAGGGTGTTTTGAAAAATGGAAAAATTGAAAATCTCATAGTTACACCTGAAATTAGAAAAAAGGATATTGAAATAATGTTGAAGGACTAACGTTGCAAATCAAAGTTTTCACGCTATTTTATAAGATATAATAAATAAAATGAAAAAGAATTCAGTACTTATAATGTTGCTTTTAATTAGTGTTTACACACTTACAGCGCAAAATAAAAATATAAAATACCCTTATAAATTTACGTCCAAAGGCAATCCATTCGTAGAATACATGTACACTGCCGATCCAACTGCAAGGGTTTTCAATGGTAGATTGTATGTTTATCCTTCGCACGACCGTGACACTGCAACCTGGTTTAATATGGACGATTGGCATGTACTTTCAACCACCAATTTGAAAGACTGGACGGATCATGGTGTTTGCCTGAGTCTCAGTAACTTAAAATGGGCAAAGAAATATGCCTGGGCACCGGATTGCGTTTATAAAAACGGAAAATATTATTTCTATTATCCTACTGATAAGGACTATATTGGTGTTGCGATTGGAAATACGCCTTATGGTCCATTCACCGATCCGTTGAATAAACCTTTGTTAAACAGAAAAACGAAAGGTGTAATTTGTACCGGCGATTTTATTGATCCGGCAGTGTTTATCGACGATGATGGAAGTGCCTATATCTATTTTGGTCAAAATCAAGCCAACGTGGTGAAATTGAACGATGATATGATTTCGTTTAGCGATACAGTGCGGGTTTTAAAAGGAACGGTTGGTTTTTTTGAAGCAGCGTGGATGCATAAATACAAAGGGAAATACTATTTTTCCTACTCCGGTTCTGTTTCCGGCAAGAGGAAAATATTATACTGTATGAGTGACAGCCCTTATGGACCTTTTGAATATAAAGGTGAAATTCTGCGACCGATGAACAGTTGCACCAACCACCATTCTATAGTTGAATTCAAAGGTCAGTGGTATTTATTTTACCATAATTCCGATCTGTATTTTGAGCAAAATCCAACAGAAAAGCCTGAATGTAACTGGAAAAAAGCAAGTCCTTTCCGTAGATCAATATGTGTCGATTATTTGTATTACAATGAAGACGGCACTATTCATGAAGTTACCCCGACAAAGGAAAGTGTAACTAAAATCAAAGAATAAGATCAACTAAATATATTGAAAATGAAAATCAAACTATTTCTTCTACTTGTGTGTGTAAGTTTATATTTTAATAATTCAAAAATATATTGTCAAAGTTCCGATATAGATGTATTCTCATTGCTCGATTTGAATTATAAAGGACTCGAAAATGTAAAAAAACTTCATTTAGCAGGTAACGATACGGAAGCATTAAAAGCGCTGTTAAAATACTATCGTGATAGGGAAACAGTTGTGAATCCTGCTTTCAAACAAGATAATACTAGCATTTCTCCTGAAGAAAAGAAAATGGCTGAAGATGCAATGCAGCATACTTTCTTTTCGTATAATGGGTTTAAACCCTTTAACTACGGCAAAGACATTGACTGGACATACTGGCCTGTGCGTGATAATGAACTCAGGTGGCAGCTGCATCGTCAGAAGTGGTTTATCCCTATGGGAAAAATGTTTTATATCAATGGTGATGAAAAATATGCAAAAGAATGGACTTTCCAGTACCTGGATTGGATAAAGAAAAATCCGCTTATTGCTCAGCCTAAAAAGGAACTTTCCAAAGAAGAACAATTGATTGAAGATAATAAGGTTGACGACAATAATATGCGATATGCTTGGCGCCCAATGGAAGTAAGTCACCGGTTATCAGAACAATATACAATTTTTCAGCTTTACCGGAATTCAAATTCCTTTACACCTGAATTTCTATCGGTTTTTTTGTGGAACACACATCGCCATGCCGATTTTGTATTAAAACATTATTCTAAAGAGGGCAATCATTTACTTTTTGAAGCACAGCGTATTTTGTTTGCCGGAGTTTTTTTTCCTGAATTTAAAGATGCCGCCACGTGGCGGAATTCGGGTTCTGAGATTTTGGTCAGGGAGATGCCCAAACAAATTTACCCCGATGGTTTTCAATTTGAACTCGACCCCGGATATCATAGCGGCTGTATAGGTATATTTTTGTCAGCTCTGCGGGTTGCCGAAGTCAATGGATATACTTACATGTTTCCTTCGTGGTACCGACAAACAATTTCCGGAATGATTCAGGCATATTATAATATTTTATTGCCGGATTTATCATGTCCAATGTTCAGCGATATGACTAAGAAGGTGAAATCCGATGCACTGAAATCATTCAAAGATTGGAAAACCTCTTTTCCTGAGGATAAAGCATTGCAGTACTTTATTTCGGGAGGTAAATCAGGCGAAGCACCAGAATATGCTTCAAGGGCATTCAATACTTCCGGTTTTTATATATTCCGAAGTGACTGGACTGAAAATGCAACCGCTATGGTGCTCAAAGCTGGACCACAGGCAGGATGGCATGCTCAACCCGATAATGGAACTTTTAATATCATGTTTAACGGCAGAAATTTCTTCCCGGATGCCGGATCCTTTTCTTACGGTGGCGATGCTGAAGTAACGCGGATGCGTGAATCGTTCAAACAGACAAAGGTTCACAATACTCTAACGCTTAATAACAAGAATCTGGAAGTGACAAACAGTAAATGCCTGCTTTGGAAAACCGGTAATGATATAGAAATTCTTGTTGTTGAAAATCCATCTTACAAAAGTTTAACCCACAGACGTTCAGTGTTTTTCGTTGATAAAAAGTTCTTTGTTGTTGTGGATGAGGCTATTGGCGAAACTACAGGTTTGATTGGTTTACACTTCAATCTTTGTGAAGGACCTGTTAAGATGGATACTTTATTGAATCAGGTGGAAACCCAATTCAAAGATGGCAACAATATGATGCTTAAGACTTTCTGCAATCAAAATCAGAAAAAGCAGGAGCAGGAGGGATGGATTTCATACAAGGCAAAGGAAAAATTTCCACGGAAAGCATTTTCATTTGATGTTGAGAAGAAAAACACTAAGCCTGTGAGGTATATTACTGTAATTATGCCTTACAATACCTTAAATCAATTACCGAAAATAAATGCTTCATTTGATTCGAAGGAATTTAACGATAATAACCTCAAATTATCAGTAACAATAAACGGCAAAAAAACAAATCTGACATATCAGTTAGGAAAATAAAATCTTCAACTGTCAAATGAAATATATTCAATTCATGATTATTATTTTTGTCAACTTAATACTTTTATTTACATCATGTAAAAGTGCTGTTGAAGAGCCTATAAAGCTACCTACAGCAGATTATTCCAAAGTTTTTCTTCAATGGGACTTTGAAAAAGAGCCAACAGGTTTATTGGGATATCCTTCTAAAGATATTCAAATTGTTGCTGATCCGCTTAATCCGACGAATAAAGTGATGATGTGTAGTTCACCTGAAGGCGAATATCGCACAGAAGTGTCGCCAATGATGAGAAAATCAACTTCACTGAATTATTTTCATGCGGATGACAGTAGTTTAGAAACCGGAGATGAGTTTTGGTTAGGAATTCGTATTCTGAAAGTTCACGAAGATTTTGATTGCAATCCGAGTATTGTACAAATAGGACCAATAAATAATCCAACGAATAATCCCGGCGTAACCAGTGCGGGCCATTATCAGCTACAATGGAAATCATCCTATAATAAATGGCGATGGCGCGAATTCAAATCAACCTTTGACCCAAATGAAACAACGAGTGATGTAGTGACTGTGAATTATGGTTCATGGGAAAAATTCGTGTTTCATTGTAAATTTAAAAGCAATGCTACCGGGTTGATTGAAGTTTGGAAAGATGGGCAACTTATTTATTCTGCCACCCGGCAAAATGGAACAGCAAAATCGCAAACCAGAATAGTCTGGGGCGTTTACGGTGGAATTGGAAATACTGCACATCCCAATTTGGTTTGTTATTTTGACGATGTGAAAATTGGAAATCGAAATGCAAGTTATAACGATGTTGTTCCAAAATAATTATTGAATTTCTAATGCCCAATTTTATTAAAATGGAAAGTTCAAAAAAAGTATCATTATACTGCATAATATTATTTCTTTTTACTTGTTGTAAACCGAATAGCGACGACCCAATTTCCGATCCACCGATTGCGATAAAGATTTTATATTCATGGAATTTTAGTGAGTCCAATCCACTCCACGATTTAGGAGAGGTGAATTCCAACGTAAGCGTGGTTAAAGATCCTCTTGATTCGACGAATAAAGTGTTACAATTCGTATTACCAAACGGTGAATATCGTACTGAGGCAAGCGTAGGTACTGTTTCACCACATTATTTTAATGCAGATACAAATGATTCGGATCATGGGGATGAATTTTGGGTAGGAATGAGAATTCTAAAATACAAAGAGCCTTTCACCGGATCAAATACGACACCATCAATCTTTCAAATCGGACCGGTGCAAAACACTGTTACTTATCCTGGTACAACAAGCGCGGGACATTATCAGTTAACATTAAGTACTACTGCTAATAAATGGAAGTGGAGGGAATATACTTCAGTATTCGACCCAAATACTTATAGTGGAGAAATTTCGGGTGTTAATTATGGGAAATGGGATCGGTTTGTGTTTCATTGCAGGGTACGAAGTAATAATACCGGTTTAATGGAAGTGTGGCAAAACGATATAAAAATATATTCTGTCGCCCGTCAAAATGCAATAAAATATGACCGCACCAGAATTAAATGGGGTATTTATATTGGTGCAGGGAATACAGTACACGAAACCTTGAAATGCTATTTCGATGACGTGAAAATTGGAAATCGAAATGCTGGTTATGATGATGTCGTTCCAAAATAAATCATTGAATTCACAATATCCAATCTCAATAAAAATGGAAATCTCAAAAAAAGTATCATTATACTTCCTAATATTTCTTCTTTTTACTTGTTGTAAACCTGATGGTGGTGACCCAATTGTCAATCCACCGACTGCAAAAAAGCTATTATTTACATGGAATTTTAGTGAGTCCAATCCACTCCACGATTTGAACGAACTTACGCCAAATGTTAGTATAGTTAGTGATCCACTTGACAATTCAAATAAAGTAATGCAAGTTGTATTGCCAACAGGTGAGTACCGTACCGAGGCAAGTGTAGGTGCTGGTTCTCCGCATTATTTTTATATAGATAAATCCACTGATTCCATTCATGGGGATGAAATTTGGGCAGGAGTGAGGATTTTAAAATATAAAGAGCCTTTTTCAGGAGCAAATACCAATGCCTCCATCTTTCAAATCGGACCAGTGCAAAGGACCAACGACCCGACAAACGGATCCGGTCTTTACCAATTAATTTTAAGTACTACCACGGATAAATGGAAGTGGCGAGAATTTACATCGTCTTGTAACCCAGGCTACTATGCTGACACTATATCTACAACAAGATATGGAAAGTGGGAGCGTTTCGTTTTACATTGTAGATTCCGGAGTAATAATACAGGATTGATGGAAGTGTGGAAAAACGATGTGAAAATCTATTCTGCGGCTCGTCAAAATGGTGTTCAATACGACCGCACCCGCATTAAATGGGGTATTTATATTGGTGCCGGTAATACGGTTCATGAAACGATAAAATGCTATTTTGATGACATAAAAATTGGAAATCTAAATGCAGGTTATAATGATGTTGTCCCAAAATAATAATTTTAAAAATAATCATAGATGAGATCTAATTTTTTAATTTTTTCTTTTGCATGTCTAAGTCTAATGGTCACGGCAACTGAAAAACCGAAAGTTCCTCTACTATACCAATGGAATTTTAGTGAGTCGAATCCACTACATGATTTGAACGAACTAACTTCCAATGTAAGCATAGTTCCCGATCCACTTGATTCAACCAATAAAGTGATGCAATTTGTGTTGCCGGATGGTGAGTATCGCAGTGAGGCAAGCGTGGGTGCTAAATCTCCGCATTACTTTTATGCCGATTCAATAGACTCGGTGCATGGAGATGAATTTTGGATAGGAGTGAGGATATTAAAGTTTAAAGAGCCATTTACAGGTTCAAATACCAATGTTTCCATTTTTCAAATAGGTCCGGTGCATAACATCTTCTTTCCGAAAAACGGGAAAGGTCATTATCAATTAAGGCTAAGTGCCACTACTGACAAATGGAAATTACGCGAATTTGAATCGCTTTGCGACCCACATACCTGTAATGATGATCTTTCAAGCGTTAATTATGGCAAATGGGATCGGTTTGTATTTCATTGCAGGTTCCGAAGCAATGATACCGGTTTGATAGAGATTTGGAAAAACGATGTAAAGATATATAGCGCAGCACGTCAAAATGGGATTAAAAATGCCCGTACCCGAATAAAATGGGGAATTTACCTTGGTGCAGGGAATACAGAGCATGAAACCTTGAAATGTTACTTTGATGATATAAAAATAGGTGGTTCAAGTGCAAATTATGAGTCTGTGAATCCAAAATAGTAATTTTAAAATAGGTATTATAATAAATAAATTTCTAACAGATGAAAACATACAATTGGGGAATAATAGGTACCGGCTGGATAGCAAATAAAATGGCGGAAGCGCTGCATTATGTACCACAATCTAAATTATATGCAATAGGTTCCAGAAGTCTGGATAAAGCTCAGGAGTTTGCAACCAATTACAACTGCAAAGCTTATGGTAGTTACGAAGAATTATTAAACGACACATTGGTTGATATTATTTACGTGGCAACACCACATAGTTACCATTGCGCAAACACTTTGATGGCTATAGCAAAGGGAAAACATGTACTTTGTGAAAAACCGTTTGCAGTAAATGGACAAGAAGTGAAGAAAATGATAGATGCTGCGCGTGAAAAAAATGTATTTCTTATGGAAGCATTGTGGACACGATTCAATCCAAGGCTCATTAAAGTCAAAGAAATAATTGATTCGGGGATGCTTGGAAAAGTAAAATTATTGACTTCGAATTTTGGAGAACGTAAACCGTTTTCGCCCGATAATCGTTTTTTTTGCAATGATTTGATTGGCGGTGCATTGCTCGATATGGGCATTTATTCGTTGTTTACAGCCCTATTTTTACTTGGAAAACCTAAATCAATTACTGCAACAGGAACCATTGGTGCCACTGGAGTGGATACTAATTGCAATGTAAATTTAGTTTATGATGACGATACATTTGCAACCATTTATACATCGTTACTCGCTGAAACAGATAGTAATACAACTATTTTTTGCGAAAAAGGTGATATTCATTTAAGTCAATATGTTTATGCCCCAAATCAGATTACAATTACTCCGCTAAATGGTAAGCCTGAGGATATTGTTGTAGATGTAAACGAAAATCTTTATGCGTACGAAGCCATTGAAGTGATTAATTGTCTTGAAAACCAAAAAAATCAAAGCGATAAATGGACTTGGGATGATAGTGTCATGATTATGAACATAATGGATGAAATCAGAAGGGAAATTGGGCTTGTTTACCCAAATCATGATTTTACTATTCAGAATTGACATGGAATAAACCAACAATAAAAACAAATCAACAATAATACGTTAATTATGAAAAAAATAATTCTTGTAAGTTTAATCGTGTGTGTTAGCACACTGTTGGCTGTAGGTCAGACAGATAGTGCCAGGCAGAAAAAAATTGAATTGATCAAATATGAAAAAATATATGTGATTAAAACACCTGAAAATCCGTATAAAAAGACTCCTTTGATTCAAATTAGCTCGTCGGATGTGCTGTTAAAGATTAAAAAAGAGCATCCTCGTATGTTTGTTACTAATGATAGGATACATGAGTTGAAAAAACAATTCAGTTCAGACAAAGTGCTTCAAAAATATGTGAAAGATATATTGACGGAAGCTGAGAAAATATATAAATCGACAGAGAAAAAGGATGAAAAAAAGTTTCTAACAGATATGTTAGTACTTGGATTTGCATACCGTTGGACTGATGACTCCCGATTTGCCGAAAAAGCTACTAATTTCATGCTTGAATCTTCCACCAAATCATATTGGGGAGTTGAGTTTTTGCCAATAGCTGATGCGGCTTTAACTATTGGTATTGGTTATGATATTTTTTATAATTATTTTGATGCTGACACCCGCAATACCATAAGGGTTGGAATTGTTAAGAACGGATTATACCCCGGAATTGCAGCTTATGATGGCGCACCGTTTGGTTGGTTTAAAGATGTACGTCATAATTGGAATATCGTTTGTAATTCGGCATTGATAATTAGCTCATTGGCTATTGCAGAAGAGGATGTTACATTTAATTATTTTGCCGGAAAAATTGTCCCTGAAGCCGTAAAATCAATGGCAACTGCTTTTAATGAGTATGCTTTGGATGGCGCCTATCCCGAAGGTACTGGTTATTGGGGATATGCCACTTCGGTTGGTATTTTGGGTTTGGAGGCCATGCAAAATGCTTTGAATACCGATTTTGGATTATCTAAATTCGAAGGATTCGACAAAACCTATTACTTTAGATGGCATCTTATTGCACCAAATGGCATAGGATCTACTTATGCTGATTGTACTCCCGGATATCCTGTAAGACCAGAAGGCATTGCATTGTGGTTGGGCGGTCAATTTAACGACCAACGACTCGTAAATTTCGAACACGATTTACTGTCGTCAAGTAAACGTGCTGCAACAATTTATGATGTTTTGTTTTTTCAACCCAAAATTTCTACTACTTTTGAACTGCTTCCAACTGATGCTTATTTTAAAGGTCCGGTTGAAGTGGCTACCATGCGTACAGAATGGAATAACCCCAATGCCGTTTATGTAAATATTAAGGCCGGTTACAATCAGGTTAATCACGGGCATCTTGATTTGGGTAGGTTTGAGTATTATGCATTGGGTGAATGCTGGTTTTTTGAACTTGGGAAAGAAGAATATAGCTTAGCTGATTATTTTGATATGCATGGCCAGCGTTGGAAGTATTTTAGAGCTGGTTCGTTAAGTCACAATGTGCCGGTAATCAACGAGATGAACCAAAATATGTATGCCACATCCAAATTTTCTGAAGTAAAAATAAATCAGTCCGTTTCAAGTGTGAAAATTGATTTGAGCGAAGCGTATAAAGATTACGCAACGGCTATGTTTAGAACCTTGACAATGGATAAACTTGCCCAAAAAGTACTAATAACAGATGATTATTCAGGTCTGAAAAAAAGTACGGTATCATGGAGAGGATTAACTGATGCAAAAATTAAATTGGATGGTAAAATTGCCGTTTTGGAGAAAAAAGGAAAGACCATTCAGGTGAAAATTTTGAGTCCGGCAAATGCACGGTTTTCTGTACAATCTGCTGAACAAAAACTACCACTAAAAGAGAATAAAGGATTCAATATTTTGAAAGTTGAAGTACCTAATCAAACGGGTGATGTGCAGATAAAGATGGAAATAGCTTTATAAATCAAAAAATACATTAGAATAAATAGGTTAAAATAAATAATTCGTATTACTTAATTAATTAACAGATATTATTATGAGATATTTTAATAAAATTGTAATTGTCTTTTTACTTTGGATCTGCATAGCAGCCACAAAGGATGAAGTGAAAAACGTGCTAATAATTGGTGACTCAATATCGATGGGCTACACACCATTTGTAAAAAAGGCCTTAGCACCGAATATTAATGTAGAGCACAACAGGGGTAATGGCGGTTCTACCCGAAGAGGATGCGACAGCGTGGAAGTATGGTCTGAAGGTACTCAATGGGATGTGATAGTCTTCAACTTTGGACTGCATGATATGGTACATAAAGATTCTTTGGGGAAGTATAACGTGAATGGAAAAGTAACTGTGACGCTCGATGAATATAGAAAAAACTTGAAACAAATCATCGCAACACTTCGCCAAACAACTGCTAAATTGGTATTTGTTAATACCACAGTAGTGCCCGAAAAAGCAGATGGAAGAATGGTGGAAGACCCTGCACGTTACAATAAAGTAGCAGAAGAGGTAATGAAAGAAAATGGTATCAAAGTGTTGGATTTATATACCCCATCGCTCACCATTCACCCTGATAACTCAAAGCCAGCCAATGTACATTATACTGACAAAGGCTACGAAATGCTCGCTGAGTATGTAACAGAAGCCATTAAATCAATTCTTTAGATATATAATTATACTGTGTCCTCAAAACAACATTTCAATTTTTGGAAATCAATAAAATCTTAAATTTTGAAAAATAAGTATGAATAAATTGTTAATTTTCTGCGTTTTAATAGCTTTTAGCCAGCTAAACCTGACAAATCTGAATGCTGAACCAAAAACTCCCGATATAAATAGATTATTGGGAAATTCTGCACGAACAGACCTCATTGGCAGGGAAATGTGGAATTGGGCAACATTACCTATAAAAGCTGGCGATGCACAAATACCGGATATTCGTAATCAGGATTACTGCATCTCACAGCTTCCCAATTCCATGTGGTCACCTCCTAAAATGGGTTTGACCGGTCGCTGGTGTTATGGTGTCCAAACAAAACTATCGGATGTGGTGAAAGTGCAAATAATGCAGCTTAAACAATCCAAAACGATTCCACTCGATTTTGTTCCAACCAGAAACGAATGGACACCAGCATGTTTATCCACCTATTTCAGGGCTTTGCCAGACACGTTAAAAGGATCATATCCACACGCAGGGGATTTATCCATAAAAGAAACAAAGTGCATTACCGAAAACAATGTGTTGATATTGGAATATACACTCACACATGATAACCGCACCATGGGAGATTATTCCATAGAATTGTTGTTTCCAGTATTTAAAATGCTTGCGCAGGCAAATCAGTTCGCATTCAGCACGATTACGGATGCACGGGCGATGGGTAAGACCTTGCCGGTGGAAGGATTTGTAACGGTGTGCAACTCAGAAAATACGATCAATAAATGCACCGTACATTTAAATCCTTTTGAAAGCAAAAAAATCAGGTTTGCAGTTGCTTTTGATTCAAATTCACTTGAAAACGCAACTGTCGTGGCAACAAAAATTTGTAAAAATCCAACCGTTTTCGCCGAGCAGATTTCCCTTTTTAATGCATGGTTCAGTAAAAATGTTCCTTTGCTGAAAATTGAAAATTATGACATGCTTAAACTGTATTATTACCGTTGGTTTGTCGTCTATCGCAATTACCATAATCCATCGAAATACATTAAAAATCATCCTTTTAAAACTTCCGTTTTTTACGAAAGTCCGTTTGGAAGTTGGTTTGGAAGTACCGTTGGATTATCAATTCCACTTCATGTAAGTGATGCAAAATGGGCAAAATCGCCCGAAATGGCTGAAAATGATTTACTAAACTGGAAAAATCAGGGAAAGCTTTTTGATAATTACATTCAGTTTACACCAAAATCTGCTTGGGATTTATATTTACACTATCCCGACAAACAGTTTTTAGATAGCATATATAACTCTGTTCAACAATTTACAAACGGCGATATTGATAAGAAGAATAAAACAATTTTACCCGTTCAAACTGGCAGCTGGCCTACCGGAGCTGAATATCAACCAAGTTTTTATGAATTTACTCCCGAAAAATGGGATTGGCGGCAGGATTATGAAGGGAAGAAATTGTTTGGTACAAAAATGACTTCGATAGTACGGTTGGACAAAGCAATGCTTACAATTGCCAACAGTTATGCATCTTCGAACATGGCAAAAGTTCTCAACAAAAAAGCTGATGCTCAATATTTTAAAGAATCAGCCGAGCAAATGCTTACTACCATAAAAACAAAGCATTGGGATGAAAAATTTGGTTTGTTTTATTCGGCAAATCCCGAAAATTACAAATTAGCACTGGAATCGCCGTGTTACGATAGTTTCATGCCATTTATGTGGGGAATGGTTCACGAAAAAAGCTTTTTGAGGAGTTTTGATAAGTTTTTTGATCCTGCATGGTTTTGGTCCGATTTTCCTTTGGCGTCGGTTTCTAAAACTTGCCCGATGTATTGGTCGGGCAACAGTATTACCGGACCAGCACAATCATCAGTTGAAAAACCGCATGACTACGATTGTTGTTGGAATGGTCCAACATGGCATTTTACCAATGGTTTTATGTGCGAGGCATTGGGTTCTGCTGCTTTAACATCCAGAACAGTAGATATGAAATTGAAATGGCTTGATTTCTTTAATAAATGGGCAGATTTGCATTATCCTTATGGAGATAAAAGTGTTCCGTGTGTGATTGAACATAATCGACCAACTGATGGAGCTCGTTTTCGGAGTTATGTCGATTATTTTCACAGTTCGTGGATAGATCCATTCATGAAGTTTTATTTAGGAATTCAGATTGACGATAATGGTAAATTTAGTTTTAATCCATTTACAACAGAGGAATTTGAAATCAAAGATATTTCAATTATGGGGAAAATTTATTCGTTTTCACAACATGTTGATAAAAACAATTTGATTCAGATTGTTCTCAATTCCGAAAACAAGGTTGTAACACGAGTAGTTAAACCAATTAGATAACTCCAATTTTTCAATAATTTATTGAACTTGCGATTTATATTTAGAGATTCGAAATCATTTATGAAGAATATTGTTTATGTATTGCTATTAATTTCAGTAACGTTTGTCTCCAAAGTAACAGGGTAAATGACCGCTCAATTATTATCTTCCGATAATGGAGATGGAACTTTTACCAACCCACTTTTGACAGTTGACTTAGCCGACCCTGATATTATTCGGGTAGGTTACGATTTTTATATGAAAAGTTCAATCTGCAGTACTGAAATTCTATGAATTTAAACTAGAAAATAACAATTTAAAATAATCTTATGAAAAACATGAAATTAACTCGATTATCACTTTTATTTGCAATTCTTATTGGAACAGGATTGATTTCTGCTCAAAAGAAAAATTTAAAGGAACCCGTTTTCAGGTCTGTAACAGCAGATGTAAATCTTGTCAAAGGTGACATGAAAACCGCTTGGCGTGAATGTATTGGTGCTGGACGTGCCAACGAAGGACTTCGAGCAGACTGGCAGGAACAATTACGCAAAACCAAAAAAGATTGCGGTTTTAAATACATCCGCATGCATGGTTTGCTTCACGATGATATGGGCGTATATTTTGAAGATAAAGCCGGAAATCCTATTTATAACTGGCAGTATATCGACCAACTGTATGATTTCTTATTGAGTATCGATGTGAAACCTTTTGTGGAATTGTCATTTATGCCCAAAGCGTTGGCAAGCAGTGATAAAACATGCTTTTGGTGGAAGGGAAATGTGACACCACCAAAATCACACGAAAAATGGTACGACTTTATAAAAGCGCTGACACAGCATTTTACCGAACGTTATGGTGAAAATGAAGTAAAAACATGGTATTTTGAAGTGTGGAACGAACCCAACCTGAAATACTTTTTTGCGGGTAGCATGGAAGATTATTTCAAACTGTACGATTATACTGCAAAAGCCGTAAAAAGTGTTTCGGCTGCATACCGAGTTGGCGGACCTGCAACAGCAGGCAATGGCTGGATTCCAGAAATGATTGATTATTGCCAGAAATCGAACTGTCCGATTGATTTTGTGTCGACCCACGATTATGCTGTAACTAAAGGACTTGTTGACGATAATGGATTTACGCAACGGTTTATGATTCAAAATACGAAAGCGATTACTAAAAATGTAATAGGTTCGTACAATAAAATTAAGAAATCAACGATGCCGAATCTTGAATTACATTACACAGAATGGAGCACATCACCCTCCTCAGAAGATAATGTTCATGACGCTTATCATTCGGCAGCATTTATTTTGGACAAATTAAAAGGAACTGAGGATTATGCTAACTCTATGTCATACTGGGTATTTACTGATATTTTTGAAGAAATGGGTCCGCGTGCCACACCTTTTCACGGAGGATTTGGATTGCTTAATTACCAATCCATTAAAAAGCCAGCTTATTTTTCATATCAGTTTTTGAATCAACTCGGAAATACTGAGCTTCAAAATAAAGATACTGCTTCATGGGTTTGTAAAAGTGCAAATGGAAATATACAGGCATTGATTTGGGATTTTACGCTATCAAGACAGGGTGACAGCATTTCAAATCAGAAATATTATATCCGTGATTTACCGTCAAAAGAAAAAGGCATATTGAAATATCAGTTGGCAAATGTAGCTGAAGGTAAATATGCACTTAAAGTTACAAAAGTGGGCTATAAAAGCAATGATGCTTATACTACTTATCTACAAATGGGCCGACCAGCACAATTGACAAAAAAACAAGTACAAACTATTAATGAAATCAATTCCGGCGCTCCTTTTATAAATGATATAGTGGAAGTGAAAAGCGATAAAAAGTTTAGTTATCAGCTTCCACTCAACGAAAATGATGTATATTTTATTAATCTAGTAAAATTATAGACAAAATGAGCCATAGCTATTGCTTCAAAACAGTCTTTTTACTTTTAATTCTTATGCCATTCAAGGTGTTTGCGCAGCTACAATCGGATGTAGTGTGGAAAAAACAAAATGGTATTTCAATTCCTGTTCCACCCAAGGTTCACCCACGACTTTATTTGCGGTTGCAACATGTTGCCGAATTGCCTGCACGCATGAATAATCCGGCATTAAAAAAAGTTTGGGACGATCTTACCAAAATGCAAGAAGATAGAAAACCATCGGAAATGCCCGCTGAGAAAGAATCAAAATATTATTCCGATCCCAAGGGTCTGTTGGATAGAGTAGAACTTAAAGCATTGAATTATTTAGTAACCAAGGATAAAAAGTTGGCGCGTGAAGCTATCACAATGATAATTGACACTCTTGAACGAGCCAGATATCCTCAACAAATAAGCGATATTTCGCGTGGAATTGGGCGATTGATGGTTAGCGGTGCAATTGTATATGATTGGTGCTACGACCAATTAAAACCGGCTGAAAAAACACGGTTTGTAAATGCTTTTATTGGCCAGGCAAAAACACTTGAGTGTCATTATCCGCCTGTAAAAAACGATGCAATTGTTGGTCATCCCAGCGAATTTATGATTATGCGCGATTTATTGTCGGTAGGAATAGCCATTTATGATGAATTTCCTGAAATGTATAACCTTGCAGCCGAAGTTTTTTTCGATAAAATGCTTCCTGCTCGCAACTGGTTTTATCAAGGTCATGCTCATCATCAGGGAATGTCGTACCTGAATATCCGGTTTACATGCGATTTATTTCCGCTTTGGATTTTCGATAGGATGGGTGCAGGAAATGTATATAATCCCGCGCAACAATTTGTATTATACGATATGATTTATAAACGTCGCCCCGATGGACAAGTTATGCCCGGAGGTGACGTGAATTACAATCGAAAACGTAAAACTACCTATGGTTTGCCTGCTATGCTCGCAGGAAGTTATTACAAAGATGAGTACCTTAATTATGAATTTATATTGGATGGGAAAGTTGAAAATCAGTCTAAATTATTTGAATTTCTTTGGAGAGATACAAATTTAGGAGCAAAAAAAACGGATGATTTGCCATTGAGCTGTTATTCGGGAACTCCTTTTGGAACAATGATTGCACGTACCGGTTGGGGAGACGAAAGTGTAATAGCCGAGATGAAAATAAATGAATATAATTTTGTGAATCACGCTCACAATGATGCTGGTGCTTTTCAAATTTATTACAAAGGTCCGTTGGCTATCGATGCTGGAACTTATCAGGGTTCATCGGGCGGCAACCAAGGCTACAACAGTCCACATAACAAAAACTTTTTCAAGCGTACCATTGCTCATAATAGTTTGTTGATTTACGATTCAACCGAAATTTTTCCCTCTTCCAAATATGGTGGAGCTTTTCAATCCAAATTTGTTGCCAACGATGGAGGTCAGCGATTGCCTGGAACTGAATGGCATCAAGCAAAAGATTTGAATGATATTCTTACCGGAAATTTCAAAACAGGAAAAGTACTGGCAAATGGTTTTGGACCAAATGCTCAAACACCAGAATATTCATATCTGAAAGGTGATATTACCGATGCTTATTCTGCCAAAATAAAAGAAGTTAAGCGTTCATTTGTATTTTTAAACTTCAAAGATGCGAAAATACCTGCTGCTTTAATTGTGTTTGACAAAGTAGTATCTTCTAATTCTGAATTTAAGAAATTTTGGTTATTACATAGTATTGAAGAACCCGAAATTTCAGGCAACAAAATTACCATTAAAAGAACCCTAAACGGTGATAACGGAATGTTGCAAAATACCGTTTTATTACCCAATATGACTAATGCCGAAATTACTTCTGTTGGGGGGAAAGGCAAAGAATTCTGGGTGTTTGGAACCAATTATCCGAATGATCCCAGACTCGGTGATGATGAGGCAAATGAACGTGGTGCTTGGCGAATTGAAATATCGCCAAAGAAACCAACTTTTGAGGATTATTATCTCAACGTGATGCAAATTTCCGACAATTCAACCCAAAATCTACATGATGTCCAACGCATCGATGCTGAAAAAATTGTAGGTGTACAAATTGCTGATAGAATTATCACTTTTAGCAAAGATTTTAGGATTATTGATCGAACCTTTGGAATTTCAGTAAAAGGGAATGGCAACTTTAAGTTTGTATTAACAGACCTTTTGACAGGTAATTGGCGAATTCTAAAAGATGGCAAGGTTCTACAACCGGCAGTTGTTGTTAGAAGTGATGATGGAGTTCTCTACTTTGAAGGAACGGCTGGGGAATACAAGTTTTTGAGATAATTTCAAAATTTCAACTCTTAAGAAATAAAGTATAATTGATTCCGACTTGAATCGTATAGGTGTGATTTAACACTGACCAAAAAAATAAAAATAGCCGTAATTTGGCTTTAAAATATCAACCCACACAAAAAGTGGTAGAACCTACTATTTAATTCAAAATTAGACGAGAATAAAACTATTTTAAACCAGAACGAAATTAATTGTGAAGTAACATAACTATTTTTGCATATCCAATTTAATCACAAATAAGAATCTTTAGAAACTCAAGTAATATAGACTCTTAAAAGTGTGTTAAAAGAAAAATCACAATTAAATGAAAAAACTCGTACTATTTTTATTCTCAATAATTGTCAGTTCAATTTCATTAAAAGCTCAAATTTATTCATTCGAGGATGGTTTGGTGCCAACAAACTGGTCAACTACGTTGGGTACATTGCAGTCTTCTACAATTAAATATAAACTCGGAACTAAATCGTTGTGTTGGACGTGGAATGCCGGTTCGAAAGTAACGGTCAGCACCCCAGCTGGTTTATCAACAGCTTCAACAAATAGTTCGGGCGGTATATATTTTTGGATATATAATACAACTCCAAGCACTTCTACACTCATTTTTTCGTTTCTCAATAGTTCAAATCAAGTAAAATGCCATTTGGATTTCAACCTAAATTTTAAAGGTTGGAGATGCATCACCACAGCCTTTGTAGCAGACTTAAAACACGATAAATCGGCTTTAACTCATATGACTGTTCAGGCGCCGACTACAGGCATTGGCACAATTTATTTTGATGATATTGAGTTTATTACGTCTGTAATGTGGGATAGAATGTCCGATGCACAATACTCCTTGGGAACTTCAAACAGTTTAACATTGGTGGACTATTGGGCGGTTCGTAAAAATGGCAACTTTGGTGTGGTTCCAACGGCAACTACCACTCAAATTGCAGCTGCTGATACAATTATTAAAAGACTCGATAACTGGTATGTATCAACCAATAAATATCCATTAGCATCGGAATCAATTAGCAGAAAAAGTGGATTGAATGGCCAAATAAATTACGCACTGACTCATAATACTGGCGATTTGAATCTTTCTGTTGGAACTGATGGAACAGTTACCGGAGTTGGACTATATCCCGATTATGCAGATGAAAATATTGATGGAATAACCATACGGAAATTTAGCAATGTCGAAACCGGTTCAATGTTGCCTTTAGCCTTCGATTACAGACTAAATAAAACAGCATTAAGCAAAACTCGCTGGTTAAATCAGATTGATTGGTTTTTTGATCAAGGTTGGGCTGATGGAAGTGCTCTTGGAACACTAAGATTTGAAAAACTTCGAAGCGCAGGATATTTTCATTCGTTATTTATGATGCGGAATGAATTGGGTGTAACACGTTTAGACAGAGAATTAAACAATTTAAACTGGGCTGGACTTTGGGGAAATGCAAATATGCCTTTTTTAGTTCCTGGCGAAAATGCCGATCAAATTAGATCGATGTGTATTGCCAAATTAGATTATGCATTGTTGCAACCCGATGCAAATAAGCGTGTTGCAGCATTAACGGCTGTGAAAGGATATTTTGATAATGCATTTTCGATAGCACCTGGTTTTGCCGAAACATTTAAACCCGATTTTTCGGGTTATCACCATTTAGGCATTTACTTAAGTGCGTATTATCCTGAAGCTTTATATTCAGCCTGTTGGGTTTATTATTTGTTGCACGATACACCATACGCTTTGTCTGATTCGGTCTATTCAATCCTGAAAAATTGTTTGCTCAACTTTCGGATAATTGCCTCTGAATATGATGTGCCAGTAAGCTGCTCTGGTAGGTTTCCAACCGGAACAACCAGATTAGATGATATTCTTCCTGCTTTTGCATACTTAGCATTGTCAAAAAGTACACCCGACAATGAATTAATGGCAGCATTTAGTCGTTTGTGGAAACCAACAGTTTCTCCATTGAAAGATTTTATAAGTCGTTCAGCCACAGATATATGTTATCAATCTTCCTTAGGTGAAATAGAATTATGCCTTCAGGCAGCTTCATTAAAAGTTACCGCTGAGAATGCACCAAAAACCACTTTGTATTTACCGTATTCAGGATTAATGATTAATCGAAGCACAAACCACCATATCTCGCTGAAAGGATTTAGTAAATATATTTGGGATTTTGAAGGCGATGCCACCAATAATCCATACGGTAAATATCTGAGTTACGGACAATTAGAATATACAGATTTAATTACTGGAAGAAGTAATAATAATTACGATAATATTAACTGGGATTGGAATCGCATTCCGGGCACAACTACTAAATATCTACCATTATCAAAGCTTACCTATACTGCATTTAATCTTTATCGTAATTTTTCAAATGATCCTTTTTTAGGAGGTGTTTCTTTAAATGATTCTACGTCACTTTTTTCGATGAAATTACACGATAATGCGTTTGACCAATCTTTATATGCTAATAAGTCTGTATTCAATTTTGGAAATGTATTGGTTTGCGTTGGCAGTAATATTAACTGCAATGACAATGCAGTACGCACAGAAACAACTCTTTTTCAGCAAGTTGTAAATGCGGGTGAATTCATAAAAGTAAATGGAAATAATGTGACAACAAATCAATCTAATTTGACTCAACCAATAATTCAGGATAATATTGGCAATCGGTTTATTGTTAGAACAGGTACTGTGGATGTATCCAATGCAAACGGCATTTACAATGCGGTTATAAACCATGGTTATGCACCAACAAATCAGACTTATACTTATTATATGTTGCTTCAAAGCAACAGTATACAGGAAGCAAAATACAGTAATTCGGCTACTTGCCCAGTTAGTATTCTTCGACAAGATAATATGGCGCATATTGTCCGAAAAACAGATGAGAATGTGTGGGGTTACGCTATTTTCAATTCAACATTGCAAATGAACGATTCGTGGATTAAACAAGTAAATACGCCGTCTTTGATAATGTTTAAAGTGTTTGACAGTTCAACATTCCAATTGTCAGTAAGCGACCCTGATATGCATAGAGCCAGTGGTACAGATACAGATGCATTAACAGATGCTATAGTTAATACAGCTACTTCGTCATTTAATTATGAAATTATTTTAAACGGTTTATTTAAGCTTGATAGCACAAACACAGCTGTTACAGCTACTATTAGTGGAAACACAACCAAATTGGCACTAACAGCGATTGATGGGAAATCATACTCAATCGGATTAAAAAGTGTATCAACAGGAGTAGATTCTTTAGACTCAAACAAGAGCTTACAGATGTCAGGAAGTGGCACGATAAATAATTACATAATTACATCAAAAGACAATAAAAATGTAAATATAACTGTAAATTCACTGGATGGTAAAATAGCGAAATCATTACACGATGTATCCACACCTTATTCTTTAGATATTAATGGATTTAAGAATGGAATTTTTATTGTTTCCATTAACAATTCGTCTGATGTATTGAATCAAAAAATATTAGTAAAATAAACATATTAAATTTTAAAATGAAGAAATTAATTCTCATATTACTATTCCCAATAATTAGTGGTTTATTCACTATAAAAGCACAAATTTATTCCTTCGAGGATGGTTTAGTGCCAACAAACTGGACTGCTTCACTGAGTAAATTACAATCCTCAACATCAAAATATAAGCTTGGCACAACTTCGCTTAAATGGGAATGGAAAGCAAATGATGTTTTTAGTGCTTTAAATCCAACTGGATTGTCTACAGCTTCAACAGCCGGTGGTGGTGGAATTTTGCTTTGGATTTATAATACTACAGCTTCTACTCAAACCTTGATATTTACTTTTTACAACAGTTCAGGAGTTCAAAAATGTACCAAAAATTTCAACCTCAATTTTCAGGGATGGCGCTGTTTTACTTCAACTTTTGCTTCTGATATGGGACATGACAGGTCGAAACTTTCAACCATGTCAGTGGCTGCTCCTTCCACCGGAAGTGGAACAATTTATTTTGATTACCTTGAATTTCAGTCATCTGTTGATTGGTCGCGCATTTCTGACACACAATATACTGTGTCTCAATCTTCACTAATGTGTAATTTTCTTTTGGCGTACAATACAAATATTACACCGGTAGTAAGTCCAAGTATCGCTCAACTAGCCGGTGCTGACTCTGTTACTACTAGATTGGAAAATTGGGAGATGGGTAAAGGCACATATAAAAATTCTTCGGTTTACAACAGCAGAAAAAACTCAGTTACAAAATGGATAAGTGACTCTCAAAAAAACTTCACCAACTTAAATTTAACGTCTCAGACAGATGGAACAATGTTGGGAAGTGGACTTTTTTCAAGTCAATCGCCTTCAATTATTGATGGCAAACCCATTTCTGATTTTGAAGGTGTAAATTCTAATTTGCCAATTCCTTTAGCACTCGATTATCGCATGAATGGAACTGCTGCAAGTAAAAATGCACTTATCAATGTTTATGATTATTTATATGATCAGGGTTGGGCTGGCGGAAGTGGACTTGGTTCTCTTTATTTTCAGAATATTGCTCGTACATGTGGATATTTACATTCTATATTCTTGATGCGAAATGCATTAGATCCTGTTCGATTACAACGGGAGATGAATACAGTAAAATGGTACAGCCTTTTTGGAGATGTATTAATTCCTATTATACGAGGTCCAAGAGCTGTTGATGATATGCGATCAGTATTAATCGGCAAGTTTATTTATGCATTAATGCAAACCGATCCACAACTAAAAGTAGCTGCATTGAGTGCTTTGAGTTCATATTGTAATCAGGCTTTTTTGCCTACCGGAGGATATTTGGATTGCTTTAAACCAGATTTTACCGGTTATGCTCATGGTGGAGTATATATGGGAGCTTATTATGGGGATGCTCTTTATGAAGCGTGTCTGAGCTTTTATTTATTACACGATACACCTTATGCTTTGTCGGATGCTGTGTACCAACAATTGAAAAATAGCTTGTTGACATATAGAACAATAGCCGCAAATTATAATGTGCCCATGTCCGCAAATGGGCGGTTTCCTCTTGGAACTGATTTTGGAAAGCAGCTTGTACCCGCATTTGCTTACTTAGCACTTTCGCAACCCACTCCGGATGCAGATCTTTTAGCTGCATTTGGTGCATGGTGGCAACCTGCAACCAATTCAGTTCTCAACTCATATATGACTCGCGTTGCTACTGACATAACCTATAAAGCTTCGTTGGGTGAAACAGAACTCTGTTTAAAGGCGGCATCGTTAGCCATACCGGCAGAACCAAGCCAGCGGAAACAATTATATTTGCCCTTTGCAGGACTATTAATAAGTCGTAATCCGGTCAATCACGTATCGATTAAGGGTTTCAGCAAATATATCTGGGATTATGAATCCATTTCGCCAAATGATAATATGTACGGACGATATTTAAATTACGGACATATAGAATATACTTCGTTGGCAGACGGAAGAAAAAATGACGCAGCTACTGATTCTTCGTGGGACTGGAGCAGAATTCCGGGTACTACCGTTGAACATTTGGATTCGGTGGATTTAATTTATTACAGCTCAACACCCTCACGGAATTTTTCTGACAGCCCTTATTTGGGTGGCATAGCTTTGAATGATTCTACTTCTATGTTCTCAATGAAACTGCATGACAATAGTTTCGATAAATCATTTTATGCCAATAAATCTGTTTTTTGTTTTGGAAATACTTTGGTTTGTTTAGGCTCAGACATACGCAATATATCCACAGCCAATCAGACAGAGACTACTTTGTTTCAGCAATTAATGCTGTCAGGCGAAACCATGAAAGTTAATAATACAGCCTGTACAACAAGTCAATCTGGCTTTGTTAATCCGGTAATTAATGACAATATAGGAAATTGTTACATCGTAAAAGATGGAACGGTTGATATGGTGAAAAACGGGAATTTATTCACTTCGTATATTAATCATGGTAAAACTCCAACCAATAAAACCTACGAGTATTATATGATGCTGAAACCAACCACTGCTCAGGTAACTAAATACAGTAATGTCACAACCACACCTTTAACAATAGTTAGAAAGGATTCGGTGGCGCATATTGTGATGCAAAAAGAGCAAAATATAATAGCTTATTCAATTTTTAATCATACTTTAGCTTTAAATGATCCATTTATACAACAAGTAAATGCACCATCGTTGGTTATGATTAAAAATCTAGCTCAAGGAGCAATTTCCTTAAAGCTAAGTGAACCTGATATGCATCGCCAAACTGCTGCCGGCAGTGATGCACTTTCAAATTCGCAAAAAACTGATACAGGCACCGTATTTAACTATCAGATAACTATTGCTGGATTATACATGCCGAATGGACTGAGTTCAGGGATTAAACTAAGCTATGGTACTTCAAATACAACAATATCAGTAATAGTCAGTAAAGGAAAAACGTATACAGTTAATCTAAAACCATTGGTTTCGGGTCAGCCTATTTATGTTGATTATCAATCTGGTAACGATGCAAATGACGGTTGTAGTTGGCAAACAGCCGTAAAAAGTATTGCTGCTGCAACTGCCTTAGCTAATTCCCTTCCGGGTTATAATAATATTTTTATCAAAGGTGGAAGTACAATTGCCTATTCAACGTCAACACTTAACTTAAGCGGGGAGAATTATTACGGAGGATTTCAGGGTACAGAAACTTCAATAAATGAGCGTCCAATTATTGATAGTGATGGAAATGGAATAATTGAACCTTGGGAATTTAAGTACCCTACGGTTATTAGCAGTAATTTTAACGGTAATGCTTTGTCTTTAACTTCATCAACATTGAATGGCTTTACCGTTACACATTCGGCTACAAATTCAACAAATACTATGACTACCGTTAATTGTGACCCTAACAGCGTGTTTCAAAACAATATTGTAAAAAACTGCAACCTTAATTTATCTACAGGTACAAGCACGCTTGGTGGTATTCTGTTTAAAGCTCAGGGATTGATTCAGAATTGTTTAATTGAAAATAATAAAGTCACAGTAAATATAACAAGTACCAGTAATAAACAGTTTTCTCCAATTATGGATGCTATTTCTGGGGTGAGAGTAAATGGTTGTGTGTTTAGAAACAATAATGTGGTGGTTGAGGCTACTTCTTCAACGGCAGGACTAACCGATTATGGAAAAGGAATGATAATGAATATAACAGGAAGCACCAACCCTTCATCAATTAGTACAATTAGTAATTGTTTGATTTACAATAATGAAGCCACATATACCGGAGGTGGTGGAACATCTACTGCCACCTTGACCTATGGTTGCATTATCGGTGCAAATGGCTTTTCAACCAGTTTGTCGTCCGACTCCATTATCAATTGCACAATAGCAAATAACAAAGTAACCGGTATGCCAAATGCTGGTCTTACGGTTTCTAAAATAGGTTCATTGGTTCATACAGTACTCAATAATTTATTTTGGAATAATCAAAGTGCTGGTGTTGTTAAGAATCTTACACTTTCAGCAACAATTTCGTCAGGAAGGATTGGATATAATATTACAAATGCCGGAAATACCGGAACTTATACTACTGCCGGATATACCACAAATAATTTTTTTGATTTGGGAAATGAAAATATTGGAGTGCAAAACGCCCCGGGTTTTATTAGACCAACCGGATTAATAGGCTGTCTTAATGATGGAAGTGTAGAGAAAGCAAACTGGAAACCAAATTCAACATCGTATCAGATAGCAAAGGGAGTTACAACGACTTTTATCAATGATTTGTCTGGAAATCCATTTCTTAATCCATGTACAGTAGGAGCGTATGAATATATTTCACCAACCGGACTTTCACCCACATCTCAGTATTTGTCGGAGAACGAACTTAATGGTTTTATCGTTAAACCTGATGGAATCCTTGTTATAATAGACTCTAAAGTTGAAATTTATACTGTTTCCGGATTACTAATCAAGAAAACGATATCAAAAGTTGGAAACAAAATAAATCTATATCCGGGTATTTACATTATCAAATTGATTGGTGAAAATGAACAGAGTGTACATAAAGTTACAATTTAGCACACACATTTAACAATATAACAATCTGTCAATTGTTTTGAAACGAACGAACTTTTCATATTTCAAATGAAACAAAAAATAATTCAATTTTTCCTATTCATAGTTCTAATAAATACTGGAGCAAAACTACAGGCTCAGATTTATTCATTTGAGAATGGCATCGTTCCATCAAACTGGTCGGTTAGTTCAGGGACTTTGTTAACATCGGTTGCTAAATATAAATTAGGAACCAAATCACTCTGTTGGACGTGGAATGCCGGCTCAAAAATTAGCGTAAGTGCTCCAACATCCTTAGCCTCAGGTTCTACTAATAAATCAGGCGGAATTTATTTCTGGATTTATAATTTCGCAGCCATTAATTCAAACCTCGTCATTGCGTTTATGAATAGTTCAGGAACGCAAAAATGTAGTATCAATTTTGGATTGAACTTCAAAGGATGGCGTTGTATAACAGCTGCTTATGTGGCGGATATGAAGCATGATAATACAGCGCTGACATCAATGACCATAACCGCTCCATCTACTGGCACCGGCATTATTTACTTGGATTATATGGAATTTCAGACAGCGGTAAAATGGGATCGGATGTCTGATGCACAATGCAATATAACACAAAGTTCATCAGTATTTGATTTTAAAGGAATCCGGTCTTACGGTAACTTTGGAACAGTTCCAACGGCTACACCAATTCAGGTTTCATGGGGCGATACTATTATCAAACGACTGGATAACTGGTATTTATCGGCTAACAAATTCCCATCTGCCACTGAATTTGTGAATAGGAAAAATGCTGTGAAAACAACAATAACCAATGCGTTAAAAAGTACAACCGGTGAATTAAATTTATCAGTTGGTTCTGACGGAGTTGTAACAGGTCCCGGACTTTATCCTGATTATTCTGATGCTACAATTGATGGCGTATCTGTGATGCAGTTTCTGGATGTAATGAAAGGAACAATGCTTCCGTTGGCTTATGATTATCGTATGAATAATACAGCTTTGAGCAAAACGCGCTGGCTGAATCAAATTGATTGGTTTAACGACCAGGGCTGGGCTGACGGAAGTTCACAAGGTGGATTAATGGGTTCAAAGCTTAACAGTGCTGGTTATTTTAATTCGTTATTTCTAATGCGAGGCGCATTGGATGCCACGTGTTTAGCACGTGAGTTGAACACGCTCGACTGGCTGGGTTTGTGGGGAAATGTAAATATGCCCTTCACTGTTGTGGGCGAAAATGCCGATCAAATACGAACCATGTGTATTGCTAAACTCGATTTTGCCTTGTTGCAGACCGATGCAAATAAAAGAGTAGCAGCATTGACAGCATTAACTTCTTACTTTAACAATGCTTTTGGAATTGCGCCTGGATTTGCAGAAACATTTAAACCTGATTTTTCAGGTTATCATCATAATGGGACCTATTACTGCCAATATTACCCAGATGCACTTTATAGTGCTTGTTGGGTTTATTATCTGTTGCATGACACGCCTTACCAACTTTCCGAAACAACCTATACAACGTTGAAGAATTGCTGTTTGACTTATCGGCTTGCATGTGGTTTGTATGACTCGCCAACGGCTGCTTGTGGAAGGTTTCCGAATGGTACTCAGTATCTTGACGAGATATTGCCTGCTTTTGCTTATTTGATTATGTCTAAAACCACGCCTGATAATGATTTACTGGCAGCTTACGGACGATTGTGGAAACCAACAATATCTCCATTAAAAGACGATTTTGCTAAATCCGGTATCAGTATATGTTATAAACAATCCATGGGAGAAGCTGAACTTTGCTTACAGGCAGCTGCTCTTGGTACATCGTTGAAAGTGCCGGCTGAAAGTGCTCCCAAAACCACTTTATACCTGCCATATTCCGGATTAATAATAAATCGGAATGCATCCATGCAATTAACAGTTAAAGGATTTAATAAATACGTTTGGGATTATGAATCCGGTCTTCCAACCGATAATCTTTATGGACGATACATGAGCTACGGTCAGGTGGAATACACTAATTTGTTAACGAATAAAAGAAATAATAATTATTCAAATGCAAACTGGGACTGGAGTCGAATTCCGGGAGCAACAACAAAATATCTCTCCAGTGCAGCTTTGACATACGCTTCAAGTACACCGTATCGAAACTTCTCCGAAGATCCATTTTTAGGTGGAGTAACCTTGAATGATTCCACTTCTATCTTTTCATTCAAACTTCATGACACTGCCTTCGACAAAACGTTTTATGCCAATAAATCTGTTTTTTATTGTGGGAATGTTATCCTTGCTATGGGTAGCAATATCAGAAACGGAGATAATAGCAATCGTACCGAAACAACCTTGTTTCAACAATTACTTGGTACAGGTGAATCAATCTCTGTAAACGGTACTCCATTTTCCACCAATTTGACTAACGTTTCAAAACCCACCATCAAAGATAATCTGGGATGCAGGTTCATTGTAAAATCAGGTTCAGTTAATGTTTCATCAGCAAACAGCATTTATAGCGGAGTCATCAATCATGGTTACGCGCCCCAAAATCAAAGTTATTCGTACTTCACTATTTTTAATGGCACAGATGCTCAGGAAGCAAAATACAAAACAGAAACTACTTGCCCTGTAAAAATTGTTCGACAGGACAATGTGGCGCATATAGTGAAAAAAATCGATGACAAAGTATATGCTTATGCCATTTTCAATCAAAATACTGCATTAAATGATTCTATTGTCAATCAGGTAAATACTCCCTCTTTGGTTATGTTCAAGGTTATTGACAGCACTACGTTCAAATTATCTGTGAGCGATCCGGATATGCACAGACCAAGTGCAACTGAGTCAAATGAACTTAGCTCAACTATTGTTAACACGCCAAGTGCTTCATTTAATTATGAAATAATTTTGAATGGTTTGTATAAACTTGATGGCTCAAATCCATCAGTTGCGTTGACAAATATTGGTAATACTACAAAAATTTCACTAGCAGTTATTGATGGTAAAAGCTATTCGATTGGATTAAAGTGTATTTCAACAAACTTGAATACCATTCATCCACTCACATCATTACAACTTACTAATACCGAAATTAAAAATAATTTCATGATTTTATCGAAGGATACTCAGGTTGTCAACGTAAATTTGTATTCGTCTGAAGGTAAATTAATTAAATTGATTTCAAATATACAAACTCCTTACGTATTAAATTTAGGAGATTTAAACAAAGGGGTATTTATTGTTCGTGTCAATAATTCAAAAGAAAGTTTAAAACAATTGATAATAATAAAATAAGATGAATAAAAAAATTCTTTCCTTTCTCCTGCCATGTGCTTTACTAAATTTTACTGCAAAATTAGAAGCTCAGATATATTCTTTCGAAAATGGTTTATTACCAACAACTTGGTCGGTAAACTCTGGTAATCTTGAACCTTCAACTTCAAAATTCAAACTTGGTTCAAAATCTCTTAGTTGGTCATGGAATGCCGGATCAACAATTAATGTTGATGCTTCAAATGATTTGCTGTCAATTTCAAAAACGAATTCCGGGGGAATTTATTTGTGGATTTACAATACAAAACCAACAGACTCAAAATTAGTATTTTCTTTTTTGAATAATGCAAATCAGGAAAAATGTCATCTAGATTTTAAGTTGAATTTCAAAGGTTGGCGTTGTTTATTAGCTGGTTTTGTGAATGATATGAATCATGACAAATCAACATTGACAAAAATGAAAGTTCAGGCTCCGGCCGTAGGAAGTGGATTGATTTATTTCGATTATCTTGAATATCAGAAAAATATTAAATGGGATAGGATGTCTGATGCACAATACGATGTGGTTCAGAATACGTTAATGCCTGACTTTAAAGGAATGCGACCCAGCGGTAATATAGATTCAGTAAAAAAAGCTACAACAACAGAAATTGATGCGGCTGACAAAATTATCAAAAGATTAGAAAATTGGTATCTTTCTACCGATAAATACAGTTCATCGCCCGAATTTATTTCCCGAAAAATTGCCGTTGAAAGACAAATTAAATTTGGTTTAACCCGCAATACAGCAGACCTTAATCTAGCTGTTGAAAAGGATGGTACAGTTTCAGGAGCAGGACTTTTTCCGGATTATATGTCAACAAAAATTGACGGTATTCAGATTCGGAAATTTAAGGATATAATGTCTGGTTGTATGCTGCCACTTGCTTACGATTACCGAATGAATAAAACAGAGCTAAGCAAAAGTCGTTTCATAAATATATTGGATTGGTTCAACGATCAGGGTTGGGCTGATGGAAGTGCTTTGGGAGGCTTGAATTTTGAGAAATTGAGAAGTGCAGGATATTTTCATTCTTTGTTTTTAATGAGAAATGAGCTCGATTCGACAAGATTAACAAGGGAATTGAACACACTTAATTGGATGGGAAAGTTTGGACTTACAGATGTCAAATTTGAAAAGAAAGGGGAAAATGCGGATGATATTCGTGCCCTTGTCGTTGCAAAATTAAACTTTGCTTTGATGCAACCAAATCAGGACAAGCGAGTGGCAGCATTAAAATTATTAACTACTTATTTAAACAATACCTATTCAATTGCACCAGGTTTAACCGAAACATTTAAACCCGATTTTTCCGGTTATCATCACGCAAATCCCTATTTTAGTGCGTATTATCCCGAAGCATTGTATGTAGCTTCACTAACATATTATCTTTTACATGATACTCCTTATGCCCTGTCCGAATCCGTTTTTTCTACTTTAAAAAGCTGTCTGCTTACATTCCGCACAGTTGCAAGTGTTTATGATGTGCCGGTAGGTGTTTCGGGAAGATTTCCCACCGGAACTGCTACTTTGCAATACAACGTGGCTGCGTATGCCTATCTGGCTTTGTCGAAAGACAAGCCTGACAGCGAATTGTTAGCAGCTTTCGGACGGTTATGGAAACCTGCAGCTTCTCTATTAAAAGATGCAATTGCACGAGCTAATACTGAAATTTGTTTGCGTACCACATTGGGTGAAACCGAATTATGCCTACAGGCAAATGCATTGAAAGTAACCGCTGAACCAGACCCAAAAACATGCTTGTTTCTTCCTTATTCAGGTTTAATGATTAACAGAAACAGCACGTGTCATGTCAGTCTAAAAGGCTTTAGTAAATATATTTGGGATTATGAATCAGGACTTCCATCAGACAATTTATACGGACGATATGTCAGTTATGGTCAGTTGGAATATACAGATATGATTACAAAACGTCGGAACAATAAGTATGCATCAGCGGATTGGGATTGGAGTCGCATACCAGGAACCACCACCAAGTATTTACCAGCTTCTGAATTAATGTTTAATTCAAAAAGTATTCATAGAAGTTTTTCTGACAAAAGTTTTTTAGGTGGTGCAGTAATGAATGATTCCGTTTCTGTTTTTTCGATGCAATTGCATGATAATGCTTTTGATAAAACGTTTTATGCTAATAAATCCGTATTTTATTTTGGAAATGTTTTAGTGTGTTTAGGTAGCAATATAAGCGATAGTGCTAAATCAGTGCGAACCGAAACAACTCTATTTCAGCAGGAGCTAAAATCAGGAGAAATACTAAAAGTAAATGGTAAACTGTTGAAAAAAGATGGAACAGACCTTGAAAATGTTGTTATTCAAGATAATATAGGAAACCGCTTTATTGTAAAAACTGGAAAAGTGGATGTAATAAAAAAAGACAGTATGGCTGTAGCTGTTATTAATCACGGATTTGCACCTCAGAATCAATCTTATTCTTACTTTATGTTGCTTCAAGGCACCGATGCTCAGGAAAAGAAATTCTCCAATGCAAAAACCTGTCCCGTTAGCATTATTCGTCAGGATGAAGTAGCACATATTGTAAAAATGCTGACTGAAAAAATTTGGGGATATGCGATTTTTAATAAAACGTTATTATTAAATGACAGTCCGGTTCAACAGGTCAATATTCCTTCACTTGTCATGTTTCAAGAATTGGGGAATTCTAAATTTTCATTAGTTGTGAGCGACCCCGACATGCATCGTCCTAACTCAACTTCACTACAAACACTTAGCCATGAAATTGAAAAAGTGCCTAGTAAATCGTTTAATTACGAAATCATTCTTAATGGTAAATTTACACTCGATGGAGAAAATCAAAATGTAACATTAACAAATGTAGATAACACAACTAAAATTGCACTGAAAGTAATTGATGGTAAAAGTTACAAAATCAGCCTAAAAGCAAACACATAATAAACGCCAATACCTATGAACTTTAAAAAAAAATCAACGGTAATTTTTACCTGCATTTCAGTTGGAATAATTGCATTATTAGCAACTATCAGCTTTCTATTTCTATTTTCAGGAAAAGAAAACCGTCCCAATATTGTATTAATAATGGTAGACGATCTTCCCATCGAGTTGTTAAGTTGCTATGGTGGAAACCTTATACAAACTCCCAACTTGGATCAATTAGCCAATGAAGGTTTGAGGTTTGACAATTGTTTTTCGACCAAAACAATTTTAAATGCAAATAGTAGTGACCATACTAACTCATTAGAATTATCAAATCTATTGCGTCAAAACAATTATCAAACTGCCTTGATTGGCAAATGGACATTAGCTACAAAAAAAATGAACTTTGACTTTACAAATCTTTTAGTAAATCCAGATGACTTTTACAATCCTGACTTTAACGAAAATGGTAAAATTAGACGCGAAAATGGTTATGTAGCTGATATAATTACCAATAAAGCCATCAGGTTTATAAAAACTAGAGATACTAAAAAACCCTATGCATTATTTTTTAATTTTAATGCTACTGATAAGAATTGTATTCCTGCAACTCGACATTTAGGACTTTTTGAAAACACTATTTTCCCTGTTTTGCAACCTCTTTATCAAAGTTCAATACAAAAAGATTTTAATAGTCAAGCTGCAATACCTGAAAATTTAAATAGGATGACTCCCAGTCAGAAATCAAGTTTTATGGTAGTTAACTCCAAAAGGAATGAAACTATTAAATTGCTAAAATCATCACCCAACAGTCTAAATACATGGAAGTACCAGCAATATCTTAGAGATTATTTAACAACTATGCTCTCCTTAGATGAAAATATTGGGAGATTAATTAAGTACCTTGAAGACACAGGTGAATTAAACAATACTATTATTATATGTTCATCCAATACTACTTTAAATATAAATAGAAAACAACTGAAAACTCCACTTATAATTCGTTATCCTGTGAAAATTAAAACAAATTCTGTTTCAAATATATATTGTACGAATGCCGATTTGTTTCCTACTTTGTTAGATATTTCAGGTACCAAAATTCCATATAATATTGAAGGTCGAAGTTTGAAACCAGTTTTTGAAGTATCTGGAAAAACACCAGAAACATTAACAAAGTATGAATCACTAACAAACTTAATAAGGAAAAAAAACAATCTCACTAATTAACAACCAACGTAAACAATTAATAATCGTCACCTTGCAATTATATAAAAAATATGAAATCTTACAAACTCATTTTCTTTCTTGTTTTTTCAATTTGCATAACTGCCAATAGTCAATTGTCAAAAGACTCGATTTCTATTGCAACTAAAATTCCCAATCATCCCCGGTTGCTTTTACTCAAAGGGGAAGAAAAAGAATTACTCAAAAACATCAGAAAAGATGTATATTGGAGCGAAATGCATGCTTCGGTATTGAGAGAAGCCGACAGAATTATAACCTTACCACTTAATGACCGAATTTTTGAAGGCAGAAGGCTATTAAATATTTCTCGAAGCAATTTACAACGCATATTTTTTCTTAGTTATGCATACCGCATGACAGGCGAAAAGAGATATTCTGATAGAGCAGAAGCCGAAATGCTTCAGATAGCGTCATTTTCCGATTGGAATCCAAATCATTATCTGGATGTTGCCGAAATGACATTGGCAATGGCCATTGGCTATGATTGGAATTTTAATCAATTATCTGATCAATCAAAAACTACAATTAAAGAAGCAATTATCTCCAAAGGTTTAATGTCTTCATTAAAAACGAACAATAGTTGGTTACGAAACAGTAATAACTGGAATCAAGTGTGTAATACGGGTATTTCTATGGGAGCTTTGGCAGTTTACGAAGAAAATCCAGCTTTATCGGTTCAACTTTTAAACCGTGCCATAAAAACCTTGCCTATTTCTATGAATGAATATAGTCCGGATGGTGCATACCCAGAAGGTATTGGGTATTGGAGCTACGGAACGACGTTCAACACTTTTTTCTTAGCCGCTATGGAGAAAATTTATCATACCGATTTCGGACTATCTGCTATTCCAGGTTTTATGAAAACAGGTATCTTTTCTCAGGTTATGGTTTCGCCGAGGTTGAATCCGTTTTGTCATTCGGATGTAGGAACCAAAATAGGTTTTGAACCAGCAGTATTTTGGTTTTATTCCAAAACCAAGAATCCGGCATTGCTTTACAATCAGAAAAAGCTTTATGAAAGTGATACAAATAAAAAGTATTTACGTGACAGGCTTTTCCCTTTAGCACTGATTTGGGGTGCGTCGTCCGAAGCATCTTTGTCCAACCCTGCAGAGCCGAAAGAGTTGATGTGGTTAACCCAAAGTCGTATTCCAGTTGCAGTTATGCGCAGTTCGTGGGGTGATAAAAATTCTATTTATCTTGGGTTTAAGGGCGGTTCGCCATCGGCAAATCACGCTCACATGGATGGGGGTTCCTTTTATTTCGAAGCTAACGGCGTGCGATGGGGTCTGGATTTGGGCATGCAAAGTTATACTCAGATTGAAGCTGCCGGGGTCGATTTGTGGAATATGACTCAAAATAGCTCGCGTTGGGATGTTTACAGGCTAAATAATTTTGTGCATAACACATTGACAATTAATAACGAAAAGCAATTGGTAAATGGGAGTGCAACAATAGAAAGTTATTTGGAGAAAGAAAATTTTATGGGATTAGTTTCGGATTTAAGCTCACTTTATTCTAATTCGGTAAAAAAAGCCTTGAGAAGTGTGGAATTGGTTGATAAATCATACGTGGTGGTAGAAGATAAAATTACTACTGGAGATAAACTGGTAAAACTTCGCTGGAATATGACTACCGAAGCAACTAAGTTGGTGGAAGTCTCGAAAAATAAACTTTTACTCACATACCAAGGTAAAAAACTTTATATGCTAGTTGAAGGAGTAACGAATCTGGAAACCTATTACAAACCAGCAACGCCTTCAAAAGAATATGAATCTCAAAATCCGAACGTTTCACTTATGGGATTTGAAGTAACCTTACCTCCAAATACCAGTCAAACCATTCGGGTATTTTTAATGCCCGAAAAAGAAATTGAAATCAAAGGTTTTAAATCTCTTTTAATTGGTATTGAATGATATAATTCTGTTTTCAACTTAAATGAAATTATTTTCAACGTGAACGAAAATAAACATAGCATTCATTGCGTAACTTTGCATCAAATTAATCTCAAAAAAAAAATCCAAATGAAAAAACATTTTACATTCTTGATGGTATTTGCTATTTTTTCTCTTTTTGCTAGTGCAGCTACATTTTATGTTGACCCAACAAATGGGTTAGATACGAATAACGGAAATTCATGGAAAACAGCCGTGAAATCAATTACCACAGCCACAACATTGGCTTCGAGCAATTCCCAGGTTGATGATATTTTTATTAAAGGTGGAACCATTACTGCCAATGGGGTATTGAAAATGGGTAATGAAAATTATTATGGAAGTTTCGAAGGGACTGAATCAAAACCAAGTCAACGGGCATTGAAGGACAATGACGGAAATGGCATAATTGATGCATGGGAATTTAAAACACCAACCATTTATAAGGTCAACTATAACAATACGGCCATTTATGCAGCAACGGCATTGTTCGATGGATTTACCATTCAACACAAGGGAGAACGCAGTAATGCCAATATGTCTACCATCATTGCACCTGTGGGCGGAACAGTTCAAAACTGTATTTTTTCGGAGTGTAATCTCACTTATACGGGTATGATAATAGCCAATGGAGGTTGCATTGTTAAGTCGCAGGGAACAGTAAACAACTGTTTATTCGAAAAGAACAGCATTTCGGCATCGATAGCAGCCGATACAAAAATTTCTCCAATCATTGATTTGGTACTTAATACCGATGCTAATAAGGCAACAGTTTCTGGTTGTGTAGTTCGTGCCAATAAAATAAAAATCGACAACAGTTCAACAACTTCTACTTGCAAATATATCAGAGGATTGGCTATCAATGTATCGGCAAGTACTTCCACACCCAAAGCCGAAGCTGTTGTAAAAAACTGCTTAGTTTACAATAATGATTTTGTGTATTTTGGCAACGATAAAAGTCCGATTGCTGAAAATGCTTCAGTGGCAGGATGCTTGAATTATTCAGCTAGTAATTCATTTGTTTCGTTCGAAAACTGTACTTTTACTTCGAACAAACTTACAGACACACGAAATGCGGTTTTGCTTGTTATTTCTAACGGAAAACCGGATGGTCCAATGCAATATAAAGTTGTAAATAATGTTTTTTGGAACAATATGCATACGATGAGTTCTACCGAAGTAACAAAACTAATAGCATTATCGTCATCGTCAAATCAAAATAAAGGCACCGTTGTTAACAACAACATTATGGACGTAAAAACGGCAGGCAACTGGGGTTCAGAACTTATATTTGAAAACAATCTTACCGATTTAGGCAAATCGAATACAGGCAAAAATGGTCCGGCATTTAAACGCCCAACTACACTTTGTGGAATACCCGAAGACGATAGCGCAGCAAAAGCAGACTGGAATATACTTCCCGCATCATATATCAACAATAAAAAGGCACAATAAAAAAAAACTGAAGTTTAAATGTCTAATAATTAAATATTTATATCATGAAAAAAAATACATTAATGCTTATGTTGCTACTTTTTTGTTATGTAACAGCTTATTCAACCACATTTTACGTGGATAATATCAATGGTAACGATACCAACAACGACGGTTTGAGCTGGAGTACCGCACTGAAAAGTTTAACTGGAGCAATAGCCAAAGCAAAAACAGCTCCTTATGATGTCACAGTTGATGATATTTTTGTAAAAGGAGGTAATTATCCTACAGGTTCAAAAATTTCAGCTGATCTCGATAATCTTTATGGCGGATTTGAGGGAATAGAAATTAACATATCCCAACGCCCACTTGAAGATAAGGACGGAAACGGAATTATCGAACCTTGGGAGTTTAAATTTCCTTCAAAAATCACATCAACATTCGATGCAACCGGAAGTTCGGCAGTTGCGGTTTCAAATACTACTAACTCTTATAAAAATACATTCAATGGTTTCACAATTACACAAACTGGAACTGTTCGACCAAACGATAATACTAAAACTTATCAGGTTATTAAAATGATGTCGTCGAATGCCATTCTTGAAAATGTAACAATTCACAATTGCAATGTGCAGTTCCCATCCATTCCTACAACATCGCTAAATGGTGTGATAATAGACGTAATAGCTGGTGCAGTCAAAAATTGCCTGGTAGAAAAAAATACGGTTTATGTTGGTTTTGCAAGTGGAGCAACAACAACTCTGGGACCAATTGTGCAGATACAAAAAGGAACAATTGATGGTTGTGTTTTCAGAAATAACAAAGTGACATTTCAGGCTGTGGGTGCAGCTTCTTCTGCTTTAGCAACTTATTCTGTTCAAGGTGCTGTTATTTCGATTAAGACAGCTACCACCGGTACCGATGTTACTATGAACAATACGTTGATTTACAATAATGAAGCATTGTACGATAATAATTCGGCAAATATCACCGGTAATCAGTGGGCTGCAACTGCCTATAACGGTGCATTGATAAAAATGGGATATGTAGGAACACCACCAGTTGCTTCCGACTCTATTGTTGGCTGTGTTATTGCAAATAATAAGCTTACCAATATGGGTGGTTCTACACTTTATGCCAATTCGTCAGCTACGAAATTTACCAATGTGATAAACAACGTATTATGGAACAACAAAAACGAACTGGGCGACAAAAATCTACAGACACTCAGTACTTTTGCAACAGGCTTAAATATTGGTTGGGTAATAAATAATGCATACACATCAGGTGGACCGGCAAACACGGTTAATGGATGGATTGGAAACAATTTAATCGACTTAAATGCACTAAATGCCGATGCAAAAGGTCCGAATTTCAAAGCTCCTACCATCTTCCAAGGTGTAAATCGTACAGCAGGTAGCGCCGATTCAATTGCTATTGCACACGCCAATTGGGGTCTCAATCTGGGTTCTTATCTAATTGCTAAAGGAGTTGCATTAACTACTAGAACCAAAGATTTTTTAGGAAATTCTTTTTCAACTCCAAGATCGATTGGTGCTTATGATTACAACGGACCCTCTGGATTTTCTGATATCAGACTCAAATCAGACATTGTTAATGCAGGAATTCAAAAAATAAGCTGTAATACTGAGGGAACAATTTCTGTATTTAATACTATCGGAAAATTGATTTTTAAAAATAAAGTACAACAAGGGGAAGAAATAAAAATTCAATCAGGACTATATTTAATATTTATACAAACAAGTACTGGAAACTATTCGCAAAAAATAATAATTAAATAAATTAATATCATGAAAAAAATTTTAACTTTGATGCTTAGCATCACAATGACAATGGCAGTTACTGCATCCGATTATTTTGTGGATACGACCAAAGGTGCTTCTGGTGCAGGAGACTCTTGGGAAAATGCCTATAAAACTTTACTTGAAGCTGAAAATGCGGCAAATGGTAATGCGGGTGTTGATAACATCTATATCAAAGGAGGTGTCACCATTACAACTGGTGGTAGCTGGACATTGAAAGCAGAAAACTATTATTTTAGTTGCGACCCTGCAAACACTGGTACTTTAACTGTTCGCACGCCAAATGACAACGATGCAAATGGAATCACTGAATCTTGGGAATTTAAATATCCGACCGTGTTTTCAAGTACCTATGCAACGTTAAATGTTTCAGCTGTAACATTGGTAGCTTCTACAACGCTTGATGGGCTAACCATTACCCATACGTCTTCGAGAACGAATGGCACTGGAGGTGCTTGTGTTAATCCAATTGGAGGAACTATTCAGAATTGTGTTTTTACGGGTAGCAATTTGACTTATCCGGGTACGGCAACTGCTCAAATTGGTGGATGTATAATAAAAAACGTTGGTACTTTAAAAAACTCACTTTTTGATAAAAACACGGTATCAATAACAATGACAAATTCGGGTTCAACTGATTTGAAAATATACCCGATATTGGATGTGAATTTGCCCAGTACTTCAACCACAGTTTCTATTAGCGGATGTGTATTCCGAAATAATAAGGTTACAATTGACTACACTGGTGCTACTTCCTCAGCATGTAGTTATTTAAGAGGAATGGTCTTGAATATAAGTAATGCAGGAGCGTCTAATACTGCAGGCACAAAATCAACGGTAACAATAAGCGATTGTGTAGTTCATAACAATGAAATTACATTTAACGGAAATGCAACTTTTAAAACTACGCCAAATGCTTGCATTGCAGCTAATCTTATTTTTTCAGGCAGTAATACTACAAATAATTGGATTAACAACACCTTTGCCAACAACAAATCAACTAATCTAAAAAATGGCTGTTTGGCTTTGTATGTTGGAGGAAATTCTCCTGATTTCGCTATCCATAATGTCTATAACAATGTTTTCTGGAATAATCAGAATACTATATCTGCTACAAGCGTTACCTCAAATGTGAGCGTCGCTTCAGGTTCCAACCAGAATGTTGGTACTGTATACTCAAATAATGTGATGGATGTTGGGCCGGGAGGGAACTTTGGAACAGCTTTGACAAATACAGGCAACCTGACTGATTTAAGTAAAACAAACACGACGGCAACAACTGGTCCGCAGTTTAAAACTGCAAATAACACAATCGGTGCATCAGCATCATTCTCTTCAGGTTCAGATTTGACGGCTATTTCGCAATCCGATTGGAGGTTAAATCTTGGTTCATATCTTGCAGGAAAAGGAACTGTTCCTGCAAGCCCATTGGATGCATTGACAACAGACAAAGCTGGAAATACATTTGCAACCCCAAGAGCTTCTGGGGCGTATGATTTTGTGAAACTGACACCGGTAATCACCTGGAGTCAAACCCTTACAGGGCTGAATTCAAATGCTACACTTACTGCAACTTCAAATTCCGATGCAACTTATGGTGCACCGCTTGTATATACCCCTGCTGATCCAAATATTGTTACTGTAACTGGCAGCAATATGACCTTGGTTGCCACCGGAAATACTACTATTACAGCATCGCAAGCCGCAAATGCATTCTACAATGCAGCCACACCAGTGACATTAAATGTATCGGTAACAAATGTTCCGACAGTGCTTAACGAAGCTGCTACCACACAACACATTTTAACTCCCACTGCTAATGGAATTATTTCAGAAATTACTACCGCAATACAGGTTTTTTCTGTTTCGGGCAAATTGATTCAATCCATACAAGCAGTTGCAGGTCAGAAAATTCACTTACAATCGGGTATTTATATCATAAAAGCGAATACTGAAAAAGGTGCTTTTGTTCAAAAAGTAGCGTTGTAGTATTGTTAATTTCGAGGAAGGACTTTATTTCCCGAATAGAAGTAAAGTCCTTTTTTGTTCAAATCCACCCATACCACCATCGATTAGTCGGCATATAATTAATGGTGAATTATGCATTATTTAATGGCTATAATCAAAATATCCCGACACATACCTTTTCATTTGGCAATCAACATTATTTTTTTTACGTAATTCAAAGGTTCATAAGTATATTAATTAACTGATTGTGAGCACGATAATCATATTTTTATAAGTTAGTAAAAATCAGCATCGTTCAACTTGAAATTAAATTAATCAACCAGAAATTTCTTAGAATCACAATTTATGAAAAATGTATTTCTTATATTACTTTTTGCTCTATTTCAATTAGTTATCACTTATGCTTTCTCACAAACCATTATCACCCGTCCAGGAATTGGTGATTGTGAGCTGGTTTTCGAAGATAATTTTGATAGTACGGCACTTAATATCAATAAATGGAATTACCGAACCGACAGCAAGCATTGGAGTACACAGTTGCCGGAAAATGTGTCAATGCATGATGGATATTTGTACTTGAATGTAGAAAAAAAGACCGTTGGCACAATGAATTATACTGGTGCAGGAGTAATTAGCAAAGCCGGTTTCAGATACGGTTACTACGAAAGTCGATTCAAAATACCGACGGGAACTGGTTGGCATACTTCATTTTGGATGATGGGATTCGATGGTGCTGGTGGCTCAGGTACAAAAAATGCTTATCAGGAAATTGACGTTTGCGAAAATGATTCGAAGAACCAAACAGGTTATTCAACCAATTTACATAATTGGCTAGGTACGCACACCTATGTAGGTGCTAAAAATGTTTCAACACCAAATTTGTCTGCCGAATTTCATACATGGGGTTGTGAATTTACGCCGTCTGTCATTAATTTTTATTTCGAAGGACAATTGGTTCGAACCGTTGATGCTTCTACACAAAAGCATAACGACTCTAATATTTGGCTCACTACGATTGCCTCCTATTTAGGTAGTACAACTGCCGTTGATGACACCAAACTGCCTTCGGCTGCTATCTTCGATTATGTGCGGTATTACAAATTATTAAACCCGGTATATCCTCCAGTGAATCCTCCAGATACAACTACTGTTACACCAAATATGGCTAATCCAATTATTATTGTTGATAATACGGATGCTAGATGTACTTTCGATTCTCCTTGGACTTCAAGTGCTTACACCGCTGGTTTTCAAGGTTCAAATTATTTGACAGATGGTACTGCAACTGCTGATTCTTTGAAATGGGCAAAATGGACGCCTGATATACCTATAGATGGTAACTATAGTATTTTTATGAAATGGACAGCAGGTACAAATCGTCCAACTGCTGCACCCATAGAGATACAACACGGAGAAGGTACTACAACAAGTAAAGTGGATCAAACAAAAAATAATGGTGTATGGTGTTTTCTGGGGAAATATTTATTGCTCAAAGGCACAGGCAATTATGTGAAGATTTTTGCCAATACCATTGGATACACAATTGCAGATGCGGTACTGTTTGAGCAAAAAACATTAACAGGAGTTGATAGCCAAAAGACTGATAATAATCTATTTCATGTTGTATCTAATGCGTCGAAAGCTGAAATAAATGCAATCTTTGAAGTTCAGTCTCCATCGAAAATTACACTTTCTGTTTACAATGCGTCAGGTTTGCTAATCAATAAAGTATTGAACGAAAGTTCGGTACAGGCTGGTAAGCAAATCTATTCACTCTCAAATTCATCCATGAAACAAGGATTGTATATTGCAGTTTTGAGTGTGAATGGACTACTTGTAGGTAGCCATAAATTTATTTTTTGAAAAAACAAATTATTGTAAATCAAACATTAATTTGCTTCCTAGTGACTTTACACCCCGATAGCTATCGGGGTTGCGTTTAAAATACAACATTTATTTGTTTTAGGATTTAACTCTTTACAAAATTGTTATTCATTCGTATACTTTTCATTATGAACAAAACTCTAAAAACGCTTTTTCTTTTTTTTATTTTGACAACTGGTGCTTTTTCACAAACTTACGAGCACCTAATTATATACGGTCAAAGTTTATCAACCGGCATGCAGTCATGGCCACCCTTGTCAACAACAGCTGTGACTAATAATTACATGATTGGTAGTCAGGTTTGGATAAATTACGGGAATACGTCATCAACAATACTTAGTCCGTTAATTTCAAATATGGCTCCTGATGGACATGCTGCAGAACCAAAAACAACGGCAAGTATGATGACTTGCGAATGTCCGATTGTAAGCGTGGCAAATCATCTGCAACTAAAATACGGTGGTGGCAAAAAATATATTGCATCTTCGTGTGGAAGTGCAGGTATGAAAATAGAGGAGTTATCGAAAGAATATTATAATCCAACTTTGTATAATAATCAATTTATAAAAACGATTACTTCAGCTTACAATATCACAAAGAATGTACATTGCCCGGCATTATTTTGGATGCAAGGCGAGTTTAATTATTCCGATCTTCCTATTGCTTTATCTGCTACCGATGGGTTAACAAGCGGAGGGACATTTACAGGCAACAAAGCCAGGTATAAGTCACTTTTATTAACGCTTAAAAATAATATGCAGAATGATATTATTACAACCTATGGCCAAAGCGATAAACCTTTGTTTATAACTTACCAAACCGGAAAGAATTATACCAAAGGCAAGACAATGGAAATTGGTATGGCACAGTTGGAGGCATCAAACGAAAGCGATGATATTGTTTGTGCTGGCCCAGTTTATAATATGCCCGATAGAGGTGGACATCTCGACCCAAATGGAAGCAGATGGTATGGCGAAATGTTGGGAAAGGTTTTTTATAAAACAAAAATACAGGGTGAGACTTTTAAACCACTTCAGCCACTTCAAATTTCACGAACTGCCGACCCAAAAACAATAACAGTGAAGTTTCTGGTACCAGTTTTACCTTTGGTATTTGAAACCAATTTGGTGCCCAAATTTACCGATTATGGATTTCAGATTTATTTGAATGGAACAAAAGTTACATTGAGTTCAGTAGTAATAAATGGTGATTGTGTCGATTTAACAAGTGCTTCTAGTCTGACAGGCGATGTTGAAATCGTTTATGCAGGAGTTGCTTCGGGCATTAGTCAGGGCAAGGGAAATTTACGCGACAGCGACCCATATACAGCCACGTTGAATTATATTGATTTAGATAAAAAGGTCGATAATATATTTGTATATGAACGCGATGCATCGGCTACTACTTTAAGGTCGCCTATATACGAACCAAAAGCAGCAGATGGAACCAGTATTTACGACAAACCATATCCGTTATTTAATTTTAGTGTGGCATTTTATTATAAACTGAATGCTGCCGATCAGGTGTATAACGTTCCAAACCTTACAGCCGGAGCTGCCAAGGTAAATGTTACATCTTTAAATATTTCACCTGCAACTGTATCTGTTCCTGTGGGTCAAACAGCTAGTCTTAGCGCGACTTTAACACCAAGCAACCCAACAAATACTTCTATTTTGTGGTCATCAAGTAAACCAGGTATAGCCTACGTTATCAATGGCGTAGTTACTGCTGTAGGTCAGGGTGAAACTGTAATTACTGCCAAATCGGTCGACCAGGGTTTTACCGCTAGTTGTACAGTTACATGTACTGGTATCACCGAACAAGCTTATTTGATTGGAACGCCTGCTGCCATAAATACAAACATTCAAGTTGAAAATTTTAATAAAGGTGGTGAAGGTATTGCATATCATGATTTAACTCCCGGAAATATTGGTGGAGTTTGTAGAACTGATGAAAATGTAGATATTGCCAACTGTCCCGAAGGTGGATACATGGTTAATTTTACTGCTGCGGGCGAATGGTTAGATTACGCGGTAACTATCCCTACTTCAAAAACCTACTACTTGAAAGTTAAATATGCAGCATTAAGTACAACCAAAGTTCATTTCGAAGTAAATGGAGTAAATTTGACAGGTAGTGTTAATTTGCCGGCAACCTATACCGGAACAACACTTGCTTTTCAATCTTATTGTATTCCAGCTACTTTATCGTCTGGAAATCAGGATTTGAGACTAGTTATAGAGTCGGGCGATTGTAATTTCAATTACTTTATTGTTTCCGAAACTGCAGATGTAAATCCAACACCTGCATCATATAATTATTATGTGGATTTGTCTGCTACCACTTCTGGCGATGGCAAAAGCTGGACAAAAGCCTTCAAAACAATTGCTGAAGCCGAAACAGCTGCAAGTTTAAATGCTGATGCCGATAGTGTTTTTGTAAAAGGCACAGCGTTTAATCTTAGTTCCAACTGGACATTAAAAGCCGAAAAGTATTTTTTTAGTTGCGGTGGAACAGAAGTTTCTCCATCCGATAGACCTATGAACGACAATGACGGAAATGGAATTATTGAACCGTGGGAATTCAAATATCCAACTGTTCTTACTAATACAAATATCGGAAATGGCCCCACATTGATATCATCAACAGTACTCGATGGACTTACCATAAAACATACAGCAACGAGAACAAATGCAGGTTTTACTACATTAATTTGTCCCGCAGGTGCAACTGCTCAAAACTGTGTGATTTCGGGCTCAAATCTTACATATACTGCATTTAGTAGTATTCAAAATGGTGGCTGTCTGACTAAAGTGTCAGGAACTCTAAAAAATAGTTTGTTCGAGAAGAACATCATCAATGTTTCAGCCACTGTCGACTTGAAATTTACGCCAATCATTGAAGCTAACGCGGTTACAACGAACGATGTAAATGTATCGGGCTGTGTTATACGTAATAATACCGCAAATTTCGATTATTCTGCCGCTAATGCAAATATGACATATCTGAAAGGAATGGCATTGAATTTTACAACCGTATACTCAACACCTATTGCTTTTGTTAATTTCAGCAATTGTGTGGTATATAATAACGAGTTCAGTTATACAGGGAATGCTACATATCCTGTGGCCGACAGGGCATCTGTGGCAGGAAGTCTAAGTTTTTCGAACAATACTACAAACGGGAGATACATTAACTGTACATTTGCCAATAACAAACTGACCAACATGAAAAGTGCCATGAATGTTTTCTCAAATGCATCTATTTATCACTTTGTGTACAACAATGTGTTTTGGAATAATCAGAATAAAATAACTTCATCTGGAACTACGACTTGTGTTGGGTTAAGTTCAAGTGCTGCTCAGAATGCAAATACGGTAGTTTCGAACAATATACAAGATTGTCCTTCATTAGGAAACTGGGGAACAGTTCTCACATATACCAATAATCTTTTGGACTTAAGTACTTTGAATACTGGTGCTAAAGCTCCATTATTTAAAAATCCTACAACAATTATCGGAAACTCAGCAGCAGGTTCGATTGAATTGGCCGACTGGCGCCTAAATGATGGTTCGTATCTGATTGCAAAAGGAGCTGCAGTAGCAACTACAGGAATATCTACCGATAAAGCTGGTAATAACTTTGCCACAACAACAAATCCCGCTGTTGGAGCCTATGAGTTTGCGTCCATTTCTTCAACTCCATCAATCCATTCTACTCAGGATAATTTCGCAAAACTTATCGATGGCAGTTTGGTATTTAGTGGCGTAGGGTTAGTTCGCATTTATACACTTACAGGCACTTGTATTAAAACTATTCCTGCAAGATTTCAGGAAAAAATAACGCTACCTCAAGGAATGTTTTTAGTTTCGCTTACAGATAAAGCCGGTACAAAAATTCAAAAGGTTGTTTTCTGATTACGCACTTATTTATTTACTTTAAATTATTTATTAAATGAAAAAAAAATCATTTTCCATCCAAGTTTTATTGTTTATTTTAGGTTTTATTGTTACTAATACTGTAGCTCAAACAAATAATCTGCCTATTGCTGAAGGCAAATTTAAACCAACAGATGAGTCATTGCAACAATATCAATATCCTGCCTGGTTCAGAGATGCAAAATTCGGAATTTGGGCACATTGGGGTCCGCAAGCTGTTCCACGCGAAGGCGATTGGTATGCTCGTAACATGTATATTAGTGCAGGATTTGTGGATAAAAGGAAAAATAAAACAGAAATTGAAGATTCAAGACAGTATAAGGATCACGTCAAAAAATATGGTCATTCCTCAGTAACAGGCTATAAAGACATAATTCCATTATGGAAAGCGGAGCGTTGGAATCCGGAAGAATTGATGAAGTTGTACAAAAAAGTGGGTGCCAAGTACTTTGTGAGTATGGGCGTGCACCACGATAATTTCTTTTTGTGGAATTCAAAACTACATCCGAAATGGAATTCAGTAAATATGGGACCCAAAAAAGATGTAGTGGCTCTTTGGCAACAAGCGGCACAAAAAGAAGATCTACGTTTTGGTATTTCCGAACACCTTGCTGCAAGCTACACTTGGTTTCAAACGGCACATGGTGCTGACAAAACAGGTGACAAAGCGGGTATTCCCTATGATGGCAATGACCCGAAATACGCAGATTTATACCATGATAAAGCTGATTCAACAGACTTTGGTTGGATGACTGTAAACCCAAGTTGGCAGCGTGAATGGTACGACAGGATAAAAGAAGTTGTAGATATGTACAAGCCCGATTTATTGTATTCTGATTGTGGCTTGCCATTTAGAAATAATGTCGGTCGCAGCCTTATTGCGCACTATTACAATGACAATATTGCCGCAAACAAAGGTAAACTTCAAGCGGTTTACAATTGTAAAGAACCGTCGAAAGGGCGTTTTGCACAGGATGTAGAGCGAGGTGTACTTGATTCAATTAGCGAATTTCCATGGCAAACCGACACTTCAATTGGTGATTGGTTTTACCGCACTGGGCAGAAATACAAAACGGCTAACGAGGTGGTTCAAATGCTGGTGGATATTGTAAGCAAAAACGGTAATTTATTAATAAACGTGGTTCAAACCCCTGAAGGTGATTTAGAGGCGGACGTAATTAATATTTTGGAAGAAATTGCCAATTGGACAAAAGACAATGGAGAAGCAATTTATGGAACACGACCATGGAAGGTCTATGGAGAGGGACCGACAACAACCGGAAAACAGGAAAAAGGAACTTTTGGAGGCGTTAAAGACGTACGAAAATATCAACCAACTGACATCCGTTATACAACTAAAAATGGCGATTTGTATGCATTTTGTATGGAAAAGCCTATGGCCGACATTCAGCTTAAATCGTTGGGCAAGGGTTCAAAAATATCTTCACAAAAAGTGGCTTCAGTATCTATGCTTGGAAGTAAGGAAAAAATTCAATGGAAACAGGAAAATGATGCACTTGTGATTAAAAAACCGACTAATTTGCCAGTTTACAAAGTTGTAGCATTTTGCATAAAGTTTAAATAGTAATTCATATGAAGTACTAATTCGAATTTCTGATATTTATTTACTCTAAACACACATTAAAATCCTGTCGAATACTGTTTTGGCAGGATTTTAATGCGTTTAATGGCTTATTTTATAGCTGTTTAATTAAATTCAACCACAGTGAAATATCTTTCAACCTCAACGAAATTGATTCTCGGTTAATGTCCTTTATTTTGCATCTGATTCTTTATTTTCAAATCAAAAAAATCAATATTAAAATTAAATACATTATGAAAAAATTAACAACACTATTGCTTTGCCTTGTGGCAATTTCATTTACTACCAATGCCAACACCTATTTTGTTGATACCTCGAAAGGAACTAACGGTCTTGGAGGATCATGGTCCGATGCCTTTAATACAATTTCTGCAGCTGAAAGTGCTGCCAATGCTGTTGGAGGTGCTGATAACATTTATATAAAAGGAGCACTCGGTGGAATCACCATTTCGTCGGGTAGCTTTTGGACTTTGAAGGCCGAAAACTATTATTTTAGTTGCGATGCTGAAAATTCCGGAACCTCTACTAACAGAACACTGGTTGATAAAGATGGCAATGGTATTATTGAATCGTGGGAGTTTAAATGTCCAACTATCTATTCTAGTACATATTCGGGAGGTAACGCAATTAATCTTGTTGCCTCTACCTTGCTTGATGGGCTTTCGATTTCGAATACAGCAACAAAGAGCAATGCCAATACATCTTCATTTGTTAATCCTATTGGAGGAGTAGTTCAAAATTGTATTTTTTCGGGAAGTACGCTTACTTACAATAGTATTAGCAGTAGCAGTCCCGGAGGATGTTTGATAAAAAGTATGGGCGATTTTAAAGATTGTTTGATTGAAAAAAATTCGGTCACAGTAAATATTACAGGAAATTATCAAGCTAAAATTGCACCGATTTTCGAATTTAATTTTAGCACTACAGCTGTAAATTCAACGCTTTCGAGATGTGTGTTTCGCAATAATACTGCTAATATTTCAAGTTCTGCAACAGCCACTTTTACAGGGGCTTATATAAGAGGGCTAATTATTAATGTGGTAACAACAACTACTGCAAATCAATCAGCAACTATAAATGATTGTTTGGTATATAATAATGAAATAAGCTATACAAATACAGGAAATATAACTACACTTGCATCTTCAAGTATTTTGGGAGTATTGAACTTCAGCAATAACACTACCACCGATAAGTGGGTAAACAATATAATTGCCAATAATAAGTTGACCAATTGTAATAGTGCAATGTTTGTTGTAAATAATACAACTCAGGCTCACTACGTATACAACAACGTGTTTTGGAATAATCAAAATAATGGAACAGTCGTTAGTATGAATTCAGCAGCAGGCAGTGGGGGGCAGGGTGCGGGCACTGTAGTGTCAAATAATGTAATGGATTTTGCTGCAACTGGGACATGGGTTGGCTCAGGTTCAAGTACTTTTAGCAATAATTTATCCGATTTAAGTACAACCAATGCAACAGCTACTTATGGCCCTCAATTTGTAAATCCACCATTAAATTCTGGTAGCAATATAATTGGTTCGTATCAATCTGACGGTACACAACTTACGGCTATTAATCAAGCCGATTGGCGATTAAACTCAAGTTCTTATTTAATTGCAAAAGGAGCAACTACAACAACAACCGGAATTGCTAAAGACAAATCGGATTATCATTTTTCAACTGCTACAAACCCTGCTTCTGGTGCTTATGAGGCTGTGCCGATAATAACTACAACCGATGTAACACCAATATCAGATAATTCAGCTACAAGTGGTGGTACTATCGTGTGGAATGGTGGTAGTACAATCACAGCAAGTGGAGTTTGTTATAGTACTTCCCAGAATCCGACTACCGCTAATTCAACAACAACTGAAAATGCAACATCTGGTTCTTTTACCAGTAATATTACCGGTCTATCTGCAGGCGTAACTTATTATTTAAGGGCGTATGCAACTAATGGTACACATACCACTTATGGAATGCAGCAAAGATTTACCACTTTGTCAAGTAAACCGAAGCCTACCAATCAGGCTACAAACTTTGCCAAAGGTGCAGTAACTTCTTCAGCTATACCTTTGACTTTTACTTCGGCAGTAACAGGTGCTCAAGCCCCTGATGGATATTTAATAAAAATGAGCACGGGAACTGTTTCTGATCCGGTTGATGCAACCGACCCATCGGATGTAACTGCATTCACTGGAGGTGTAGCCAATGTAAAAGCAAGTGCCAGTCCCGTCTCGAGCTTCACGGGTTTAACAGCAGGAACTTTGTATCATTACAAAATATATTCATATACTAATTCTGGTGCTCAGATAAGCTTTAATACTACTTCTGCTCCGGCATTGGATGTTGCTACAAGTCCTGCTGCGGTTACTGGAGTTTCATTTACTCCTACTTTTCCAGATGCGACACCGCCATTTAATTCAACGACATTCACAGCCAACCTGTCTTGGACAAACCCGGCAAGTTTTGATGCAGTTAATCACACTACACTTGTTTTTGTAAAATACAACAGTGCAATAACAGTTGGCACACCAATAAATGCAGCAAGCACTTATATTGCAAGTTCAAATATGGTTTCAGGCAGTACAGGGACTGTCTATCAAGGAGATGCCAGCGCATATTGCGTATATAAAGGCACCGGAACTAGTGTTTCTTTGTCGGGTATGACAACTGGTGCAAACTATTATGTGATGATAATTACAGTTTATAATAGCAGCAATTCAGATGGAACATATTCGTATTCATCCGGAGCAACTGCTAGCGCAATTATGTATAAAAAAGAAGCAATAAGTTATACAACAAATCTGGCTGTATCAAACGTTTCATCAACTTCTATTTCATTAACATGGACTCCTTCTGTTTCAGGAAGTCAGGCTCCCGATGGTTATATGGTTGTTTCTAAAGCACTTTCATCAGTGCCTTATCCTGTCGACGGTACAGATCAAAGTGATGTAACAGCTTTTACAAGCAGTGTTGCAAATGTAAAAATAGCACCACAAAGTGCCACAGGAATGAGTAGCTTTACCAATATGACTCCGGGAACAACATATTTTTATAAAGTTTTTCCATATACCAATAGTGGTGTTCAAATAAATTATAAAACATCAGGTACTCCAGCAAATCTAAATTACGCTACTACACCAAGTCCTGTTACCAGCGTTTCGCTTAATCCAACAACAGAAACAACTGCTACAATTTCATGGACTTTACCAGCGGGATACGCTCCTACACGTCACAGTACATTAGTATTTCTGAAAGCGGGAAATTCTATTTCAAATGGTGCACTGACCAATTCTCCAACATCCTATACCGCAAGTAATGTTCTCGGATCAGGAACTACTTTTCAAAATGATGCCGCTGCATATTGCGTATTTAATGGAGATGGAAGCAGCGTTTCTATATCAGGCTTGACAAGTAATAACACCTATCAGGTTCTAGTTTATACAGTAGTTGATTTAGTAAATTACGATGCTTCTTATTCCTACTCTGCCGCAGGCTCTGCTACGGGTGCAACAATTTTGGATGCACCGTCAATTGTATCAGTTGCGGCCGGAGATCAAAGTGTGGCTGTCAATTTTACTGCACCTGCACTAAATGGGGGTTCATCAATTACAGATTATAAATACTCAATAAATGGTGGTTCGAGTTTTACATCTGCAAACTCAACAACTAATCCGATTGTTATTAGAGGTTTAACTAATGCCCAATCAGTCAGTGTTATTTTAAAGTCCGTAAACACTAATGGAGATGGCGCTGCAAGCGTAGCCTCTGGGTCAGTAACTCCTTCGGCTACAGCCAATATTATTGCAATAGATGCACCTACTAATTCAGGCGACTTAAACTTAACTCCAGTTAGTGATATTGCTGTAAGTGGTTCTACATTAACTGTCAACGGGAGTCCAACTGTAAATAGTGTAACCATTGCTTCTGATGCAAAACTCGATTTGTCGGGTACGAATACATTATCAATTACCGGCGATTTACTCCTTAAAGCCAATGGCACAAATTCATTTAGTGCCAATATTGGTAGTGGAACATTGGCAGTAACCGGCGCAATCAAATACCTGCGAACCATAGATGACAAAAAGTGGTATTTTATGGCATTCCCATCGGATGTAACAATAGCACAGATAACCGCAACTAATACTCCACTTGGAATATTAGGTATCGATTGGTTTATCAAGTATTACGATGGTGCAAAACGGGGAACTTCTGGTCCTGGAGACAACTGGATTTCGATTACAGCTGACGATGTTACAGCTGATCCAACGTTAAAACTAAATAAATATCAAGGTTATATTTTCGGATTAGCAAACTTAAAACCTGCAACCGAATTATCCTTTCCACTCATTAAAGCAGAAGTATCAACTGAACCAACTAACCGAAAAATAACAGTGGCAGCAAATAATGCAGGAAATATATCAAGCACCAATCATGGTTGGAACTTGATAGGACAGCCCTATTTGAGCCAGTTTGTTGGAAAGGATGGTTCAAATGAATCCTACACATCTGGAGCAACTGCTTACAACATTTATGTTTATGATGGAACAAGCACCTATACTCCCTATACTCAAACTTCAGTACCCAACATTAATCCCATGTCGGCTTATTTTATCCAAGCTAGTAGTGGACTTGCTGGTAGCGGAATTACATTTAATACTGCTGGTCGTCAAACCATTCGAAGTTTGGTGTCTACTGATTATGCGTGGGATAAGGTGCAACTCAATCTTACCACTAATACCGGTACAGATTATACCTTGTTGACCATGGATAATAATTTGAGCAACGATTATGAGATTGGATATGATCTAGAAAAATGGATAGGAACAGGAACAGATAAGCCACAGGTTTATACACAGCTCAATGGTATTAACTATGCTTTCAATGCATTACCAATGAATAGTGTAAATAATCTACCTTTAGGAATTTACACTAAAAATGCAGGAAACACCACCATAAGCTTGAATTCAACACAAGCACCCAGTTTATCGAAATTGATACTTACAGACTATGCCACTAGCCCTGCCACCATGACAGATTTATTGATTGCCGATTACAGTTTCACTGCGGCTGCCGGAACAGATAATGCACGTTTTGTAATAACAGCGCAACGCATTTCAACCGGGAATGTGATGGAGACAGAAACAAATGGACCTCAAATTATAGTTAATAATTCAAAACTAATAATTAATAATTTAATCGGAAGTGCTTCAGTTCGGGTAGTTGATGCTATTGGCAGAATAATTGCCAATAAAGTGCTAAATAACAGTTCAATTGAAATACTACTTCCAGTAACTGGCATGTACTCGATTCAAATTGAATCAGGTTCTAAAAACTGGACAAGAAAGGTTGTGAATCAATAGTATAATCCATTTTAATCTGAAATAGATTTAGACCCTATTTAAAAAAACTATCGCAAGATATTATCAATTTCACCCGCCACTCAGCTGTCAGAAAGATAGGAGGTTTGGCGGGTGTATTTTTCCTTTTATTTTTCCAAAATACTATAAAAATTTTTTTTATATTTAATGCGATAATCATATCCTTGTGCAACATGCTACTTTATAAAAAAAAATCCTTTTGTATTGAAAATTTCCATGTTATTAACCATCTCTCAGGCTTATGCAGCAACGCCCAATACTTAGGTTAATTTTCAACAGATTTCGCAGAAAGAAGGTTTTTCAAACAGCTCAGTATTCGATATTTTGCAAGATAAACTCGGCTGTTTTTGGTTGGCAACTGGAAATGGACTTGATAAATATGATGGTTATAAGGTTACTACTTTTATTCACAATAGAGATGACAAAAAATCGTTGCAGGACAATACATTATGGTCATTGCATAATCAAGATGAAAATAATGGCTTTTACTGACTTTCTATAAAAGCAAAAAACCATTCTAAATCAATGATTTAGAATGGTTTGTCTCAATGTTGAATAAAACTATTGTTTTTTTAAGTGATCCAGCTGGGGCTCGAACCCAGGACCCCATCCTTAAAAGGGATGTGCTCTACCAACTGAGCTACTAAATCATCAACTTTGTATTTACTTCCGAACATGTGATCCAGCTGGGGCTCGAACCCAGGACCCCATCCTTAAAAGGGATGTGCTCTACCAACTGAGCTACTAAATCATTTTTTCAAAAGCGAGTGCAAAGATACTGCTTTTTTTTTAAACAGCAAACCCAATCTCTAATTAATAACTCTTTTTTTTGTAAAATATATGTATATTTCTCATTTAATGCATATTATATAGAATAAAACTATTTACATAAAACACTTATCGGCCAACAGCAAACCCTTTTTATTAATTTTTTCAACCCAATAACAATTATTCTAGTCCAATTATTTTAAAAATTCAATATGTTACAACGTAAAATATTGTATCTTTGCGCTCTATAATCAATGAACAGATTTTTATATTAATAGTTTTGGATATAATAACTTACATTTTACTAACATTGCTTTTTTCTGCTTTCTTTTCAGGACTGGAGATTGCCTTTGTTACATCTAACAAACTTCGGTTTGAATTGGATAAAAAGCAACGTAATCTTACGTCATCAATACTTTCAATATTTTATCGTAACTCCCAACAATTTATTTCAACAATGTTGGTAGGAAACAATATCTGTTTAGTAATGTATGGATTATTAATGGCAGAAGTACTTACGCCATGGTTGACACCTATTGGGAATCAATTTCTAATAACTTTAGTTCAAACAATACTTGCAACAATTGTTGTACTTTTTACGGGTGAATTTTTACCGAAAACTATTTTTAGAATCAATCCCAATTTATGGCTTCGTGTATTTTCAGGACTATTGTTTGTTTTTTACATCGGTCTGTATCCAATATCACGTTTCAGTACTTGGCTGTCAATGAGTATTTTAAAACTTTTTAAGATTAAAATAAGTCACAACACTGAGGAAAACGTTTTTTCGAGAATTGATTTAAATTTCTTGATTCAGGAAAGCTTTGAAAATCATCAAAGTGAGAAAGAACTTGAAAATGAAGTGAAGATATTTCAAAATGCACTCGACTTCTCAAAAGTTAAACTTCGTGATTGTTCAGTTCCGCGAACAGAAATAATTGCATTAAATTACGAAACAGATGTAAATGTGTTAATGCAAACTTTTATCGAAACTGGAAAGTCTAAAATTCCAATATACAAAGGCGATATTGATAATATTGTAGGCTATATACATGCTTCAGAAATGTTTGAACATCAAAAAGATTGGAAGAAATATATAAATCAAATTCCAATTGTACCCGAAAATATGGCTGCTCAAAAACTTATGAAGATTTTTATGCTTCAAAAGAAAAGTATTGCAATAGTTGTCGACGAATTTGGTGGCACTGCGGGTATAGTTACATTAGAAGATATAATGGAAGAGATATTTGGTGAAATAGAAGATGAACATGATAACCGTAAATATGTAGCAGAACAAACTAACGAGAATGAATTTTTATTCTCAGGAAGATTAGAAGTTGACATGGCAAATGCTAAATTTAATTTAAAAATACCAGTTTCTGATGCTTACATGACTATAGCAGGTTTTATTTTACACCATCATCAGCATTTCCCGAAAATAAACGAAGTTGTTAATATTGAGCAGTTTACAATCAAATGTATAAAAGTCACAAATAACAGAATAGAATTGGTAAAAGTAATTATCGGAAATAGCTAGTAAAATTGAATAAGCAAATTTAGGTGCTATACCAAATCAACAATTACTCATATTTTATCAAATCCTTAAAAAAGCACAGAAAAACACTAAAAATGCATCGACATAAGAGTTTTTTTTGTATATTCGTGCCCTCAAATAAAAAGAAATAATAACAAATAAAAAATACAAATAAATTTTAAGAAAATGGCAGTATTAGACAAAATTAGAAGCAAAGGAATTTTATTGGTAGGCGCTGTAGGACTTGCATTATTAGCCTTTATTGTGGGTGACTTTCTAAATTCAGGTTCATCTTATTTTAATAAATCTCGAGAAGTTGTTGCGAATATAGTTGGTGAAGACATCAATATTAAGGATTATTCCGCGGCTATTGAACAAATGACCGAAGTTTACAAAATCGAAACTGGTAAAAGTGAACTGAATGAAGAAATGACTGCTCAACTTCGCACCTCTGTGTGGGAAAGCATGGTAAATGAGAAAATTTTAAATGCTGAAGCTGAAAAATTGGGTCTAGCTGTTAGTCCAGACGAGTTATCAGATAAATTAATAGGCAATAATATTCATCAACTTATCCAACAACGTCGTTCTTTTGCAGGAGAAAATGGTCAGTTTAGTCGTGCCAATTTAATCCAATTTCTAAATAGCTTGGAACAAACTCCAGCTAATGAAGAAATGAAACAACAAATTAGCAAAGCAAAAAGTTATTGGAAGTTTTGGGAAAACACGATAAAAAATAGTATTTTGCAAGAAAAATATACTGCCTTGATTTCTAAAGCTGTAACTGCCAATAGTTTGGACGCAAAAATGGCATATCAAGATAAAAAAACTAGTGTAAATGTGGCTTATGTAGTACAACCTTACTTTTTAATTTCCGATTCGGCTGTGAAAGTAAGCAATAGCGATATTAAAGACCGTTATAACAAACAAAAAGAACAATACAAACAAGAAGCGAACTGTGGTATTAGCTATGTATCATTTCCAATTAAACCATTACCAGAAGATTATAAAGAAGCTGAAACTTGGATTAATAAGTTAAGTGCTGAATTTAAAACTTCACCAGATGTAGTAGGATTGGTAAATTCAAATTCTGATGTTATGTTCACTGGACGTGGATATTCATTACAAACTGTACCTGCTTCATTAAAAGCTTTTGCATTTGGTGGAAAAACAGGCGATATAGTAGGTCCAATGTTTGCAAATGACACTTACACAATGGCTCGTATTATGGAATCGGGCATTATGCAATCCGATTCAGTAAAGTTACGCCATATTTTCTTAGTAGAAAAAGACATAGTTAAAGCTGATAGTTTAGTGGCTGCAATTAATGCAGGTGGCGATTTTGCAGCATTGGCAAAAAAATATTCTGCAGTAAAACAAACAGCTGACAACGGCGGTGAAATAGGTTGGTTGCAAGACGGCGTTCAAGGCATTGACAAAGAAATAATTACAACTGCATTTTTAAAAGCTACCAATGAAGTATTTACAATTAAAAATGCTCAAGGAGTTCAGATTATGCAAGTAATGGAAAAAACAGCTGCTCGTCCAAAAGTAAAATTAGCAATTTTAGAGCGTAAAGTTGTTGCTAGCAGTAAATCATACAGCAAAATCTATAATGATGCAAAACAATTTGCGGTGAATTTAACATCGGATAAATTTGAAAAATCAGCAAAAGATAAAGGTTATGTTGTACGCCCAGCAATGGATATATTACAAACTACTGAAAAAGTAGCTGATTTACCTCAATCACGAAAAATAGTTCAATGGGCATTTAAGAGCGACAAAAATGATGTTTCCGACGTGTTTGACTGTGGTTCTGTATTTGTAGTAGCTTTAACAACCGAAGTAAACAAAAAAGGGTATCGTTCTTTGGAAAAAGTAACAGACCAATTAAAAGCTGAAATAATTAAAGACAAAAAAGCCGAGTTAATGATTAGCAATTTATCAGCTCAACTAGCTAAAAACCCTTCATTAGAGGCATTAGCAGCAAGTATGAAAGATTCTGTGAAAGTGGCAAATGCAGTAAACTTTTCGTCTTACCAATTTGGTGCTGCAGGAATGGAGCCAACAGTTATTGGAAAAGCTTCTGTATCAACTTTAAATAAAATTTCTGCTCCAATTAAAGGAAATGCTGGTGTGTATGTAATTCGTACATTTGGAAAGCAAGACAATCCACAGCCATTTGATGTTAAAATGGAAACAATGCAATTGAATAGCAGAATGAGCTACTCGTTACCTTATATGATTATTCAAGATTTAAAAGATAAGGCTGACATAACTGATAATAGATTGAATTTCTTTTGAAAAATTGAATCTTAATCTCATCATAAAATAAAGAAGAAAACGGAATGACTATTTCATTCCGTTTTCTTTTTTTTCGCGAAGTTTACGTAACTTTGCAAAACCTTCAAAACAAGAAAAACAAAACGAAATCATGAATAAAACATCACTTCTTGGGAAAACTTTCGACGAACTGAAAACAATAGTTTCCGAACTTGGAATGCCGTCTTTCACAGCCAAACAAATTAGCGAATGGCTATACAAAAAACGAGCATTTACAATTGAAGAAATGTCAAATATTTCGTTAAAAAACAGAATGTTGATTGCAGAGAAGTATGAAATTGGTCGCACACTACCAGTTCAGGCAATGGAATCGAAGGATGGAACAAAAAAATACTTATTCAAAACAGGCGGAGGTCATTTTATTGAAGCAGTTTATATTCCCGAAGAAGACCGTGCCACACTTTGCGTATCGTCGCAAGTAGGTTGTAAAATGGGTTGTGTGTTTTGTATGACTGGTAAACAAGGTTTTATTGCACAACTTACAGCAACTGAAATTTTGAATCAAATTTTGTCAATACCAGAAGCTCAAACCCTTACAAATTTGGTTTTTATGGGAATGGGCGAACCTTTTGATAACACTTTGCCAATGTTACGATCGTTGGAAATACTAACTTCGGATTATGGATATGCTTGGAGTCCACGACGCATTACAGTTTCATCTATTGGAATTATCCCTGGAATAAAAGTTTTTCTTGAACGAACACAATGTCATTTGGCAATAAGTTTACATACTCCATTCGAAAAAGACAGATTAGAATTAATGCCAATTGAAAAAGCTTATCCATTGGCAAAAGTTCTTGAGGAATTGCGGAAACATGATTTCAGCAAACAACGTCGTGTATCGTTCGAATACATTTTGTTCGATGGAATTAATGATACAATGCGTCATGCGGTAGAATTAGTAAAGATTTTGAGAGGAATTGATTGTAGAGTAAATTTGATACGCTTTCATGCTATTCCCGAAGTAAATTTAAAAAGTTCGAGTGCAGAAAAAATGACTTTTTTTCGCGATTATTTAACAAACAATGGCGTTACATCAACAATTAGACGCACACGTGGTGAAGATATTTTTGCTGCTTGTGGAATGTTATCGACATTAGAAAAAGAAAAAGGAGAATAACATCCATACTTAACTACAATACAGCATTTGGTATGCAATTATTTTTGTAACTCATAATAAAGAAATATGAGACATAACTTTTATATATTTGTTGTATTATTTCTATTAGCAACAAATCCAATATATTCCGCACAAAAAAACTTTGAGAATCAGATCTCTGATTCTTTGACTTTAATAGCCAATAGCTACACTTATGTTGGCAGAATTAAAGTGCTAAATTTTTCGTCCAACGAAAAAGCGAATAAAGTCAGTCTTTCGGTGACTGACAGATTAGCATATATTCCATTTCGTCCAGATAATGTAAAACGCATCTACAATGCTATTGCAAAAGCACTACCAACAAAATATTTAGGATATTCAATTGTATGCTTGGTTGATAATAAGCAAATTGAGGATTACATACCTAATTTTTATCGAACAGAAAATATTGACGAACAAAGGCGATTTATACTTCCAACACTATCAAAACCAGTAGTTACCAATTTATCACGTCCAAACACAATTGAAAATGGCATGAATAACCGTCACATTGCTCTTTGGCAAAGTCACGGTTGGCATTACGAACAAAAGTTAAATCGTTGGGAATGGCAGCGAGCACGTGTATTTCAAACTGTTGAAGATCTTTATACTCAATCTTATGTACTTCCATTTTTAGTACCCATGCTGCGAAATGCTGGTGCTAATGTATTTCTGCCTCGTGAGCGCGACACCCAATTGAATGAAATAATTGTAGACAATGATAATAAAAGTCGTGATTCGCGATATAGAGAATTTAACGACCAAAAATCATGGAAAACAGGAGAAGGTACAGGATTTGCAAATACTCAAAAAATGTATCTTCAGGGTCAAAATCCCTTTACTTTTGGTACATATCGTATTAATACTTCAGTAACTGATGCAGATGAATCGAGCAGTATTGAATGGATTCCAAATATACCTGAATCTGGTCAATATGCGGTGTATGTTTCATATAAAATGCTTGCAAATAGCACTTCGGATGCACATTACACTGTATTTCACAAAGGAGGAAAAACTGAATTTGCAGTAAATCAAACCATGAATGGTGGAACATGGTTATACCTTGGTCATTTCTATTTTGATCAAGGAAGGAATAATCAAGGGAAAGTTCAACTAACAAATTTAGGTAACGAAGAAGACAAATTAATTACTGCAGATGCTGTTAAATTTGGTGGAGGAATGGGAAATGTTGGTCGAAGTCCATACGAAAACAGTTCAACATTCAATCAAAAAAGTTCAGATAGCATAACAGTTGGTAAAAACCTTTCAATTCCGCTAATAGCCAATGAACCAGAAGTAAGCACATATCCTCGGTTTGCTGAAGCAGCACGATATTGGTTGCAATGGGCAGGAATTCCTGATAGTATTTACAGTAAAAGTAAAGGGAAAAATGATTATACTGACGATTTTCAATCACGTGGAAATTGGGTAAATTATTTAACAGGAGGCTCACCGGTATCGCAAACAAAAACAGGGTTAAATGTTCCTATTGATTTGGCATTTGCATTTCATTCCGATGCTGGAACCACTTCAAACGATTCAATTATTGGTACTTTGGGAATTTGTACTATTCCAAACTCTGAAGGGAAAACAATTTTTGAGAATGGAGTTTCACGTTGGTCATCTCGCGATTTGACAGATATTGTTCAAAGTCAAATAGTTAATGATATTCGTACAAAATTTTCGCCTGAATGGTCGCGTCGTGGTTTATGGAATAAATCATATAGTGAGTCGCGTGTACCCGAAGTGCCAACTATGTTGTTGGAATTACTTTCGCATCAAAACTTTGCTGATATGCGTTATGGTCTCGACCCTCGCTTTCGTTTTACTGTAAGTCGCTCAATCTACAAAGGTATGTTGAAATACTTATCGTCAGCAAACAGAGTAAAATATGTAGTACAACCATTACCAGTAGAGCAATTTAGTTGTCGATTTGTGGAAAAATCAAAACTTGAACTACATTGGAATTCTGTTAATGACAGCACTGAACCTACAGCTCAACCCGACAAATTTATTTTATACACACGAATTGACGATGGTGGTTTTGATAATGGCGTTTTGGTAAATTCAAATAAAACTACAATAAATGTGGTGCCAGGAAAAATTTACAGTTTCAAAATAACTGCAATAAATAGTGGTGGTGAAAGTTTTCCGTCCGAAATTTTATCAGCTTGTCGTTCCACACGCAATCGTTCAGAAGTGCTGATTGTCAATAATTTTGATAGATTAAGTGCACCTGTAAGTTTCAGTTTGGATAGTTTATACGGAGGATTTTTAAACGATGAAGATGCTGGGGTTCCGTATTTATATGACATAAGTACAATTGGGAAACAATATGATTTTAAGCGAAATAAACCTTGGGAAGATGATGACGCACCTGGTTTTGGGGCAAGCCATGCCAATTTGGAAACAAAAGTTATTGCCGGGAATAGCTTTGATTATCCATTCGTGCATGGTAAAGCAATAAAAGCCGCCGGTTTCTCATTTGTGTCTTGTAGTTATAAAAGTGTTATAAATGAAGATATTGATATGTGCCAATTTAAAATTGTAGATTTGATTTTGGGTAAACAAAAGCAAACAACTATAGGAAATGCAAAAAAAATAGCAGAATTCAAAACTTTTCCATTAGCTTTGCAAACCTCTATAAAGAATTTTTGTTCTAAAGGTGGTAATCTTTTAGTTAGTGGGGCTTATATCGCATCTGATTTAAATGAAAGAAAAAATCCAATTAAAGAGGATAAAGACTTTCTTGAAAATGTTTTAAAAATTAAGTTCAGAACTTCAAAGGCAAGTGTTGGTGGTAAAGTAAAAGTGGTAAATTCTCCATTCCGAAATTTCAAGAAAATGGATTTTTCATATTTCACGCAACCAAATTTAATGTCCTATTTCGTTCAATCACCAGACGCAATAGAGCCATTAGGCGATAATAGTTTCACGTTTTGTAGATATGCCGAAAATAATTTAAGCGCTGCAGTGGCTCATTCCGGCTTCTACAAAACTTGCGCATTTGGATTCCCTTTTGAAACTATTGAAGATGAAAATGATAGAGAGAAATTAATGGAATCAGTATTAATGTTTTTCAATTCGACAAACAATTAAATTAAAAAAAAATGTAGTTTTGTTGTTGAATACTCCGAAAACCTTGAATTCGCCAATTTTACTATTTTTATAGAATCTAATTTTTGCTAATTAGTTTTATGAAAGTTCAATTCAATCAATACATTACCTGTTGAATCAGAAATAAAAATGATATTTAATTCTAATTTATCTACAGAAATTTCCTTACAGTCTAGCAGTAATTTTGCTGTAAATCAGTAAGAGTTACACAAGTTGTTCAAAAGAAATTCATAAATATAATTGGAAAAATAAGCTCTTAAGCTAAAAAGACATTATACTTTTTTATGACTCTATTTTCAGTAAAAACATACTAAACTAAAAGCAATCTACGTTATTAACAAATGGTTTTATTCACGTGAAATTGTAAATTCAAGAAGCAAATTATTCATGTTTTGAGAGTTTTGAATTCTAACAATTTAACGTGCAATCAATTTAACAAAAATCAGTGCTGTTGGATTTCTCAAATGACATTGAATAAATAAAGAACAGAAAAAAATATGGAAACAGAAAAAATTATAATTGGAATTACACATGGTGACATTAACGGCATTGGTTACGAAGTGATACTAAAAACCATGTCAGAACCACGTATGTTGGAAACCTTTGTGCCTGTTATTTACGGTTCATCGAAAGCAGCATCATATCATCGAAAAAATTTAGACATACAAGGTTTAAATTTAAATATCGTGAATTCAATCGCAGAAATCAATCTTAAGCGAGTAAATATTATAAATTGTGTGGACGAGGAAATTAAAGTTGAACTTGGAATTTCAACCCAAGAAGCTGGAAAAGCAGCTTTGAAAGCACTCGAACGAGCAACAGAAGACTTGGCGAATGGTAAATTACATGCTTTAGTAACTGCTCCTATCAACAAAAAAAACATTCAATCAGAAACATTTCATTTCCCTGGTCACACAGAGTATCTTGAAGAGAAATTTGGAACAGGAACTCCAGCTTTGATGATGTTAGTAAATGATGTAATGAGAGTGGCTGTAGTTTCTGGTCATATTCCAGTTAAAAATGTTTCGGACTCATTAACCGAAAAAGCAATTATTGATAAACTTACGGTTTTAAATTCATCGCTCAAAAAAGACTTTTCAATAATACGCCCTCGAATAGCTGTATTGGGTTTAAATCCACATGCTGGCGATGATGGCGTAATAGGCAATGAGGAGCAAACTGTAATTATACCAGCAATGAAACAAGCCGAAAAACAAGGAATTATTTGTGTTGGTCCTTATCCAGCTGATGGATTTTTTGGTTCAGGAAATTTCGATAAATTTGATGCTGTTCTTGCTATGTATCACGACCAAGGATTGATACCATTCAAAACAGTTTCGATGGATAGCGGAGTAAATTTCACTGCTGGATTATCAGTAATACGCACATCGCCTGCACATGGAACAGCATACGATTTAGCGGGAAAAAATCTAGCATCCGAAGATTCATTCCGCCAAGCGTTGTATATGGCTTATGATATATATCAGAACCGTATAATAAATGATCAAATTAGCGCCAATCCTTTGAAAGTTGAACATCGCCAAGAACGCGGTGGAAGGGTTGAGTAGTGTCATAGATTATTAATTGTAAATGAGAGAATTACCATTAGTAGTTCTCTCATTTTTTTTATTTGCAAAAAACACAATAATCTCAGAAATTGTTGGAGTGAAATTAATTATATGAAAAAATCAAATATTTACAATTAAAATACTATCAAAAGTAAATTTCTTATTAATTTATGAGTATTTTTGTTGAATATTTTAATCCATAATTCTCTTTAATAATAAAATGACAATTCGACAAACATTATTAGTCTTCATTTTATCAATTCAAATAAGTGCTTTTGCTCAAAATTTTGAATGGAAAGCAGGAATGAATTATTTTTTTGATAATACAGAATTTATAGAATCTACATTAACTAGAGACCAAACTATGACAGGTGTACATTTTACACCACAATTAGGTTTGTCGAAAGATACAGTTCACGCATTTTATATTGGTGGTGATTTACTAAAGATTTCTGGCTCTCAAAACTTTGTTGACATAATTCGTCCAATAGCATATTATCAACAAAAAACAACAAAATCATTGCTATATGCTGGAGTTTTCCCTCGAGCAGAACTTCTTAATAATTACTCAGACTTATTTTTTCAAGACTCAATTTCATATTTTCAGCCAACATTGTCGGGTATATTCTGGCAATTAAAAAATTCAAGCTCATTTTTCAATATTTGGCTCGATTGGAATGGTCATCAAACAACAGTCAATCGCGAGACTTTTTTTGTAGGTGTTTCTGCACTCAAACAGCATAAACGTTTTTTTGCAGAATTGCAATCATATATGTTTCATTTTGCAAACACGCGTCCAAATACTGAAAATTATCACCTGACTGATAACATATTAGGGCAATTATCCATTGGAGTAAATTACTCAAATCGTCAAGGTTTGGATACTTTGTTAATTTCGGCAGGAGTGTTAGCAGGCATGGAACGCGACCGTTTTATTGATTATGGAACCCATACTCCAATTGGTCTTGTGTTGAGATGTAATGCTGATTATAAACGTTTTGGCATTCAAAATTCATTTTATTGGGGCAACCCACGCATGGTTTTTTACAACCAACAAGGTACACGACTTTATAGCAATAATCCATTTTTGCGCTCCAATTATTATTTAGAAAGTAAATGGTATTTGGATGTAATACAATCACAATCTTTTAACGGAAAATTAGCCATAAAACTACACTTCTCGGAAGGCAAATTAATGAACGAGCAAGTTTTCACATTAAAAGCCTCACTCGAAAGCCTTGTTGGAAAAAAAATGTTGAGATAAACAACATACAAGAACCAATAGTTTAATCAACTACAAGAAAATTGGCAGTGAATTGGAAGTGTTAAAGCGTAGTGCATTTAACATATGTTAAAAAAACTTCCAACAAGAATATCTAAAATTAAACAATTGAAAAATATATAAGTATGTTAGTAAAAGCCTTTGGGGCAGCTGTACAAGGTATCAATGCCACTATTGTAACAATTGAAGTAAATGTTAGTCAAGGAATTCGATTTTTGCATGTTGGCTTGCCCGACAATGCAGTTCGTGAAAGTCATGAGCGAATTGCTTCAGCACTTGAGTATACTGGTTACAGTATGCCACGTAAACAAATTGTGATAAATATGGCACCCGCAGATATTCGCAAAGAAGGATCGGCTTACGATTTATCCTTGGCAATAGGAATTTTGGCTGGTGCAGGCACCATAAAGTCCGAAGAATTAGAAAAATATGTGATAATGGGTGAGCTCTCTTTAGACGGAGGTTTGCAGCCTATAAAGGGTATTTTACCCATTGCTATTAAAGCACGTGAGGAAGGTTTCAAAGGTTTTATACTCCCAAAGCAAAATGCACGTGAAGCTGCTGTAGTAAACAATTTAGAAGTTTATGGTGTTGAAAATATCAAAGAAGTAATCGAGTTTTTTAACGAAGTAAGTACTCTTGAGCCAACAATAGTAAACACCCGCGATGAATTTTTTAGCAATTTGAACCTTTCGGAAATTGATTTTTCAGATGTTAAAGGTCAAGAAAGTGTAAAACGAGCACTAGAAGTTTCGGCAGCTGGAGGACACAATATCATAATGGTTGGACCTCCGGGAGCAGGAAAATCGATGTTAGCCAAACGATTACCCACAATTCTACCACCATTATCGCTTCAGGAAGCGTTGGAAACCACCAAAATACATTCTGTAGCGGGTAACATTGATAGTAACACTTCTTTAATTTCACAACGACCATTTCGTAGTCCACATCACACCATATCGGATGTAGCCCTTGTAGGTGGTGGGGCATTTCCGCAGCCTGGTGAAATATCTTTGGCTCATAATGGTGTATTATTTTTAGACGAATTGCCTGAATTTAAGCGCACTGTGCTGGAAGTTATGCGACAACCACTCGAAGATAGAAAAATATGTATCTCACGAGCAAAATTTTCTATTGAATTTCCTGCAAGTTTTATGCTTGTGGCTTCTATGAATCCTTGTCCATGTGGTTATTACAATCATCCCGACCGTGATTGCGTGTGTGGACCTGGTGTGGTTCAGAAGTATTTAAGTAGAATCTCAGGCCCGTTACTCGACCGTATTGATATTCATATTGAGATAGTTCCAGTTCCATTTGAAAAACTTGCAGAAATGAAAGATTCCGAAAGTAGCGAGAAAGTACGTGAAAGAGTAATGAAAGCGAGACAAATTCAAGAACAACGTTTTAAAGATATAGATGGTGTATATTGCAATGCTCAAATGTCGTCAAAACAACAACGAACTTTTGCTCAAACAGATAAATCGAGTTCTGAATTACTTAAAAATGCTATGCAACGCTTGAATTTATCGGCAAGAGCTTACGACCGCATCATCAAAGTGGCAAGAACTATTGCCGATCTTGATGAATCCGAAAATATCCTATCAAATCATATTGCCGAAGCCATCAATTATCGAAATTTAGATAGAGAGGGTTGGGCAGGTTGATTTTAATAGAATTTGAGCTTTTTTTGATTATTGACAGAGTTGGAACTCTATCATCCCGCGTTGCCTAATTTCACTTGGGATGATAGAATTCCGATTCTGTCAACTGCGAAAAAAAAATGGTAGAAAACTGAAAAGTAGATGATTACTGATTATTGACAGAGTTGGAACTCTATCATCCAGTGTTACCTAAGATGGTGAAATTAGATTATTGAAATTCGAAAATGATATTGGAAGGAATAAAAAAGAAACAAACTTCAACTTTTTTCATTACCTTTGTCCCCCGAAAGGAATTCGACCCGCTTCCAGGGTTGTTTTTCTTTCTTTTTATAAATTATTTTAAGTTTTGAATTCTTCAAAGGTTCAAACAATTCTTTCTTTTCATACTTTTCAAACTCTTCAAACAGTTTGAATTATTTAAAATGGGGTGCCTTAATATTTCGGGCTGAGATCATACCCTTTGAACCTGCACGGATAATGCCGAGAAGGGAATAAGACATATTCATCAGACTTTTTTTTAGGCTCTCAAAATCAAATTATTAACTAATTAATAAATTGTTATGAGACAAATTGTTATCGCAGCATTTTTGCTGTTTTCGGCTTTTTCAGCCATCGCTCAACACACCCTTTCGGGAAAAGTGGTTGATGAAAATGGTAGTCCTTTAATGGGGGCTACCGTAGTATTACAAAACACCAATCAAGTTCAAACCACTTCAAAAATGGGAACTTTCCTGTTTAATCAACTGACTAACAAGCGCTATTCAATAGTAGTAAAGTTTGTGGGTTTCGAGTCATTGGTAAAACAATTAAACGTAGATGAGAATGTGATTATCACATTAAATCCGAAATCTTATTCTATCAACGAAATTACAGTAAATTCACTACGTGCTAATGACCGTTCGGCAGTGGCATATAGCGATGTGAGTTCCAAAGAAATTGCAAAACGAAATTTAGGACAAGATTTGCCATATTTACTGGCACTTACACCGTCGTTTGTAGCCAATTCGGATGCTGGAACTGGTATTGGATATACTGGATTTCGTATTCGTGGCACTGATGCTAACCGTGTAAATATTACTGTAAATGGAGTTCCTCTCAACGATTCCGAATCACATAGTGTATATTTTGTAAATATGCCCGACTTTGCATCGTCACTTTTGTCGGTTCAAGTGCAACGAGGTGTGGGAACTTCTACCAATGGCGCAGCAGCTTTTGGTGCAAGTATAAATATGCAAACCGAAAATGTAAATACAAAACCATATTCTGAAGTTAGCAGTACTATTGGTTCATTCAATACCAATAAAAATTCCATCAAAATTGGAACTGGTCTGATTAACAATCACTTTGCATTCGACATGCGACTTTCCAACGTAAAATCAGATGGTTATTTAGATAGAGCTAAAGTAGATATGAATTCCTATTATTTGTCTGCTGGATATTTTTCTGATAAAACCGTGGTGAAATTTACAACTTTTGGGGGCGCCGAAAAAACGTATCAGGCATGGAATGGAGTGGCTGACACTCTCCTTTCAACAAATAGAACTTATAACGAATTGGGAAAATATACGGATATGAATGGTAAAACTCAATTTTATGATAATCAGACTGATAATTATAAACAAACACACTACCAACTACATTGGTTACAAGAGCTGAATCAGAATTTACATTTGAATACAACAGCGCATTTCACCAAAGGAATTGGTTATTACGAAGAATACAAAACCGATCAAGATTACAAAAAATATAATTTAACGCCGGCAATGGTTGATACAGTGATACAAGAAACTACTGATTTAGTCCGTCAAAAATGGTTGGATAATCAGTTTGGTGGCATAACTGGGGCATTGAATTACGACACAAAAAAAGTGAATGCTTCATTTGGTGGAGCAGCTAGTCGTTACGTAGGTCATCATTTTGGGAATGTGGTCTGGGCGCGCAATGCTCAAAACCTCGATATTGCCAATGAGTATTATCGAAGTAAATCAATAAAAGATGAAGCCAATGTATATGCAAAAATAACAGCCGAAGTGTTGGAAAATATCTACTTAATGACTGATTTACAATATCGTATAATAAGATATTCGATGAATGGCACAAGCGATAAGTTCAACAGCAAAACGGGTGCAATGACTGACATTACACAAACTCATCCATTCAACTTTTTCAACCCCAAATTTGGACTAACCTATAAATTGAATACAAATAATGATTTGTATGTCTCATATTCAATTGCCAATAGGGAGCCAAATAGGAGTAATTATACCGATGCAGGTACAAAAGATTTACCTACTAGTGAGCGACTTTATGATACTGAAATTGGATATCGTTTTCAGTCTTCGCGTTTTAGCGCAGGAGTGAATTTTTATTATATGAAATATGATAATCAATTGATTCTTACTGGTAAACTCAGTGAAATTGGAGAGCTTTTAACGTCAAATATTCCAGATAGTTATCGCTCTGGTATTGAATTTACAGCAGGAGCTAAAATTACAGATTGGTTAAAATGGGATGGAAATATGACATTAAGTAAAAATAAAATTAAAAATTTCACTGAACAAGGCGTAGATATGTATGACAATAATATCGATTGGAATTGGTTAGCAAGTAAGGATAATTATCTTGGAACAACCAACATAGCCTATTCGCCGAATATTATTGGTAACAGTATATTTACTATCAATTACAAATCCTTTGAGTGTGGTTTGCATTCAAATTATGTAGGAAAACAATTTATTGATAATACATCGGACGATGCACGTTCAATCCATGCATATTTTGTAAACAACTTGAATTTAAAGTATTCATTGAAATTGAATAAAATTAAATCGATAGACTTTAACGTATTAGTAAACAACCTATTGAATGAACAATACGAATCAAATGGATGGACTTGGTACTCGTGTTATTTTAATGGTGTACGCTCCAACGATTTACGATTTTTCCCACAAGCTGGTAGAAATTTTCTTTGCTCAGTAACATTGAAATTTTAATATCTCGATCTTAGTAATACTAAAACCAATAAATTAAAACTAGTTGTATCTATAAAATGATTCCAAATCAAATTATAGGTACAACATTGTTTCTCAAATCATTGATTACCCCACAAAAAAAGCCTCGAATTTAAGTTCGAGGCTTTTTTTATGGGGTGTATTTACAACTTATTTTTTGCTTTCGATGCGTTTTGCATAGCGAGTCATAAATTTATCAACACGTCCTGCAGTATCAACCATTTTCGATTTACCTGTATAGAAAGGATGTGATGAACTAGAAATTTCCATTTTTACAACTGGATAAGTAATACCCTCGATTTCGATGGTTTCCTTAGTATTTACGGTTGAACGAGAGATAAAGGTGTCACCGTTCGACATGTCTTTAAATGCTACTGGACGATAGTTTTCTGGATGAATTCCGCTTTTCATATCTTTATGTTTTAATTTATTTTTCGCTATTCTTAATTGGGCTTGCAAAAGTACTAATTTTCATCTAATTATCCAACTGTTTTGATAAATATTATTTGAAAAAAATGGTTTATATTGCAAATTGCCTATTTTTATGCTTCAACATCCTAATAAATAATTGTATAGCCATAGCGATTTATCAATATAACTTTTTAAAAAGAGTCAATATACTGGGAGTAGAATTGATTCATTGGCTTTTTGAAACAATAAACACCATTCTAAACATTCGATTTTAATAGCTATCTATTGGATATTAACTTCTTACTTGACCTTCACCTTTGATAATCCATTTGTAAGAACATAATTCAGCCAACGCCATAGGTCCACGTGCATGTAATTTTTGAGTACTAATACCAATTTCGGCACCCAGACCAAACTGCGCTCCATCGGTAAAAGCTGTTGACACATTGGTATAAATACATGCCGCATCAACCATTTTGTCGAAAAACAAAATTTGCTTATCATCTTCACTCACAATACACTCACTATGTTTTGAACTAAATTTTGAAATATGTTCTACAGCTTCATATATTGATTCTACAGTTTTAATTGACATTTTATAGTCGAGAAACTCTATGCCATAACTTTCGTCCGAAGCCTCTTTTAATAATTCATCAGGATATTTACCTTTCAAAATTGTGTAAGCTTTTAAATCGGCATAAATGACAACATTTTTTGTTGCTAATTTCTCGCATAGTACAGGCAAATCTGCCAGTCGTTTTTCATTTATCACCAAGCAATCCAATGCATTACAAACACTTACTCGACGCGTTTTAGCATTAAACACAATATCGGCACCTTTTGCCAAATCTCCAAATTCATCAAAATAAGTATGGCAAATACCAGCACCTGTTTCAATTACAGGTATGCGCGAATTGTCTCTTACATAATCGATTAACCCTTTTCCCCCACGAGGAATAATCACATCAACAGTACCAACTGCATTCATCAATTCAGCTGCAGCTTCTCGTCCAGCAGGCAGCAGAGTTACTATGCCTTTTTCGAGTCCAAAGCGGAATAAAACAGAGCGAATAACTGTTACAATTGCCAAATTGGAGCTGTATGCATCTGTACCACCTTTCATTACGCAAGCATTTCCAGATTTTAGACAAAGAGAAAATACATCGAAACTTACATTTGGGCGTGCTTCGTAAATGATTCCCACAACTCCAAAAGGCACTGTTACCTTTGAAATTTTCATTCCGTTGGGGCGCAATGTTTCCATTAATTGCTTGCCCAATGGTGAAGGCAACGATGCAACATTACGAATATCGGCAGCAATACTTTCTATCCGTTCTTTTGTTAGTAATAACCTGTCGTACATTGGATTAGATTTGTCCATTGCCGCTAAGTCTTTGGCGTTTTCGAATAATATTGTTTCAGTTTGTGCCACTGCTTCATTAGCCAACTCAAGCAATACTTGATTAATAATATTGTCGGATATTAAATTTAATGAACGTGATGCGTAAAGTGCAGATTGTTGCCAAGATAAGTTTTGTAACATAATTTATTTTTTTGCAAAAGAGCGAGTAAGTTTGAGTTTTAAAATATTTTGACTACAAAAGTAAACAAATTATTGATAAAAGCTATAAATTTTCTTGCATCAATGACACTAAATCGTTGAGTGATATTCGTGCGGTCTGGTGGCTAATTTGGAGCGCTGACTTGAAATAATGGATTTGGGCGGTGTGTTATTTGATGTTTTTTCTCAAATTTTGTTTCTGGCTGTATAAAATTATTATTCACTTGAGTTCTCGGAACATAAAAAACTATCAAAGGATTTGGAATTTGTAAAGCAAAAATAAATCAATTAATTAACTTTACGTTTGAAGCATGTAACCATACCACAAATATCACATGCATAAGGAGTTGGTTCAATTTTCGCACCTAATCCGATAATACCACTAACGGATTTAACGGGATGCATAAGGCTAGATTCGTTGAGTTTTATTCCACATGGGTTTTCGGGCATTAGTGCAAAAAGTTGTTTTTGCTCGCGAACATGCCAACCGCAATAACCTGGACTGTACGAGTTTGTTGTCATAAGTCTCAATTCATCTGCTTTCATATTAACAAGTTGGGTAACATAACGAACGGATGATTCGGCTATTTCGCTACCAATAGCATCCGCAAAAAACTCAGTTACAATATCACCTTGCTGTTTTAATTCATGTAAATAGTCATCATATTCTTGACCAGCGGTTACTACAAAAGCAGCAATAATAGTAGCTGGAACCATATAACCAGCTATTACATGTCCAGTTTTCATAGGTATGTCGTTGATAGTGAGAAAGTGACGATTAATATTAATTTGTTCGTAGAATTCATAACCTACAATTGGATGACAAATTTCATTAGCATGAGAAATAATATCATCAACCATTAAAATAATATGCTCTTCGGGTGTTACGCCATGATAACCCAAATTTAAATAGATTTCGTTTCTATCTAATTCTAAATCAGAAAGTTTAAGGGTTAATGATGTCCAATTCATTTTATTATATTATTTCTTATTTTTTGGGATGGGTATATAATCTATAAAAACAACATTTTGTCAACGTATATATCTTGAAAATTGGGGTCACTTTCCAAGTTTATATGTTTAGTTTTTGTAAGTATAGTACTTACAATTTCTTCATTAGAGAATAAAAACATTTTGGCTCCAATCAAAGCGGTATTACCCATTTTATGAATTTTATTTTCGGGCAATTCTATCATTCCTGTTTGCACAAGATGTTGAATATTAATATAATTGCCAAATCCACCAGCAATATAAATATTTTGAATATCAGAAAGTTGAATAGAAATTGTTTTGCACAAAATTTCTAATCCAGCAGCAATCGCAGCTTTTGCCAATTGAAATTCGTTGATGTCTTTTTGCGTTAAATGCACATTCCCAGTCACTGAAATAGTAGCTTCACCCGAATTAATTTCACCAAACATGCCTATCAAATCCTGTGCTCTAAAAATTGCAACGGCATCAACCAACGCACTTCCGCAAATTCCTTTTGGTGTTACATTTCCAATTATGTTTGACATTAATTGATTGTCTATCAAGCTTATTGACGACACAGCTCCGGTAACAGCACGCATTCCCATCGATATATTTGTACCTTCGAAAGCAGGCCCGGCAGCTGTAGATGCGCATACAATTTGATGCTTATTGCCAACCACAATTTCGCCATTTGTTCCCAAATCAATCAAAGCGGTGTATTCTTCCTTTACATGCAATCCGGTAGCAGCAATTCCTGCCAGTATATCACTGCCAACAAAGCTACCAATGGAAGGAAAAAACTGCACATTATCAGTTATTTGTAAATTCCAACCAAGTTCTTTTGGCTGAAAAGTCTTTTTTCCTAAATTGTCGGTATTAAAGGGATATTCGGCAAGAGGAGTGATGTCACAATTGCTGAAAATGAGCTGCATAACAGTATTTCCAACTATTGATATTCTGTCAATTGCAACAGGTTGTTTTTGAAGTAAAAGTTCAATCATTGCACCAATTGAAGCTCGAATAATACGTGTCATTTCGGTGGCATGACCATCTAAAGCTGCTTGAATTCTGGAAATTAAATCGGCACCAAATTTTACTTGTGGATTGAGTTGGGTTTCAACGGCCAAAACCTTGGAAGTTGATAAATCGACCAGCTGAGCTACCAAAGTAGTTGTACCTAAATCAATTGCAATGCCAAATCCAGCAAGTGCGTTGAAATCGAAATCGCTTTCGTCGGCTAGAATTAGATGATTAAATTGTTCAATTTCTAAAGTTATATCGCTTGTGCAATTGCTGTAACATGCTAATCGCCAATCGGATGAAAGACCTAACTTATCAATTTTTTGTTGATGAATATCGGAAACATCAATTTCGCCATTCAATAACTTCACCTTGCATTTTCCGCAAGTACCTTTGCCTCCACACGGAAATTCAATTCCAAATTCGTGCAACACATCAATCAACGGAGTTTGATCGTTTACCTGAATTATTTTACCTAAAGGCAGTAGTTGAATGTTGTGTTTTTTCATTAAAAATTGAAATAGTTTAATTGATATTGGACAATGTGGCGAGCTTTATTTCCACTTCCAATCGTTGAAAAAAATCTTCATCTGCCATTTCGGTAATAATCACAATTTCATTGTGTTCCTTTGAATCACATTGTTCGAAATGGCAGTTGGAAAGCGTATAATTAATTAAAACCCAATTGTTATTCTCAGTAATAATATGACCTTTTGCTCGCAATATTTCGGGATATTTACAAAGAATTTTTGCTAGCTTATGGGCATCAAAAACAAATGTGGTATCAAAATTAAGCATCTTTTTTTGATAATTACTATCTTCTAAGTTATTTTTTTCGGACGACAAAAGGCGGTAATTATGTTTTGCGGATTCTTGCTGTACATAACAATTTAATAACATGGACATTAATTCATATTCTAGAATATTTTTATTCGGATAAAATTCATTGAATTTATCAATTAAATCCTGCTCTTCCTGTTTGTTGTTTACTAAATCACTCTTCGAAAAAATGATTATTTCTGATTTAGTAATTTGATTCCGATAAATTGGCAAACGTTGTATGCGCTCATTTTTCATCAGCTGAATGTCAACCAAACAAATCTTTGGCATTAAAATTAACTGGTTATTCGATTCCACAATTTCAGAAACCATATCTACCCCACCCAATCCACTTGGTTCGATAATAATTCTGGAATAGTTACCAGTATTAATTATTTCGGTAAGATTTTCGTGGAAATATCCTTTGGCAGAGCAGCAAATACAGCCGCCGGAAATGTCATATACATTTCCGGCGACAGAAGAAGATTGAAGAGTTTGACTATCGATGGATATTTTACCAAACTCATTGATAATTATAGCCCATTGCTCGTCTGAAGTTTTCTGACGAAGCAAATTTATGATTGCAGTAGTTTTACCAGCCCCCAAAAATCCAGTTATAATATTTACGGGTATTTTATTCATTAAAAAAAGAACCCTTAGCCCCTGAAGGGAAATTAGTTACTACTATCAAAATTAAACTTTCCTAAATGGATAATTTGAAATAAATCAAAGCTAATTTAGTTCCCCTTCAGGGGCTAGGGGTTTATTAGGGTATTTTTCTACAAGCCGTATTCAGAAGGAATAAACTTGCTTTGATCTAAAATTGGCATCATCATTTCCACAAAATCACTTTCGTTTTCGGGAATACTTTCCAATTCTTCGCGCATATAAGGCAGATAACCAATTTCCATATCCGATAGTTTCAATTTGCCCATTGCCACAGCTTCCTCAATGATATCGATAGTTACCAATGCACCATTTTTTGCATTTGCCACATACGAATCGCCTTTTACAAGTTCGCGAGAAATGCGAATCACGTTTTCGGGTGCAAGAATCAGAGCTTGCGGATCGGTGTAAATATCGGATGCAACCAATAACTGTTGCAAAACGCTGCAATGCAATTTACCGGCACGCAAAGCTTCATTCATCAACCGAGCATCGTATTCCAACTGTTCCATATAGGCTGTAGGAGCCATTCCAGACAATAATTTTATATTCTGAACAGATTCGTTACTCCACAAATCGGCACAAGCAGAAGCTATGTTACCAATAGGGCTCAGATGTGCACAAGCAGCAGTTTTACCTTCCATCGAAATAGGAATTCCGGTAATTGCTTTCAAGAAAGGTCCTTCGTAACCGCAATCTTTATCGGGTCCAACGGCACCTTCTTCCATGGCAACGATAGAACGAACCACCGAAATAACACGAACCAATGCAGCAAAAACTTTAGGAATATATTTTTTCTCAGCCAAAACCATTGCCGTGTTGGCAAAACCGCAAGCAGAATCGCCTGCAGCAATTTTTCCATGCTTGTTGGCTACATCCACAATTTTTTTCCACAAAAATTGCATGTCACGCACACCCAAAACCGACAATGCAAACATGATGGTTTTTATGTCGCAGTTCATCAGTGCATCGTCCGACACTTCTTTGCCACCAGTACTTTCGATAGATAATAAATCGCCACCAGCCAATGCGCCTTTCTCGAAAAGCTCCATCATTGGTTCCAAATACTGTGAAGAACGTTGACGAGCAGGACGCTCAAATTCGCGTAAATCATTAGGCGTC
>CAIWCC010000249.1 GCA_903911085.1 uncultured Bacteroidales bacterium | reverse complement strand
GCGAGTTTAAAAGTTTTCAGCCTACGAACGACTGATTTTTCGAGCGAAGTGGGCGAAGTCTTGACTTTTTTTGCTTACTTTTTTGCGTCAAGGCAAAAAAGTGAGTGGGGCGCGGGGCTAGCCCCGATTAAAATAGTACATAATATTGTACAAGTTACTTATATTATTGGGTTAAATGATTTGAACAATTTATTTTGGTTAGAGAGCATCTAGTTGCAGCATTGAAAAAAAATCTCTACTTTTATAATCGAATCATTGTTGTCCGGTAAACATTTTGCGTAATTGCTGTAAGTCTTTGTACAACAAGACTTTCTGTAATGTCGCCCCGAATGTGGCTTAGGTTTTGTGGTTTAAATTTTTCTACCATAATTTCGCTGCGATGCAGCTAAATCTTTAGTCCCATCAGGACGAAATTATGGTAGTCAATAAGTTACAAGTTTTACCAGAGCTCCACAGGAGCGACACTTTTTTTCTTTTGTTTTTACCGGACAACACTATAATAGAATAAAATCATGAAAAATTTTGGTTTGTAAAAAAATGAAGATACTACACACATCCGATTGGCATTTAGGACATAGGCTGCTCGAACAGTCGCAGTTTGACGAACAAAGTCTGTATTTGACTTGGTTACTCGAGTTTATTGCAGCGCAAAATATTGACATAGTGCTTGTTTCGGGCGATTTGTTTGATACAGGTGTTCCTTCTTCGCAAGGTCAAAAATTATATTATGATTTTTTGATTCATCTCAAAAACACCAATTGCAAATATCTAATTGTAACGGGTGGAAACCACGATGCGCCAAGTACTATCAACGCTCCCAAAGAGCTACTTCAAGCACTTTCAATTCATGTGGTGGGCAAAGCTACCGAAAATATTGAGGACGAGGTATTCAAATTGGAGGTGAATGGTGAAGAAATAATAATTGCAGCTGTGCCTTATCTCCGCGATCAAGATATTCGCCGTGCCATAGCTGGTGAGGATTCACAAGATATAAAAAATCGCTACAAAACTGCTTTAATCAATCATTATAACGAGGCTGCTGCTCATTGCCAAAAACTGAAATCCGACAACACTGTGGCAATAGCCATGGGACATTTATTTGCCGTTGGTGGTGTTACATCCGATAGCGAACAAACTATTTATGTTGGCAATTTGGGTGATATTGGGGCAAATGATTTTCCTTCATTGTTTGATTATGTGGCACTTGGACATTTGCACAAAGCTCAGCAAATTGGCGCATTCAATAATATTCGTTATTCAGGGTCACCATATATGCTAAGTTTTAGCGAAGCCAACAGCATTAAAAAGATGGTTGTAATAGAAACTCAATATGGAAAAATTGCTGATATTAAAGAAGTTGATGTGCCAAAGTTCAGAGAAATTACCAGAATAATGGGTACGGTAGAAAGTTGTATTCATCAACTTGAAATCTTGGACAAAAATCAAAATGGATTAACTCCATGGGTTGAAGTAGTTTTAGAAAATGATCAAAACTACAGCTTGGGCTACCCCGAAATAACTAAAGCTGCCGAGCAAATGAGCTTGGAAGTACTGAAAGTAACACTTAAAAACGAACGGAAAATAGCTGGACTCGAAAGTTTAATAGAGAATGCAAAACACATAAAAGAGCTGACTCCTATTGATGTTTTTAAATTGAAATGCAAGGAATTAAATGTGGATTTGGATAATGATCACGAACTATTAAACGCCTTTTACGAAATATTGCAAATGAGTCAGGAAGGGCAATAAATGATAGTTGCTGCACTTTAATTTTTTTCTAATCCAATTATGAAGATATTAAAAATAGAATTACAAAATATCAATTCGCTAAAGTCGGACACACCAATAGTAATCGATTTTGAAAGCGAAGTGTTTAAAGGTGTTGGTTTGTTTGCTATCACAGGGTCTACAGGAGCTGGCAAAACAACCATTTTGGATGCCATCACCATAGCCTTATACCGCAATGTGCCGCGTTTCAACAAGTCCAATATTAAAGCCGGATTGGAAGATGTGGTGAGTTATGGTGCTCACGATGCCATGTCGCGACTAACTTTTGAAACTAAAGGTGAACGATTTGAAGTGCTGTGGAGCATTCGGTTGTCAGCCAAAAATGGTAAAAAGCTAAACACACCTCAAGAAACTGTATATTTTAAAAATCTTACAACCCAAAAGATTCTTGGTGAAAGTAAAACCGAGGTATTAATGGAAGTGGAACGCATTACGCAACTTAGTTACCAGCAGTTTTTGCGGTCGGTATTGTTGGCACAAGGTGAGTTTGCAGCTTTTTTGTCGGCTAATGCCAACGAAAAAGGTAATCTGCTGCAACAAATTACTGGCGAGGAAATTTACAAAAAGATTGGTGAAAATTTGCGTTTGAAAATTGGGACTGAAGAAAAAGAGTTGGAAAGAATAAAGAGTAAAATCAACAATATTGACATTCTGACGGATGAAAAATTGAATGAACTTGCTACCGAAAAAGCCGAATGTGAAGCTAGTATTGTGAATTTTACCAGCGAAAAAAAAGCTGTGGAAGTAATTCTGAATTGGTACAAAAAGAATGATGAGCTTCTAAAGAAACAAACCGAATTGGAAAAAGAGCAGGCGGATGCAGAAATGGAATTGGAAGCAAATAGAGCCACACTTCAACTTCTGGAACTGCATGAAAGCGCCGAGCCACACAAAGAAACTGTGGAAGAAATAGCCCGTATTGAACTGGAAATTAAGAAAAAAGAATTTCGCACTAAAGAAATTGAGGACGCATTAGTGCTCATAAATAATAATTTACGTCAAGTAATTGACGAACAGGAAAAATCAAAGGCCGCATTTACAAACTGTAAAACAAATAGCGAAGATTGGCAGCCGAAGTTAGAAAAAGTAGCCAAATTGGATACCGAAATGGCTTCAATAAATTCAATTATTGCTGAAAATACAAAATCAGCAAACCAATTACAGAATATTCTTGATGAGTTGACGAAAGAGAAAAACAAACATTTAGCTACGCAAACAACTCAGCAAGAAGACTTAAAAACGATCAATCAATTCTTGCATGAACAAAAGGACGTGCCTGAAATTGCATCTCGTTTAAGCGAATGGAATACATATCTTACTCAACGCAAAACGTATTATACCCAACTGAATCAAATTGTTACATCAATAAATCAGGAAAAAGAAATTGGAAAAAAAGCACTTTCGCAATTTGATACAACCCAAGCATTACTAACAATTGAATTTCCGAAGTTGGATGTATTGAAGTCTGAAATCAATGAAATTACAGCATCACTTTCAGCCAATAATTTAGAAGCACTAATTAGAAATAATACTCAACTTGAAGCACAAAAAAACCAGCTTAAAGAATTAGTCCAATTGTCGGAGAATTTTATTGTTTTGGACAAAAAGAAGATACAGTTAATGTCTGAAATTCAGGCATTGAAGCAGGTCTATGAAACACAATCGGCGCTTGTAGAAACCAAAAAAGGTGAGATTGCTTTGGCCGAAATATCGTTGAAAGACGCTGAAACAATTTATGAATTAGAAAGCAAAATCAATAGTTTTGAAGAGGAGCGCAAGAAGCTTGAAAAGGGCAAACCATGCAATTTGTGTGGCGCTACCGAACATCCTTTTGTGGAACGATATGCTGCATTGGAAATCTCGAAAAGCAAACAAACGGTAGAGGAACGAAAGCTAAAGCTGGACAATTTGAAAAACGAACAGACTCAGCAATTGGTTAAACTTGCCGAAAACAATGCTACATTACAGGCGCTACAAATTGAACTCAGCACCCGTGAGCAGGAAATAACGGATATTCTGAATAAATTTAACCTGTTCAAAGCTGAATCTGCTATTGAAAATAATCAAGCCATAATTGCTGCCAAAGATATTGTAGAAAGTGAATTGAAAATGGTCACAGAAAAAATTGTGGCTGCTCAGCAACTCCAAAAACGTAAAGATAATAAGGAACTTGAGCACAAAAAACTTTCAGATAAAATGGCTGAATTGAACAATGATTTGACCAAATTTGCTGAGCAAACCAAAGCTTCTACTGTAAATGTAAAGCAAAAAGAAAGCGAATATAAATCACTTTCATTATCTATTTCAAATATTGAAAGCGTTCTAATAGAAGAGTTTAGGCGTTACGCAATGGCATTGCCTGAAGTTGACTACACAGCAAGTTTTGTACAAATGTTGACGGACAGAATTACACTTTACAATACCAAATCAAAGGCTGCAACTGACCTCGACCACGCTTTGAAACAGTTACAAAGCGCTTTGGAAAATACCGAAAATCAAACAGTTGAAAAATGTTTGGCACTGAAAAAGTTCCAAATAGAAAATGACGAACACAAACTTAAAGTTATATCGTTTACCAATCAACGAGCTTTGATATTGCCCATTGGCACAAGTACCGAAAGTAAACGAAGTGAGTTGCAATTTGCCTTTGAAAAAGCTGATAAACATCACGAAGATGTAACCACTGAACTTAATAAATTAAAAACTTTAATGGCTACGCACACCAGTGAAAACGAAATAATAGCCAAGGAACAAGTTGATAATAAAGCAAAATTACAAACTCAAAATTTGGCATTGGATGAACAAATTGCGTCGAGTAACTTTGCGTCAAGGCAGGAAATTATTCAAGCTTTATTGAGTTTAGAAGATAAGATAAAATTCACAGATCTACGCAAAAGATTAGATGATAAACAGCTGATGTTGAAAACAATTGCAGCACAATTGGCGGAAGCATTCAGCCAACAATCCATAGTTAAACCAGTTGATGTTACGGAACAGCAAGCTTCGGCAAAAATGATTGAGATTGAAAATACTAAAAAGTTGGCACAAGAAAGAGTGACTGCAATTAACACACAAGTTGAGCTAGACAATCAAATAAAGATGCGCAATAGAGGTGTAATTGATGAGATATTGGCACAAGAAAAAATTCTGAAAACATGGAACAGGCTAAATGAAATTTTGGGTGGTTCGAAAGATGCATTCAATACTTATGTTCAGCGACTTACATTGAGTAATTTAATTAATCTGGCAAATATTCACTTGTTTAAACTAAATAAACGATATTCGTTGCAAATGAACGCGACTTATTCAAAAGGTGAGGAGTTAAACTTTATGTTAGTGGATCATTTTCAAACCGACCAAACTCGATATGTAGACACATCTAGCGGTGGCGAAAAATTTTTAATCAGTTTGGCTTTGGCACTGGGATTGTCCGATTTGGCAAGTAATAATGTTAGCATTGGATCGCTTTTTATCGACGAAGGTTTTGGTACATTGGATAGTAACACACTCGAAACTGTTATTTCTACGCTCGAAACACTTCAATCGCAGGGTAAAATGATTGGCATTATTTCGCATGTAGACAATCTAAAAGAGCGTATTCCAGTTCAAATTCAAGTACAGAAAAAAAGTAATGGCGTAAGTGTGGTGGAAGTGGTTTGAGAAAAATAAGTAATAGGAAAGCTTTAATGTCTTAAAAATTTTCTGAGTTTTGCGCTTTTGGTTTTTGGACTGACCTCGTCCAGTGAGCCGAAAAATAGAGTGAAGTAGGCGTAGAAAACTTTTGTGTTTGAGTGCCGACGTATTCCATCGGTACGAGTTTAAAAGTTTTCAGCCTACGAACGACAAATTTTTCGAGCGAAGTGGGCGAAGTCTTGACTTTTTTTGCTTACTTTTTTGCGTCAAGGCAAAAAAGTGAGTCGGGTGCGGGGCTAGCCCCGATTAAAAAAGTACATTTCATTGTTCCAATTTCTTATTTCATCATTGTGCCAAATATAAATTGGTCTAATTCATAAATTTGAACTACATTTGTACATTCAAAAACGAACAAAATTATGCCACCTTTAGCCGAACGACTCCGCCCGCAAACACTTGATAACTATATAGGACAGAAACATCTAGTGGGCGAGAATGCCATTTTACGGAAAATGATTGAATCAGGGCATGTTGCATCATTTATACTATGGGGACCTCCTGGTGTAGGAAAAACCACACTCGCCAAAATTATTGCCAATAAACTCGACCGCCCTTTTTACACGCTCAGCGCAGTGACTTCTGGGGTTAAAGATGTGCGTGAGGTGATAGAAAAGGCCAAATCCAATCGGTTTTTCTCTCAAGCAAACCCCATTCTCTTTATTGATGAAATCCATCGCTTTAGTAAGTCACAACAAGATTCACTGCTTGGTGCAGTCGAAAACGGCACAGTAACGCTAATTGGTGCTACAACCGAAAATCCATCATTCGAAGTTATCACTCCACTTCTATCTCGTTGTCAGGTTTATGTGTTAAAGTCGTTAGAAAAAGAAGATTTATTGGAATTGGCAGAATACGCCATAAAAACAGACATTGAACTAAAAAACCATGAAATAATACTTGAAGAAACCGAATCGTTATTGCGATATTCGGGCGGTGACGCGCGTAAACTACTCAATATCTTGGAGCTAGTTGTAAATGCCAATACCGAAAACAAGGTCGTTTTCACCAATCAAACAGTTACCGAACGATTGCAACAAAATCCGTCGGCTTACGATAAAGATGGTGAAATGCATTACGATATTATTTCTGCATTTATAAAATCAATCCGTGGAAGCGACCCCGATGCCGCCATTTATTGGTTGGCACGAATGGTAGCTGGTGGCGAAGATCCCAAATTCATAGCCCGACGGTTAGTTATTTCGGCTGCCGAAGATATTGGTTTGGCCAATCCAAATGCTCTTTTGCTAGCCAATGCATGTTTTGATGCTTTACAAAAAATTGGATGGCCCGAAGGTCGAATAATTTTGGCAGAAGCTACCGTTTATTTAGCAGCTTCTCCTAAAAGTAATTCTGCATATTTAGCAATAGATGAGGCACTTGCTTTGGTGGAACGAACTGGAAATTTGCCTGTGCCATTGCATTTGCGTAATTCGCCCACCAAATTGATGAAAGAATTGAATTATGGCAAGAATTACAAATACTCACACGATTTCCCCAATCACTTTGTAGAACAGCAATTTATGCCCGATGAACTCACAAAAACCAGTATTTGGAAAGTGCAAAATAATCCAGCCGAAAGCAAACTCGGAGAATGGCTAAGAACTTTGTGGAAAGGAAGATTTTAAGAAATGATTTATTCTAATACTGTTAGTCAAAGTTTTATATGCTAATATTATAATTAGAAAGTGTTTTTTATGCCATAAATAGTCAGTATTTACTATCACAAACTCATTTTAAAAGCAAAAGCCATTATAAATCATTGATTTATAGTGGCTTTATTTGTCATTGACTGAAACTGTTGTTTCAGAAAGTGACCCCGAAGTGGACTAAACTTCCTGAAATTGAACTCTAGTATGCATAAAATATATTCATTTAGATTTATTACGATAAATATTAATAAACGATATTTGTCGCAATAAGTCAATTTGACACCAGGGTTGAACAATTATAATTTTTTTTAGATTTTGACTGCGATAATATCCGAAAAACGGCATATTTTATTTAGCAGCCCAATATAGATTATCTGAAGTTTGAACGAGTAAATTGTTTAAAATGATATCAAGCCAATATATGAATGACATATCATTCAATAAATATGATATTGCAATTTAATGAGTGATATCTCATTCATATTTTGTAATATAAATACAAATACTTACTTTTGCATGAGTTATGATTCACTAATACAAATAATTTAGCTTTATGACTGACTTATCATACACAAACTGGGATTCAATGAGCGATAAAGCGCTGTCTGAACATATTGGAATCTTTATTAATCACCATCGACTGGACCAAAACAAGACTCAAGATGTATTGGCTAATGCTGCCGGCATCAGTAGGTCTACTTTAAGTCTATTAGAACGTGGAGAAACTGTAACACTGGCTACATTAATACAAACACTCAGGGCATTAGACCAATTGCATGTAATGGAAGTGTTTTCAGTAAAACAAACAGTAAGTCCATTGGCATTGGCCAAAATAGAAAAGGAGAAAAGGCAAAGAGCTCGTCGAAATAAAGAATAGTCTCAAACTGAAACAAATAAT
>CAIWCC010000248.1 GCA_903911085.1 uncultured Bacteroidales bacterium | reverse complement strand
TGTTCTTAATTTGTAAATATATTCTTAGTGTAACTTAGTGTAATTTAGTGTAACTTAGTGTCCAATCTTAAATCTCTGTTTTTGAGAGCTATAAACGTTTAATCTATATAAACTCTAATGTATTTTCTTCATTTTCAAATCTTCTTTGTACCTTTGCAGCCTAAAATTCAAGAAACAAACACACGATGACATACCAACGCAAACCTGAATGGTTAAAAACAAAACTCCAAAGTAATACCCAATTTGTACAGGTCAATAAAATTGTAAAAGAACACGGACTTCACACAATTTGTGCGAGTGGTCGTTGCCCAAATATGTGTGAATGTTGGAACAAGGGGACTGCTACTTTTATGATTTTAGGCGAAATTTGCACACGTGCCTGTAAGTTTTGTAACACTTTAACAGGCAAACCCCTCCCACCCGACTCTACTGAGCCTGAAAAACTTGCTAATTCAATTCGCTTAATGAATTTACAACATGCCGTAATTACATCTGTCGATAGAGATGATTTAGCCGATTCTGGTGCAGCACATTGGGCAGCTACAATACTTGCTGTAAAAACAGTAAATCCCAATACCACTTTGGAAGTTCTGATACCTGACTTTGATGGAAAAACTGAACTGATTGATATAGTGATAGCAGAGAAACCAGATATTATTTCGCATAATTTAGAAACTGTAAGACGTTTAACGCCAAGTATTCGCACAAAAGCAAAATATGATACTAGTTTGAAAGTTTTAACCTATATTTCATCACAAAACATAGTGGCTAAAACAGGAATTATGCTTGGATTGGGCGAAACTGAAGACGAAGTTATTACTTTAATGGACGATGCATTGGCTACAGGATGTCAGATACTTACTATAGGACAATATATGCAACCATCTCGCTCAAATATTGCAGTAAGTGAATATATTACACCCGAAAAATTTGAAGAATACAAACAAATTGGTCTAAAAAAAGGGTTTCGTCATGTAGAAAGTGCACCGCTTGTCAGATCATCTTATTGTGCCGACAAACACGTAAAATAATACTAAGCATATTGATTTTTCTTTCATATTTATAACCTGAAAAATCATTTTTCAAATCAATATTGCTCTAGCATACAATCATATATAAACAGTCACTCATTAACCGAAATTACAAATTTGAATATATTTGTAATTTCGGTTTTTCGTTTCAAAAAAAATATACTACTTTTGCACCGCTTTGGTTTTAGTTCTTGTTATCGCAAGAATCGAATTAAAAGGGAAACAGGTGAAAATCCTGTACAGTCCCGCTGCTGTAAGCTCTTTCAAAAATTATTAATTCACAAATAAGAATTTCAATTTTTGAACAACGTATTGAACAACACTTTTGCCACTGTTTCTCTGCAAACGGTCGTTAGTCAACAGTCGTCAGTATTTGAATTTCTCAAACTGTCAACTATCACTATCAATCATCAACGAGAATGGGAAGGCGTTCAAAAACGGGAGTAAGTCAGAAGACCTGCCAATCGAACAACAAATTTCAGAAGCTTTCGAGGAAAAAGCGACGAATCATCAGCAAAAAAGTTTATCCTTTTGCCATTGTGAGGTCATTTTCGGGAGCTATTTGAACGGTTTATTCATCGTCAAATAGTTTACAACTGTGTTCAAAAATTCGGTTTTTAATTTCTACAGCATCAAATTATTGCTAATAATTTGCATATTAACTTTAGGCACTTGGGCTTTTTCTCAAGAGTTTAAAAATGATTCTGTGCATACACGCAATCTAAAAACAGTTACCGTCAATGGTCAACGACTTCAAACTGCGCGTGCTGCATTGCCAATTCAATTATTCACCGAAAAAGAAATCACTAAACTCAATGCTTCGAATGTGAGCGATATAGCTAAACATTTTGCTGGAGTAACAGTCAAAGATTATGGTGGCATTGGAGGTCTCAAAACGGTATCAATCAGAGGTCTGGGTGCTCAACAAACTGGTGTGAATTATGACGGTGTAATGATGAGCGATATTCAATGCGGACAAATTGATTTAGGGCGCATTTCTATTGAAAATGTTTCGGAGATTTCATTAAATAATGGTCAAACTAATGATATTTTTCAATCTGCACGTACTTTTTCGAGTTCAAGCGTTATTTGTATCACAAGTCAAATGCCCAAATTCAATGAAAAACATTCATTGTCTGGCAAAATATCAACTAAAATTGGTTCATTTGGATTGGTAAATGCGAATATTAATTTAACCAAAAACTTTAACAATAAACTCGGAGTTAATTTATCCACTGACGCGCTATTGGCCAATGGAAAATATAAATTCCTTCAAAACTTGAATTCATCTAATTCGAATGGAATAACTGAAGAGTTGACACGAACGAATAGCGATGTAAAATCATCTAAATCGGAATTAAACGTAAATTACGATTTTCGTGCAAAAGAACACATTTCCCTCAAAATGAACCACTTCATTTCCAATAGAGGTTTACCTGGTGGTGTAATATTGTACAATCCTTATAGTGTTCAAAGATTATTAGATAAAACATTTTTTGCACAAATTCATTACGAAAATAAGATATCTCCAAAATTTCAACACCAATATTTCGCAAAATTCAATCGCTCTTTTAATAATTTTGAAGACAGTCTTTCCCTAACTTCAAACAATTATTTGCAAAAAGAGTATTATTTATCATCATCTTTTCAAACTCAACCATTTAATCCATTATACATCTCTCTTTCAGCCGATTGGTGGTACAACGATTTAGAAATTGATTTTTCTCATAAATTTGAAAATTTTGCATTTCCAACTCGAAATTCAGGATTAATAAATATTGCCACCAAGTATTTAACTGAACGATTAACAATCGGTGCAAATCTACTTTACACACTTACACGCGAAAATGTAAAAGTTGGAGTAGCAGCACCCAATAGAAATAAACTTTCACCGGCAGCAAGCATTTCTTATAAATTGCTCACCGACAAAGAATTGAGAATTCGTGCATTTTACAAAAACATATTTCGACTGCCCACATTCAACGAATTATACTATCAGGAAATGGGAAATCACAATTTACGACCAGAAAAAACCAATCAATACAATGTTGGACTGATATATAATGAAACTGAAATTCCATTATTTTCAGACTTTGAATTCAACGTTGATGGATATTATAACCAAGTAGTTGATAAAATTATTGCCACTCCGCGCGATTTGTTTCATTGGAGCATGGTTAATAAAGGCAAAGTTGACATTATTGGTTTGGATGTAAATCTAAAAGCAAGTATAAAACTCAGTAAAACAGACTATTTACACATAAATGGTAATTACAGTTATCAAAGTGCAACAGATGTAACTCTCGAAAGCGCTACTTATGGTGAACAAATTCAATACACTCCATTTCACTCAGGTTCAAGCACAATTTCATATTCACACAATTGGTTTGAAGGTGGCTATAATATGCTATTTAGTGGAAAAAGATGGAGCGGTCAAAACACAAAATCGAACAGACTTGAAGCTTATGTCGAACATTCAATTTTTACATCGGCAACCGTTAAGCAATTCAAATTAACTGGCGAAATCATCAATATTCTAAATACCCAATATGAAGTTGTGCAATTTTATCCCATGCCACGTAGAAATTTCAGAGTAACTGTATCATTAAAATTTTAAATTCAAATCAATATATATCAATTATTAAAAAAAAACATTATTTTTTATGAAAACAAAAAAAATTATTTCGTCAATTCTGCTATCTGCTATTGCATTACCATTTTTCAGTTCTTGTAATCCAGATGAAGTTATCGAAGAGATTCCTGAAATTAGCACAGGAGTAGTAGTGTTAAACGAAGGTCAAATGGGAAATAACAATTCGTCATTAACTTACTACGATTTTACAACTGGTTTCAGCTCAAACGAAGTATTTAACAATAAAAACAACCGCAATTTAGGAGATGTTGGACAAGACATGATTAAATATGGTTCAAAAATTTATCTTGCGGTTTCCAATTCTAGTATTATTGAAATAATTGATGCTAAAACTTTCGTATCAAAAAAAACAATTTCTATGAAAAATGCTTCCAATGTGCCAAGTACACCACGCTCGCTTACTTCGGCAAATGGGAAAGTGTATATCACATTATTTGATGGACATGTAGCTCAACTAGATACAACTTCACTAATTATTGAAAAAACAATTGCAGTGGGGAGCAATCCAGAAGGTAGCGTAATAGTAAACAATAAATTATATGTTGCCAACTCGGGAGGTTTATCTTTGGTAAATGATAGTACAATTTCAGTGATCGACCTTGCAAGTTTTACTGAAACAGAAAAAATTAAGGTTGTGATAAATCCAACTATAATCAAAGCCGATAGTTATGGCGATATATATGTTATTTCAGTTGGAAACTATTACAACATTCCTTACACACTACAACGTATAAATACTATAACAAAAGTTGTTACAAAAATCACGGATGTGAAAGCTTATAAAATGACAATAGATGGAGATAATGCATATATTTACAACTATGATTATGACGCAAGCTACAAAGTTATAAATAAAACTTACACGATTTATGATGTGAAAAACGAAAAATTATTGAAATCTAACTTCATAGCTTCAGATGCTGTTCAAAATACACCTTATAGCATTGATGTAAACCCAATTACGAAAGATATTTATATTGGAGAAACATTAGATTATAAAACAACAGGTAAAATGTATTGTTTCAGTTCCAATGGCACATTAAAATATACATTCCCAACAGGCGTAAATCCTTCAAAAACAGTATTTATTAGCAATAAATAAAAAAACAAAGCATTTATTCTAAGCAAAGTGCTAAGTATGGGATAATTGAAAATAAAATGCTGCCATATTTTATTTTCAGTTATCCCTTTTATTTTCTATAAAACTATTTTTCATCCTATCTTATTCACGTTTCATTAAACAGTGAAATTATTGTAACTTTGCAGAAATAAATAATATCATTTGTATCTCAAACAGTTATTTTGTAAATATTCAACACGCTTTCAGCACAAAATACTTGCTAAGAAAACCGAATTCAAAAAGAAACATTTACATATAAAAACGTAAAGCATGAAAAATAAAAAAATCCTATTAATCATATTTATTTTCACCTGCGCTGGACTTTTAAGTTCTATTAAAACTTATGCTGAATCGAACTATAAATCAGCAACATATACCAGTTTCATTAATCACGAAATGTATAAATGGGAAAATATCATTCACAATTTTGAAACAAATAATCCACCAACTACAATTGAGCAATATTTGGAACTTATAGACTATTATTATGGATTTACAAGCTATTTGATAGGTAGAAAGCAGCTAGAAACAGCAGAAAAAAATATTGAAAAAGCTAATAAATTAATAGCTCTGGTATTAAAAAAATCGCCAAAAAATGCAACTGCATATTCATACAAAGGTGCATTTATCGGCCTAAGCATTGGAATTAATAGATTTAAAGCCATTTTTCTAGGCTCCGAAAGTTCTGCAAATGTAAATAAAGCCTATGGACTTGACCCACAAAACATACAGGCTAACATCGACAAAGGAAACATTTTATATTATTCTCCGTCGGTTTTTGGGGGTGATAAAAAAGAAGCTTTAAAATTCTACATAAAAGCAGCAAAAATAATTGAGGCCAAAAAAGACACATACCAAAATTGGGCATATTTGAATCTGCTAACAAACACCGCATTAGCATACGAAAAAACCGAACAGCCACATTTGGCAAAACTCATTTTCGAGAAGATTTTGCAAATTGAACCTAACTATTATCGCGTAAAAGTTGATTTATATCCAAAATTTTTGACTAAACATAAAATGTAATTTTTAATACGTTTTCTTTCAATGATTTTTTCTGTATCGAACTTTAAGTTGAATATATTGTTTTAATATAAATTTTAAACAATATAAGATATATGAAAATTAATATAGCATCATTTTTTCTTTCCATTCTTTCCGTTTTTTCGTTAAATGGACAAGAAGATAAATCGACTGAAAACTTCTATCAATTCAAAGCGAAATTGCTTGACGGAAAAGACATTAACATGAAGAGTTACGCAGGAAAAGTAGTTCTCATAGTAAACACAGCTAGTAAATGTGGTTTTACGCCTCAATATGAAGGATTGGAGGCACTTTACAAAAAATATCAAGAAAAAGGATTAGTAATTCTTGGTTTTCCATGCAATCAGTTTGCAGGACAAGAGCCAGGGAATGAAAGTCAGATTGGTGAATTTTGTTCTTTGAATTACGGTGTAACTTTTCCAATGTTCTCAAAAATTGAGGTAAATGGTAAAGACGCTCACCCTCTTTATAAATTTCTAAAAAATCAATTACACGGAACTTTGGGAAACGAAATTAAATGGAACTTCACTAAATTTCTACTTGATAGAAATGGAAACCCAGTAAAACGATATGGTTCAACAACTAAACCCGAAGATTTAACAGAAGATATTGAAAAGTTATTATTGCAAAAATGAAACAAAAAAAGACCAACAAATTTCTCAGTTGGTCTTTTTTTTGTTTTTCTTTCAAATTACTTCGAAATATAATTTACAATCCATTCTCCAACTTCTGTTGTAGAATAAGCTTTTCCATTACTTGAAATATCCTCTGTAACTATTTCAGCGTCCATACTAGCAGCAACTGCTTCGCGAATAAGCGCACCTTCTTCCATCATTCCAAAAGCATATTCAAACATTAAGGCTGCTGATAGAATCGTAGCCAACGGATTGGCAATGTTTTTTCCTGCAGCTTGAGGGTACGAGCCATGAATTGGTTCGAAAACAGACGTATGAATACCTACTGAAGCAGATGGCAACATACCCAAAGACCCAGTAATTACTGATGCTTCATCAGTCAAAATATCACCAAAAAGATTTTCGGTTACCAACACATCAAAACTTTTTGGCCATTGAATAATGCGCATAGCTGCATTATCGACAAACATATATTCTGTTTCAATTTCAGGATATTGAGGAGCAATTTCTTGTCCAATTTGACGCCACAATCTTGAAGTTGCAAGCACATTTGCCTTATCAACAATAGTAACTTTTTTGTTGCGTTGACCAGCATATTTATACGCTAAATGTAAAATACGTTCCACTTCTTCGCGGGTATAAACACAAGTATCGTAAGCAGTATTACCATCCTCGCTCCTACCTTGTGGGCGACCAAAGTACATTCCACCAGTTAATTCACGAATACACATAAAATCGGCACCATCAATTAATTCGGCACGCAAAGGCGATTTATGAATAAGCGACGGAAAAGTTGTAACTGGTCGTATATTAGCATACAATCCTAAATCTTTACGCATTTTTAGCAAGCCCTGTTCAGGTCGAACTTTGGCCGCAGGATTATTGTCGTACTTTGGATCACCAATGGCACCAAAAAGAACAGCATCCGATTTCATACACAAATCGTGTGTTGCTTTCGGATATGGCTCTCCTACTTCATCTATAGCACATGCACCAACAATGGCATACTCATAAGACAAACTATGACCAAATTTATTACATATAGCTTTTGTAACATTCAAAGCCTGTTCCACTATTTCGGGTCCAATACCATCGCCTGGTAAAATTGCTAATTGCAACTTTTTTACATCAGCCGATGAATAACCCATTTTATCGGCATTTGCTGAATTTACTAACATTGTTTATATATTTAATATTTAATTTAATAGCAATTTTTTAGCAATTATATTTTTTTTATGTAGATTATATGATTATATTTGCAGCGTTAACTCTCAAAATATATACTTATGAATAATATTGTATTAATTCCAATCGCAGCGTTTATGGTAATTTTTCTGGTATTTATATTTAAGTCTATGCCAGCAAATAACATTTACTTCAAAATTTTAAAGGTAGTCGTGTCCTTATTGTTTATTGCTGCTTTTATAGCAATTTACAAAAATTTACCTCAGACATACTACTAATTTTTAAACATAGAATAAAACACTGCTAATCAATAATATTTAGCATTTTGATAGTAGCTTTAATGGCGGCCACAGTTTGGTCGCTATCTAAACCACGTGTTTTAAATACCTTCTCATTAAATTTCCAAGTAATGATTGTTTGTACAAAAGCATCCGTTTTTCCTCCTGGAGGAATCACAACAACATAATCTAACAACTCAGGTGTTGGTTTATTTAAACTCTTATAAATCTTCCACATAGCCTTGGAAATTGCATTATATTGACCATCACCAGAAGCTGATTGTTCATAAATACTACCATTTATTTCCATTTTAACAGTAGCCATTGGTCTTAATCCAAAAGTGAGCGATAGTGAATAATTTAGTATTTTTACTACTTGTTCAACTTGTTCATTTTTAAGTACATCGGAAACAATATAAGGTAATTCATCCATCGAAACCATTTCCTTTCTATCACCCAATTCAATAACACGCGCCGTAACTCTTTGCATCATTTCATCATCAAGTTCGATGCCAAGTTGTTGTAAATTTTTTAAAATATTGGCCTTCCCAGATGTCTTTCCTAATGCATATAAACGTTCACGGCCAAATCTCTCTGGAAGTAAATTGTTATAATACAAATTCTTTTTATTGTCGCCATCAGCATGAACACCTGCCACTTGAGTAAAAACATTTTCACCAATTACTGGTTTGTTATGTGGAATTCTTATTCCCGAATATGTTTCCACAACTTTACTTACCGAATTAATGTTCTTTTCGCGAAGGTTAGTCTTCATTTTCAAATGATCGTGAAGCAATGCAATAACACTCGATAATGGTGCATTACCTGCTCGTTCACCCAAACCATTTACTGTTACATGCACACCTTGTACACCAGCTTTTATGGCTTCATATACATTAGCTACAGCTAAATCGTAATCGTTGTGGGCATGAAAATCGAAATGCAATTGCGGGTAACGCAAAATCATTTTAGAACAAAAATCGTAAGATTCTGTTGGATTCAAAATCCCAAGTGTATCGGGAAGCATAAATCGCTTGATATTTGTATCTTTCAATGCATCTACCAAAGTGTAAACATACTCTTCCGATTCACGCATTCCGTTAGACCAATCTTCGAGATAAATGTTTACTGAAATACCCATTTCCTGAGCATTTGCCAATGACTGCTTAATATCACTAACATGCTGTTCAAGTGTCTTTTTTAACTGGTGGGTGCAATGATTCAATGATCCTTTACATAATAAATTGATGACCGTACAACCGGCATTTCGAATCCAATCGAGAGATATACGACCATCAACAAAGCCTAAAACCTCAATACGATCGTTATAACCATTATTACGAGCCCATTGCGACACCTTTTTTACAGATGCAAACTCACCCTCGGAAACTCTTGCTGAAGCAATTTCAATCCTATCAACTTGCAATTCCTCTAATAAAAGCCGCGCTACACTCAATTTTTCGTCTGCTGCAAAAGAAACTCCCGAAGTTTGTTCTCCATCGCGCAACGTGGTATCCATTATTTCTATAACCCCTAACCCATGAAGGGGAATAGGATTAGTTTTGCTTTGATTATTAACTTCATTTTCAATCATCTAATTTTATCAATTATAAGTGTTTTCAATTTCTACATTGCAGAACAAGGTTATTCTTTTCATATTCCCTTTTAGTACCTTATCTTTCAAATTCGTGTATTTTTTAGCATAATATTTAAATATAAGTCATTATATCAGCTAATTATAGTCCTCAAAAATATGAGATTTAGCAGCCTTACTATCGAGAAAACGGCATCTTCGATTTGCGTTAATTTGCGTAATTTGCGTTCAAACCTTTTGTTTCAAAAATAAGCAAGATTTGTCTTAATATCAAAATACGAAGTATTTTAAAAATCCGTTTTTAATCCGCTTAATCAGTGTAATCCGCGTTCCATTTCTTTATTTAATTCTGGCTTGTCCAGTTTAGGGGTTAGTGGTCATTTTGCTTTTTCGAATTCTTCAATCTGAGATTTCTTACTTAACAAATAATCAATATCGTCGAGACCGTTAACCAAACACTCCTTTTTATAAGCGTTTATGGCAAAAGTTTCACTTTTGCCGTTAGCATTGTTAGTTACAGTCTGGTCCAAAAGATTGATTGTCAAGGTTACACTTGGATCAGTGTTAACCAATGCAAAAACCTCTGCTAAAAATTCTGCTGATACAACCACTGGAAGCACTCCATTGTTCAATGCATTATTTTGAAAAATATCTGCAAAAAAACTTGAAACAACCACTTTAAAACCATATCCATCTATTGCCCAAGCAGCATGTTCTCTACTTGAACCTGAACCGAAATTTTTACCTGCTACAAGTATTGAACCACCAAAACTTGGATTATTCAACACAAAATCGGCTTTCGGACTGCCATCTTTGTTATATCTCCAGTCGGCAAAAAGATTATCACCGAAACCATCTTTATTGGTAGCTTTCAAAAAACGAGCTGGGATTATTTGGTCTGTATCCACATTCTCAATTGGAAGTGGAACTACTTTTGAAGTTAATGTTATAAATTTTTCCATTTTTTTTATTTTTTTGGCACACGGAAAACACAGATTTAACGGATTTACGCCGTAGATTTTATGCTTTCAATGTACAATTATATCATTTTTTTTCTGTCATTTGTATAAATAATTCTTTTCTTCTCAGCTGACTTTCCAAAGTTTAAAAGCAATCCAACTTCTAGTTCACAAGCCTTCAAATAATTAATCATTTGATATTCATGCTCTTTACAAGATGAACTAACAGCTTTTAGTTCAAGTATGACTTTACCTTCAACCACAATATCTGCATAAAAAACTCCAACAACTTTACCATTGTAATATACATTAATAGATTTCTCTGTTTCACATTTGAAACCTGCATTTGTCAATTCCATAAAAAGAGCATTTTTATATACTTTTTCTAAAAAACCAAAACCAAGTTTATAATGAACATGATAAAACCAATGTAAAATTTCATTTGTTAGTTCTTCGTACAACAACATATACTGTTTAGTTTTTATGAAAATTCATAAATGTTATACTCTGTAAAATCTGTGTTTTCCGTGTGCTGAATAAATTATGAACGAGGATCTGTTATTTTTCCTGATATCGCAGCTGCAGCAGCTACAAGTGGACCAGCAAGTATAGTTCGTGCTCCAGGACCTTGACGACCTTCGAAGTTACGATTGGAAGTAGAAACTGCATATTTTCCAGCTGGTACTTTATCATCGTTCATTGCCAAACAAGCCGAACAACCAGGCTGACGCAATGCAAAACCTGCTTCGGTAAGAATGTCGAACAATCCTTCCTCACGAATTTGTTTTTCTACCATCCAACTTCCTGGCACCAGCCAAACAACAACATTCTCGGACTTCTTTTTTCCTTTTACAAAAGCTGTAAATGCTCTAAAATCTTCTATTCGACCATTGGTACAACTTCCCAAAAACACATAATCAATTGCTTTTCCCTCCAATTTTTCACCTGGCTGGAAACCCATATATTCCAAAGATTTTTGAAAAGAAATTCTTCCTGCCTCATCCACTTCGTCTAAAGTAGGAATTGAATCAGTTATGCCCATTCCCATTCCTGGGTTTGTACCATAAGTTATCATTGGTTGAATATCTGCAGCATCAAATACAAATTCTTTATCAAAAGTTGCATTATCATCTGTTTTCAAAGTTTTCCAATATGCTAATTTTGTATCCCATTCCTCTCCTTTTGGAGCAAACTCGCGACCCTTTACATAATCGAAAGTTTTTTGGTCGGGAGCTATCAATCCACCTCGTGCACCCATTTCAATAGAAAGATTACATACAGTCATACGTTCTTCCATAGACAAATTGCGAATAGCTTCGCCAGCATATTCCACAAAATAACCTGTAGCACCACCTGTGGTAAGTTTGGAAATCATATATAAAGCCAAATCTTTTGCGGTTACGCCAGTTGCCAATTTACCATTGAAAGTAATGCGCATTGTTTTAGCTCTTGATTGAAGCACACATTGAGTTGCCAAAACCATTTCCACTTCGCTAGTACCAATTCCAAAAGCAATTGCACCAAAAGCACCATGTGTAGAAGTATGACTATCGCCACAAACTATGGTTGTGCCTGGAAGTGTAAATCCATTTTCGGGGCCAATGATGTGAACTACACCATTTTTAATGTGTCCAAGTGGAAAATACAAAGGCAAATTAAATTCCACAGCATTGCGGGCAAAAGTGTCCAATTGATTGCGCGAAATTGGATCATTTACTGGCTGATCTTGATTGATAGTCGGTGTGTTATGATCCGCTGTCAAAGTTGTTTTTTCTGGACGAAAAACTTTTAAACCACGAGCTCTAAGTCCGTTAAATGCTTGTGGACTGGTTACTTCGTGACAAAAATGACGGTCGATATACAACTGAGTAGGACCATTCTCAACTGAAGATACCACATGTGCATCCCAGATTTTATCAAATAATGTTTTGTACATATTTTGGTTGATTTGATTGTTACTTTATTAATTCTTTATTATTGAATATTTCCCAAAACTCTTTTGGACTTACAATTTTTGTATTTCTAAAACAATTCATTGTAAAATCATTAGTATTCCCAGTAATAATAAAATCCGCATTTGATTCTACAGCGAGTTCCAGTATTTTATTATCATCTTTGTCGGAAATAATGTCAATTTGTTCTTTTGGTTCAAACTTTTTGGATATTTCCAGAATTTGAGAAAGCACAAATTCGGCTTTGATTCCAAAATCAGGATATTTACTAAACTTTGGACGATTTAACATATCTAAATACTCTTCAATTAAATCATCTGAAATACATAACTCTACCTGTCTTTCTATTACAAAATCGTAAAGAATGAGATTTGGATAACTTCTTTGAATCAAAGCTGATATAAGCACATTAGTGTCAAGAACTACTTTTTTCATTTCTAACGACTTTAATTTCATTTGAAATGTCGTCCATAGACATTTTAGAAAGTTTATATTTGTCAGAGAGTTGAAGACATTTACTTAAAGCTTGCTTTGTTAGTTCCTTATTTATTATATCGACAAAATCGGTAAACGATATGCGCTCATCTTTTAATCCTAATTGATTATATTCAATATCAGAAATATTAATTGAGAGTGTTTTCATTTACTTTTATCTTAATTGGTTTCTATATCAAAAAATAATTAAACAACTTTACTCCTCATTAATTGTAGAAGTTTATTTTACAAATTTATTAATAGCATTGATATATGCCTCCACCGAAGCGGCCACAATATCAGTATTTGCACCAAAACCATAATAAATTGCCCCATTGTGTTCTACCTGCATGTGCACTTTACCTACGTCATCACTACCTTTATTTATTGCTTGAATAGTAAATTCTTGCAAGGTCATGTTGCGATTGATAATTTTCTTTAAAGCATTAATTGCCGCATCTACTGGACCATTACCCGAAGCAGCAGCTTCAAATTTTTCGTTGGCAATAATCAAACCAATACTAGCCACTGGCCTAATACCCACTCCTGAAGTTACTTGCAAATAATCAACTTTTATACGTTGCTGTTCGCTACGTTCCATACCGGCAAGTAACAAAACATCATCATCGTTAATATCTTTTTTCTTGTCTGCCAATTTAAGGAAACCGTCGTAGATAGCATCTAACTTTTCGCCTTCTACATTTACGCCCAAAATACTTAAACGGTGCTTTAATGCCGCACGTCCACTACGAGCTGTAAGTACTATGGAGTTTTCGTCGAGACCCACATCTTTTGGATCCATAATTTCGTAACTTTCACGATTTTTCAAAACTCCATCCTGGTGAATTCCAGATGAATGGGCAAAGGCATTTCGACCAACTACTGCCTTGTTTGACTGAACTGGCATATTCATTAATCCAGAAACCAAACGGCTAGTAGAATGAATTTTCTGTGTATTAATTTGAGTTTCAATATTCAATCCTTTGTGACATTTCAGAATCATAGCCACTTCTTCGAGAGCAGTATTTCCAGCGCGTTCGCCAATACCATTCATGGTAACTTCCACTTGACGCGCACCATTCAGTACACCAGCCATAGTATTGGCAGTAGCCATACCCAAATCGTTGTGACAGTGAGTAGAAAGTATTGCATTGTGCACACCTTTCACATTTTCCATCAAGAATTTTATTTTTTCGCCATATTCCCAAGGCAAGCAATAACCTGTCGTATCGGGGATATTTACTACTGTTGCTCCAGCTTTTATAACTGCTTCCACCACTCGTGCCAAATATACATTATCTGTTCGACCAGCATCTTCGCAATAAAACTCTACATCTTCCACATACTTTTTGGCATACTTAACAGCTGCAACTGCACGTTCGAGTATTTCATCTTGTGTAGAATTAAACTTGTGTTTAATATGAAATTCAGAGGTTCCAATACCTGTATGAATCCTTTTGTTTTTGGCATATTGCAGCGCCTCGGCAGCTACTTCAATGTCTTTTTGAACTCCGCGCGTTAATGCGCAAATCGTAGGCCATGTAACTGCTTTAGATATTTCGACTACCGAATTAAAATCGCCAGGACTCGAAACAGGAAAACCAGCTTCAATAACATCAACACCCAAAACTTCCAAGGCGCGTGCTACTTGAATTTTTTCAACTGTATTCAATTGACAACCGGGCACTTGTTCACCATCTCGCAAGGTGGTATCGAAGATAAATAATCTGTCCATAATTATATTTATTTGACTCCTACCCTCAAAAAGGTATAAGAGTATTGTTTTGTTTAAATTTTATTTTCCCACTTACTTCTTTCAAGAGTTTGGGGTTAAAAAAAAGCCTCTCGCACCGTAGTGAGAAAGGCTTTATATATCTATTGTACATTTACTTACATACATACCAAACTCACTTCTACTTGTTTTGCAAGAGAATAATACCGAGTAAAATGATATGTAAGAAATTCTTGTTCATTGGTTCTTTTTCTAAAAGTGCTGCAAAGATACTGCATTTTTTCAAACTTACAAATTCAAACTGAAATATTTTTGATATTTTTTGTTACGAAGTGAAATATTTTTATTGTTATTGCTTACAAAAGCCCCTATCTTTAAACTATTGCCTCGCCCACTAATTTAATTATTGTTTTGTTATAAACAAGATTGGTTCATTTTAGTTCATTTTGAGGAGTATTTTTTGCTTTTCAAAATAAAGACACAAGTAAATGAAATGATATCGATAGATGAACATTTTTGTATGAATTAAACTCATTTACAAACTTTGATTTGCGAATTAAATATCTTCAAGAGTTAGGATAATTTTAAAGAGAAACTCCCCGATACTATTAAGCATCGGGGAGTTTCTATCGTATCTTTTGTCTTGATTCTTGGTTCTTGACTCTAAGATTATTTTGCCATTTCAATAGCCACAGCCACTTGTACAGTAGCTCCAACCATTGGGTTATTTCCCATTCCTAGGAATCCCATCATTTCCACGTGAGCTGGAACAGAAGAAGAACCTGCGAACTGAGCATCTCCGTGCATACGTCCCATTGTGTCCGTCATACCATAAGAAGCTGGACCTGCACCCATGTTGTCAGGGTGAAGAGTACGGCCTGTACCACCACCTGAAGCAACTGAGAAGTATTTTTTGCCACCTTCGATACATTCTTTTTTATATGTACCAGCTACTGGGTGTTGGAAACGTGTTGGGTTAGTTGAGTTACCTGTGATAGAAACATCAACACCTTCAGCACGCATAATAGCTACGCCTTCGCGAACATCGTCAGCACCGTAACATTTTACTGCTGCACGAATTCCGTCAGAATAAGCTTTAGTTTTTACCACATTCAATTCGCCTGTTGCATAATCGAAGTCGGTTTGAACATAAGTGAAACCGTTGATACGTGAGATAATCATTGCAGCATCTTTTCCAAGACCGTTAAGGATTACGCGCAATGGTTCTTTACGTACTTTGTTGGCCGATTGAGCAATACCGATTGCACCTTCTGCAGCAGCAAATGATTCGTGTCCTGCAAGGAAAGCAAAACATTTAGTTTCGTTGCGAAGCAACATGGCAGCCAAGTTACCGTGACCAAGACCTACTTTGCGATCTTCGGCTACCGAACCTGGTATACAGAAAGCTTGCAAACCAATACCAATTGCTTCGGCAGCATCAGCAGCGTTTGTGCAACCTTTTTTGATAGCAATAGCAGCACCTACTACATAAGCCCACTTTGCGTTTTCGAACGCGATGTTTTGAATACTTTCGCAAATTGCGTAAGGATCAATATTTTTGGCTGCACAAATTGCTTTTGCCTCGTCGATATCTTTGATATCATACATATTTAGAGCCGCATTGACTTTATCGATACGACGGTCATAACTTTCAAATAACATAACTTTTTTGAATTAAAAATTAATAATTAAGAATTAATAATTGAGCGTTTAATCAGAGTGTAATAATTAATAATGCAGTTATTTTTTATCATTTTCATTTGTTGAATTAATTATTGAAATAAGAATCTTTTTTAGTTCTACACAATCAGTGTGAATGCTTTCAAATTCTTTTTGTGTCAAATAATCTGTTTCAACTAATAATTCGAGCCAAAATTCAGTTTCGTTAGTTTCTTTGAGTGCAATCTTAAGTTTTGAAATAAAATCTTTTGTGCTTTGAGCATATACAGATTCTCTAACATTTGCACCAATACTTGTTCCGCTTCTTAGTAATTGTTTTAAAATATGAAATCCTTTGAACCGAATTTCAAGATGTTGGTATAATCTGATAATTCTGATTCCAAAGGTTTTGCTTTTCTCAGCAATTACGTTTTCGGCTTTCATAACTTGGAATTATTAATTATTAATTCTTAATTATTAATTACTCATGTCTTGGGTCGATATATTTAGCAGCGTTATCAAAACGACCGTATTTGCTGGTCGATTTTTTCAAAGCTTCGTTAGCGTCTACACCTTTTTTGATCAAGTCCATCATTGGGCCAAAACGTACGAATTCGTATCCGCAAGCTTCTCCATCTTCGTCCAACGCCATACGGTTGATATAACCTTCTGCCATTTCCAAATAACGAACACCTTTAGCATTTGTGCTAAACATAGTTCCAACTTGCGAGCGCAAGCCTTTTCCTAAGTCTTCAAGTCCTGCTCCGATTGGCAAACCACCTTCAGAGAAAGCAGATTGTGTGCGACCGTAAACAATTTGAAGGAATAATTCACGCATTGCGACATTGATTGCATCACATACTAAGTCAGTATTTAAAGCTTCAAGGATAGTTTTTCCGGTAAGGATTTCGGCAGCCATTGCAGCTGAGTGAGTCATACCTGAGCAACCGATTGTTTCAACCAATGCCTCTTCGATAATACCATCTTTTACGTTCAAAGTCAGTTTACATGCACCTTGTTGAGGAGCACACCAACCCACACCGTGAGTTAAACCTGAAATATCTTTAATTTCTTTTGATTTCACCCATTTACCTTCCTCAGGTATGGGAGCTGGTCCATGGTTAGGACCTTTTTTCACAACACACATGTGTTCTACTTCGTGCGAATAAATCATACTTTTGTTATTTAGTTAGTATAAAAATTAGTTTGATTAATAATTCTTGAAATTCGACCGCAAAAGTACACTTTTTTTACCGTTTTACAATACATTTATTAGGCAAATATCTTTGAAAAACAAAACTTTTTACACAATAATTGTTAGCACATTAAATACATTTCGAACAACAATGGAAATCCTGCTGAAAAACAATCAATATGCTTATCTGTCAAACAATTAAAATTATTCTAAAACAGTTATTTCAAAGTTCTGATTATTGCTGTTCAAGCATATTTTCACCCGCAGTTAAAGTATTTTTTGAATAAGTCAGAACACAAATCCTTTACAGAAAATATATATCATAACGATTTTATTACAATTAGAATTTGAAAATTTTGTCAACTGTCACACTTTTACAAGAATTAGGAAGTAGCATATTAAATGATATACTTTTTTATCTTTCGATAATAAATTAAAAAAAATAGTATGGCTTTTGCGCTTCTGCTATGTTTTTACTGATTTTATTACTAATTTTGTCAGCCATTACATGTCATAATTACAGTTAAACGTTATTGATTATATGCAACACTCGGAAATACAGACAGTTAAACAACGTTTTGGAATTATTGGTAGTTCTGAATTATTGAACAGAGCCATTGATATCGCTGTGCAAGTAGCTCCAACAGATCTTTCTGTGCTTATAACAGGCGAAAGTGGCGTAGGAAAAGAAAACTTCCCTCAAATAATTCACCATTATTCACATCGAAAACACGGTCCGTACATCGCCGTAAATTGCGGTGCAATACCCGAAGGCACAATTGACTCAGAGCTTTTTGGTCACGAAAAAGGATCGTTTACAGGTGCGCTTGCCGACCGAAAAGGATATTTTGAAGTTGCCGATGGTGGAACAATATTTTTGGATGAGGTTGGCGAATTACCACTTTCTACACAAGTGCGGCTTTTAAGGGTTCTGGAGGCTGGAGAATTTATCAAAGTAGGTTCTTCTAAAACGCAAAAAACAAATGTTAGAGTTGTTGCTGCTACAAATATAAATATGCCGCAAGCAACTCGAGAAGGAAAATTTAGAGAAGATTTATTTTACCGACTCAACACTGTGCCAATTGCAGTACCTGCGTTACGCGACAGAAAGGAAGATATTGTATTGCTATTTAGGAAGTTTGCATCCGATTTTGCTGAAAAATACCGTATGCCTGCAATAAAATTATCCGAAAATGCAAAAGTATTATTAACCAATTATTACTGGAATGGAAACGTTCGTCAGTTAAAAAATATTACTGAACAAATATCTGTAATAGAGCAACAAAGAGAAATTTCATCGGCACTACTGAGCATTTACCTGCCAAAAGATGACAATGACAGATTACCTGCATTGTTCTCAAATTCTGGCTGCGAAAATAAATCCTTCAATAGCGAACGTGAGATTCTTTATCAAGTTCTTTTTGATATGAAAAAAGACATGAATGATTTGAAAAAACTGGTTCACGACATAATGAATAGTCAACAACCCGAAATTAAATCTACCGAATCACTCTACCCCAACTCTTATATAGCTCATAATGAGCCGAGATTCAACACATCAAATACAGAGGTTGAGTATATTCCAGAAACAAAGTTGAGAGAAACTAAAATATATAAAGATATTATAGACGACGATTCATTTCAGGAAACACAAGATTATCAAGAAATTGAAACCTCCAATCCACCGATGTCGTTGGAAGAAATGGAAAAACAAATGATAAAAAGAGCTCTTTTGAAATACCATGGCAAAAGAAAAGCTGCTGCAGATGAATTAGTGATTTCGGAACGAACACTTTATCGAAAAATAAAAGAATATGGTATTGAATAAGAAATATTTATGACCAAAAATAAAATGAAAAATAATCGTTTCAATGCAGCTTCTGTTTTTTTTATAATCATTGCATTAGGCTTTGCCTCATGTACCATTTCCTATAAATTTAACGGTTCGTCAATTGATTATACCAAAACAAAAACTCTTGCAATATCTGATTTTCCAAATACCGCCGAACTTATTTATCCTCCACTAGCACAAGAATTTAGTGAAAAATTGCGTGACACCTACACTAAGCAGACAAGATTGAAACTGCTAAAAAAAGGAGGCGACATGAATATTGAAGGTGAAATTGTGGGCTACGTTTTGACTCCTATGGCCATTGCCGCCGATTCATATTCTGCCGAAACTAAGTTGACAATAACAATTAAAGTCCGTTTTTCGAACAATAAAAATCCTGAAGATGATTTTGAAAAGACCTATTCTGCATACCAGACTTTCGATAGTAGCCGAATGCTCAGCGATGTACAAGATGAATTAATGAAAATAATGATTACAGAAATTGCTGATAATATTTATAATGACACAGTTGCAAAATGGTAGTCTTTTTAATTAAGAATTAAGAATTAAGAATTAAGAATTAAGAATTAAGAATTATGACTGATTGAAGTATTTTTAGCTTTTCATAAAACGACAAATACAATTTATCAAAACACATTCAAATAACCATACAAAAAGGTTCAGAACACCTTATATATTATTGATTTCAAACCTATATGACTCAAAAAGAATTTATTATACTGATAAAGAACCCTGAAAATATAGGTAATCAACATTTATCCGACCTAAAGGAAATGATTGAGCAATTTCCGTATTTTGCACCTGCACGCATTTTGTATTTAAAATTATTACAACAATCAAACAGTTTACATTTTCCAGTAAACTTAAAATCAGCCGCAATATATTGTTCTAGTCGCAGATGGTTGTATTATTATCTATATCCCGAAAAATTAACTTCCAAAGAACCATATCGCCCCGAAAGAATTGGAAAATCGGCTGGCGATTATTTCGACATGTTGGATGTAGTAGAAAATGCTGGTGGTAATGCAAAGCAAACTTTAAAAAACTTGGCAGAGCGACTCAAATTAGCTCGAGTAATGGTTGTTGAAACAGGAAGCAAAACCTCAACTATTAACACTCAAATTATAGAAGACGAAAAAATAATTAAACCAGAAGTAAATTTACCATTAGAAATTAAACCAGAAATAAGACCAATTCAATCCGATTACTTTTTAACAGAAGAACTTGTTATTAGTGAACAAAATGTCAAAGAATTAGTTTCAAAAAAGAAATATTCCGATGCAATTGTTATTTTAAAGCAATTAAATTTGAATAATCCAAAAAAAAGTGTTTACTTTGCAGACCAAATTAGATTTTTGGAAAAAGTTATTGCAAACTCAAAAAAATAAATCATATTATGTACGTTCTTCTTACTATTTTAATTGTAATTGCATCAGTATTGCTAACCTTATTGGTATTAGTTCAAAACTCAAAAGGTGGCGGTTTAGCAGCAGGCTTTTCGTCTTCAAACCAAATTATGGGTGTTCGCAAAACAACCGATTTTCTTGAAAAAGCAACCTGGGGATTAGTGATATTTGTTGTAGTACTTTCAATTGCTACAGTTGGTTTCAGAAATACTGAACCTACAAATTCTAACGAATCGGCAATTAAGGGACAAATTCAAAATGCCAAACAAACTGAGCCTGGCGTAGTAGCACCAAACTTTGGCGAAAAGCCAGAAGCTGCTAAAGCACCAGCTGCACCAGTAAAAAAATAATTTTGTAGAAATATATCAAATAGCGTATCAAATTATTTTTGATACGCTATTTTTTTTAGCTTACAAATGAAAAATCAATACGCTTAAGATATTTTAAAACTTGATGAAACTTGGTGTTTTGTGCTACACACTGGCAATTATTTTCTTGTCACTAAACACCTTGTGATTATCTAACACAAAAACTCAACAAATAACAAAGTAAATCTCTGTTAAATATCAAAGATTTAGCTAAGAAAGTTTACTACAACAATTTACAAATTTCAAATAAATAAAAAAAATGCTTCAAATAGACGACTCAATTATAAGCCTAGATTTATTGGACGAATGTTTTGTATGCGATTTAGCAACCTGTAAAGGTGCTTGTTGCATCGAAGGAGATGATGGCGCACCACTTGAAATTGAAGAGGTAAAAATCATTGAAAGCATCCTACCCTTAATTTGGGCCGACTTAACTCATGAATCCAAAGCAGTAATTCGCCGCCAAGGAGTTTCATATATTGATTCCGACAATGAACCTGTTACATCACTTGTAAATGGCGACGAATGTGTTTTTACATACACAGATGAAAATGGACAATGCAAATGTGCAATTGAGAAAGCATTTCGAGAAGGAAAAACTGATTTTTACAAACCAATTTCTTGTCATTTATATCCCGTAAGGCTACAAAAATACAACGAATATATTGCAGTTAATTATCATCGTTGGAGTGTTTGTAAATGCGCTCGCACTTTGGGTGGAAATTTAAAAGTACCTGTATACATATTCCTTAAGGAACCACTGATACGAAAATTTGGGGAGAATTGGTATACCCAGCTTGAAATAGCAGATGCCGAATTAAAAAAACAAAAAACTCTATGACAAACCAAAATGTAAAGGTAGAAATCATTACCATTGGCGATGAAATTTTAATTGGACAGATAGTGGACACCAACTCGGCGTGGATGGCAACCGAACTAAACAAAGCTGGATTTGAAGTGGCACAAATAACTTCGGTGCACGATAATGCCAAACACATTATAGAGGCATTGGATCTAGCTCAAAATCGGGCAGATATTATTCTTTTTACAGGTGGTATTGGTCCAACTAACGATGACATTACTAAGCAAACTTTATGCGCATATTTCAATACAAAATTGGTATTTGACCCCTCTGTTTTAGAAAACATTGAATTATTATTTGCCAATCGCCCCAATTTTGCAATGAATGATTTGACCCGAGCACAAGCTATGGTGCCCGAAAACTGCACTCTTATTCAAAACGCAGTAGGAACAGCTCCAATCACTTGGTTCGAAAAAAACGGAAAAGTAATTGTGTCGATGCCTGGAGTACCATCCGAAATGAAAAGAGCCATGAGCATGGAAATAATACCACGGCTTCAAAACAAGTTTACAACAGCTGTCATTTTACATAAAACTGTTCAGGTCTATGGCTTTACCGAATCGGCATTAGCAATTAAAATATCTGACTGGGAAAACAACTTACCAGAAAACATCTTATTGGCTTATCTACCCAATTTAAGTATTGTAAAACTACGACTGAGTGGAATTTCGGAAAACATGGTTGAATTAGAATTCATTATGAATCAACAGATTGACCTTTTAAGTCAACTGCTTGGAAATACAATTATTGCTTTTGAAGATATACCATTGGAACAATTGATAGCAAATAAGCTTATTGAAAAGAACCTTAAAATTGCAACAGCCGAAAGTTGTACGGGTGGAAATATAGCACATCAGTTTACTTCACTTGCCGGAAGCTCAGCTTTTTTTGAAGGATCGGTAGTTGCTTACTCCAACTCAGTAAAAGAAAATTTATTGCAAGTTTCATCAATCGATTTAGAAGAAAATGGAGCAGTAAGTCAAATTATAGTTGAGCAAATGGCTCAAGGAGTACGCAAATTATTAAAAGTAGATGTTTCATTGGCTATTTCTGGAATTGCTGGCCCAACTGGTGGGACTAACGAAAAACCTGTCGGAACAGTCTGGATTTCAGCTTGTTCAAAAGAAAGTATCATTTCTAAAGAGTATCGTTTTGGCAAACAAAGAAACGAAAATATACTTAGAGCAAGCCAAGCAGCATTACTCTTATTGAAAGAAATAATTTGACATAAAACACTATTTATAAGATACTTAAATCACACATATCGAATTTATTCATATTAAATAAAATTTATAGCTCAAAATGCTTGCATAATTGAAAAACAAAGTGTACTTTTGCAAACTGTTTTTGAGAAAAAAAGTAAACAATAAAAAGATATAGAAATGTCAAAGATTTGTCAAATTACCGGAAAAAAAGCAATGGTAGGAAACAACGTTTCACACTCTAAACGTCGTACCAAAAGAACTTTTGAAGTAAACTTGTTTACAAAGAAATTCTATTGGGTAGAACAAGATACCTGGATTAGCTTGAAAGTTTCTGCAAATGGTCTACGTACCATCAATAAAGTTGGATTAGATGCTGCCATTAAAAAAGCGTCAGATAAAGGTTATTTATACGCATAATTTAGGAGGGAAACCACAATGGCAAAAAAATCGAAAGAAGCAAGAGTCCAAGTAATTTTGGAATGTACCGAGCATAAAGATAGCGGTATGGCAGGTACATCGCGTTACATTACTGTAAAAAACAGAAAAAACACACCCGCACGTATGGAGTTGAAAAAATACAACCCAGTTTTGAAAAAAGTAACTGTTCATAAAGAAATTAAATAATATTTGAATCATGGCTAAGAAAGCGGTTGCATCTCTCCAAAAAGGAGAAGGACGTTCGTTCGCAAAAGTTATCAAAATGGTGATTTCACCAAAAACTGGTGCTTATGTGTTCCAAGAAGAAATTGTACACAACGATAAAGTAAAAGATTATTTCGCAAAATAAATTTATTACATTATAGTAAATTAAAAAAATCCTCTCATTGACAAAATGAGAGGATTTTTTTATTGCTATAAATCAAACAATATAACATTATTAAAACGTCGGAAGTCAAAATAATTCTATAATGGTTTTGTCTGAATTCATCAATTACAACCAATAGCAGTAAATGCTTTGATATTTCATTTTACAAACATTGGATTATATGTTTGTGAGTCAAGCTTTCAGTTAATTAAAAATATAACTTAAAAGATGCAAAAAGGCGAGTTGCCCCGCCTTAAATGTTTTCACAACGGAATAATCCTTATTGTGATTTGCTTCAAAAATTGTACTGCAAAGATATATATTTATTTTTACTCCACAACACTTGTTTTATTTAATTTTTTAAATTAACTTTATAGCCGATTAAAAAACCATTTAAAATAAGTGATTATGAAGAAGATATTAGGTTTGGATTTAGGCACAAATAGTATTGGTTGGGCACTGGTGAATGAGGGGGAGAACGAGAATGAGCAATCAACGATAATAAAAGTTGGTGTAAGGGTAAATCCATTAACAGTGGACGAACAAACAAACTTTGAAAAAGGAAAAAGTATAACAACAAATGCAGATAGAACATTAAAACGTTCTGGACGCAGAAATCTACAGCGCTTCAAGCTTAGAAAAGAAAACTTAATAGAAATTCTAACTACAAACGGCTGGATAAGCTCAGATACTATTCTTTCGGAAAATGGAAATAAAACCACCTTTGAGACTTATCGTTTGAGGGCGAAAGCTGTAACAGAGGAAATTAGTTTAGAAGAATTTGCCAGAGTTCTATTAATGATTAATAGCAAACGTGGCTATAAAAGCAGTAGAAAAGCAAAATCGCAAGACGAAGGACAGTTGATTGACGGAATGGAGGTTGCAAAAAACCTCTATGAGAATGCAATAACGCCAGGACAGTTTGTGCTCCAAATCTTAAAAGCAGGCAAGAAATACATACCTGATTTTTATCGTTCGGATTTACATGCTGAATTCGATAAAGTTTTTGACAAACAAATAACTTACCATCCTGACTTTCTTAATGAAGAACTAAAAGAAGAATTGCGAGCTAAAAAACGTGATGCTATTTGGGCTATCTGCGCTAAAAAATTCAAAGAAAATGGTTTCGAATTGGTCGGCACAAAAAGAAAAGGAAACACTGCCGAACAGAAGGTGGAAAATTACGTTTGGCGAGCAAAAGCACTAACCGAAAAATTAGAATTGGAAGAATTTGTAATCGTGTTACAACAAATCAACTCTCAAATAAACAGTTCCAGTGGTTATCTTGGGTCGATAAGTGACAGAAGCAAGGAACTTTATTTCAACAAACAAACAGTTGGGCAAAATTTAATGGCTCAATTAGACGCAAACCCACACACGAAATTAAAAAATCAAGTATTTTATCGTCAGGATTATTTAGACGAGTTCGAAAAACTATGGTCAACACAATCTGTATTCCACAATCAACTTACTGCTGAATTAAAAGAAGAAATTAGAGATGTAGTGATATTCTACCAACGAAAGCTTAAAAGTCAGAAAGGGCTTATTAGCATTTGTGAATTCGAGAACAGACAAGTAGAGGTTGAAATTGAAGGAAAAAAGAAAACAAAAACGGTAGGCATGAAAGTTTGCCCAAAATCGTCACCACTATTCCAAGAGTTTAAAATATGGCAAGTGCTTAACAACATACAAGTTATTGACAAGTCAGACACAAAACATTTTTTAGAGCAAGAAGAAAAAGAATTACTGTACGCCGAACTGAGCATAAAAGACAAAATATCGAAAACAGATGCACTCAAGTTACTTTATAAAAATCCAAAAGAACTGGATTTAAACTTTAAAGATATTGAGGGTAACAGAACTCAAGCAGCCTTATTCAAGGTATATCAAAGAATAATAGAATTGAGCGGACATGGCGAATATGATTTCAGCAAACTACCTGCATCTGAGACATTGGAAATAGTACGTTCAATTTTTAGCGGTCTTAATTACAACACTGACATTCTCAATTTCGATTCATCTTTAGAGGGAAAAGCATTTGAGAATCAAGCACTATACCAACTATGGCATTTACTATATTCATTTGAAGGTGACGACTCTATAAGCGGCAACGACAAGCTGGTTGCGAAACTCACTGAGCTATATGGTTTTGAAAAAGAATATGCCAATATGCTTGCCAATATAAACTTCCAAGATGACTATGGCAGTTTGAGTACAAAGGCTATGCGAAAAATACTTCCACATTTAAAAGAAGGTTTTTCTTATGGTGGTAATAGCGAAAGACCAGAAGAACCAAGCGCATGTGAGTATGCCGGTTATCGACATTCAAAAAGTTCGCTAACCCGAGAGGAACTTGACAATAAAGTGCTGAAAGACAAATTAGAAATTCTACCTAAAAATAGCCTACGCAATCCTGTAGTGGAAAAGATTCTGAACCAAATGATTAATGTGGTAAATGCGAGCATAGAAGCGTATGGTAAACCTGATGAAATAAGAATTGAATTGGCTCGAGAACTAAAAAAGAGTGCTAAAGAAAGAGAAGATGCTACTGCAGCCATAAGCAAAACAACTGCCGAACATGAAGCACACAGGGTAATTCTACGCAAAGAATTCGGGCTTACCAATGTTAGCCGAAACGACATAATTCGCTACAAGCTATATAAAGAATTAGAATTTACCGGCTACAAAACCTTATATTCAGGAACTTACATCCCTCAAGAAAAGCTATTCAGCAAAGAATTTGATATTGAGCATATCATACCGCAATCTCGCTTATTCGACGATTCTTTTTCGAATAAAACACTGGAACTACGCAGTATAAATATTGAGAAAGGTAATGACACTGCAATTGATTTTATTTTGAAGAAGTACAACGAAGATGGGAACACGGCATTTTTAGGCAGAATTGGAGAAATGTACAAAGCGGGAAAATTATCGAAAACCAAGTATAATAAGCTTAAGATGAAGGGCGAAGATATTCCGAGCGATTTTATAAATCGTGATCTAAGGGACACCCAATACATCGCAAAGAAAGCCAAAAACATATTGGAAGAACTTGTAAAAGAAGTGGTTTCGACTACAGGATCAGTTACAGACCGTTTGCGTGAAGATTGGCAGTTGATTGACGTTATGCAGGAGCTGAATTGGGATAAATATGAAAAACAAGGTTTGACTGAAGTTATCCAAAACCGCGATGGACATAGAATTAAACGTATTAAAGACTGGACAAAACGAAACGACCATCGGCACCATGCCATGGATGCATTAACGATTGCTTTTACTAAACGAAGTCATATTCAATACCTCAACAATTTGAATGCGCGAAGCGACAAAGCTGGTAGCATTTATGGCATCGAACAAAAAGAACTTTACAGAGATGATAAAGGTAAACTGCGTTTTAGAATGCCCTTAGAGAACTTTAGAAGCGACGCAAAAAAGCACTTAGAGAATACGTTAGTATCAATTAAAGCCAGAAATAAGGTTGCCACAATAAACATAAATGTTTCAAAAAAACAAAATGGTGTAAATAAAAAAATACAACTAACACCACGCGGGCAATTACATTTAGAAACCGTATATGGGAGCATAAAACAATATGTAACTAAAGAAGAAAAGGTAAATGCTAGCTTAACAAAGGAACAAATAGAGAAAGTGGCAAAAAAATCATATCGCGAAGCACTTTTAGCACGATTAGCAGAATTTGATAACGATCCAAAAAAAGCATTTACTGGCAAAAATAGTTTAGACAAAAACCCGGTATTTATAGATGAGGCACGTACCACAAAAGTACCTGAAAAAATAAAAACGGTTACAACAGAAACAGTTTACACCATACGCAAAGATATATCTCCCGATTTAAAAATTGAGAAAGTTATTGATGTTAACATAAGAAAGATTCTCGATGGCAGACTTAATGAGTTTGGAGGTGACAGCAAAAAAGCATTCACAAATCTGGATGAGAATCCAATTTGGCTAAACAAAGAAAAAGGTATTGCCATTAAACGGGTTACAATAACAGGGATTAGCAATGCCGTATCGCTCCACGAAAAACGAGATAAAGACGGAAAGTTGATATTAGATAAGGATGGAAATAAGCAACCTATAGACTTTGTTAATACAGGGAACAATCACCACGTTGCTATTTACCGTTTGCCAGTTTTAGATAAAGTTGGGCTAGCTGTTTACGATGAAGAAAACAATCAGAAATATGAATTGCAAGAAAATGTAATCTCATTCTTTGAAGCTACCACACGAGTGAATCAGGGTTTGCCCATTATAGACAAAGAATACAGAAAATCGGAAGGATGGCAATTTCTATTCAGTATGAAACAGAATGAATACTTTGTTTTTCCAAAAATAGAAAAACGCGAAAAAGTAAACGAAGAAACCGGTGAAATAACTGAAGAAGAAATTATCACTTTCAATCCTAAGGAAATAGATTTGCTGAACCCAGATAATTATCATTTGATTAGTCCAAATTTATTTAGGGTACAGAAATTTGGTTCTTTATTATCTGGTTTTTGGTTTAGACATCATTTAGAAACTAAAATTGACACTGATAAATCTCTAAAGGGAATAACATACAAAGTTATTCAAAGCACAAAAAATTTAGAACCAATTGTAAAAGTACGCGTTAACCATATCGGTCAAATAGTTACAGTGGGTGAATATTAAAACATTATTTATTGCTCACTCGCTTAATAAATATGAAGTTATAGGTCATAAAAACAACTTCTATGGAAAAGTTAATTGCAAATCAAAGTTACCATATCTTCAATCACGCCAATGGGTTTGAAAACGTATTTAATGAGCGTGAAAATTATCGTTATTTCTTGGAAAAGTATAAGGAATATATTGATCCTATTGCCGAAACGTACTCTTATTGCCTGATGCCCAATCATTTTCATTTGGTGGTGCGGATGCGTAAACGGGAGGTAATAGAGGAGATTATTAGCAGAAACAACTTTTCCAAAGTTGAAAAAAACTTTGGAAAAGTTGTTAGCAACGAAGTGATAGAAAGATATTTATCCAAGCAGTTTTCCAATCTATTTAGTAGTTATACGCAGTCATACAATAAATACCTGAAACGCAGAGGTTCGGTTTTTATAAAAAACTTTAAACGCGATGCGATTAAGGACAAAGAGCATTTTCTGAACGAAATAATGTACACACACCGAAACCCTATTCATCATGGTTTTCGAACCGAATATAATGATTGGGAATTTTGCTCCTACTACGATATTGTTAATGGCAAAAGTGAATTGGTGGAAGTGGATAAATTGCTAAAAGTATTTGAAGGTAAAGACCATTTTATTGCTTTGCATAGTGAATACTTGGAAGACTGGAAATGTAAATTTATTTGAATCGTTTTTTTTGTACACCTTTTCCAAAGTTTCTTTCAGCTTTTCCAAAGTTTCTTTCAACTTTTCCAAAGTTTCTTTCAACATTGGAAAAGCTGAAAAAGAAGAAAACAAAATAAATCTACCACCATGATTAAACGTACCCTTTATTTTGGCAATCCAGCGTACTTAAGTTTGCGCAATTCGCAACTGGTCATTCATTTGCCCGACGCTAACGGTATGGACGACAGAACAGGTAACAACACTGTACCTATCGAAGACATTGGAATTGTGGTGCTTGACAACAAGCAAATAACTATCACCACTGGACTTATGGAAGCTTTACTAGCGAATAATAGCGCATTGATAACCTGTGACAGTAGTAGAATGCCAGTGGGTTTAATGCTTCCACTTAACGGAAATACAACTCAGAGCGAACGGTTTCAAGACCAGATTAATGCTTCGCTCCCACTTCAAAAACAGCTTTGGCAACAAACCATTCAGTGTAAAATTGCAAATCAAGCCCAACTGTTGCAATCTTCACAGGGTGTGGTAGTAAAAAACATGTTGGCTTGGGTAGGCGAAGTAAGAAGCGGCGACAGCGATAATATGGAAGCCAGAGCTGCAGCTTATTATTGGAAAAATATGTTTCCTAACATTGATAATTTTACAAGGGGACGTGAAGGAATAGCGCCCAACAATTTGCTCAATTACGGTTATGCAATATTACGCGCAGTGGTGGCTCGGTCGCTTGTAGGAAGTGGATTATTACCCACATTTGGCATACATCATCACAACAAATACAATGCATATTGTTTGGCCGACGATATAATGGAACCTTACCGACCGTTTGTAGATAAACTGGTATTAGAAATTATTGCCAGTGGCGATGACATTTCCGAACTATCTAAAACCATAAAAGCCAAATTATTAGGCATACCAGTATTGGACGTTTTCATCAACAATCAACGGAGTCCGCTAATGATTGCTGTGGGTCAAACCACCGCTTCACTTGCCAAATGTTATGCAGGTGAATTGCGCAAAATAACATATCCAAGTTTTATTGACTAATTTTCCAAAAAATTTAATTGACTACTTTTTAAAAGTTTCTTTCAACTTTGGAAAAGTTGTCTATTAAATAAAAAAAAATGCAACGTTTTAGCGAATATAGAATTATGTGGGTATTGGTATTGTTCGACCTGCCAACCGAAACCAAAAAGGAGAAGAAGGCATATACCGATTTTCGCAAGAGACTGGTAAACGATGGTTTTACCATGTTTCAGTTCTCTATCTACTTGCGCCACTGCCCCAGCCGCGAAAATGCCGATGTGCATATCAAACGAGTCAAAAACGCCTTACCTGAGTTTGGACAAGTGGGAGTTTTGTGTATTACCGACAAACAATTTGGACAAATGGAACTTTTTCAAGGACGTAAAATAAAATCTGCCAACGCTCCTTGCCAACAACTGGAATTATTTTAAATTGCAATATTATATTAATACTAGAAACAAAAAACCCGCTCAATGAGCGGGTTTCCAATTTGATAAACAACGATTTTTTAATTTGAATTTTTCGCTTCAACTCATTGACATTGATACAATTACAAACAATCAGTTGTTTATCAATGTCAAAGATACAATTTTTGAAAGCAAATCACAACTTTCAATGTATGAAGCCTTGCTTCAATTTGTTGTTTATCAATGTCAAAGATACAATTTTTGAAAGCAAATCACAACTATTTTTCAGATGCATTATTTCTTATAAATGTTGTTTATCAAGGTCAAAGATACAATTTTTGAAAGCAAATCACAACTGCAGTACTTCGCGGTGAAGTTCTGCAAACTTTGTTTATCAATGTCAAAGATACAATTTTTGAAAGCAAATCACAACCAAAATCGTCCTTCGGTTGGTGCTGATCGTGTTGTTTATCAATGTCAAAGATACAATTTTTGAAAGCAAATCACAACAATTTAATGGAAGGAGGCGCACAATGAAAGTTGTTTATCAATGTCAAAGATACAATTTTTGAAAGCAAATCACAACTGTGGTGGAGCTGGGGTATTAAGGGCGTAAGTTGTTTATCAATGTCAAAGATACAATTTTTGAAAGCAAATCACAACCAAAAATTGGTTACAAATATACTTGACCCTGTTGTTTATCAATGTCAAAGATACAATTTTTGAAAGCAAATCACAACTATAAATGTCCCACGAATGATTTATCAATGT
>CAIWCC010000247.1 GCA_903911085.1 uncultured Bacteroidales bacterium | reverse complement strand
CTGCCAAAATATCACAACAGCTTCATTTGGATTCAGAGAAATACAACGCTCAATATGAACCAATTGAAATTAAATTGTTCACAAAATCGCATGATCGATTTTTGATAATCGACAATCAAACGGTTTATCATATTGGCGCTTCGCTCAAAGATTTGGGTAAAAAATGGTTTGCGTTTTCCAAAATCGAACTTGATGCTGCTGAATTAATTAATAAAATTAAATTATAAAAACAATAAACATGGAAACAACTAGACAACAAAAAATATCGAGGATGTTGCAAAAAGAATTAGGTGAAATCTTTTTGTTGTATGCACGTGAAATTCACGGAACATTAATTACTGTAACAGCTGTTCGTATCAGTCCCGATTTAGGAATAGCACATACCCATTTAAGTATTTTTCCAAGCGATAAAGTAGCAGATGTATTAGAAAAAGTAAACGCAGATGCAAAGTCAATACGTTTTGATTTAGGCAAGCGAGTTCGTAATCAATTGAGAATTGTTCCAGCATTGTATTTTCATGTCGACGATTCGTTGGATTATTTGGAAAACATAGACAATTTATTAAAGAGTGATCCTCCGTCTCCTTTAAAAGAAGGTGAAGTGATAGAATTAGATTAATATCAACTACTTACAATGCTCGAAAAACAAAGTATGAATCGCAAATTACGTGGACTATCCTTTTCATTTAGGATAGCCCGCCGTTATCTTTTTTCCAAAAAGTCGCACAATGCCATTAATATTATTTCTGGTATTTCGGCAACAGGTGTAGCTATTGGAACTATGGCTTTGGTTTGTGTTCTGTCTGTTTTTAATGGTTTTGAATCGTTAATTGCCAACATGTTTTCAGCATTCGACCCCGACTTGAAAATTTCATTGGTACAAGGTAAAAGTTTTGATGTGAATTCAGAACAATTTTCTAAAATTAGAAAACTAAAATCGGTTGCATATTTTACTGAAGTAGTTGAAGAAAATGCATTATTGCGTTTTAAAGAAAAGCAAATGCCAGCTACAATTAAAGGTGTAAGTGAGGATTTCGGGAAAATGACGCGCATTGACAGCATTATGTACGATGGAAAATTTATTCTTTTCGATGGAGCATTTCAACGAGCTGTGCCAGGTGTGGGCATAGCTGGGATATTGGGCTTAGGTACCAATTTTATTGATCCATTAATGATTTATGCACCCAAACGGTCATCGAAAATTAATTTATTAAGACCCGAAAATAGTTTCAATCAAGTTGGCGCCTTTGTTTCAGGATTTTTTGCTGTGCAACAATTGCAATACGACGATCATTACGTGCTGGTTTCTATTCAGTTAGCGCGTGATTTGTTTGAATATGACAATTCGAAAGTAACTTCGGTTGAATTGAAAATTGCATCAAGTGTTGATAAAGTGTTGTTTCAAAAGCAAATAAAAAAGATGCTTGGTGCTGATTACGTTGTGAAAAACCGCTATGAACAACAAGAAAGTTTTTTTAAAATTATGTTAATCGAAAAATGGATAACATACCTTATTCTTTGCTTTATTTTGCTGATTGCTAGCTTTAATATTATTGGTTCATTGTCGATGTTGATTATTGACAAAAAGGCTGATATTGAAACACTTCGGAGTCTTGGAGCAAATAATTCGTTGATTAAACGTATATTTTTATTTGAAGGTTGGATGATTTCAGGAGTTGGAGCTGTTGTTGGCATTGGTATTGGTACTGCAATATGTTTAATCCAAGAGCATTTTGGTTTTTTAAAGCTTGGAACAGGATATGTAGTTGATGCTTATCCTGTTGTTACAAACTTATCCGACAGCTTTTTAGTGCTTATCACTGTACTTATTATGGGATTTGTGGCGGCTTATTATCCTGTTAGATACATAAAAAATCAAAACTAAAAAAATACGATTCTTTTTTTTTGAAACAAAAAGAATTAAATTTGTTTTTATCAAAAAAAGCAATAACATCGGTTTTAGAAAGTTTTATTAGTTTAGATACATGTCTTACTTATAAATTTGAAAATGAAAAATTGTTTAATTGTTATTATCGCAACATTGAGTATCTTAACATCGTGCAATGGAGGTGATCCAATTCCACCATATACATATAACACGAATCCACAATACACATGGGGTTATCAGGAGTTTTATGGTCCATATTATGCGCAATTTGGAGTACTTAACAACACAATATCGTTGTCGCTTTTTTCAGACTCCTTACAATTAACTAGTGTTAATAATGAATTAAAATTGGCTGGAATTGGTCAGTATTTGTTTTTAGAAGATGTATTTGTTTCTCCTTCAGATACTATTCTAAAAACTGGAAAATATATTATTAGTAATGACGAAAATGCCGTACCTTTTTCGGTATATGCTGGAAAAAATGATACAATTGACAGCGAAGTTTATCCTATTGGGGCATATATTTATTATATTGAAGAAAACACAACCAAGTCGAAAATGAAGCTTATTTCAAGTGGTTCGTTTACCGTAAAGCGTTATTTGGATGGTCATTATACAATTGTTTGCGATTTTGTAACTTCCGATAGTCTCAAACTCAAAGGGCAATTTGATACATTTTTGGATTATGCTAATCAATCTGTAAAACCCAAAAGCACATTATCACCTACAAGAAAAAGAAAGCTGTTTTCATTTTTTGGTATCATGTAAAATTGACGGTTTATCGCTGAAGTATCCAATGAATTATGGTTACTTTACATGAAAAGTATACTCAAAATGAACCATTAAGCTTAAAAAATCAAACATCTTTTCAGATAACCATCCTATAACAAGTTTCAAACAATGAAGAAGCATAATCTTATTCTATTTTTTCTTTTGGCAATGCTTCAACTAGCAGCGAAAACGCCAGTTGAAGGTTTTATCAATAATCCATTGCTCGAAAATGCAAATATAAGTTTATTGGTTAAAGACATAGAAACCAATCAAATACTTACTCAATTCAATCCAAAAAATAGTTTCACTCCTGCTTCTACAATGAAAATTGTAACCACTGCAACAGCTTTAGAGCTTTTAGGTACTGATTTTAGTTTTGAAACAAAAATTGAGATAGATGGATTAATTAGTGCAGATGGAACCTTTAATGGAAATCTATTTATTCGTGGAGGAGGCGATCCCACACTTGGTTCTACGAAAATGGGCGATATTGATTTTCTAAATAAATGGGTTGCGGCAGTTAAAAAAGCAGGAATTAACAGAATAAATGGAAGAATTGTAGCAGATGCAAGTTACTTCGACGATGAAGGTGTTAACCCAAGATGGAGTTGGGAAGATATTGGAAATTATTATGCATCAGGTGCTTATGGCATTTCGTATATGGATAATACTTTTAAATTAGTTTTACGTTCTGGAGTGATTGGCACCACACCCCAAATATTACGTATTGTTCCCGAAATTTCAGGATTAAATTTTGATAATCGTTTGACAAGTACTGCAATAAAATCGGATAGTGCCTATTTTTATGGGGCTCCACATTCAAATTCTAGGTATATATTGGGTGAAATACCTGCTAACAAGGACGAATTTATTATTAAAGGTGATATACCAAATCCAGGATTATTATTGGCGAAACACTTTCATGATAGATTGATTGCAAATGGATTGATAATTAGTCAATTGCCAACAGATAAATATGTGCCTGCAACTTTGCATACCGAAATCTATGTACATAATTCACCTCCATTGAGCGACATAATAACAGAAATAAATAACCATAGTAATAATCACTATGCTGAACATGTTTTTAGATATTTATCGTTGAAAAACAATCTTATTGGCACAACTTCAGGTGCAATTCAAGTGATAAAATCATTTTGGAAATCAAAAGGATTGCCTGTCGATCAATTGTTTATGTGTGATGGATCTGGCTTGTCACCGTCAAATGCAGTTTCGGCACAGTTCTTTGTTGATTTACTCACATACATGAAAACTAAAAGTACAAACAAAAATATATTTTACAACTCACTCCCGATATCTGGTGAAAGTGGTACTTTATCGACACTCTTAATTAACACAAATTTGCAAGGAAAAGTACATGCTAAAAGTGGTACAATTTCGCGCGTTAAGAGCTATGCAGGTTATATTTATGCCAATTATAGAACTTATGTTTTTGCAATTATAGTCAATAATCCAAATGGAAGTTCTAAAACTGTTGTAAAAAAAATTGAGGAATTTTTGTTGTCTGTTTCTGCTGAATAATAATTGATTATCAGTGGTAAAATTAAAATCAAACCATGATTAAATATCATTTTATAAAAGAAACAACTTCTACAAATGCATTACTTTGGCAAATGCTTGGTGAAAACAAATTGCCAGAAGGATTTGTATTACAAACCGATTTCCAAACTGCTGGCAAAGGTCAGATTGGCAATTATTGGGAGTCAATGCAGGGTCAAAACTTATTATTTAGCATTCTACTTTTCCCTCGCAATATTAAACCAGAAGAGCAATTTATTATATCACAGTTGGTTAGTATTGCTATAAAAAAATGTTTAGATAATTATCTCGACGACATTACGGTAAAATGGCCAAACGATATTTATTGGAAAAATAAAAAATTGGCTGGAATATTGATTGAAAATTCATTACAAGGAGCAAAAATAAACTTCGCTGTTGTAGGCATTGGCTTGAATGTCAATCAAATGGTTTTTGAAAGTGATGCTCCAAATCCAGTTTCAATAAAACAAATTCTGGGAAGAGAAACTGCTATTGATGAATTAAAAGAAAGTATTTGCGAAAATATAATGCATTTATTTTCAAATTTGGACGTTGAATACATCCGAACAGAATACTTCAAAATATTATTTTGGAAAAATGATTATCATACATTTAGTGAAAACAACAACAAATTTCAAGCTCAAATATTTGATATTCATCCCGATGGTAAGTTGGAATTGGAAACTTCAAACGGAGAATATAGAAGTTTTTATTTCAAAGAAGTGAAATTTGAAATTTAATTGTAGTTATCAATTAGTTTAATCCTACATAAGTATATAATCTGCTCTTTTATAGGATTGTACGTCCGTAAAACATGTGGATTAAGCCACAGTTTTACCAACAATTTTTTCTTCCCAATAAACCCACATTAAGAATATTACGCCGTAGAACATATACTTGAAAGCATACATGTGTAAAAAGTGAAACCATTCAGGATGTTGTTCCACACAACCAATAATAAAAACTATTCTGAACACATTAAACAAGTAAACTGCTAATATGCCAAGTGGAACATACCACAACTTTTTGCGCCAATCGCCACGTGCAAAAGCAAGTATACAAAAGCAAATGTACATCTGTTTTATTCCAGTACACGCCCAAATAATCTGAACCGAATTTCCATTTGCGTGATGTAAAACGTTGTATTGGTCTACAGTAACGTTAAAACCTAAAAATAATAATATTGAGGTTGCTAATGTCGACACATGATGAGCCATCCAAGTAAATGGAGCTGATATGTCCCAACCAAATAGTGTTATAATGGTACTTTCTTCATCGCCTGTAATACTGAATTTCCAGATATAATTCGACAACATCAGAATTATTGCAAATATTATTACTCCTTTAAAAGGAACTAATTTTTCGGGTAATTGGGGCAATTTTAGTTTCATAAGCGATTGTTGGATTAATTCTTGTTGATTAATAGTGCTTTATGTTTTTGTGTGTAGAAATTAAAATTTATTGTTGACGCGTGAAAATGGAACCTCATCCATTCTGCAAAAATCATTCTGCAAGTATTTGAAATAACCAGTAATAGCTATCATAGCTGCATTATCAGTAGTAAAAGCAAATGGTGGAATATATATTTCCCAACCGTGTTTTTGCCCATGACTTATAAACGATTCACGCAATCCTGAATTTGCCGAAACACCTCCAGCCACCGCCACTTGATTGATATTTAAATCTTTAGCTGCTTTTCTGACTTTGTTCATCAGTATTTCAATCACAGTGTATTGGAGTGACGCGCAAAGGTCGTTTATGTTCTCGGATACAAAGTTAGGATTTTCTTTTATTTTATCGCGCAATAAGTATAAAAAAGAGGTCTTTAGCCCGCTGAAACTGTAATTGTAACCAGCTATTTGTGGCTTATTGAGCTGAAAAGCCTGCGCATTACCAAGTTTTGCCAATCTGTCTACATGCGGTCCACCAGGATAAGGAAGCCCCATAACTTTAGCACATTTATCAAATGCTTCACCAGCAGCATCGTCGATAGTTTGACCTATCACTTCCATGTTATCATACGATTTTACTAGTACAATTTGAGAATTTCCACCAGAAACTAACAAGCAAAGAAATGGGAATTTGGGTTGTCGTTCATCGTTTTTCCCCTCGCTGATAAAATGTGCTAAAACGTGTCCTTGCAAGTGATTAACATCGATTAATGGAATGTTCAATGCTTCGGTGAATCCTTTTGCAAACGAGGTGCCGACCAATAATGACCCAAGCAAACCAGGCCCTCGAGTAAATGCCACTGCACTAAGTTCTTTTTTGTTAATTCCAGCCCGTTTCAATGCCTCGTTTACCACAGGTATAATGTTCAACTGGTGTGCTCGCGACGCAAGTTCAGGCACTACTCCACCAAAACTTGCATGTACAGCTTGGCTCGCAATTACATTTGATAGCATTACGCCATCTTTAATTACTGAAGCTGATGTGTCATCGCAAGATGATTCAATACCTAAAATTATTGTGGAATTCATACAAAATATCGTGGTTTATTAAAAAAATATAGTTTTTTTGCACTATATTTGTTATAAAAAATGTGTTCTTATCGCTTACTACGTGCGATAATCACAAATTTATTATTTACTTTTGTCAAATAAACTCCAAAGGTATAAAAAAAACTCTTAAAATATTCGGTTTTAGTATTGCGGGAATAATATTATTTTTCTCGCTTATTTTTATTTTGCTTAGATTCAGCAAGATACAAAATTTTATTGTTCAAATTGTAGCATCAGAGCTTTCAGATAAACTTCATACAAAAGTAAGTGTTCAAAAAATCGACTATACATTTTTTAATTCTGTAGTATTAAATGGTTTATATGTTGAAGATTTAAAAAAAGACACATTATTATTTGCCGATAAGGTAAATGCGAATTTTGATTTTTGGAATTTTTTTCATGGCAAAATTCTTTTTACATCGGTTGAAATAGACCATTTTAATGGAAATTTGGTAATAGATACTGCTGGACATACCAATATCGATTTTATTATTAAGGCATTCCAAAAACCAAAAACTAATGACACTACAAATGTAGAATATCGAATTGAAAAGTTCAAACTTATAAATTCAAGTTTTAGTTTTACGAATTTGAAACATTTAAAACAGCTGCCAATCAATGTTTTGAATGCAAACAAGCTAAAATTCCACAATATAAATACAGAAATTGCAATCAATATCTTTAACAAAGACTCACTTAGTCTTGATTTATTGAAATTGAATGCTATTGAAAAATCAGGATTTGTTTTGACTGATTTTTCTACCCAAATTAGGGCTTCACTCACTAAATTACAATTGCCTACGTTCAACATAAAGCTTCCGAATTCCGAATTGAATCTTGAAAATTTAGTTTTGAAGTATGACAGCATATCTAGTTTAGAAAAAATGTTGGAATATGTACATGTCAATATACCTATAAATCATTCCTTTATCAAATTCTCTGATTTAAATCAATTGGTGCCAGAGTTAAAAAACTTCAAGGGACAAGCAACTTTTAATGGCAAAATATCTGGTAGGTTGTCTAGTTTGAAGTTTCAGAAAATTGAAATTAAATATGGAAAGTCATTTTTGTTAAAGGCAGATTTGGATATTAACGGACTTCCAAATTTGAATGAAGCCTTTATTTATGGCAAAATAAACGATTTGCAGGTTGAAAAGAATGATTTACAAGACTTTGTTTCAGATGTTTCCAAAAAACCGTTCCTTTTACCTCGTGAATTAAATCAGTTGGGACAAATAAAATACAAAGGAAATCTAACTGGATTCTTGAGTAATTTAGTTGTTTATGGCAATTTAAACACAAACGTTGGAAGTATTACAACCGACATACTACTTAAATTTGAAAATGATTTGAAGGATTTGGCATTTAATGGAACTGTAAAATCAAATAATTTCCAATTGGGTAAAATGCTTAATAATAAGCAATTGGGAAATGTGGTTTTTGATATTAAAACGGTTGGTACCAAAAAATCTATGGCAAGTTTTCAAGGTAAAATTACGGCAAAAGTGTCCGAATTTAAATTTAACGATTATATTTATAAAGATTTACAATTATCTGGTGATTATGATGGTTCTGGCTTTGATGGAAAAGTAGATGTAAAGGACGATAATATTAATGCACATTTTAATGGAGTGATTGATTTAACTCAAAAGCTACCAGTTTACAATTTCGATTTAAAGGTTCTTAATGTAAATCCAAATGCTTTAAAATTGACCGATAAATACCCTGGCGCAATACTTTCGTTTAATGGGAAAACAAATTTGGTCGGAAATTCTTTAGATAATATTAATGGCTTTGTTCGTTTCGACAGTATCACTTTTACCAATTTGAACAAAACTTTAAATGTGTCCGAAATTAAATTTGTGTCGCAAATTCAAAATAAATCTACGAATTTTAGCATAGCATCCGATTTTGTAAATGGAACATTGAGTGGCAATTTTAAGTATAGTACTATTGGAAAAACTATAAACAAAATCATACATCATTATTTGCCAGCTTTGTCATTAAATGCTTCAACGAGTGATGAAAAATACTCAAATCAAGTTGACTTAGATTTAAGATTATCCAATATTAATCAGGTTTTTGAGGTTTTTGCTTTGCCTTATTTTATTGATGGAGTTACAACGATTAAGGGAAGGATTGATGAAAATACCAATCAGATTAATTTTGTAGGTAATGTTCCATTATTTAAAGCAAACAAACAAAAGCTAGAAAATATTTCGCTACGAATTGAGAATTCCAAAAATCAGCTCAAACTCACAACTAGAGCTCAATTGGATGGGAAAGATGGTCCAATAAAATTGTTTTTGTTAGCTTCAGCAGCAAGCGATTCGGTGAATACACAATTAGGATGGCAAAATTCTCAACAAATAACTAATGCAGGGGAAATTTTGGCTGTTACAAAATTTAGAACTGAAAATAATAAAACTGCTGCACAACTTACCGTTTTGCCAACTCAAGTAATTATTTCAGATTCAATTTGGAATGTACATGCTAGCAAAATAGATTTTAATACTGATAGTACAATCGTAATCAATAATTTTCGGTTTGACAATAACAATAAACAATATATAAGTATAAACGGAAGAGCTTCAAAAAGTCAAAAAGATGCCATTGCAGTAGATGTAAAAGGGGTGAATCTTGAATTTATTTTTAGCGATATGTTAAAGCTGAAGGGATTGACTATTGGTGGAGAGGCAACTGGTAAAGCAACTGTTTTGAGTTTGCTTACACAGCCTGTTTTTGAAGCAAAAGTTTTTGTAAAGGATGTGAAGCTAAATCATAAGTTGATGGGAGATGCAAATCTAATTTCAACCTGGGATAAAATCAACCAACAAATGCGAATTTCTGGCGTTTTTGTAAATGACAAGGCTGAAATCCTTACCAATGCAAGTGGTGTATATGTACCCAAAAATGATTCACTAGATTTTGTTTTTGATGCTCATAATTTAAGTATCGAATTTTTGGATCCATTTTTCGAAAGTGTAGTACAAAATGTAAAAGGCTTGGGAACAGGTAAAATTAGGATGTTTGGCCCTTCAACTAAACTTGGTTTTGAAGGAAATGCATTTATAAATAATGGTCAAGCATCAGTTAAGATGCTTAGAACTACTTATTTTTTTAGTGATACGGTGAAACTTACTCGTAAAACTGTGACGTTTAAAAACATTAAAATGTATGACCAAGAGCGTAATCAAGGAATAGTTAATGGTATAATGACTCATGATGGAACATTTAAAAAAATAATTTATGATGTGAGAATTTCTGGCAAAAATATGTTGGCATTGAACACTACTGCCATTGATAATGATTACTTTTTTGGTAAAGCTTATGCCAATGGTAATGTTCATATTTTTGGTGATACCAACGAGGCCAACATTGTGGTAAATGCTACTTCACAGCCACAAACTAAGTGTTTTATTCAAATGGGTGGGGCATCTAAAGCTTCGGACAATAGCTTTATAAACTTTGTAAATAAAAGAGTTAAAACAGCAGAAACTACAACCAACACTAATACTTCGCCAAGTAAATTTAACGTTAAAGTGAATCTTCAATTGGATGTCAACCCTAATGCCGAAATGGAACTAATTGTTGACCCCAAAGGTGGAGATATAATTACAGGTAAAGGCAATGGTAACTTGCGTGTAGAATTTGATTCATTTTCAGATATTAAGCTATTTGGAACTTATGTTATCGACAATGGTTATTACTTATTTACACTTCAAAATGTGATTCGTAAAGAATTTAAAATTAATCGTGGAGGACAAATTGCTTGGACTGGAAACCCTTTCAATGCTCAGGTTAGCCTTCAAGCATTGTACCCTCTTACCGCCTCATTGCGCGATTTAATGACCGAGGAACAACTTAAATTGATGACTCGTACAAGCGTTCCAGTAAATTGTGTGCTAAAACTGAGCGATAACTTAATGCGTCCAACAATTAATTTCGATATTGATTTGCCACAAAGCGATGAGAGTGTAAAACAACAAGTTAAAAATATTGTCAACACAGAGGAAATGATGAACCGACAAATAGTTTATTTGTTAATGTTCAATAAGTTCTTTGCGCCAGAACGTGCTGCAACCTCCAATATCTTAAACAATGAAATTTACTCTTTTGCTGTTTCAACTGCTAGTGCCCAATTTAATTCTATGCTTTCGAAGATGTTTAAAAGTAATAATTTTAACTTTGGAGTAGATTATCGTCAGACCGACCAATTGAGTAGCGACATTCAAGCTCAAATACTTTATCAACCTAATAATCGCTGGATTTTGAATGGAAATATCGGTGTGAGAAATGACAATCAAAATTCAAATACCACCACAAATAAATTTATCGGTGACGTTGATGTTCAGTATTTACTATCCGAATCGGGCAAATTCAGGTTAAAGGGTTATAGTCATTCGGTGGATAGATATTATTTGGGAACAGCCAATTCTACTCAAGGGTTTGGTTTTTTGTACAAAGAAGAGTTTACAAGTGTTGATGACTTGTTTAAATATTATTGGCGATTAATTAACGGTATAGGAAAAAAGAAAACAAATGAAGAACCTCAACCAGACGAAGAGTAACTGTCTATTATTTATTATTATATCTCTAATGATAATGAATGTGTCGGCACAAAATATTGGAAATTATTACGTGAAAATACCTGACGCACTTAATCCCACTTTGAGTAAACAAAACCGGCACGAATTGTTGGAATATCACAAAGCCAAACTTGGGGATAGCATTGTTAATGTATTTGGAAATAAGGCTTATTTGCAGAAATATGATACCATCAATCAACGCATTATTGTAAAAAATACCGCAAGTTCAACTTTCGATATGGCTTTACTGCAATTGGATGCCAACCAACAAGTTATAGGACTTATTCGTACTGTTTGTGGTCCTATATGTCAATCGATAATAGAATTTTACGATACAGCTTGGCAACCTATTTCACTGCAATTTACTATGCCAAAATCGATACAATGGATGAATGAAGATGCATTCTCTAAAACTTCAATTGATAGAATTAGAGTTCAAAATATTATGCAAAATAGTTTTGTGTCATTGAGTTTTTCGGCTGACAAACAGGAAATTATTGCTAAAAATAATAGCTTGGAATTTCTGAACAATGAAGATAAAAAAATGTTGACTTCTTTATTTATAGATAAACCCCTTGTGCTTAAGCTCGAAAAAAGTAGATGGACATTAAAACCATTGTAGGGTTATTCCTTTTTTTTGAGGTGCTTTTAATTCAATTAATCATCGTATTATTCTGCTTAGAATGATATTAGATTATTCATTTTCTGTTTCTTCCAACCTTTAAACTTAATGTATTTAGTGGAATCTTTTGTGAACCAACGGTCAGCGTGGCTAATTTTGTGTAATATATTAAAAGACATTAGAACAAAGAACCATGAGCAAAGACAAGACGTAGTTTATCAATACTTTACCAAATTCAAAGTGTAGGTTATAAATGTTGTTTATTTTAGCTATATCACAAGGAAACACAAAAAATCAACACAAAGGTTCACAAAAAAATACAATAGCACCTCAAAAAAAAGAAATAACACATTGAGTCATTATTAATGTTTTCTTTATTCTAAAAATTTTCCTTCCTCACTCTAACTACCGAGAATTTAGAAATCAATATTTGATTTTCGGCTTCAAAAAACTGTTGTATAATCATAAAGCCATTCAAACTTTCATAAATGTCAAAATTATAAGTGTTTGATATTTAGGATGTTTGCGTAATTGCATTTATTGGTAGACCAATAAATTTTTATTTATTGCACATTTTGTGTATCTTTGTGCCGAAATTCATCCTACTATATGAACATTTAACTCATTGAACGGTTTTATAGAGGAGCAATAAATAATATAAATTTATATGGGTAACGATTTATTAAAAGGTAAACGAGGTATTGTTTTTGGAGCATTGAACGATATGTCCATAGCTTGGAAAGTGGCAGAACGTGTTGTAGAAGAAGGTGCTATCATCACTTTGTCGAACACTCCATTGGCTGTTCGTATGGGAACAACTGACGAATTGGCAAAGAAACTTAATGCAAAATTAATTCCAGCTGATGCAACAAGCGTCGAAGATTTAAAGCAAGTTTTTGAACAATCGATGGAAGCGTTGGGTGGTAAAATTGATTTTGTTTTGCATTCAATCGGTATGTCGCCTAACGTTCGCAAAAAACGCACTTACGATGATTTAGATTACGATATGTTGTCTACTACACTTGATATATCTGCAGTTTCGTTTCACAAAATGCTTCAAGTGGCTAAAAAAATGAATGCTATAAACGACTATGGTTCTGTTATTGCGCTCTCTTACATGGCAGCTCAACGAACAGTTTTTGGTTACAACGATATGGCAGATGCTAAATCAATTTTGGAATCAATAGCTCGAAGTTTTGGTTATATTTATGGACGCGAGCACAATGTACGTGTAAATACCATTTCTCAATCGCCAACGCCAACAACAGCAGGTAGCGGTGTGAAAAACATGGACGGTTTATTAGATTACTCAGAACGCATGTCGCCACTTGGAAATGCTACTGCAGCCGATTGTGCCGATTATTGTGTAGTAATGTTCAGCGATTTGACACGCAAAGTAACTATGCAGAACTTAATGCACGATGGTGGTTTCTCGAGTATGGCAATGAGCTATAGGGTTATGGAACAGTACAATAAAAGTTTCGATGAGTTTAAAGACGAAAACGGAAAAGTTATTTACGGATAGCTTTAATAATTAATAATTAATAATTAGAT